>NZ_CADEAK010000001.1 GCF_902825225.1 Bartonella vinsonii subsp. berkhoffii ATCC 51672
GATCCTTTTCGCTCCACAACAAGGCATCACCTTGAACAGTGGTAATTTCTTTTTCAATCTCTTTGGTAATTTCATTCTTAATATTCGCAAATGAATCTTTAACTTTCTCAAATGAATCTCCAACACCAGCAAAGGCAGCTGCAACAGTCTCATAACTCTGCTCTTCAACCGCACTACCATCTTCATTGACCGTCTTAACCGTAAACTTGGGAGCGGTCCATTTGCCACCTTCATATCCAGCGCCACCACCAAAAGTCTTTGCAACCTCACTGCCCAGTGAATAAAGTTGACTACCATTTACGGCATCCGTGGAGTTTTCAGAAATCCCCCCATTCTCAACTGCCTGGATCTTTTTACCACCAGCATCTATACCAGAAGTGGTTATTGTCGGACCATTGGCAATCACTAAGCCAGTTACGTCTAAGATATTGTCCCCTACTTGTATTTTATCGACTACAATGGACTGAGCTAGATCAAATTTTAACTTATTGTCTTTATCACCTTTTGTAATGCTGAAATTTTCACTTCCAGCAGAAAAATCTAATTTATCGCCTGAACTAATAGTTGTATTATCTGCACCATCAACAGAAAGCTCCCAACCCCCTCCTTGTTTTATCATTCCTCTTAATTCTTTTAACTGTGCAACATTCACCGCATCAGTATCCCCAGTCCCTGCTGCAACCCCTACAATCTGCCGTGTTCTCTGGAACTCATCATTACCAATACTAACTGCACCACTTGTAGATTGCCATGCTATACTTCTTGATGACGAGGCTTTTCCAGTCTTAGGATCATAGCCCGCAATGCCACCTTTAACGTTAGCAATAGACATACTACCCAAAGCGACACCTTCAGAAACCTTAACCTTTGCAGAATGACCTAAAGCGACACTGTCCTCTCTTTTCGCCTCTGCATAGTTACCAATAGCAACCGCAAACCGACCTTCCGCAGGAATAAAAATATAATGACCTATAGCAATTGAGTTCTCAGCACGTGTCTGTGGTGCTTCATATACTACACCTCCGCTCGATCCGGGACGACCATGCTGACCTATCGCTATGGCTCCATTAGCGCCTGCAAACGCACCGCCACCCACCGCCAAATTACCGTATAGTGCAGCACGGGTCAAACCTGCACTTCTCTGAAAAGCCACAGGTAATCTGTTTATTGCCTGTTCAACTTCAGATGCTAAAACATTAAAATTTCCTTCTTTCGCACGAAAATTATTGGCTTGTAAACCTTCAGCGCTTGCTGTCATATCATTCATCACGCCGGCACGCGATATCGTTAGATCATTATCCGATGTAGTTGCTTGCTCACTTACTGGTACAAATAATCCACTAAATTGAACTCTCTCATCAATATTATTGGCTTGTAAACCTTCAGCGCTTGCTGTCACATCCACATTCATCACACCAGCATCCATTGGATCAGATGCCGTTACTTGCTCATTTACAGATGTAGATGCAGAAACTTCAACAGACTGATCTCCCTCATTTGCAGTAACATTCTTGGGTTGCACATCTCCAGCATTTACAGAAAAAACATTCGATAAGAATGCAATCATTATAGCCAACAACAGCATCACTTTAACGAAAGAAAAACGAGAATTCTTTAAATTCCTCATTGTTGTTTGTATGGCATATAATTTTTTCATGAAAATTCTCCAACGAAAAAAATTAAGACATGAAAAAGACACATTTCTACGTTATTTTTTGAGAGAGAGTGAGATATTCGGTTTTTGTTCTTGTGGTAGGGTGTCATTTTAAGTCTCGAGTTGTGTATGTTTAAGAAGATCTAAGTAGAAAAATTGAGTTTAAATAAATATGCAATTGATCCGTTTAGAGTCTAATGCTAGTTTGGATGATAGGTTGTTTCTTTATCTTTCAAATACTGGAAACATTTCATTTTAGAATGATTAAGCTTTTAACAATATAAAAAGTGATTTTTACTCGTTAATGAATTAATTTTTTGTTAAAAAAGAGTATTTCTTTGTGATATTAAAGTAAGATACTCTGAAATCTAAGTAGAATTTGATTTCTTTAGCTCTAACTTCTTTCTACTAAAATGAATATTAAAGCTGCAGTGAAGCTTAGTGTTATTTTTTTCTTTAAATTCATTACCCCTGCCCCCCTTTTGATATCACTCACCCCATCAAGAGGTCTTTTAAACAAAATGAGTCTTACTAATATACTATTTGCGTAGTTATGAAATCTCAAATGAAATAGCAAGAAAAAAATGGCTTTGTTGTATAAATTCTATCATTATGGATTCTAGTGTGTTATTTTTTCAACAAAATCACATAAATATTTCTCTGAGACCTCAGAATTTCCATCCTCGTTAAATGTTGTACTTGTTTATGTGTAACTTAAATATTTTTTAACAAAAGTGATGCTGTGTAAGATTTTCTTAAAACCTTTGGCTTTTTAGCATCATCTCAATGCTATATGAAATCCATGCACATAAATCCCCAAAATTTCCTGACTTCCATAAATTAATTCTACCAAGAAAAATGCTCTTTTAGATGTATCATCCGCACCTAAAGAGTATGAGACTGGCAAAATATATTTGAACGCTCTTATCAGATATAAGGTTTATAATTTGTAAAGTTTAGAAGATTCATTTTGTGTATTTGAGAGATAAAAGATACTGATTTTGAAAAATGACTTGTTTTCTAAAAAGTTTTAAAGCGAAAAACGCGTGTATTAGTCGCTTTCTTATTTTGTAAAATTAATTGTAATCTTTTTGTAAAAATGGTTAATATTGTTTTAATTTAGCTTCTCATTTATAAGAATAAAATGACCTTAAATGGTTGTATGATCTCTTGGAAGATATTTGCTCCGTTTTTACAACGAATCTTATAAAGTGATAGACTCGCTACAGCACAATAGAAAAATAACTAGAAAATAAACTTCCCTAACTCTGCTCATAAAAAGCACACTCCAACAGATCTTGGAGTGTGCTTTTTATCAGTAAAATTATGAAATATTCTTCTGGGAAATTTTAACTTTAAGTACAATTGTCATTTATAAAATTTTCGCCCTTGCTTTATCAGACAAGAGCGAAAATTCTGTTATGCTCCTGTTTTCTTATTATTTTATTTTCAGAGTTATTGCACCACCTACTCCCCAATGACCGCCAGCACTTGTTGCAGAGAGATTAGAGCGGATTTTTCCATTTTCAGATGTGTAACCAGCACCAAAAGCAAAGGCAGATTGTCCACGCCATGCGCCGCTACCAAATGAAACACTCAAAGATCCTGGATCGTCGAAGTAACGTAAGTTAGATACTGCTAAACCAACCGCTGCTGCCTGCCGTGCCTCCTTGCGTACACTCTTAATGTCGTAACTCAAAATATTAAACTTCATATCTGTATATTGCTTAGCTTGGTCAACGGCATCATCAATGGCATCGACAACGATATTATTCACCCGTTGATCTGTGTAATGCTTCGATTCATCAAGAACAATTTTCATCTTCTGCTCAGTATAATCATGCAGTTGCCCACCATTAATTGCCTCTTTCGAGCCTTTCTCAATACGACCATCAGCAAGATTATCAATCAGAACAGGTTCACTGGCATCACCACCTTTTAGAGTGATCTTATTGGTTTTCTTTCCGTCTGCAGTTTTGTCATAGTTAACAGCCCCATCAGAAAGATTATTAACCGTGTTCTCAATATTATCAACTCTGTTTTCAATATTATCAACGTTTTTACCAAGATCGGTAATCGTATTGGAAATATTGTCAACCCTGTTTGTGATATGCTGAATATTTTTTTCAACGCCTGCGATACGTTCATTGGTCTTCCAAAGTTGTCCACCATTGACCGCATCTTTTGAACCTTCTAAAATTTTACCATCAGATACATTGATAATTTTACTTGGCTTACCATCATGTTTAGCATCATAAGCTTTCTGCAAATCATTCCACTTTAAGGCATCGGAATCTACCTTGTTGATGACATGATCAATACGATCATTTATGCTTACCATATTGCTATTAACACCACCAAGCGCATCCGCAACATTATTATAGCTTTTCTCAACAGTTGTACCATCAGCATTGAGTTGTGCAACTCTAAAATTAGGAGCCGTCCATTCCCCATTATTATAGCCAGCACCACCACCAAAATAGGCTGCAAGCTGGTTGCTCATGCGATAGAGTTGATTACCCGTAATGGCATCTGTTGAACCATCAGCAATTCTGCCATCTTTTACATTAAGCAAAGCTACTGGTCCAATGCTGTTCTTACCTCCTAAGGTCACACGATTATAATCAACAATACCATCTTCATTTTTATCGTAAAGAACCGCCGCTGCACTTGCTGTCTCAATATTTTTAGAAATCTTCTCTATGCTTTTATCAAGTTGAGCTTTGTTAACAGCTTCATCGCCTTTTTCTGCTTCTTTCACACCAGAAATCGTCCGCTGCGCGTTACCAACACCTGCAACACTGATTTCAGTCCCAGCTGTTGCCTTACCAATAGTGATAATCCCTGATGCCCCTCCTTCTTGTTGCACAAGATTGTCCTTTTTCATTTCAGAAATCTTACCATCAAGATTTGCAATAGAAATATTCACACCAGTGAAAGCATCCATAACATTATGATATATTTGATCCTTAATAAGGAAGGTTGGTTCGATACCAGCCACTACATCTGTACTGCCACCAAAATAATTCGATATATTTTTAGCAATTTTGAAAAGCTGTGAACCATTCACGGCATCGGTTGAATCGCTAGAAATGTCTCCATCCGCAAGAAACTTAATTTTGCTGTTTGTCTTTTCTCCATTTGGTCCATGAAGTGCAACAAATGCTTTTTCCTGTTCGCTCCACAATAAAGAATTTTTAGAGAAATTATTAAATTTCTGATCAAATTCATTGGTGACATATGTTACACGGCTGTTCACATTGTTGACATTCGCATCAACCTCTCTCAAAGCATCACCAACGTTTTCAGCGATTTTCTGTTTTACGGTACCATCCGCAGAAACAGTAGATAAATTATATCTTGGTCCTACAAATTGACCGTTCTCAAATGCAGCATCTCCACCAAAAGATTTTGCTATCTCTCCGGATATTTTATTAATTTGGCTCCCATTGATCGCATCAAGCGATTCTTCGGTAATTTCGCCATCTTTAACATTATGGAGAGCAACTGGTTCTTTGGTCTTATCGCCCCCTAAAGTGATACTATTATAATTAACAGATTCATCACCATTTTTATCGTAGAGAACCGCAAAGTTATTTGCTTCTTTAATGACCTCAATCCTGTCTGTTATATCCGCAATTTCACCATCGAGTTGTTGTTTATTAACAGCGTCATTCGCGTTTACTGCAGCCTTCACACCGGAAACTCTACGATCATCTCCATTCTTATTTGCAACATCGATTAAATCACCACCTGTTTGCTTCCCAATGGTGATAGTGCCTTCATTTTCTTCCTGTTTCACAAGGCTATTTTTTGTTGCATTGGTAATTTGATTAGTGATCTCCGTGATAGAATTACTCACACCCGTGAAAGCTTCATCCACACTATTATATTCATTATCCTGAATAATAAAAGTTGGTGGAATACCATTAATTACATCTGCGCCACCACCAAAAAAATCCGATATATTTTCAGTAAGATGGAAAAGCTGATGACCATTTATTGCTTCTGTTGAATCAATGCTAACTTTCCCAGGTTGAATGCCGGAAATAACGCGCACTCTGCCTTTATCGTTCGCAACATTGACTTCGACACCACCCTTTTCAGCACCAATAGTGATCCGCTCTTGCTTTTCATCCCATTTCACAAGAATATTTTCTGCTACTTGGCTTTTTATTTCTTTCAGCTGTGCAAAATTGACCGCATCAGTATCTTCAGTCCCCTCTGCAACTCCTGTAATCTTTTTATTGCCAGCATCAATACCATCAAAAGTTACTGCTGGACCTCCATTTGTAAATAGAAAGCCATCATCACTCAAAACGCTTCTTCCTGCAGTGACACTTGTCACTGTAATATTTTCGGCTAAATCAAATTTTACATTATTGTCTTCAGCACCTTTTATAACTTTATCACTTGCAGCCGACAAATCTATTACACTCGTTGCACCAACTGTCGTGGCATTTTTACCTCCAAGAGACAACTGCCAATCTTGGCTTATGTATGATTGTAATTCTTTTAGCTGCGCAACATTAACGGCATCAGTATCATTACTACCAGCTGCCACCCCTGTAATCTGACGCGTTAGTCCTTCTTTAGGATTACCAACACTCACTGCTGCTAGTGTACTTTTCCACCCGTAGTCCTCATTCTCTGATGGGCCGTGCTTCAAAGGACTATAACCGATAAGACCAGCAGACGCATCAGCTACAGATTTTCTCCCAAGAGCAACCCCCTCTTGCACAAACACTCTTGCATCAGAACCAATCGCGACAAACTGCTTTCCTTGAGCTTGAGCACCATACCCCATAGCAATCGCATTTTGTTCATCTGCACGTGATTTGTTACCAAATGCAATACTATCAGTGCCTGTTGCTTTTGCAAGCCCACCAACAGCAACCGCACCTCCTGCTACTGTTTTTGACCCAACTCCTATAGCAAGACTTGCTGATCCTCCCGCAAGTGCAAAAAGACCTAAAGCTTGTGCACCACCCGCCTTTGTGGTCGCACCCGCTCCAAATACTGTTGAATAATTCCCCTTTGCGGAAGATCCACACCCAGTTGCAAAAGAATAAATGCCAAAAGCTTCAGGCATAACATTTGTAAAACCACCGGTTGCTCCTCCCATATACCCCCCATTCTCGGCGCTATTGGTTAGACCATCACCAGTCCAAACAATTTGATGATCTGCCCAGTTAAAAGGACGATGGCCAGAAATATGTTTGTTCAGAGAAACGCTTTCATATAGTTCTTCTGCAATAATTTGATTATTAGCGCCTTGATTCTTGCCACCATGGCCAATAACATTAAACACACCATAGTAATTATCATCGCCAGCTAATACAACACTACCATGACTACCCTTTGAATAAGATACGCTGGTACCATTTGTGCTTTGAACAGATTGTCCTGTTATCGCAAGATTAGAAGCAACCACAGGAGAAACACTCGCCCAAAGTGTGGCTATAACAGTCCCCAATGAAACAGCTTTAATCAAATTTGGTGTTGAATATTTTTTCATAATTCCCCTCTTTATAATAACATATTTAAGACACAAAAAAGATGCCCCCTCGTGTTGTAAGGCCTTCTTATTTTTTATGTCCCCGTGCTTTTGCACTAAAAATAAAACAAGATATAAGCTGTTATTGCTACAGCACCTTTAAAAGGGAAGTAGAGGGCAGCTTGTGAAAGTCAAGCTGGGCAACATCAAAAAACATATCTCATGGCGAAAATAACGTTGGCTTTTTTCTCTTAAAAAGAGTGCATAGCTTTTCGCTTTAAGCTCTTTGGAATTGGTATAATTTTTGCGTCTCTTGATTTTAGGAGAGCGCTTATTTCCTTCAGGTAAGACTTACTTAAAGCTTTAAAAAAAATGCCCCTGCTTCATCAAAGCAAGGGCAAAAACGTATTTAGGAAAACTGTTCCCATATCAATTCAGTGTCATGTTAAGTCCTGCACTGACACCCCAATGCCCACAGGAACTCGTAACCGATAAATTAGAACGAATGTTTCCTTTTTCAGATGTATAACCAGCACCAAAAGCAAAAGCAGATTGGCTACGCCATAAACCGCTTCCAAATGCAATACTTAATTTTCCAGGTGTATCATTGTATCGTAAGTTAGAGACTGCCAACCCAATAGCTGCTGCTCGTCTTGCCTCTTTACGCACATTTTCAATGTCATAATTTAAAGCTTCAAACCTCATATCGGTGTAGTGGTTTGCCTGATTTACAGCATCATCAATCACATCGACAACAATATTGTTCACCCGTTGATCCGTGTAGTGCTTCGATTCATCAAGAATGATCTTCATCTGCTGCTTAGTATAATCATGGAGCTGCCCACCATTTACAGCTTCTTTCGAGCCTTTTTCAATTTTACCATCAGCTACATTATCAATCAGAATAGGTTCACTGGCATCACCACCTTTTAGAGTGACTTTATTGGCTTTCTTACCATTTTCATTTTTGTCATAAAAAACAACCCCATCTGCAATTTCACCAACCGTATTTTCAATATTATCAACTTTGTTTTCGATATGTTGAATATTTTTTTCAACACCCGTGATACGTTCATTAGCCTGCAAAAGTTGTTCACCATTGACTGCATCTTTTGAACTTTTTCAACTTACCATCAGCTACATTGATAATTTTACTTGGCTTACCATCATGACTAGCGTCATAAACTCCCTTATTTTTATTCCACTTTAAAGCATCGGAATCTACCTTATTGATAACATCATCAATACGATTGTTTATATTGACCATACCGCTATTAACACCACCAAGTGCTTCAGCAACATTATTGTAGCTTTTCTTTTCACCTACACTTCCATCAGCATTGAATTGTGAAATTAGGAGCGGTCCACTTTCCATCCTTATAGCCCCGCACCACCGCCGAAATATGCAGCCAACTGGGTACTCATGAGATAGAGTTGATTACCTGTGATAGCATCCGTTGAGTTAGCGGCAATCTCTCCATCCAAAAGGAATTTAAGCTTGCTGTTTGTCTTCTCTCCGTCTTGTTCGTGACGTGGCAACAAATGCTTTATCCTCTTCACTCCAAAGTAAAACATTTTTAGAGAGACCATCTATTTTCTGACTAAAGTCATTAGCTACATTTGTTATGCGCGTATTCACACTGTTGAAATTTGCATCAAGTCCATTCAAAGCTGTGCCAACATCATAACAGTTAATCTTTCCTACCGTCCCATCTTCAAACACAACAGATAAACTATATTTTGGTCCTACAAAAGCGCCATTTTCAAATTTAGCTCCTTCACCAAAGTATTTTGCTATATTCCTAGATATTGTATTAATTTGACTACCATTAATGGCTTCAGTTGAATTGGCAGAAATTGTACCAGCTTCGACACCAGCGATAGTCCGATCTCCTTCACTACCTTTAATATCAATTTTCGTACCACCTTTTTCCTTACCAATAGTAATAAGTTTTTTCCCTTCGTCCCATTTAACAAGACTATTTTCTTTTATATGAGAAATTTGATTGTGAATGTTGGTGAAAGAAGTGTTCACACCTTCAAAAGCTTCAGCAACATTATAATAAGACTGCTTCGAAGAAGTTCCATTAGCATCAATTTGATAAACCTTGAAAGTAGGAGCATGCCATTCTTTATTTTCATCATATCCCGCGCCACCACCAAAATAGGTAGCAATATCCTTCATTGCATGGACTAAATGTTGATTAACATCCCTGATATTCATATCAAGCCCACTCAAAGCTCAACCAACATCATTATATTCCTGCTGAGAAACTACACCATCTTCATCAATAGTAGTTAAATTATATTTTGGTCCTGTAAAAACACCAACATCGAACGAAACTTTACCACCAAAAATTTTTGCAATTTCGTTGCCAATAGAATGAATTTGCTCACCATTTATGACATCTGTTGAGACATTAGAAATATTTCCCTTCGCAACGCCGGTAATTGCACGAGCAACATCCAATTTGTTTGCAACATCAATTATAGTACCATCTTTTTCAGCACCAATAGTGATAAGCTTTCCCCCTTCGTCCCATTTAACAAGGCCACCGCCTGCTATTTTATTTCCTATTTCTTTCAACTGGGCATAATTCACTGCATCGGTATCATCAGTTCCTTCTGCTACTCCTTTGATCGTTTTATCACCAGCATGAATGCCATTAACAGTTATGCTCGGCCCATCATCACCAATAAACCTAAAGCCAGAAGCATCCATAATGCTTTCTCCTGTAGTGACACTCGTCAAATTAAGTTCATCACTCAAAGTAAATTTGATATTGTTTCCATTGTCTTTGGTAATCTTTAAGTTGTCTTTTACTGCTTGATTGTCATTTTTCACTGAAAAATCTACAATATTGCCTGCATTGATAGCTGTAGAATCGCCATCGTTAACAGAAAGTTTCCAAACTCCTGCTATGACATCTCTCATGGCTTTGAGCTGGGCAACATTGACAGCATCAGTATCTTGAGTACCAGCTGCAACATTTGTAATCTGCCGTGTTAAATTCTGGTTAGTATTACCGATGCTAAAATCACCTCCAGTGCTTTTCCATGCAAGATCGCCCTTTTTTGTTGTAGCATTTGTTGCAGGATCATAACCAAAAGTATCTTTATTAACACGAGAAACAGATCCTCCACCCACAGCAACACCATCTGTAACAAGTACTTGTGCATTTATACCAACAGCAACTGAATGAGCCTCATTAGCATAAGTATGGGAACCTATAGCAATTGAATTTTTGCCTTTCGCTATTACTTTTCTTTCTTGCCCGTTGTCTGCAGGTTCCCCACCACCTATTGCAATAGAACCAAGAGCTTGCGCTTCAGCTTTCGAACCAATAGCAACCATATACTCCTTACTTGCCTTGGTTTTGAGCCCTATTGCAACACTATTGTAACCAGATGCAGATGCTATATTACCAATAGCAACACTATTTGCTTCGTTCCCTTCTGTATGTGAACCAATCGCAATCGCATCATTCTGCGTAGCTTTAGAACTCTCACCTATGGCAATGCTCTTTTTACCAGAGGCTTTTGCATTTTTACCAATAGCAATTGCTGATTCTCCCGATGCTACCGATCCCTCGCCCATAGTAACACCTGCTGCTCTAGTGGAAAGTGCGGAAACCCTAAGGGCTTGTGCTATACCAGCCTTTGTGGTTGCTCCTGCACTCAATGCTGCCGAATAATTCCCTGTTGCAGAAGCTCCACAACCCGTCGCAAAAGAATACACACCATAAGCTTCAGGCATAACATTAGAGTTACCATCAGTCAGCTCCCCCATATAACCATCGCTTGAGAAAGCTTGATCATTGATCAATCTACTATACTGCGCCTCTACAGTGATTTGCTTATCAGTACCTTGAGCACTACCATCACGTCCAACAGCATTATCCACACCACAGGAATCATCATCACCAGCGAAGACCATACTACCATGGCTTCCCTTTAAATAAGATACGCCAGTTTCATTTGTGCTTTCAACTTTACTCCCTGTTATTGCAAAATTTGCAGCTAAAATAGGAGAAACACTTGATAAAAGTGTCGCGATAACAGCTCCCAACGAAACCGCTTTAACCAAATTTTGTGTTGAATATTTTTTCATGATAAATCCCTCAATATAGAAAATACTGGAAGCCAAAACGCAGTTCAGCTTCGCCACAACAGGCAATAAAAGACAAAATAAAACCCCTTCGACGCTCCAGAGTTTTCTCAGCATCGTCCTAAAATTTCTGAAAAGACATTGGATGTTAAAAAATCCCCCGTTAATAAAGGGAATTAAATAAAAAATAAGCAATCTACTTGCAAATTATGTTGCAAATTATGCTATAATCTCCATTACGAACAGTATAATCCGCTTCTTATAAAATGATCTCTCATTCTCAGATAAAGCGCACAAACAAAATGGCAAGAGTACAGGTAAATAATTTTTCATTGATTTGCGAAAATACACCGCTATAAATTGTAAAATATATTTTGATATAAATGATATTTTATAGTATAGTTACATGAAATATATGGATACTATAGAGAAGTTTGTATTGTTCAATCTTCTTTAGCAGATAAAATGCGTGATAGTGTTTTCAAAAACTCAAAAACATGTAAAATACTGCTCTTTTTAAAATTGGGTTTTTATAGCAAAAAATCAAAAAAATCATGTCAGAGAACTGTTAATCTTTTGTAGTTTCCGGTTGTGTTTTCTCAGCTTCGATTTGACGTTTTAAATGCAATTTCAAAAGTGGTACAGTTGCTTCAATTTCTTCCTTATCATTGATATTCTGAACAAGCTCTTGCAACTTTCCATAAAGCTCCGCCGCTAATTCTGCTATATCTTCAGCAGGAAGTGTTATCTTTGCATCATGATAGGTTGTATAAACCAAACGCCCAAGCTTTTTCATCAATCCAGCAGGAATAGCCTGCGGTTTAAAACCCGCCGCTTTCGCCTTTGCCATGTCTGTAAACATTTCACCTTCACCTGTAATTAGCCAAGCTAAGTTAACCTTTAGTTTCTGTGATAAAGCAGCCAAGAATTCCACATTGGGAAAGGTAGTACCTCTTTCAGCGTGATCATAAATTGCTTTATTAATACCTAAACGGGCCGCTATCTGATCCCGATGAAGCTGTAAACTTTTTCGTATCAAATGTAACCGTTTCGCTTGTTCTGTTTTTGGTTCGATTTCTTTTTTTGCTAAATTACACAATAATGCAAATATTGATTTGACATACTATAATATTTGCATTATACCTCTTATTACCGCCCGTTAAGATGAGCGGTTATTACACACATAACCCCACAAAATGGATGTTGCCGCATCCATTTAAGTAGGAGCGAAAATTATGACAACCACACAAAGATGGTAGCGCCATAGCATTATTTCGAGTTACGCCGCAAAACATGATCCGTGGCAAAACTCACGAAAGCTTACCAAATACTGTTATCCAATGTCAAAAACATTTGGATAGAGTTTTAAAATTACATAAGGAAAAAGGTTTCTCAATGTCTCAAAATTAATACGAAATGGGTAAAATAAATTGGTGTTTTACAAAAAATGAAAGCGGATCGGAAATGATAGACACCTCATTGTTGATGAAGTTCAAAATCTAATCGATAAAGCAATTTATCAATTACGCCAAGTTATGGATATCAATAACTCTGATTTGAATTTCGTTGGCAATGATGAGATTTCAGAGCATTTTTATCAAAATGATACATCTTCTGCGTAAATGAAAAGCTACTTGCCAATCATGTCTTCTCAATACTATAAGTCCTATAATAAAGATATTGCAATATGCATGCACAAGTGGGAAACTGAAATTCTTGGAACAAGAAAATTTCTGACAGATAGTGACTTAAAAGTTGATGTTTTGCGCCAAATGGGCAAAACTATGATATCTATATGCATGAAAGCTTTTGGCGATCATAATGAAATGACGTTTAAAATATATTAAAACTGCACTGAAAAAACCGTGATGTGGAGACATGAATATGACCTCTTTACGCGATAAAGAATTATCCGATACGCTTGTTGGTCTTTATGACGATTATCAACGCGGTTTTGATATTGGAGAACAGCTTAAATCATGTGTGGATTTGGCTTTATCTCTTGAATTAGAATTAAGTATTTGTCGTTTAAGCGAAGCAGATATGGTTTTTAAAAAAGAAATTGTAGAAACCCTGCGCCGTCGTAGAATGCCTCTTGCCAATGAAGAAGAAACTGTTACTCATATGGATTTTGAAGAACACAAATAACGCAACACAATCCATATATGGTGAGATTGTCTGATTGCTTTCCATCCCTCTTTACTTAAATAGAAATGAAAAATTTTTAAGAAATTGCAAAATGTTGTATACTGTGTCCCTCGCCTCTCACGAAAGTGAGATTAAGCAAAAAGGCATCTCAAGATTTTTTAGTGATTCATCAAAAAACCAATGAGCATTTTATAGCATCCATAAGGTTTATACTTTATTCATTAAAAACACCAACCTTAGCATTCACTCTTCTACCCTTAAAATAACATCTTCAATGTAAGGCATCAATCTCATAGAAGGAAAAAGAGAAGGAAACAAACAGCCATTCCTCTTTAGCTCTCCTTAGGAATTTATGCTTAACATACCGGAACAAAGGAGAGCATCTTAATTATTTATGTCAGCAATTGTAAGGTGGAATCCGATGACACAAAATATTCAATCATAAAGCAAAAAGTTTGATGGATTGGCTGATGATTATGATCGCTATCGTCCACGCTACCCTCTCACCTTATTGAAAACCATGCTACTGCCTTTGAAGGACAAAAAACATTTATCCATCGTGGATGTAGGAGCTGGAACCGGCATCGCATTAGAGGGAATTGTAGAGCTTCTGAGGAACAAACACCAATATCATGCCATCGATATATCGTCAGACATGATTAAGCAGGGGCGGAGAAAATTTCCTACTGTGCAGTGGTATCAAGGACAAGCCGAAAGTCTATCGCCCAAAATTGGCAAGCTTGATCTTGTCATTATGGCGCAGGCGTTTCAGTGGGTGGATCGCCCCTCGATTGCTTTGCACTGTCTCGAAACAACTTCAAACCAATGGTGTCATGGCGGTTATTCAAAACAATCGCAATTTTAAGCAGAGCGAATTTCTAGCCGCTTATGAGACATTATTAGAAGAAATGAGCCCTAACTATTCGCGTTATTATTGTCATTTTGATTTTTTACAGGAAATGAGCGATGGCTTTAGGGTCAATCCAGAAAAGATTGCTTTATATACACAGGATTGGTCGATGACGATCTCATCTGAAGCCTTTATTGGAATGAGCCGCTCCTCAACGCAAGTACAACGCGCCATTGCTATCTATCAAGAAAAATATTTGCAGAAATTGAGTACATTGATAAAGCAATATGAAGTACAAGGAAATTTGGAGATTTTATATCGAAGTGAACTCTAACTCTACATGTATACAAGATAATCTCACATCTATGGCTGTCACTGCTGCCTCTCAACGCACAAAAGTAAGCGATGTGCGGGAAATCCACGCATCATATTAAGATGAAAATTTGAGAGACATTTGTACCGCCTTTCTCCTTTGGCGCCCAATTCACGCCTTATTGCATCAATCTTTATTGTCCGTGTCCATGAACCTTGTGCAAGTAAAGAGAAGGCGCGTCTTTTGTCTCTCAATGATGCGCTAGAGATACGAAAAAACTTCCGTTAATTTACACTTTGGGTGGACCACAGATAAAATGGCATCCCTTTATATCAAAACAGCAGATAAAAAACAGCTAGCAATAGACACAATAAAAAAAGCTTCAAAAAGATACGGGATAGACAGGAAAATAAGTTAAAAGAATCAAAGAACACAAGATTCCCGAACTTTTATAGAACCCATTGATTCTTAAAATGGCGGAGAGAGAGGGATTCGAACCCTCGATATGGTTTCCCATATACACGCGTTCCAGGCGTGCGCCTTCAACCACTCGGCCACCTCTCCAGAGGTTCGCACTATACCCAGAAAGAAATAACGTGCAAGCTTAAACTCATATTCAAAACTCAAAAAATAACTTTAGTTATCAAAATAAGAGGAGATCCTTATTAAGGATAAATACATTTTCTCTTTTTCAACAAGCAACTTTTTTCCCTGGATAGACAGTACTCCTCCTATTATCACTACCTATATCCAGAAAACAGCAAAATAAGCATCTTCATGAATCGTTACCAACATGAAAACGTGCTTCGTGAGAATAATAAAATTTATTCTAATAACAACGCTTGATGATGTGCTTTTGCTTTACCGAATTGCAAGATTAATGAATTCTCCGTCCCCTTAACTTCCCTGTATCACTTTATATCATTGCTAAGAGCACATACATCCCGCACAGTTTCACATTGTAATGCTTTTCTTGCTAAAATTTTCATGTCTTCAAAACTATGGGTCTGCAAACATGCTTTTACTGAAGAAATATCATTGGATATCATAGACAGTTCATTAATCCCCAATCCAGTCAAAATCATCGCTGCAAAAGGATTTCCTGCCATACCACCACACACACTAACCCAACAATTATGTTTTTCTGCACCTTGTACAGTTTGATGTATCATACGCAAAACCGCTGGATCAAGACTATCAGCTTCAGACACAAGGTAAGGATTCTGTCTATCAACCGCCATTGTGTACTGCGTTAAATCATTCGTTCCAATGGAGAAAAAATCTACATAGGCACTCAAAACATCTGCCATAATGGCTGCCGCTGGAACTTCGATCATAATACCAATCTTTACTTTTGGTGCACCAATATCATGACGTATTTCTTCTGTGATCTTTTTTATAGCAAAAACCTCTGAAACGGACATAACCATCGGAAATAGAAGCCATAAATCTCCCCCCTCTTTTGCCACTCGATACAAAGCACGCAACTGAGGAACTAAAAGATCACGTCGACGCAATAAAAGCCGCGTCCCCCGAATTCCTAAAAAAGGATTGTCCTCTTTAGATAAATGTAAATGTGCAACCTGTTTATCCCCACCAATATCGAGTGCACGAATAATCAATGGCTTATCCCCCACCGCTGTCATCATCGCTCGGTACACATCAAATTGCGCTTCTTCATCTGGAACATAGGGACTTTCTAAAAACAAAAATTCTGTACGCATAAGGCCAATACCTTCAGCCCCTAAGTCCAACGCAACAGAAACCTGATTTGTATAGCTGACATTAGCCATGATACGAATCTTTTGACCATCCGTCGTTTGCACCGGTAATCTACATACGCGTATCTCACTCTCATGCTTTTGCGCAAAAATGCTGATCTGCCTTTCAGCATCTTCAACATCTTCAGGAGAAGGATTAAAATAAATGAACCCATTATCACCATCAATAATAGCTTGAACATCACTCTCTATTGCCAAAACATCAGCACCTGCAGCAACAACCATTGGGATATCCAGAGTACGTGCTAAAATTGCCGTATGAGACAGTGGACCTCCCCATGCCGTTACTAAACCTTGCACTTTTGTACAATCAAGCTGAGCTATATCAGAAGGAGATAGATCATCTGTAACAAGAATAATACCGCGCGGGAAGTCATTTAAAAAGAATGGTCTATATGATGGATTTATTTCGCCTAAAACACGACGACCAACATCAACTAAATTAACAGCACGCGCCGCTAACAAAGGATTATCTACCTGAGAAAACATATCCACAAATTGCTGAATCGCTCTATCCCAAGACCAAGCGATACCATGACCTTCTGCTATAAAACGACAAGCTTGAGCTATCAGATTTTCATCTTCAAGCAAAACCATTTGTGCAGAAAAAATCGCAGCAGAATCTGCTCCCATACGCGCTGTGATATCAGAAATAACTGATGCCATTTTATATTTTGTTTTTGTAAGAGCATTTTCAAGATATGCCGTCCCAATTGCAAAATCAACGGGCTGATCCGTTATGGAAATATTATTTTGCTTTAACACAAAAATCTTTCCCAGAGCTAACCCTGAACTTGCACCAACACCAGAAATACCTTTTTGTCCAGAACGTGGAGACCAACCATGAAAAGTCTTGGTTTGAGACTCTATTTCTCTCATCATGCATTTTTCACTTATGCCCACTTTCTTCGCAACAGAAATTGCATCTTTAAGCAGTTGCACACCTTCTACAGCATCCGTCGAAAAAATAAGAACATCACCGTTTTTTGCTCCTAACTGCAATAAACCAACCAAATTTTTCATTTCAACAGCATACTGACCATGACGGATTCTGATAGAGCTCTGAGCCTTTTTTGCAAAATCAACCCAAAGAGAAGCTGGGCGCGCATGAAGACCACTTGGATAATCTAAAGTCCATTCTTGGCAAACGGAAAGATCACCAATAGAAGTCTTTCCCATCTTCATATCCTGACCAAATAAAGTTGTAACAATCTGTTGTTTATCCCTAGTCGTTGAGAGTTCTTCAAGCCGTTCCTTATCATATAAAAGAGGCGCCAATTGTCTGCAAATCTCTCTATAACGATCTGGACAAGCCGCAATGGCAATAACCAACGCACTTTCTTTCCATCCCTCCACTCAATACCTGCGGGAATCTGTATAACGGTAACAGCATCTCTGATAATCAAATTATGGCTTTCAACCATTCCCTGGGGAATGGCTATACCATTCCCAAGCCAAGTATTTGTGATTGCTTCACGTTGAAGCATACTTGCTAGATAACATTTATCAACTGCACCGACCTGCACAAGCAATTCACTAGCAGCACGAATCACATCATTTTTATGATCAAAAGCAGCTGCAAGTTGTACAGATCTTATAGATAAGATTTCACTCTCGTTAAACTCTGTATTCATTGCTTCTACTTCTTCACATCTCATGATGAATTTAAGCTCCCTCACGTTTGAGCATGAATATTTCTGATAGATTTTATTTCAAAGCCGCATTTTCCAACATACAACGTATCAATAACATCGCAACTTCCCTTTTTGTTGTATGGAATATAATGAACTAAGACATTTCCCCCAACGGGATCCATCAAACGATTGGATATCATCGTCTACTAAATTACGAAAAGTTATCATAGATAAATCAGACTCCCACTCTTTATTTTACAAAGATCAATGCCCCGATCCTTGCACCCTCAACAAATTGAAAAGCTCTTTTAAAAACGCTCTCACTTCCTCAAGTTATTTGGCATAACCTGTCATGACTCCTCATAAAAGAAAGCAGCCCCCATTACCTGCAATTTCTGCTAATTTTTAATTCCCCAAAAACTGAGCAACCTGCCCTTCCCTCTCTAACACATTACATAATCACAAATTGCTAAATATAGCCTTCCCCTTAAGATTCCATATAACTAAATATTTCACAACATAGAATCCTCACGAAACAACTTTGACTACATTATTAAATGTCCTGTCTCGAATAAACATCGCAACCGCAAAACATTTTCTGTGCGCTTACACACCTCAATATATACAATTAAAAACAATATTATTCTCGATTACTAAAATCAAACAAATCCCCATATATAACTTTAATTTCTCAATATTTATTCCGAAAAATAAGATTCATAAAACTATAAAATGAAAAGTGTTTTTAACTTAAATAAATCTCGCTCTTATCCTGACAAGGCTTATGTTCATAATCCCCCAATAACAGATAGGTCAAAAAATACTCTTGATATCGCTGATTGCATGGCTGTCATTTTTATTTCTTCAAAATGAGTTCCCTAAACAACATCATTTTACTCTCGACATTGAAACTCTCTCACCACTTACCACTTGCAAAGTGGCTGTGATCAATACTTTTATAATTCCTCTTACATATTCCTGCTCTTTTTAACGGATCACCTTCCTATAACAGTTTAAAGAACATCAATAGCCTCATCATCCCCCTCAAATTTCTCTTAAAATTCTATGAAAATAAATTGCCTTTTTAAAAGAAATGGTTTGGTATTTTTTCGTGCGTAAAAAAACCTTCTGCATTATTATCATACACTGATTATTGGTAAGCTCCCTCCTCATATCAATCTCTTCAGTACAAGCGAAACATAACAGCAATCTTTCAGCTCTTTAAGAAAAACATTTTCCTAGATTCTGTCTTTTAGTTTTTTGCATCCCCTCGATTTTATATTATAACATAGAGCAAAAAAGGAAAGATAGCATCCTACCCTTCCTTTTTTGTGCTCAAATTTAAAATTGAACTCTAATGAAGTTCTAAGCTTATTACAACCTACTTTGTCGCCTCTGTCACGGGAATAACCGAAACATACGAACGGTTACTCGCTTTCTTACAAAAAGAAACCGTTCCATTTGATAGCGCAAAAAGAGTATGGTCTTTTCCAATACCAACATTGTCACCAGGATGCCAACGCGTACCACGTTGGCGAACAATAATATTCCCAGGAATGACGGCTTCACCACCAAATTTTTTAACGCCAAGTCGTTTCGATTCTGAATCGCGACCATTCCGCGAGGAACCACCAGCTTTTTTATGTGCCATGGACGTTCTCCTTTAATCTTCTTTACTCTCTGATGCTACAGCCGCTTTTTTTTGCGCTGTGGTCTTCTTTTCAGCAGGCTTCTTAGCTGCCTTCTTGACAGAAGCAGGTGCTTTTGTCTCCTTCGTTGTTTCTTTTAATGCCGTGGCTTCTTCTTTACTTGGTTTTGCAACTGCTTTTTTAGGTTTTGAACCACCCATTAAAATTTCTAAAATACGAAGTGTTGTCAGTTCTTGACGATGCCCACGCGTACGTTTCGAATTTTGACGACGACGCTTCTTAAATGCAATAACCTTACGCCCACGTACTTGCTCTACAATCTCAGCAGTAACCAAAGCACCAGCAACAACAGGTACACCAACAACCGTATTACCCTCTTGCTCAACCATCAATATATCATTGAATTCAACAACATCACCCGCATTGCCAATAATTTTTTCAACTTTTACCACTTGGTTAGCAACAACGCGGTATTGCTTGCCACCAGTTTTAATGACTGCGAACATTTTTTATCCTTCCGTTCATTCCAGCTCTTATTTGATTTCTGCCTTGTTAATAAGGGAAAATAAGCTGCTTTTTATCAGTCGCAATAGATCTTCCAAGAAGGATAAATATCCTCCTCTATAAAATACACGCAGACTTCTCTGCGCTTGTCTCTCGCGTATATGACGGAATTTCTATTTTTTGTCAATAAAGTCCCATAAAAAAGGGTTGTACTAAAAGCAATTGAAGGTTATCTACCCGCCATACACTCAAATAATGTGAAATTCCATCACACTTTTATATGGAGAGATGGCTGAGTGGTTGAAAGCACCGCACTCGAAATGCGGCATAGGGGCAACTCTATCGGGGGTTCAAATCCCTCTCTCTCCGCCAGAGTATTCGTCGCTCAATGATATTTGTGAAAACAATTGTAACTTGCCACTAAATTTTGCCTCAATTTATTTTTTCAGAGGCTTTTAAAAAGATCTTCAAAGCATTTTTCCTTTTTTGCCCTTAGCGTTGCGATTTAAGTAGTTTTTCTCACTTTTTTCAATTTCTTTTGATATCAGAAGGCTCCTTTAATTGCATAAAAACAATGAATTATCACGTATTTTTTTCCTCATACTCTCTTTTGCTACCTAAGTACAAAAGCTTCTGTCAAACTACAACAGTTTATTCTACACGCTTGGCTCTCATATGTGCTAATAAACCTAATGTCGAACTATCGTGGTTATCCGCTTTTTTTTCTCCACGAAGTATCGGTAACAATTCATTGGCTAATTCTTTGCCAAGCTCAACGCCCCATTGATCAAATGAATTAATATTCATCAAAACACCTTCAACAAAAACACGATGTTCATAAAGTGCAATAAGACGACCAAGTGAAAAGGGAGTCAATAAATCCTGAACTAACATTATACTGGGACGGTTTCCTGCAAAACTTTTATGACGTGCCAAATGATCTGCTTCACGCTCATCCATTCCATTTTTTACAAGAATGCGCCAAGCATCTTCGACATGACGTCCCTCCATTAAGGCCTTTGATTGCGCTAAGCAATTTGCTACCAACATATCATGCATATGACGTAAATTATGTTCATGCCCTTTTGCAAATAAAATAAATTCCACGGGAACAACATCTGTTCCTTGGTGCAAAAGCTGGAAAAAGGCATGTTGCCCATTCGTCCCAGCATCTCCCCAAACAACTGGACCGCTTGAAAAAGTCATCGGTTTTCCATCCAAAGAAACCTGCTTACCATTTGACTCCATATCAAGTTGTTGCAGATAAGCTGGAAAACGTACCAAACGCTGTTCATAAGGAATAACAGCACGCGATAAATAACCACAAATGACGCGATGCCAAAACCCTAAAAGCGCAAATCGAATAGGAATATTTTTATGTAAAGGTGCCGTCTTAAAATGTTGGTCCATTTGTTGCGCACCTTTAAGAAACTGGCGAAAATTCTGCCCCCCGATTGCCAACATAACAACAAGACCAATAGAAGACCAAATCGAATAACGCCCTCCAACCCAATTCCAAAATCCAAAAACTCTTGAAAAATCGATGCCAAATTCTGCTACTTTATCAAGCGTACTGGAAACAGCAACAAAATGGGTGCAAACAGCCTCTTCCCCTAAATGCGAACAAATCCATTGATGTGCAACTTGCGCATTCATCATCGTTTCCGTGGTCGTAAAAGTTTTAGAGGCAACAATAAACAGCGTTGTTGCAGGATTCAAAACAGAGAGAGTATCAAAAATATGTGCACTGTCAGCATTAGAAACAAAATGACAACGCGGACCATCATGATAAGGTTTTAAAGCATGTGTGACCATTGCAGGTCCAAGATCAGACCCACCAATACCAATATTCACAATATCGGTTATCCTCTCGCCATTTTTACCTTTATAGCTACCATCACGCACTCTTTCAGAAAATCTTTCCATAACATGAAGAACAGCCTGAATATCTCCAATAACATCATGGCCATCCAACATAAAAACTTCGTCGGCAGGCAAACGTAATGCAATATGAAGAACTGAGCGCTTTTCCGTTGTATTAATAGCCTGACCTAAAAACATTGCCTCACGCCTGCCCAACACATTTGCAGCAAGAGCCAAATTATCCAGAAGTTGCAACGTTTTAAATGTTACGCCACATTTTGAAAAATCAAAAAGAAGATCATCAAGCTTTAAAGAAAAATGGGAAAACCGCTTTTCATCCTCTTCGAAATGCCGACGAATATCATGGACTCTCTCTTTTGTGGCATGCTTTCTTAAAGCTTTCAAAGCTTCTTCAAAATCTTTTTTTCGAAGCAAAAAGCTATCTTCCATAGACTTATCTCGCACAGTTATTGACAATGAAATTTATGCACAAAAATAATAAAACAGAGAGCTTCCTTTTTTGTTCGGCATTTTTACTGTTCACTTACAAAATAAAGGAATACAAAAGTGGAAAGGTAGGACCTGAAAATGGCATTTTTAAAACGAAAGTAAGAAACTTCCAAATCTTTCTTACCAAGTACATCATTCAACTTGGCTGAGTTCTTTTGTTAAACGTAAAGCTTCTTCTGCTTTTGGCTTTACAAAATGTCCGAAAAAAAGATAAACAACCGGTGTAACATAAAGTGTAAAAACAGTTGCTAAACCCAAACCACCAACAATAACCCAACCTAAAGATACACGTGCTTCTGCACCAGCACCTTTGGCTAAAACCAAAGGAATACCCCCTAAAATAGCACAAATCATCGTCATACAAACTGGACGAAGACGAATATTTGCCGCTTCTTCTACAGCTTCACGCACGCTTTTACCTTGATCACGCAATTGATCTGCAAACTCAACAATCAGAATCCCATTTTTGGCCATAACCCCAACTAACAAAATCAAACCAATTTGACTGTAAATATTAAGACTAACACCACTTAAAAGCATAGCAATTACAGCACAACCAATCCCTAATGGCACAGTAGCCATAATAATAAATCCTGAAACAAAACTTTCAAACTGTGCAGCTAAAACCAATAAAATAATGACAAAGGCGATTCCAAAAACAATCATAAAATTGGAAGATGTTTCATCAAGTGTAGCAGCTTCCCCCAATGGAACAATATAATTTCCCTCTACCAACAAAGGAGCTGCGATTTTTTGTACTGTCTGATAAGCATCCCCTAAAACAACACCTGGTGCAAGATTTGCGCTTAAGATAACAGCACTCATGCGTTTCTCTCGTTTTAATTGAGGTGCTATGGCTTTTTCATGCAAGCGCGCAACAACCGATAGAGGAACATATTTATTGCCTTTGGTTTTCAAAAAAATATTTTCTAAATCACGAGGATTATTAAGTGGATTCTTACGCGAAGTGAGTTTCACATCATAAGAATGGTCATCAACATAAACGGAACCTATTTTTTTCCCATCCAGCATTGCTTGTAGTGTATTCCCCAAATTGGTGATATCAATCCCTAATTCAGAGGCTTTTTCTCGATTAATTTCAATAAAAAATTGTGCTTGCGTTGCGTCAACAGTAAGTCTTGGACGAATAAAATGTGGATCAGCTTGCAAAGCACTCACAAGCTTATCAGCAATTGGCTGTAATTTTGTATAATCATTGCCAAGAATTGCAAATTGTAATCCTTGCCCCGTTCCTCTAATACCTAGAGAATTTCCCTGTGCAGCAAACACAAAAACTGCGGGAAACTGTCTAACCTTTACATTAACATCTTCTACGATCTCTTGTTGAGAGCGCAAACGTTTGTCCCAAGAAGAAAGCAACAAAATTAAAAAAGCAGTATTTGATGAACCCCCAATGCCAGCGATAGAATAACTGTTAGCAATCTCTCCAGCATCACGTAACGGTTGTAAACTTGTTTCAATCTTCTCTACCTGTTCATTGAGATATTGTGTTGAAATACCTTGTGGTCCATTAATAACCAAAAAGATCAAAGCCCTATCTTCTGCTGGTGTTAATTCCTGTTGTAATTTCGTATAGCCTCCAACACAAAGACCCACAAAAATAAGTGAAGCAAAAATAACAGTCCAAGGTCTTCCCAAACATTTATGCAGAGTATAAGCATATCCTTTGCTAAAAAAAGAACCCAATTTATATAAAAAAGCAAGATAATGCGTCTCATTCCTCTCGCTTTCAACATGTCCCTTGAGAAGACGTGAAGCCAACATAGGGCAAAGTGTTAAAGCAACAATCGAAGAAAGTAGAATAGAAATTGCCAACACAAAACCAAATTCTCTAAAAAGTCCTCCTACTTGACCAGGAAGAAAAGAAATAGGTACAAATACGGCGACTAAAGTCAATGTTGTTGCTAAAACAGCAAAAAATACTTCCCGTGTCCCTATTACCGCTGCTGCTCGAGGACCGAACCCCATATTGCGCCACCGAACAATATTCTCCAAAACGACAATTGCATCATCAACCACAAGCCCCGTTGCCAAAACAAGTCCTAAAAATGTGAGAATATTTAAGGAAAATCCTACAAGATAAATGGCAGAAATTGTACCAATCAAAGCAACAGGAATAGACAAGGCGGGAATAAGCGTTACACGAATATCTCTAAGAAAGAGAAAAATAACCAAGATAACGCTGAGAACAGCAATGACCAATGCAACCTCAACCTCATGAAGTGCGCTCTTAATAAAAAGAGCATCATCACTAATCACGTCCATGTGCACAGAAGACGGAACAACATTTTTAAGATGCTTGAGAACCGCTCGAACCCCTTGAGAAATATTAAGGGTATTGGATTGTGCTTCACGCACAATCCCCAACCCAATTCCTGTCTTTCCGTTGACACGAAGAATAACCGTTTCTACATCAGGTGACAAAGTCACATGTGCAACATCTCCAAGATGCACACGCGGTTTTAAGACAACTTGTTCAAAAGCTTCTGATGTTGTTAAACGCGCAGTAGCACGTACAATTAAAGTTTGCTTAGAATTGCGTAATGATCCCACCGGTACATCCGTTGTCATATCAGCAAGAACACGTGAAATATCTGCTACGGTCAATCCATAGCTCGCAAGCTTTGCTTGATCGACATCAATCTGAAAAATCTTCGTGCGTGCGCTATCAACTTGCACATCACCAACACCATCAACAGCAGAAAGCGCATCAACGATTTGATCATTTACGACTGCTGTTAAATCATCAATACTCATTGTTGGTGAAGTTACAACCAAATACATCATCGCAGCAGCGTTTGAATCTGCCTTAATAATCAAAGGTGTGTCAGCATTTTTGGGTAAAGAATAAGCAATGCGAGAGAGCGCATCGCGAATATCAGATGCTGCAACATTCAAATCAACACCGACATTAAAGTTAATCTCTACACGGGAACGGCCAAAAGAAGAGCTTGAAGAAATCGTTTTAACACCTGAAACACGAGAAACAGCATCTTCTATAATTCTTGTAACTTCACGATCAATGGTTTCTGCTGATGCTCCAGCAAAAGCTGTCATAATCGTCGTTACGGGAGTATCAACATCAGGAAGTTCACGTACATCCACATTCAACCATGCAGCAATCCCTGCAATGACAATCAGAGCATTCAAAACAAAAGTGAAAACCGGTCTGCGAATAAATAATGCAATCAAACCGCCTTGTTCAGCCTGTGCTATAGGCTGTTTCGCGCTAAATTCCTGTTTCATTGTACACTCTGCCCATGAAGCGCTGATAATTGCTGTTGATCGGACTTTCGATTATCAAGAGTAACTCTGCTTCCTGGATGAAGAGCCTGTACTCCCTGAATAACAACTTGATCACCATTTGTGAGGGGAGCTTTCACAAATACTTGATCTGCTTTATGCTGTATAATCGATAATGGAATAGGCTCTACTTTTCCCTTTCTCACACGCCAAACGAATGATCCCTTACTGTTCCATTGAACGGCAAGAGGATTAACAACAGGAAAAGCACCACCATAAAATTGCAATGCAATAGAAAAAGACATACCAGACATAAGCGTATCTTTTTCATTCTTGATTTCAACCTGAACATGAAGTGTACGACTTTCTGGATCAACAACATTATCAATTGCATAAATATGACCAACAAAAGCTTTATCCGGCTGTGCCGTTAATGTTGCTGTTACCTCATCTCCTTTATGAATATATGATGTGTACCGCTCAGGAATCCATATATCGACTAAAATACGCTCTCTATCCTCAATACGTCCTATTATAGTATTAGGAGTAACAGCATTGCCCACATCAATGGGGAAAATACCAACAATACCGCTAATAGGCGCACGAATTGTTCGCCGTTCAAGCGCTAAATCAGCATCACGTAAAACCAAATTTGCATTATCCAACTCTAAGCGTGCAGTAATTTCCTGAACCTCTGTTGCTGTATTGCTGGCACGTAATTTAAGAATACGCGATAGCGTTAATGCACTGTTATCACGTTGTACTTTTGCTTTTGTAGCCGCTATTTCTTCCTTTTTAGAATCAAGCTTTGCAAGCGCATCACCCTCTTGCACTTTTGCACCAGCTGACACAAAAAACTTATCAACAACACCTGATGACCAAGGGGTTAACTCCACTGTAGCAAATGCTCGTCCACTCCCAAGCACATTCAACTGTTCATAAAAATCTTGAACTTTGACAACATCAACAACAACATGTGTCAGAGGGCTTCCCATGGGCGCCCTTAACATTTCATCTGATGCATTTTTTGTATTATCTGTTATAGGAATAAGCCGTTCTGAGCTTTGTTTCCCCTCCCAATAAGCAACCATCAGAACAACAATGAAAAACACCAGTGGAAAGATCTTTTTTAACAACCCCATACATCTATCCTTGCTTCGCTATTTAATATGAAAATTTGTTCGAAACAGTTTTCAACAGGAACATCCAAGCTTCACACAAAAACCGAACTGCAGGCAATGTATCTTACCCCCACCGAAAAAAACATATCTCATTTGTCACTTGATTATCTTGCACGGCTTAAAGGGTCAAGTTAACTATCGTTCATATTACACTTACCTTTCAAACAATAGAAAAGAAGACACCACACAAAAATCCAACTTAAACCGAAAATATTGTCGTCTTTTTAAAATGTATTAAAGAACGAAAAGACAAAATTTTCATTTTTACCAAGTTTCACTTGCAATTCTTCAATGAAACGATTAGGAAACGCTTGTTTCAATGATGTAAACTTGAAAACGTGTGCACCCGTAGCTCAGCTGGATAGAGCACCAGACTACGAATCTGGGGGTCAGGAGTTCGAATCTCTTCGGGTGCGCCATCATATAAGATTTCATTCCCCTTCGGCGCATACTTGAGATGAGTAAACCGTCCCTTATATGATCCCCTTTCATCAGGCATTTATAACCTTATCAGATCGCACACACCTACTTTTTTGAGTGTGAATCAAGTTTTCTTGTTAAGATGTCTTTAAACACCCCCATCATCTAACATATTTTGCTACTCAAAAATGAAATTTTTTGAAAATCTCTTTTATCTCTTAAAATTCAAAATAAAATGTTTTGTTCTTGTTTAAAGAATCTTCACTATTTTAACAAAATTCTCCTTCACAAAATTTTTAAGGTGGTAGCATTCTCTTTTAATAAGATAAAAATTCTGAAGAACATGAACTGTTGCGAAAATCGGAAAGTGCAACAAAGTGTTCTTATGAAAAATTTAAGAGATTGATATCAATGGGCTGTTTCTGAATCCCGCATTTCTTCTAAAAACTTATCAAAATTAAAAACATAGCGATTTTTTAAAAATTCTTTCTGTTGCCCTTTAGTTTTCTCTCTTGCGCAGTATATCATCTATCTCATCGACCTTTATTATGTTTATCTTAATCTCTCTATGCTATCGATTCCCTTGTCCGATTGTAGTATCCGCTCTCACTGTCAACAAAAACCAAATTTAAAGAATTTTTCCATGCCTAAAATAGATATTGAAATTGCTCGCACTGCTCAAAAGCAGCCCATCATTGAAATTGCACAAAAAATTGGTATTGCGCATGAAAATCTTATTCCTTATGGACATGATAAAGCTAAAATTTCTTCTGAATACATAAAATCGCTCAATAAAAATCCAGATGGTAAACTTATCCTGGTCACGGCTATCAATCCAACCCCTGCTGGAGAAGGAAAAACAACAACAACGGTTGGCCTCAATGATGCTCTCAATCTCATTGGAAAAAAAACTATAGCCGCCTTAAGAGAACCATCTTTAGGTCCGTGTTTTGGTATAAAAGGTGGTGCTGCTGGAGGTGGTTATGCTCAAGTCGTTCCGATGGATGACCTTAATTTGCATTTTACCGGTGATTTTCATGCCATTACAGCTGCCCATAATCTTCTTTCCGCAATGATAGATAATCATATCTACTGGGGAAACAGTCTGAACATTGATCCACGCCGCATTTTTTGGAAGCGAGTCCTTGATATGAATGACCGTGCATTGCGTGATATTGTTATTTCATTGGGTGGAATAACCAATGGCTTTCCACGTCAAACAGGTTTTGATATTACTGTTGCATCCGAAATTATGGCTGTTTTTTGTCTTGCTGAAAATTTGGAAGATCTTTCACAAAGACTCAAAAGAATTATTATTGCTTATCGTTATGATAAAACACCCGTGACAGTTGCTGATCTCAATGCGGAAGGTGCAATGATAGTTCTTCTCAAAGATGCCATGCAGCCTAATCTCGTACAAACACTTGAAAATAATCCTGTGTTTGTTCACGGAGGACCTTTCGCCAACATTGCTCATGGCTGTAATTCAGTTATAGCTACAAAAACCGCTTTAAAACTCGCGGATTATGTTGTCACCGAAGCAGGATTTGGAGCCGATCTCGGAGCAGAAAAATTCTTCAACATTAAATGTCGACAAGCAGGTATTGTTCCCGATGCTACAGTGATTGTCGCAACAATTCGCGCATTAAAAATGAATGGTGGTGTGGAGAAAAATCATCTGTCAGAAGAGAATATCCCTGCTTTACAAAAGGGAGCCGCTAATCTTTTACGGCATATCAAAAATATGCAACATTACGGAATCCCTTGTGTTGTCGCTCTTAATCATTTTGATAGCGATAGCGATGCTGAAATAAATACATTACAAAAAATCGTTGCAACAACCGGACATAAAGCTGTTGTCTGCACACATTGGAAACAGGGAGGAAAAGGTGCCCTAGAACTTGCACAGGAACTTGTTACTTTGATCGAAGAAAAAAATACCCATTTTAAAGTCCTGTATCAAGATGACCTTCCACTCGTTCAGAAAATTAATTGTATTATAACAAACTTATATGGTGGGCGTGGAGCCATCATCCCCGCCCCTATTCTCAAGCAACTTGAATGTTGGGAAAAAGAGGGTTTTGGCACATACCCTATTTGTATGGCAAAAACGCCCTATTCTTTTTCTTCTGATCCTACCCAATACGGTGCCCCTGTTGATTTTGAAATTCCTGTACGAGAAGTTCGCCTCTTGGCGGGTGCGGGCTTTATTGTCGTTATTTGCGGAGATATCATGACCATGCCCGGCTTACCACATTATCCCGCTGCTGAAAAAATTCATCTTGACAGAAATGATCAGATACAGGGACTTTCGTAAACGCAAAGCCCATAAACTCAACCATTCATGATAAAAAGCATCTTATAACGAAAGAATAGAATTTTAAAAAGCAATATAGACAAATACCTTATTTATGTGATATGTGTTGCGTAGTATATGCCCTTTCAAATATAATTTAAAGAGGGCTAGGTTTTTACCTAATATTTATGAAACTTGAAACAAAGCAGGATAGATTGTGCAAGTACTCGTTCGTGATAACAATGTTGATCAAGCGCTACGTGCGCTAAAGAAAAAGATGCAGCGTGAAGGCATTTTTCGGGAGATGAAGATGCGTGGATACTATGAGAAGCCATCTGAAAAGCGTGCCCGTGAAAAGGCTGAAGCTGTTCGTCGTACACGTAAGCTTGCCCGTAAACGTGCGCAAAGAGAAGGTCTTGTTACGAACGGCCGAGCTGCTGCAGTAAGATAATGCGCTTTTGTTGATGTATTCTTAGAATCGCAGTGACAATGATATCCAAAAATATTTGGTATATCGTGTGGGTCTTTTTTTCACTTGTGGTTTGTTGTGTCTCTCTGTCTGCTGTGTCTGTTCTCCAAGTGGTTAGCTCTAAGAGTCTCTATAAGTGTTTTTTTGTAATCTTTTTGTGGACTTTACATAGCACTTACTTATTTGAGATAAGGAAATAATAAACCATCACTTGGATTATTGAAGGGATCTGTTGTTACACAAGATGTGCATCAGTGGGGAGTGTTGTCTCAATGTAATCCTTATCTGCATATAAATCTCACGATGATCTTCTCATCTGGATTGTACATTGAGAATGCTTGCACATCTTTTAAATCAAGTTAAACAGCAAAATACAAATTACTATCACAGTGTATCATTGCGTGTGTAAAGAATAAATACAAGTAATTTTCCCCCCTCACTTTATTCAATGAGGTGGTAAAACTCTATAACTTTTGAGCTTTTTATTTCCTTTTCATTCTCAAAGACAAATATTCTGGACCACTCTCAATCTGTAATCAGATTGGTGTCTCTCGAGATACATTCTACTTTCTCACAGCTTATATAATTCACTTCATCGATTCTACGTGCAAGCTCTGCTCTCAATTTTCTGTTCAATTTTATACTGCTCTTCTTGGTTGGTAAAAAAACTGAAATCAAGCATAAACAACTCTTGTATTTTAATACATGAACATATCCTCTATGTCCTGCAAAATAATATTTTCCAGCACTCCTAAGACCTGAAATTGATATATTCTCACCTCGCTCTCTCTATTTGTCTAGCATAGTACAGCATGACCAATTAAGTAGATTGTAATTTAATATCCTATAACCAAGCCGTAAAATTTGTAAGATTTGTTAACCACTGACAAACGCTATCTTTACGATCTACAAAATAACAAGCCAACTTATCATAGCTTGTTCTGCCCTCAATATTGCTTATCTTGCATTAAAGAAAATTCATGCACGGCATATTTCATTTTATGCTAGAATCGCTTTTCAAATTGTATAGCTATCCTGTTATTGAACATTTTTTTGATCGTAATTCGCATAGAGTGGTATTCCTTTTCAGAAATAAACCACACAGATAGATACACTATTTTTATAATCCTATCTGTTGTAAAAAACTGACACAGCTTTTAAGATATTCAATCATCTCAACACCCAACTATTTATCTTAAACCTACAAAATGTATGAGAATCGAACATTAATTTAAGGCACACTTTAACGAACAAAATAAGCATTAGAAAACTCAAACCTTTGTTCTGCTTATTTCACTATTCTTATAAACAATTTCCTCATTGTTTAGATCTCTTTAACTAGAGTGTGCCATAGCTTTAATCCAACTCTCAATCCTATCTTCCAGATCTTAGATTGCCAATATATAACAACGAAGAGATAAAAGGTTTAAGTGTGCAAAATTCTAGTTGGTTTCAGTTCTTGGTATGCGTATCATGTATCCTCATAGCAGGAGTCTTTTTATTGAGTTTCCCTCGTTTTTTGCACGCACAAACATTCAATAAAAATTTAGGACCAAGTGGTTTGCCACTTCCGCGCTTTGCTTCGATTAAACCTACCCGTGTAAATATGCGCATCGGACCAGGAAGCAATTATTCTATTCTTTTTACCTACAAAAAACAGGGATTGCCTATTGAAATCATTCAAGAATATGATCAATGGCGCAAAATCCGTGATGCCGAAGGTGATGAGGGGTGGGTCTATCAATCTCTTTTATCAGGAAAACGAACTGCTATAACTATCCCATGGCAAAAAGATAAAACAAAAAGACTCATGCTCCGCAAAACCCCAGCAGACAACGCAGAACTCGTAGCAGAAGTGGAGCCTAATGTCATTGGTAATATTCGCCAATGCGATGGACACTGGTGCGAACTAAGTATTAATAATAATATCCGAGGATGGCTCCATCAATCCCAGTTATGGGGAATCTATCCTGATGAAAAAATTAAAAGTTGGTGACTTTTAAATCAAAACACGTTTAAATTTTACCACTTGTTGAACTTTCTCTGTTCTATAATCAAATCAGCTTTTTGGCTTTAACCGAATTATTAAATCAACATGCGAAATTTCCATACCTTCTGGCGGTTGAGGCAAATTTCCAATGATGGGAGTTTCTTTCAAGTCATAAGGAATATCAAGAATACGATTTTCGCCTTCTATATAAAAATGATAGTGGTCAGATGTATTGGTATCAAACCAAGTTTTCGAACCTTCTACAGCAATAATCCGTAATAATCCCGCTTCCGTAAATTGATGAAGCGTATTATAAACCGTTGCTAAAGACACAGGCACACCCGATGCAATTGCCTCTTCATAGAGCTCTTCAGCAGCAATATGACGATTTCCTTGAGAAAAAATCATATGAGCAAGTTCTAATCTTTGGCGTGTTGGCCGCAAACCATTTTGACGTAAACGTTTTTCTAACATAGGGACGGAATAATAATGCAAAACCCTCCCACAGTCTTTCGTGGACTGTTGCTTTTCATTTAAACCTAAATTGTCTGCGTTCATTGACATATCAAAACCATAATGCATTCTTGCTCAAAGAAGGTTAAAATAGAAACAATATGTATAATCTATATTCCAATTTTAAATAACCCACCATCCAGGATACATAAAAAAAGGCCTTTGTCATTAAAAATGATATAAAATCATTTCCCTCTCCTTAAAATTTGCTCTAAAAGTAGGTTTGGGAAAAGCGCAGAAGTAAAAATATATGCAAATAAATGGAGTAACAATGGCTGAACAAAAGTCTCGCTACACTTATGAAGAGCTTCTAAGCTGCGCTCGCGGCGAAATGTTTGGTAAGGGCAATGCGCAATTACCTGCCCCCCCTATGTTGATGATTCATCGAATCACCCAAATTAGTGAAACTGGCGGTGAATACAATAAAGGTATGGTCCGTGCTGAATTTGACATTACTTCAGACCTATGGTTCTTTGACTGTCACTTTATGGGTGATCCGGTCATGCCAGGATGCCTCGGTTTAGATGGTATGTGGCAATTAACAGGTTTTTTTCTTGGTTGGTTAGGTGAACCAGGAAAAGGAAGGGCTATCTCAACCGGTGAAGTAAAGTTATCAGGTATGGTCACTCCACAAACCAAACTGCTTGAATATGGAATAGATTTTAAACGTATCCGGCGTGGGAATTTGGTCTTAGGAATAGCAGATGGATGGGTAAAAGCAGACGGCGAAGCCATCTATAAAGCGAATGATTTACGTGTTGCTTTATTTAAAGAAGACTGAAATTATTTGCATAAACAAGGAGGTATGAATGCGTCGAGTTGTTGTAACCGGAATGGGAATTGTCTCCGCGATTGGAAATAACCCTGGAGATGTTTTAACCAGTTTGTATGAAGCAAAATCTGGGATTTCCTATGCCCCCCAATATGCCGAATTAGGCTTTCGTAGCAGAGTTTATGGAAAACCTGATATTGATATAGAAGAATTGGTGGACCGACGTGCTTTGCGTTTTCATGGAGGCGGAACTGCTTGGAATCATATCGCCATGGATCAAGCAATTGTTGATGCGGGTTTAGAGCTTCATGAAATATCAAATGAACGCACAGGTATCATTATGGGCTCGGGGGGCCCTTCAACGCAATCAATCGTTGAAGCTGCTGACATTACACGCCAAAAAGGTCCAAAGCGCGTTGGTCCTTTTGTTGTACCTAAAGCAATGAGTTCTACAGCATCCGCAACGCTTGCGACTTTTTTTAAAATTAAAGGTGTGAACTATTCGATCTCTTCGGCTTGTGCTACTTCTAATCATTGTATTGGCAATGCTTATGAATTGATACAGTACGGCAGACAAGATCGTATCTTTGCTGGTGGTTGCGAAGATTTGGACTGGACATTATCTGTTTTATTCGACGCTATGGGCGCTATGTCTAGCAAATATAATGACGTACCAGAAAAAGCTTCACGTGCCTATGATATCAATCGTGATGGATTTGTTATTGCTGGTGGAGCGGGTGTTCTAGTTCTTGAAGAGCTGGAGCTTGCCAAAGCACGTGGTGCAAAAATCTACGGAGAAATTGTCGGATATGGCGCCACATCCGATGGACATGACATGGTTGCTCCATCTGGTGAAGGAGCAGAACGATGCATGCGCATGGCACTTGCAACGGTCAATAATAAAATTGATTATATCAACCCCCATGCAACAGCAACACCTGTTGGAGACCCCCCCGAAATAGAAGCAATCCGCCGTGTCTTTGGAGAAGGTGATCAATGTCCACCAATTTCTGCCACAAAATCTCTGACTGGTCATTCCTTAGGAGCCGCAGGTGTTCAAGAAGCGATCTATACACTGTTAATGATGAATCACAATTTTATTTGTGAGAGCGCCCATATTGAAGAGCTTGATCCAGCTTTTATCAATATGCCAATTGTTCGTGAACGTCTTGATCATCAACAACTTAATACTGTATTATCAAATACATTTGGCTTTGGTGGTACCAATGCAACGCTCGTTTTCCAACGCTATGTGTAAATTAAGAGTTTTTAGCGGATTGAAAAAAAGCATAGTTTTATGGAGAATAGTATGAAAGGTTTGATGGAGGGCAAACGTGGCCTTATTATGGGGGTTGCAAATGATCACTCAATTGCTTGGGGCATTGCCTGTCAACTTGCAAAAGCAGGAGCTGAATTAGCATTTACCTATCAAGGAGAGGCCTTCGGAAAACGGGTGCAACCACTTGCAGAAAAACTTGGTTGCAAATTGTTGCTTGAATGTGATGTTGAAAAAATTGAAAATCTTGATCATGTCTTTGAACATCTTGAAAAAGAATGGAAAACAATTGATTTTATTGTTCATGCCATTGGCTTTTCAGATAAAAATCAGCTCAAAGAACGTTACGTTGATGTTACAACACGCGAAAATTTTAAGCGTACGATGGTTATTTCAGCTTACTCCTTTACTGAAATTGCCCAGCGTGCCGGTAAGCTTATGCCCAATGGAGGTGCTCTCTTAACGCTCACTTATGGAGCTTCACAGCAAGTTGTCCCTAATTACAACATCATGGGTGTTGCTAAAGCTGCTTTAGAAGCTATGGTACGCTATTTAGCAGCAGATTTTGGCCCGCAAAATATTCGTGTCAACGCAATTTCAGCGGGACCTGTTAGGACATTAGCAGGGAATGGTATTGCATCTGCGCGTGCAATCTTCTCATATCAACGCCGTAATGCTCCACTACGTCGCACTGTAAACATTCATGAAATCGGAAAATCTGCTCTTTACCTACTTTCTGATTTATCATCAGGCGTCACCGGAGAAATTCATTATGTTGATTCAGGCTATAACATTATGTCTATGCCAACACTCGAAGAGCTAAAACAGAGTGAAGAAACTCAAGGAGAATGATTTTTCATAAAACTTTTAAAAGTGGAAAAGTTATCATATGTGTCATATTTTAAAAATATTGCCTAATTTTTCTAACGTAAATGCTATGGATCATGAGAAGAGACTTCTTATTTTAGAAGATATAACTTCAATAACAGCTCCAGTTAGATTGTGCAAAAATCTAATTCATAGAAATCTGCAATCCATTAAAGGATTGCTGTTTTGTTAATAATCAGCGCAATCCGTTGTCAGATTCCTGTCGTAACTACATCATATCTCTTATTTCCTTGAATCATTTAAAAGCCTACTGTGTCATCCACCTCATTTTTGAGTGACCGGCTTAATAATGTATTAGCTGCTTCGACTACGCTTTTGCCACAAAAGAGCACCTGATAAATTTGCTCTGTAATTGGCATTTCTACCCCGACGCGTTGTGCTAATGTACGCACTTCTTTCGTGTTTAAGTAACCTTCAACAACTTGACCAATCTGTTTTTCCGCTTTTTCTCTCTCCATTCCTTGGCCAAGCAGCATTCCAAAACGGCGATTGCGCGATTGGTTGTCAGTACATGTCAAAACGAGATCACCTAAGCCTGTCATACCCATGAATGTAGAAAGCTCAGCACCCATTGCAACGCCTAAACGACTCATTTCAGCTATCCCTCGTGTGATAAGAGCTATTCGGGCGTTTGCTCCAAATCCCATACCATCTGATATTCCTGCACCAATAGCAATGACATTTTTGGTTGCACCACCCAATTGAACACCAATCATATCTGGATTTTTATATACTCTAAAGTTTTTGCTACAATGAAAAAGTTGCTGTAGCTGTTCACCAAATTCAGCATCAGAAGCTGCTAGCGTAATTGCTGTCGGCAAGCCGATAGCAAGTTCTTTAGCAAAAGTTGGTCCAGACAAGACAGCTAAAGGGATTTTATCACCTAAAACCTCACGAGCAACTTCTTGTAAGAGGCGTCCCGTACCTTGTTCTAAGCCCTTCGTTGCCCAAATAACACGTGAATTTTGATGCAAATAAGGCTGAATATTACACAATACCTGACGAAATACATGGCTTGGAACGACAATCAATATATTAGAGCTTGTCGTTATCGCCGTTTCAAGAGAAGTTTCAAGCAATAGATTTTTAGGAAATTGAATATCGGGTAAAAATGCCGGATTACAGCGATGTTTTTGTAATTTTCTGATATGTTGAGGATCATATCCCCAAAGTAAAACATGATGGCCGTTACGGGCAAGAGTAACCGCTAATGCAGTGCCAAAGGAACCGGCACCGATAACTGTTGTCGAAATGGCTTTCATTAAGCTTTCTGATTATTTTCCAAATTTCCTGTTTGCATTATACACTATATTATATTTATTAAAGAATACTTTCATATAAATTCACTGAATTTGAAAATATTCTTTCTTCTTAGCTTTACCTCAGACATCATGAAATCTTTTAAAATTTCTTATGTTCTATACTGAATTATATAAACACAACTTCTTGTACATTCTATAAAGAGCGCTTTGTCTCAAATAAAATTAAGGTTACGCTAAACTATCCGTATTTTTTTGTTTTAGAATAAAAGTACATTCCAAATTGTAATGATCCCTTAAACAATTACTCGACTGATACTCTATACTTAATATCCTATCTTATGTCCCACAAGATTTTCGCGACTCGTGCATACAAAAAGAGCCAATGCACTTGGCATTGGCTTCATGGATATTTGATATTTTGATTCTCAGTAACTACTTTACGGAATTTTGTGTATTTGGCGCTTGCCCTACAGGCATCTCCACACCTGATGCTTGCTCTCCAGAAGCCTGCGTTGACTGTCCTACAGGCATTTCCACACCTGGTGCTTGCTCTATAGGAGCCTGCGTTGACTGTCCTACAGGCATTTCCACACCTGGTGCTTGCTCTATAGGAGCCTGCGTTGACTGTCCTACAGGCATTTCCACACCTGGTGCTTGCTCTATAGGAGCCTGCGTTGACTGCCCTACAGGCATTTCCACACCTGGTGCTTGCTCTATAGGAGCCTGCGTTGACTGTCCTACAGGCATTTCCATACCTGGTGTTTGCTCTACAGGAGCCTGTATTGACTGCCCTACAGGCATTTCCACATTTGGTGCCTGCTCTACAGGAGCCTGTGTTGACTGTCCTACAGGTATTTCCACACCTGGTGCTTGCTCTACAGGAGCCTGTGTTGACAACTGCTCCACTGATTTTTCTGTATTCGGTAATTGCTTAGGTGCCGATACAGAACTCCCTAATACTTCTGGCTCAATAACACGTCCTGAACCACCCATCATATTGTAATTCAAATGAGAAATAGCCCACCACGTACCCCCAATAATAATAAAAACGCAGATAGCTGCAAACCATAATGCGCTTAAATTCCACTTAGCATCTGGACCAGAATTCAAGTGCAAGAAGAAAACAATTTGCACTATAATTTGAATAATTGCCATTCCAATGAGATATGCAACCTTTGTGCTAATTGCCCAACTGTCCATCATTCCATACATCACAGGAATAAAAGACCCCATCGTGAAAAATACGGCCAAAATAAAACCAATTAAATAGGAACCCGTACTGGAACCATGTGCTTCGTTATGCCTGCTCATTATAATGCTCCTAATAGATAAACCATCGTGAAAACACCAACCCATACGATATCAAGCAAATGCCAGAAAATTGAAAGGCATGTCAAACGTGTTTTATTATCCTGATCCAAACCATTACGACGAAGATGAAAAAACATTACGATCATCCAGAGAAGACCAACACTTACATGAAGACCATGGGTACCCACCAAAGTAAAAAATGCTGACCAATAAGCTGATAGAACCTCTCGTCCAAAAAGCTGTAAACCTGTTGCAGGATCAATACCAGCATAAGCATTAGGATCGTAATAAAATACCTCGCCCAGAAGCTCATGAAACTCATAAACTTCCATTCCGATAAAGCAACATCCAAGGACAAAGGTAACTGCCATCCATAACCGCACACCACTAAGATTACTTTTATGCGCTTGTACCATTGCAAACCCATAAGTAATGGATGACAGTAATAAAATAGCAGTTTCAACCAAAACAAATTTTAAATCAATGAATTCATTGCCTGCTTTTCCTCCACCATAAGAAGCAGAAAAAACAGCAAAACTTGAAAAAAGTGTCGAGAACAGAATCAAATCCGAAAGAATGTAAACCCAAAAACCAAATGTCATTATCGAGCTACTATCGTGATGATGTTCATCGCCGTGAGCATTATTCATTGTCATCGCATTCATACTGTTGCTCCTTGTTTTTTAAGAACAGCTGTAAAAACATCCTCAGTTTTTTGCACTTCTTCAGCTGGAATATAGTAACCATGGTGGTCACCTGTTAATGAATGACGCACAATCGTTGCAATAAAACCAATCAATCCAATCGCAACAAGCCACCAAATATGCCAAACAAGTGCAAAACCAACAACTAACGAGAAGAATCCTGCAATAATCCCTGCCGATGTATTTGAAGGCATGTGAATTTTTGAAAATCCACTTGTTGGACGCTGATAACCATTCTTCTTCATATGCCAATAAGCATCATCATTCTGCACTTCTGGAATTATTGCAAAATTATAAGCAGGAGGAGGAGAAGAAATAGACCATTCAAGCGTCCGACCATCACCCCAAGAATCATTTAATGTTACGGGCAAGCGCCCTTTATGTTTGATACCGTACCAAATTGCTAAAATAACTTGTAGAACAAAACAAAGGATACCAAGCAAAATAATAAAAGCTCCCAGTGCAGCAATGATAAACATTGGCTGCCAACTAGGCTCCATATAATGTTGAAGACGACGCGTTGCCCCCATCAAACCAAGCGCATAAACTGGGAAAAAAGCGAGATAAAAACCTACGAACCAGCACCAGAACGATGCAATCCCCAGAAACCGATTGGGTTTATAACCAAAAACTTTTGGAAACCAAAAAGAAAGCCCAGCTAGATAAGCAAAAACAACACCACCAATAATTGTATGATGGAAATGTGCCACCAAAAAGAGCGAATTATGAAACTGCCAATCTGCAGGCACGATAGACATCAAAACGCCTGTTAATCCGCCACCAACGAATGTAAAGATCATTCCCATACACCAAAGCATTGGAGGCTCGAAACGAATGCGACCTTTATACATAGTTAGTAACCAATTAAAGACTTTCACACCTGTAGGAACCGCAATGATCATCGTTGCAATACCAAAGAAAGTATTTACAGCCTCACCTCCACCCATCGTAAAGAAATGGTGTCCCCAAACAACAAGCGAAAGAATTAAAATAACCAACATTGCCCATACCATTGAAGTATAACCAAAAAGGCGTTTTGAAGAAAAAGTCGACACAACCTCAGAAACAATCCCAAAAGCAGGAACAACCAAAACATAAACTTCAGGATGACCAAAAATCCAGACATAGTTAATCCATACCATCGGATTTCCACCACCAACATTGGTAAAGAAATTCATGCCCAAATAACGATCACATGCCAAGAGTGCGAATGCTACAGTTAAAACAGGATAAATCACCAAAATAAGTACATTGCTAACGAAGGCACTCCAACAAAAAACTGGCATTTTCATCATTGTCATCCCAGGAGCACGCATTTTAATAATGGTCGCAACAAAATTGATTGCCCCCATTGTCGTCGCGATACCGGAAAGCTGAAGCGACCATAAATAATAATCTACCCCTGTATCTGGACTCCCTTGCAATTCAGAAAAAGGGGGATACATCAACCAACCACCACGACCAAAATTACCAACACCTAGCGATATGTTAATCAGTATTGCCGCTGCAGCTGTAATCCAAAACCCTAAATTATTTGCAAAGGGGAAGGCAACATCACGCGCACCAATTTGTAGCGGTATGAGATAATTAAAAAGACCAAATAAAATCGGTGTAGCCATGAAGAAAATCATAATGGTACCATGCGCCGAAAAAATCTGATCAAAATGCTCAGGCGGCAAATACCCTGCCGTTTCACTGCCAAGCGCCATAGCCTGATGTGTTCGCATCATAATTGCATCAGCAAAACCACGAACAAGCATGATAATACCGAGAACAATGTACATAATACCGATGCGTTTATGATCAACTGTTGTGATCCAATTTCGCCATAAAACTCCCCACCATCCAAGTACTGTTAAAGCAATAACAGCAATTAAACCTCCCAAAACAATCGCAATACATGTGTATAAAACGATTGGCTCATGTGCAAGTGCATGAAAAGCACCAGCTGTAGGATCTGTAAGTCTTCCAAACATTTCTCAACCCATATCAAATGAATTTCAGTTAAAAGAAACCTTCTTTTAAAAAGGTCCTTTCTCGATTGATGCCCTAAATAACACCAGGATCAAAAACAGAACAAAGGGCACCCCAAAGTGACTGAGCCGCAGCACGCTTCATTAAGTCTTCATTACATACGGTATTTTCATCAACACATCGATTGACAATCCGGTAATAAAGCCGGCTCTCAACGGAAGAAAAATAACGTACTTCAGCATCCTTTTCCTTCGCAGCAACATCACCCATACGCGGCGCAATAGAAAGCTGACGATAAGATGCGCGATCAAGAATTTGACCACCAGACCGAGCTTTAGCAACCCAATTCTCAAAATCTTGCGGAGATACAGAATGCCATTTAAAGCGCATCTTTGCAAAACCATCACCACTGTAATTTGCTGAGGTTCCTTTAAACACCCCTTGCTCATCCGCTATCAAATGTAATTTGGAATTCATCTGCGGCATAGCGTAAAGAACTGTGCCCAATTTGGGTACCCAAAAAGCATTTACAGAACTTTCTGACGTCAATTGCAATAAAACTTGACGCCCTTTAGGTGCATAAATCTCATTGACCGATGCAATATTATATTCAGGGTAAATAAAAAGCCATTTCCAATCAAGAGCAACAACATCTACTTGCAACGGTTTCCCTTCGCCAACGACTTCCACTGGAAGCGGATTTTCTGGCTCAAGCTTATAGGTGTAATAGGCTGTCAACGCACCTAAAACAGTTACAATAACAATTGGAATACCCCACATAAATGCTTCAATTTTATTTGAATGCCCCCAATCAGGTAAATATTCTTCTGCAGTATTCGACGCCCGATATTTAATGGCCAAAAATACAACACTCACCATCACTGGGATTACAACGCAAAGCATAACAGCAACACAAATAACGATCAAAATAAGCTGTTGTCGCGCAACATACCCTGCCGGATGAATAACATCAAATTTACAACCAGATAAAAGAAACGCCATCCCTAAAATCACGAGCATCTTTATTTGTTTAACAAAGTTTCTCATTTCACCTGCCCCATCATACATATCAGAAGTTGTTATCAAAAAACGATAAAACCTCAATAACATGCTTACCTATTTAAAAAGAATTATCAAGTAAATTCAAATGCTCTCATCAATATTATACATATTATACAACTTTTGATCCTCTTATGGCCAATTTAAGCCTCTTAGAAAGATATTCAAGCGCAAACCAATAACCATCACTCCCACAACCAGCAATAACCGCATCCACACCTGTAGCGCTATAAGAATGGTGACGAAAAGCTTCACGTTGATAAATATTAGACAAATGAACTTCTACTTTTGGCCCTGAAAATATTTTTAATGTGTCAAGAAGTGCAACAGATGTATGACTATAAGCCGCTGGATTGATGATCAATCCAGCACTCACTCCAATGGCTCTCTGTATCCATTCTACCAATTGACCTTCACAGTTACTTTGATGAAAATGCACTATTACACCAGCATTTTTTGCCCATTCGCTGCAAAATTTTTTAATATCTTCTAGAGTCTCAGTTCCGTAAATTTCTGGCTCTCGTTGACCCAGAAAATTTAAATTAGGACCATTTAAAACTGTTATAATTGTAGACATAGTAAGCCTCTTCTTCTCGACCATCACCCTATTTAAAAAATGAACATATTTTCTACTGCAATAAAGCTCCATCCTTAATCTCAAAAAATTCTGCTCGTCCTTTTAAGGCATCAAATAAAATGCGATCCGTTCCTGTCATAAATGTTTGTCCGCCTAAGTCATCGAGAATATCAAATAAAGCAGCACGCCGATGAGGATCAAGATGTGCAGCCATTTCATCAAGAAGAAGAATGGGAATCTTATCTGACATCATGCCTGTTAAACGCGCATGACACAAAACCAAACCCGTTAGAAGAGCTTTTTGTTCACCTGTTGAACAAGATGCTGCAGCCATATTTTTATCAGCATAAAAAACCTGCAAATCTGTACGATGTGGTCCTTCCAATGTCCGCCCAGCAGCACGATCTCTTGCACGGTTATGCCGCAGCCGCCCATAAAATTGCTCTTCAACCTCAACCGCTGATATCTTATCAAGAGCCATTTCTAAAAAACCATCAATTTGCAAAAAAGCCCGTGGAAAAGGTATTTGAGAAGGCGTTTGTGCAAACATATCATTTAAAAGGCGAATAACATCGATACGTGCTGCAGCAATAGCCGCTGCCAGCTCTGCCATTTGCTTTTCTAAAGCATCAAACCAAGCAAAATCTTCATTTCCATCCAAAAACAAACGATTACGTGCACGCATAGCCTTATCATAATCTGCTATGCGGCAACTATGCAAAGGATCAATCGCCAAAACCATACGATCCAAAAAACGACGGCGCTCAAGCGAAGGACCTGTAAAAAGCCCATCCATAGAAGGAGTCAAAATGCTAATATGACAATAATCCGTCAGGCAATCACTTGTCTCATTCACACCATTAATATGGACTTTTCGACCGTTGCCACCAACTTCTAAAGCTGTACCAATATTCACTTCGCCATAAAGAGCACATTCAAGACGTGCAAATACAACAAATCCTTCACCCCCACCGTCTGCAAAGCTCACATCAGAATAAGCCGCACGCCGCAAACCACGACCAGGAGAGAGAAAAGATAACGCTTCTAAAAGGTTCGTCTTACCAGCACCATTATGGCCAGTAAAAATCACATGTTGACCTGAAAAATGAATATTAAAAGAAGGATAATTGCGATAACGCACAAGCTTTAGCTGTCTCACTGCCACTTTGTGCACATGACCAGCTATGCATTGCAAAACAATCGTCCCTAAACGCGAATGGGCATCAGCACATAAAGCGCAGCTTCATCATCCTTATCGCGAATCAGAGCAGGAGCTACAGCATCGGCCAACATAAAAACCATCTCATCACTCGAAAGTTGTCCAGCAATGTCCAAAAGATAACGTGAATTAAACCCTATCTCAAGCGGATCAGATGTATAAGTTGCTGCTAACTGATCTTCTGCACTTCCCGAATCAGGATTATTAACAACAAGCCTCAATTGTCCCTGCTCAATCGTTAACTTTACTGCACGTCCACGATCACTTGAAATTGTTGAAACACGATCAACCGCAGAAGAAAAATCCTGCCTGTTAACAACCAATTTTTTATCATTCCCAAGAGGGATAACACGTTGATAATCCGGAAATGTTCCATCAATTAACTTTGATGTCAAAACTACAGAACCTACAGAAAAACGAATCTTTGTCTCTGAGAGCTCTACACAGACCTCACCCTCGATTTCTTCTGAGAGCAGCTTTTGCAACTCTCCTACAGTTTTACGAGGAATAATGACACCCGGCATACCATCAATACTCGAAGGTGCCTCCATATCAACTTGTGCCAAACGATGTCCATCAGTCGCAACTAAACGTAGCTTCAAAACACCATCATTAACAATATGAAAATAAATGCCATTAAGATAATAACGGGTTTCTTCAGTAGAAATAGCAAATTGCGTACAATCCAGTAAATGTTTTAAGCCTGATGCTGATAGGAAAAAACGATAACCAAATTGACCCGGAAGTGACTCTGGAAAATCTATCTTTGGAAGACACTGAAGCTGAAAATGTGCACAACCCGAAACAACGGACATCGTGCTTGCTTGATTCTCATTAACGGATAAAACAATTTCACTACTGTAAGAAAATTTTCGAACGATATCATACAACAAATGTGCTGGAACAGTTATTGCTCCAGCCTCTTCCACATTGACTATAAAAGATTCTGTAATCTCTAAATCAAGATCGGTTGCTTTTAACTGCACAGTACCATTATCTACATCAATTAATACATTCGATAGAATAGGAACAGTATTACGACGCTCCACCACACGGTGAATACGACCTAGAGATTTGAGAAATTGACTGCGATCCACTGTAATACGCATAAAATCCCCGTTACAATTTACAAAAAACCATAGAAATTCTCTAGATTAGAAATAACCTATCCCCTTAAGAATCACCTATCGAATTCTATTCAACCTCTCTTAAAATAGCAAGTAACGACTGTATAAACAAAAAATAGCACTTCTTTATAAGTCCTCTACGCGCACTTTAAAAAGGAAAGACTGTTATGCAGCTTGCTCTCCAATCAACCGCTTAAGCAATTCAAGTTCTTTAGCTAATGTCTGATCTCCACAAACCAAATCTTCAATTTTACGTACAGCATGTAAAACTGTTGTATGATCACGCCCACCAAAACGACGCCCAATTTCTGGTAAGGAGCGAGGCGTCAACATTTTTGCTAAATACATCGCAACTTGTCGCGGTTTTACGACTGTACGTGTCCGACGATTGGATAATAAATCCTGTTTAGAAACATTATAATGCCGCGCAACTGTACGTTGAATCTCTTCGATCCGGATACGCTTAGGTTCACCAGAACGTGTCAAGTGGCCTAATAATTCACCAATCCGTTCTAAAGATAAATCAGATTCGAAAGACTGACGGAACAATAACTGATTAAATGCTCCTTCAATATCACGTCCCGACCCTGAAACCGTTTTCGCTATATACTCTAGAATATCATCAGAAATTGAGATCATATGATCATCTTGTTGCGCCAATTGTAACCGCTGGTACAACATTTTCAAACGCATTTCATAATCGGGCGCTTCAATTTCAAGGGCAACCCCTCCCTGAAGACGAGAGCGGACTCGAAGATCAAGCGATTCTAATTCTGCTGGTGGACGATCTGCTGCCACAACAACTTGTTTTGCACTGTCAAGCAACATATTAAGCAAATGGCAAAATTCATGCTGAATCGACTTTCCCTGCAAAAACTGCATATCATCAATAATAAGAAGATCGATATCACGAAGCTGCTCTTTAAAAGAAAGAGCATCATTATCACGAATAGCTGTCGCAAAACGCCACATAAAATATTCAGCGGTCAAATAAATAACCCGCGCAGATGTTAAACGCTTCAACGCTGCAGATGCAATAGCTTGAAGCAAATGTGTTTTCCCTAAACCAACCGATGCGTGAATAAAAAGAGGATTAAATCGTAACGCACTTTTATGACCTTCCGCAATCGAACGTGCTGCTGCTAAAGCAACACGATTAGAAGAACCCTCTACAAAACTCTCAAAAGTATAGCGTGAATCAAGTGGTGAACCTAAAACTCCCGCTTGAGCATTCTTTACTGAATACTCTGTATACCCCTCAACGAAAGACGCCGTTGCCTGCTCTTCCAGAACAACAGGAGCTGCATTTGTTCTACAGACCACACCTGTTGAAACACGTTTCATACCCCGAACGATAATCTCGACGCGAAGAATCGCCGAATTCTCTTGTTTCCATAAATTGGTCAAAAGAGAACCATAATGATTACTAATCCATGAACGCAAAAATGCTGTCGGAACAGAAAGTTTTACAAGATTACGGCTATATTCAGCAAGCTTCACACGTCCAAACCAGCTCGTATAAGCTTCCATACCAACCTGCGCCTTTAATTGCGCCATCACGCGCGCGAAAGCTGCCGCCCCTTCCTCCTCTGAAATAATAGAAGGCTCTACACAAACACTTCTACAAACTTCCCCATCACTCCCCGTTATCTTACTCTTTATTATTTTTTCTGCCGACAGGATATTCACCGAAACCCCCTTTTAAAGGAACTAGCTTTAGAGTTCAATTTATCCACCATCTTTCATCCTGATAAAAATAAAAATTTGTCCTACCAAACAGCTAAAAATTAACTTAGCGAAAGCAAAACGCCCGACCCCAAATAAGACTACTCATCCTCCCCTAGGACAGCTTTATACAACTCCACCAAAAAAGATGACCAATTAAGATTTACTTGTATTCACGATATGACCCACTCTTCTTAAATAGCAAACATACCAATCAAGAAAACTAATAAACCCGTCAGAAAGCCTCTCCAACATGAGAGCTCACAATAGCCTAAACCAAAGCATTTTATACTCAACGCAACATAGGATAATAAGCTGATGTAACCCCTATATGCTTTTAGTCTCCGTAAGAACCATACAAAACAGCAGAGGTAAAATGCAAGAGGTCAAAATCAAATCAAAAGCTTCTAAAAAGCCGACATAAACCTGCTTCTATAAACGAGAAATGGGGAAAATAATTGATTCAATTCATTTTTTTTCTTTTAATTTACCAATAATTAAAGAATCTTTTCAGATTAAAAAAAAAAAATAAAAATGCTTGACAAAAAAGACTCTGCAAAAATCCACAAAGCTTGTGGATAACCATATAAAGTCTCTAAATCTTCTCTTCTTTTTTAGGAGAGGAATCGTTTTTGATTCCTTTCCTTAAAAGAGAGTCTTTTCAGAAAACAAACAAAAACCAGCATCCAAATAAATGCTGGTTTCATTTCTCAATAAAATGGAAAAAGCTTAAACGCTGAGAGCCTTCAAACGTTTCGCTAAACGCGATACTTTTCGTGCAGCAGTATTTTTGTGAAAAATCCCTTTGGAAACCGCACGCATAATTTCAGGTTCAAAATTCTTAAATGCTCTTTCTGCAGAAGCCTTATCGCCCCCAGCTAAAGCATCATCAAACTTACGCATAAAAGTACGAACGCGTGAACGGCGGGCCTTGTTAACCTGTGTGCGTGCTGCAACTTTGCGCACTGCCTTTCGAGCGGAAGGTGTATTCGCCATAAATATCTCTCTCTTTCAACGCATCAGATAGAAACAATCTCAATGACATCTCTACCAATCAAAATAAATCTCATCTCAGCAATATCATAAATCTGCTGATAACTGCACGGCTTATAACGCAATCTTCAAACAAACGTCAATCAAATTTTCAAAGAGTGGCATAAAAAACAAAGCCAAACTCTCTGACATCCATCTTCATATTTAAGGACGCTTCTCAATGAACAAATATGGTTCAAACTGCTAGATTACGCAAAACATATTGCAAAATTCCGCCATGATGCAAATAATCCAACTCATCTTCAGTATCAACACGGCATAATAATGGCACTGTTTTTACCGTTCCATCAGAAAAAGTGATTGTCGCTACAGTTTTTTGCCGAGGTTTCAAATTATGAACCCCTTCAATCGTTACCTTTTCATCTCCTTTTAAACCCAAAGATTGCCAACTTGTACCTGCTTCAAACACAAAGGGAACAATTCCCATCCCAACAAGATTAGAACGATGAATCCGCTCAAAAGATTGAGCAATCACTGCTTTTACACCAAGAAGATTGGTGCCCTTCGCTGCCCAATCACGAGATGACCCATTACCATATTCAACACCAGCAAAGACAACGAGCAGAACACCCTCCCGTTTATATGCCATTGCTGCATCATAAATTGCCTGCTCTTCTCTTGAAGGGTAATGAATTGTATAGCCCCCTTCACGACCATTTTTTCCTAGCATAAAGTTACGAATGCGAATATTGGCAAAGGTTCCACGCATCATGACTTCATGATTCCCACGACGTGTTCCATACTGATTAAAATCAGCCACTTTCACTCCGTGATCTATCAAATATTTTCCTGCAGGAGAATCAATCTTAATGGAACCAGCAGGAGAAATATGATCCGTCGTAATTTTATCACCAAACAAACCTAAAATCCGTGCATCTTTAATGTCTGGTAAGACATCAGGAGTCTTTTGCATATTATAAAAATATGGCGGATTACGCACATATGTCGATTGTTCATCCCAAGCATAAGTAGCTCCCGTTGGAACCTGAACTTTTTGCCAATTTTCATCGCCCTTAAACACATCCGCATATTTTTCGGCAAAAATCTTACGCGTGACATTCTTTTCTATAAATTCTTGTATTTCTTGAGAAGTGGGCCAAATATCTTTCAAATAAACTGGTTGACCATCTGAACCTTCTCCAAGAGGCTCCTTCGTTAAATCTTTACGCACCGTCCCTGCCAAAGCGTGCGCAACAACTAACGGTGGTGAAGCGAGATAATTTGCTTGCACATCAGGTGAAACACGTCCTTCAAAATTACGATTTCCTGAAAGAACCGCAGCTGCAATTAAACCATTTTTATTAATCGTTTTAGAAATAGCTGGATACAAAGGACCAGAATTCCCAATACATGTTGTGCATCCAAATCCCACTAAGTTAAACCCTAACGCATCCAAATCTTTTTGGAGACCTGAATTGAGAAGATAAGCTTCAACAACTTGTGAACCAGGAGCAAGAGAAGTCTTAACCCATGGCTTGCTCTTGAGACCTTTCGCCACAGCATTGCGTGCTAAAAGACCGGCAGCAATAAGAACACTTGGATTTGACGTATTCGTACAAGAGGTAATTGCGGCAATCACCACATCTCCGTGGCCAAGATCATATTCCGCACCCTCAACTTGATATCGGTCATTTTGTCCAACAATCCTCTTATAATCGCTAGATAATGCTCCCTCAAAACCCCGTCCAACACTTTCCAATGCAATACGCCCCTCAGGACGCTTAGGACCGGCCATGGAAGGTACAACACTTTCCATATCTAATTCAATTGTATCCGTGAAAACGGGATTGGCTACGGCTTCATCATGCCACATCCCTTGTGCTTTGGAATAAGCTTCTACTAAAGTGATCCGATTCTCATCACGCCCTGTCATATTGAGATAACGCACTGTTTCCTTATCAATGGGAAAAAAACCACAGGTCGCTCCATATTCAGGAGCCATATTTGCAATTGTTGCCCGATCAGCAAGCGTCATGTGTTCTAGACCGGGTCCAAAAAACTCAACAAATTTACCAACAACGCCTTTTTTGCGTAGAATTTGTGTCACCATCAATACTAAATCGGTAGCAGTCACACCTTCTTTAAGTCTCCCTGTTAAACGGAAACCAATCACTTCAGGTAACAACATAGAAACGGGCTGACCTAGCATTGCCGCTTCTGCTTCAATACCCCCAACACCCCAACCCAATACCCCCAAACCATTCACCATAGTCGTATGCGAATCAGTTCCCACACAAGTATCAGGATAAACCGTCTGCTCTTTTTCCTCATTCTTTATCCACACGCATTGTGCTAAATATTCTAGGTTAACCTGATGACAAATCCCCGTTCCTGGAGGAACAACACGAAAATTCTGAAAAGCTTGCTGCCCCCATTTCAGAAAACGATAACGTTCACCATTGCGTTCATATTCATGATCAACATTTTCCTTAAAAGCCATAGGATTGCCAAAATCATCAACGATAATTGAATGGTCGATAACGAGATCAACGGGGATGAGAGGATTGATTTTTTCGGCATTTCCTCCAAGTTTCACCATAGCATCGCGCATTGCAGAAAAATCAACAACTGCAGGAACACCTGTGAAATCTTGCATGAGAACACGCGCGGGACGGTAAGCAATTTCTGCATCAGCACTGCCTTTGTCATTTAACCATTTAGCAACGTTTAAAATATCCTCCTTCTTAACCGTGCGTCCGTCTTCAAATCGTAATAAATTTTCAAGAATAACCTTCATCGAAAACGGCAAACGAGAAACACCCTCGAGCCCATTTTTTTCCGCTTCGATCAAACTATAATAAGTGTATTTCTGGCCACAAACATCTAAAATTCTGCGACAATTAAAACTATCAATTTGAGACATGACTGCCTACCCTCATACTACAAACCACCCAATTTCCTGGAATGAACAACCAAACTACGAATCAAGGCCGCAGCTTGAGCGCAGACATAACTACCTCCGCCATCCATTTCCCCCTTCACCTTTCTATTCTCTCGGTAAATTCGGAAATCAGCGTCAAAAAAACATTCTACACCAGATATTGATGTAACACATCGCTTATAGAATTATTTCTAGAACTATTCTAGATACAATTGCATAAAAAACATGTTTTTTATCCTATAATGCAATAAAGGTTATAGAAACAAAATAAAAACAGGCAATTACATGGTGTTATCGGGTGAAAATTTAGCAGCTCACAGAAATGAAGAAGTTCTGTTTCAAGAACTTTCTTTTTGTTTACTCCCACACCAACTTATGACAATCACAGGTCCAAACGGAATTGGAAAATCCACATTACTACGAATCATCGCTGGTCTTCTTGAAGCCGCTAAAGGCCAAGTAATCCTTAAAGACCATGAACAAACATATCCGGTAGCAACTGCGTGTCATTATCTTGGTCCTCAAAATGCCATGAAACCTTCCTTATCCGTCATCGATAATTTGCAATTTTGGGCAACATTTTATGGGCAACATTTACGCTATCCACATGAAGCCCTTGCTGACATTCATTTTTCTGATCTTGAACACTTACCCTTCCATATTCTGTCAACGGGGCAAAAAAGGCGTGTAGCTATTGCTCGCCTTTTGCTTTCTTATCGTCCTATTTGGATTTTAGATGAACCAATATCGGGAGTTGATGGCCATTCTCAAATTCTGCTTGCCAATATTTTTCAACGCCATCTCAATCAAGGCGGTATGATTATCGCTGCAACCCATCATCCCCTCGGCATTTCAGAAAACTATAAGATCTCTTTGGAAAAATTCTCATCTCCACAGGAAAAAAGAGCATGAAAGCACTGTTTTTGCGTGATCTTAAACTCGCTTTAACACCACAAGCTTCTTCGTTAACAGGACTTTTGTTTTTTATCGCTATTATTATGGTCACCCCCTTCGCCATTGGACCAGATTCTCAAGTTCTCACACAAATAGGCCCAGGCATATTATGGTTTGGAGCCCTTTTCGCAGGACTTCTCAATCTGAACAAACTTTTTCAAACCGATCACGATGATGGAAATCTCGACCAATTCATCCTTGCTGGACAAAGACAAAGCTTCACACTGATTGTCTTTATCAAATGCCTTGCCCATTGGGTAGGAACAATGCTCCCCCTTATTTTTGCGACTCCTGTTTTAGCATTCATGCTCCATTTGGATGCCACGATAACTTTTACAACAATACTCACCCTCTTATGCGGAACACCTGCCATTATTTTTATTGGTGCTATAGGAGCTGCCCTTGCAACGTCATTGTTACACAGCACTCTCCTCATTTTTATTATCATCTTACCGTGGATCATTCCAATCATGATCTTTGGTGTTTCTGCTGCTACAGCTCCAACAAACCAAAATGTCTCTTTTTTGACCTCTTTGACTCTTCTTATTGCTTTTTCACTGCTTTTGAGTCTTTTTAGCTCTTTTGTTGCAGCGATAACACTCAAACTTTTATCAGAATAATAAAAGATGATTGCCGCATAGCGAAACTCTGCCTATTATAAAACTCATGAATGAAGCAGCTCACACACATAAAATAGGGGTACTTCCTAAAAGTTTAGTCCGTTTTATGAAAATAAGCAGTACCGTTTTACCTTGGTTAACTGGTATAACATTGTGTCTTCTTATCTTAGGACTTATTCTGATTATGCATTCACCTGATGATTATCAGCAGGGGATTACAGTCAAGATTATGTATATTCATGTCCCATTCGCGTGGCTCTCTACATTTTGTTATCTCATAATAAGTGCTGCTGCTTTGGGAAGTTTGATGTGGAGGCTTCATCTTGCTGATGTGGCACTCAAATGTGGTGCACCCATTGGAGCAATTTTTACAGCCCTATCCCTTATGACAGGTGCACTTTGGGGGCGCCCTACATGGGGGACATGGTGGGTGTGGGATGCACGGCTCACATCAGTTCTAATCCTACTTTTTATCTACCTTGCCATTGTTATGCTTGCGCGCGCTTTTGATAACCAAGCAAAAGCTACACGTGCTACAGCAATTCTCACACTCGTTGGACTTGTGAATATCCCCATTATCAAATTTTCCGTTAATTGGTGGAACACACTCCATCAATCCGCATCGCTTTTGCGTTCAGGAGGACCAACAATCGAGCGTGCTATGTTATGGCCCCTGATAACAATGATATTTTGTTTCGGCTTTATGTTTATTCTGCTCTATTTGATGGCTATGCGCAACGAAATCAATCGCCGTTATATTCAAATACTTCAGATCAAAAAAGCCCGTCGTGCACAATATCAGGACTCTTCATCATGCGCGCCCTAAATAACATGCACAATGAACTTTTAGGAAATCTCTCTCAGAAAATTGATTTTTTCCTTGGTACCTTTCACCACCAACAAATTGTTGTTCTAAGCTATATGCTCTCTGCAATCTCTCTCTTGTGTTTTATTGGCTATATCCTTTATAAAGCTATATACCAAAAAAAAATCCTACAGCAGCTGAATAAAAAAGAACTCTTTAAGAAAAAACAATATCATGAAAACCATTCCTCAAAAAACTAGAAAAAGCATATCATCATCCGTTTCACTTGGTTTTTTAGGACCGTTCGTGTTTTTTTTTCTTCTTCTTATGCTTTTCTTCCACTTTATGAGTAGCAACCATCCCAATGGTGTTTCTCTGCTCCCAAACACATTGGCTGAAAAACCCGCACCTAAAATCCGTCTTCCTCTCCTTGGAAACGAAGAGCATCTTCTCAATTCAGAACACTTTAAAGGCCGCATAACATTAGTTAATTTCTGGGGATCGTGGTGTTCATCCTGCCGCGAGGAGCATTCGCTTCTTATGAAAATTGCACAAGACCAACGTTTTGATCTTATTGGCATTAATTATAAGGATAATAAAGAGAACGCCCAACGTTTTCTGAGAAATTTTGGCAATCCTTTTAAAGTTATTGGCTTTGATGCCTCAGGACATACAGCTATTAATTGGGGGGTTTCTGGACCACCAGAGATTTTTCTTTTGAACAAAGAAAGCATTATTATTGCTAAATATATTGGCCCTTTAACATGGCAAATTTATCAGAAAAAAATCCTGCCAAAAATCGAAAAGGCTATAATGACAGAAAATCTATCAGACAGCAATGTGTTGATTCATAAAGATAATCTGTCTTTTTTCCATATTGAATGAGAACACAATTGGATTTTCTTATTTCAACTCCCCCTATGCAGAATCCTCAAAAAGGCTTACTTACATGTCATGATAAGAAGCAATATGTAAAAAACTGTCTGAAAAAAGAAAGACATCTCTTTAAAACAAGCACGTCAATAAACAAATGATACTGTTCTTTATAGAGGCAGAATTTCATTCAAAAACACACAAAACAAAACACGAATATTTTCTGATGAAAAAATTCCTTGGTTTACTAAAAGTTTTATCTTCTAAAATATCTCTCTTAGCAGATTATCTCTTAAAGATGAAACTTAAGAGCGCAAATACTACACTCTTATCCGTCGTCTTTCAGAAACTGGTTGAAATGCTATCTTTGCATGAAAAGCACAATAAGGACCATTTTCACCAGAGTCGGCCCCACAAAAATGAAAATCTGATGACAAAGGATCTCCAACTGGCCATCTACATGTATTTTCACTCAATTGTAAAAGATTAAGTTGACGTGATATAGGCACAACGACATTTGATTGTGCAGACAGATCAATTTCTCTCACATCCTCTGCTACAAATTCCACCTTTAAAGCGGTCTCTTCAATACTACAAGATGCAGGATTTGTTGGTAATACAGTCGATGGTGTGCGACGCGTACGCGGAGACGATGAACTAGCAGGTGTCTTTTGGGCACGCGTTACACCTTGTGCTGTCTTACCACGTCCTGGTAACTTTAACCGGTGCACTTTACCGATCACAGCATTCCTGCTGACACCCCCTAATTGGGTTGCAATCTGACTTGCACTTAATCCCTCACTCCACAACTTTTTAAGAAGTTCAACGCGTTCATATGTCCAACCCATATCAGCACTCCATTCTGATCACCTCATTAAGATGCATTCCTTTGCATCTTTAAATGTTTGAATAATGTGTTCAATGGGCTGAATGAAAAAACTATACCTCACTTAAGCACAAATACTCATTCAACCTATGGAACTTAAAACTAAAACAACAGCTTATTTACAGATTCAAATTACAATATGCACTGACTCTCTGACAAGAGCCTTTGCCCTCTTGAAGAGCTTATTTCGCATGTTTTCCCCAACTTGCGAATCAAATATAGGTCAAACGCTCATATTTGCTTAAGACTTTTCCCTCTAAATGTTTCTTGCAAAACCTTCATTGTTTTTTGCCAAAATGAAAAGCTGATTACACTCTATCCAAAACTGTAACACTGCTTTATTTGCTGATTTGTTTTGTTTATTGTATGGCACAATTTAAAAGATAAAGGAAACAATGATGGGCACTACGACTATCCAGCCACTTTACAAATGCTTTGCTCGACGTAATTTACATTTCAAAAAAGGTAATGGTATATGGCTGACTTCCGATAAAGGAGAGCTTTATCTTGATATGACATCTGGCATTGGTGTCAATGCATTAGGGTACGCACATCCAAAGTTGGTCGAGACCCTCAAAATACAAGCTGAAAAACTTTGGCATATTTCCAATCTTTTTCAATCTCCTGAACAAGAAGCTCTTGCCGCACGACTTTGTGCAAACAGTTTTGCTGATAAGGTCTTTTTCTGCAATTCTGGTGCTGAAGCACTTGAATGTGCATTCAAAACTGCTCGTCATGCGCATTATGCATCTGGTCATCCAACACGCGTTGAAATTATTGCTTTTGAAGGCGCCTTTCATGGACGCACACTTGCAACGCTTGCTGCTACAGGACAAGAAAAATATCTTGAAGGCTTTGGCCCCAAAACTAGTGGATTTATTCAAATTCCTTTTTGTGATAAAAGTGCTTTGCGTAACGTTATTAATAAAAATACCGCAGCCATTCTTATTGAACCCATTCAAGGAGAAGGAGGAATCCGAATAGTTTCTCCTGAATATTTAAAATTTTTGCGCAAAATATGTGATGAGAATAATCTGTTCTTAATTTTGGATGAAGTCCAAACAGGTATTGGACGAACAGGAAAGTTTTTTGCTTATGCGTGGAGTGAGATCAAACCTGATATTCTTACCCTCGCAAAAGGGCTGGGTGGTGGTTTTCCATTAGGTGCTTGTCTTGCAACAAATGAAGCAGCAAAAAGTATGACACCAGGAACTCATGGATCAACCTTTGGAGGAAATCTTCTTGGGATGGCTGTAAGCAACAGTGTTCTCGATATTATATTAGAACCAAGCTTTCTCCACCATGTCCAACAGATGGGGGATAAGCTAAAAAGTGGACTTTCGGACATTCTTAATATCTATCCTGATATTATCTGCTCAATTCAGAGTGTTGGCCTTATGATAGGTATTCAGTGTGTTGTTCCCTCCAATGCTGTCGTCAATGCCTTGGAAAAAGAATATGTTCTCAGCGTTGGTGCCAACAACAATGTAGTGCGCTTATTGCCTCCCCTTATCATAAAAGAAGAAGAAGTAGAGGAAAGCTTGTATCGTATTGAAAAAGCAATTGCGTCTCTTTCACGAACAAATAAAAAAAGGCAAGGATTATAAACATAACAAATGTTTTTCGCCATTTCACCGATTTATCCGTTTTAACCACGCTATTATTGACTATACAAAAGCTCTCAAAGCATTTCCTGCAAAGCAGAAATAAAGTTTAAAACCTTTTGTGAGTAAAACACTAATGATGGCTTTTGAAAAACCGTCCACACAACCCCATATCTCATTCGATATAAGCACACACCAGCTTTGGTGAAAACACGTTCATGCTAACAAGTTCAGAGGTAAAAACTTGATTATAATAAAACCATAGCCGATACAGCATGCGTTTTAACGCGTTTTGTGAATATCTTCACTTTACAGGCAACAAGACACATAAATTCCTGTCATCAATACCCTTATAGATGATACATAGCGTGCCAAGTTTTAGTAAATATCCTACTTACAAAGAACATCATGGACTGCTGTAAGCAAAAATATTCGCTTGGATGAAAAATGACAATCATATACTTCATTCCCTGATTAAAGCAGCTGCTCTTTTTGACTTTTATCTACATATTGCCCCCCCACAAGAAAAACTTATACACTGGACAGGTAAACAACGGGCTCATTTATTTTGACCTATAATCTCCCCAAAGCTGCTAAAGATATTGATTAGATTATGATCAATACATGGGTTTCAAGGAGACAAGAATTTTGTGCCCGCAGTCATTCTATTTTGCAGCCTTATAAATAAAGGACGCTTTAGTGAAATGATCCGAACTCTATGCTCTTTTCGCGCATTGTTTTCCCACTCATCCTAGTAAAGAAGTTGTTGATCCTGTAATAAATGGATCATATTCTGTTGTTTTGATGAAGCTGAAAACCGTCTTTATATCCCAAAAGCAATTCTTGCCTAGTATTTACAAGATGCATTTTTCTCTCCACAATAACCTGCAAAAGCAAATCATATAAAAGGCAAAAATATGAGCGAACGAGCCTCAGATGAAACCTCTCTCACCAACATTTATTTAAGTGAAGATGATACTGTTATTCCCTTTCAAGTTGAAGAACTTGATATCCGCGGACGTATTGTACAACTTGGGGAAACTTTAAATTCTATTCTCACAAGGCATCAATATCCTGAACCGGTTTCTTACCTTTTAGCAGAGGCATTAGTTTTGACCGTTCTTCTTGGAACTTCCCTGAAGCTTAAGGACAAATTTATTTTACAAACCCATTCTAATGGGCCCGTTAACATGCTGGTGTGCGACTTCTCTCCTCCTTCCAGCCTCCGTGGTTATGCTCGTTTTGATAAAGAAAAGTTAAATCAAGCAATGGTCAATGATCAAATATCTTCAGAAACACTTCTTGGAAAAGGCACTTTAGCCTTCACTATCTATCAAGGTCCCCACACGCAGCCCTATCAGGGGATAGTACCACTAGATGGGTCAAATTTACAGGAAGCTTCCCATATGTATTTTGATCAATCAGAACAAATTCCCACCAACATCTGTTTAGCCGTCGCTATATTAATTAATCGTGACCAACAAGGAAAACCCCAAAAAAGGTGGCGAGCAGGAGGTATTTTGACTCAATTTTTGCCCAAAGCATCCTCTCATCATAAAATAGATGAACCTGACAAAAAAACAGAAGAAACAAAAACTCGTGCGCAATTGGAAAATCAATGGCAAGAAGCGAAGGCATTGACGGCAACCATTGAAGGTACAGAATTGACAGATCCCCAAGTCGGTAGTAAGCAACTTTTGTTCCGTCTTTTTCACGAACACGGTGTTAGGGTTTTTCATCCCTTTTCTTGTGTGGATCGATGTTCTTGTTCGCGCGAAAAAATTAAAGGAATTCTGGACGACTTTCCTACTGATGAACAGAACAAAATGGTTAAAAACGAATATATTTCAGTAACATGTGAATTTTGTTCAACAACCTATAGCTTTAAACCGCAAGAATTTTTTGAAAATAAAACGGGTAATAAAGATAACCCTTAGGAAACACCTTTATGCAAGAAGAGAGACAATGTGCTGGTTATGGTTTATTATTTTATAAACCCCAATAATGGTGACAAACCTTTATTACTGTGCACGCCTCAAAGGAAAAACAAAGCCAGAGAATAAAAATTTAATTACTTAAAATTAGAATCTCTTACAATTTCTATAGTGCTTTAAGCAGAATCACTGTCTGTAAAAATTGGAAGCAATAGCGTCAATATCATGACAAAACCTTTCGCTCTTACATCCTTTCTAAAAAATATAGCTTGCAAAATACTAACCTGATAAACCAATATTAAATCTGAAATAATTCAAACAATATCATCCCTCTTTCCTCATCACAAAGCGGCGCAACCAAATATAAAGTGCTCCTCTACCACCATGATGGCGGGCCGCATACTCAAATGCGTGAACATAATATCGAAAAGCTGGTGTTGATAACCAATGAGGAACCAACCTATATAAAACACCATCACTTCCAGGAATTCTGCCTTTTCCTGTAATCACAAGGACATAACGCAATCTACTTCGTTGAGATGATTGTAGAAATTTTTTTAAGAAAAAATAAGCTTCTTCTTGCATATAACCGTGAAGATCAAGACGCGCTTCAAGTGGGTAATGACCTTTGGCAAGTTTATGGTGTACAACACGATCAAAGAAATGAACTTTATGTGCTTGTGTAACTGTCGCCTTTTCTCTTTCCACCATTGTTGGTTTCTGTTGATTTCCTTGAGAAAACAAAACCAATGGCGTTCCCTGCTGTTTTTTATTATCGATATTTTCAGTCTCTTTTGTAAGAAAAGAATAAGGCTTATTATTATTATGCAGTGGTATTGTGGTACGACACACCATCTCCCATAAAAAACGATCTTTTGAAGCCAATAAATCCCTTTTTTGTCTCCGTTGATTCGTGGACATTTCAATCTTCAATCTCTTATAAATCTGATTTATATGATTTCATAGAAAAAGGAGATCTTAATTTTCATCTTCTGTTGCAAAAAGCTTCCAATTTGGATCAGATGAAAGGCTATTGCGTACAAACGTCCAAATATCCTTAATTTCTACAATAGCATCAGGATCACCGTCTATAGACTCTCCCTTCTCATTATAGGTCATAGAAATCATTTCACTCACAATTCGCACAGTCAAAAATTGTTCCTTTTCTTGTATTTCTGCTGCGATAAACTCGATCTTATTAATTCCAACAAAAGTAAACTGGATTTTTTCATTGTTTTTTTCGCGTTGCTCAATAGCTGCACAAAACCTCTCAAAAACATCCTGAGAAAGCAACTTTTTAAGTTGATCACGATCACCTTTGGCAAAAGCTGTTACAATCATCTCATAAGCAACTTGAGCACCCTTTATAAAAAAATGAGGAGAAAAATGAGGATCATTCTGATAGAGTGCCCGTAAACCTTTATTCAGTGCACTGCCCTCTGGTGAAATCGCATCAATTTCATCAAAAACACTCTTTTGTGAATTGCCCTGATGAGGGAACGAAACAGCATTATCAGCCGTTTCTTTTTCAAGCTGTTTTTTAGAATTTCGAGAATAAGGATCAAAGGGAGGCTTTTCAAAACCAATCCGTTTTCCTAATACATTACGGAGTTGCACAAAAACGACAACCATAATAACAAGAGCGACGACAAGTATAATGTCAAATTCCATGGGCGTTGTTAATCTCCAAATCTAAGATGATCTGTAATAAACATTGCAGTCAATATCATTTATAAATAAATAAGTAAAATAGGGAATTTACTCTTCAAATATTTTTGTAACCCTTAATTCATTCATATTTTAAAAAATAGCTCTATAGTTTTCTATCCCAAACATCGAGAAGGGAATTTTCATGTGATAAAGTTTTATTCTATCAATCCTCGCTTTTTTATCCTCCTTCTCATCAGTGCTTTCTTGATCGAAATCGCCGGTTTTATTTTTGTTGGGAAAGAAATTGGAATTTTAGCAACTTTAAGTTTGGTTATTCTCACAACAATAATAGGAATTACTTTGTTGCGAATTCAAGGGCTTAATCTTTTTAAAAATATACAACGTGAATTTACCCAAGGACATACACTAAAAAATCATATAATGGATGATGCCTTCATCACTCTTGGTGCGTTTTTGCTTATTCTTCCAGGTTTTGTAAGCGATGTCTTAGGAATATTACTCCTTATTAAACCAGTCCGTACTGTCGTCTGGCATTTGTTTTCATCACTTAGTAATAAAATAAACACTCACACTAAAAACAATACCACCGCCCAAAATGATTCTGAAAAAATAATTGATCTTAAAGCAGAAGACTACAAAATTCATGATGCCATGGAATCTCCATGGCGTAAAAATGACGATAATCCTTGAAATGCCAAAAAATCTGTAACTGACTTTAAAAATAATCCAAGATAAGAAGGCGATTTCTTGCAACCTTTTGCGAAGCGTGATAACCAGCTTGATCTTTAGATCAAAAATAGAAATACACACAATGATGATGAGAGGTTCCTAATATGGCCGAAAGTGAAATGAATAACAACGGTGGAGAGCCAATTTTTTCTGTATTAACCCAATATTTAAAAGATTTTTCATTTGAAAATCCACGTGCTCCTCACTCACTGCGTCCACGTGAAAAGGCACCGCAAATCGATATTAACATTAATGTTAACGCTAATCCAATTGGTGATGATAATTATGATGTCGTCCTGTCGCTCTCAGTCAAAGCGAATGATGACGCTGAAACGTTGTTTCATGTAGAACTCATTTACGGTGGGGTTTTCCATATTAAAAATATTCCACAAGAACACGTAATGCCTCTCGTTTTTATCGAATGTCCCCGTCTTTTATTTCCATTTGCGCGGCAAATCATCTCTGACGCCACCCAAAATGGTGGTTTTCCACCTTTGTGGATTGATCCGATTGATTTTGCTGCTCTGTTTCAAAAGCGACTTGCTGAAGAACAAAAAGATACTCAGAGTCAGATACAACCATCCTAAAAGATTGTTTCTTTATTTTCAAAAAAAACCTGAAATATCATGGGCCTTTGTTTTTTTACAGTTTTCTCGCATGATAAGCAGCAAGCATTGCGATATTGACAACATCCGTATCATTTCCACTAAACGGTACAATCTGGACAGATTTTTCTAATCCAATCAAAATAGGGCCAATAATTGTTGCTTCACCAAGCTCTTGTAACATTTTGCTCGCAATAGAAGACGCATGATATCCAGGCATCACTAAAATGTTAGCAGGCTCCTTTAATCCCATAAAAGGATATTGCTGCATCAATTTCGAATTGAGTGCCACATCAGCACTCATTTCTCCATCAAATTCAAAGCTAACCTTACGTTCTTGCAAAATATGAACAGCATCTTGAATATGATGTGCAACCGGTCCTTTCATATAGCCAAAAGTAGAGAATGCTACAAAAGCTACCCGCGGTTGATATCCCAATCCACAAACAAAAGAAGCTGTCTGTTCTGCTATATCAGCAAGTTCCTCAGCATTGGGACTCTCATAAATAGCTGTATCTGCAATAAATACAGTGCGCCCACGACAAATGGCCATGGAGATACCAATCAACCGCTCCTTTGGTTTTTCACCAATCACGCGGCGTATATCAATCAATGCTGTTTCATAATTGCGTGTTACTCCTGTAACCATTGCATCAGCATCCCCCAATGCCACCATACAAGCAGCAAAATAATTGCGATCATTATTGATGCGACGATGACAATCACGTAACAACCAGCCTTGGCGTTGCATTTTTTGGTAAAGATAATTCGTATAAGCATCTGTGCGACAGGAGAGTTTGGCATTCATAACAGAAATACCTTCACGTTCAAGATCAATACCAGCAACAGAAGCTGTTTCCTTGACTTGCTCTTCACGACCAATTAAAATTGCTTTTCCTAGTTTTTGATGAACATAGGAAACAGCAGCCCGCATAACTTGCTCTTCTTCACCCTCTGCAAAAACAATTTGTTTCGGTGCTTGACGAACATGATTGTAAACACCACGCATTATAGAGGAAATAGGATCACGTCTCGCATTCAAATCACGTTCATAAGCTTCTAAGTCATCAATGTGCTTTTGTGCTACACCGCTTTCCATTGCTGCTTTTGCCACCGCCATAGAAACAACAGTAAACAAACGCGGATCAAAAGGAACAGGAATGATATAATTTCGACCAAATTTTAATCGCTTTCCACGATAAGCTTCTGCAACACTATCAGGTACTTCCTCATGAGCCAAATCTGCAAGAGCCCTTGCTCCAGCAATTTTCATATCTTCGTTAATGACCGTCGCACGTACATCAAGCGCACCACGAAATATATAAGGAAAGCAAAGAACATTATTAATCTGATTTGGATAATCCGAACGACCTGTTGCTACAATGGCATCATCACGCACTTGCATAACCTCTTCCGGTGTAATTTCTGGATCGGGATTGGCCATAGCAAAAATGATTGGTTGAGGCGCCATCGATTTTACCATCTCAGGAGTAAGTGCACCTTTAGCAGAAACCCCGAAAAACACATCAGCACCTTCCATTGCTTCAGCAAGAGTGCGTTTATCCGTTCGCACAGCATGCGCAGATTTCCACTGATTCATCCCCTCCTCACGACCTTCATAGACAACACCCTTCGTATCACATAATATGATATTCTCAGATCGAAAACCCATCGCTTTGATTAATTCAATACAAGCAATTCCCGCAGAACCAGCGCCATTACAGACCAGTCGCGTATTTTGCATATCGCGCCCTGTTAAAGTCAAAGCATTGAGAACACCCGCAGCAACAATGATCGCTGTACCGTGTTGATCATCATGAAAAACAGGAATCTTCATGATCTCACGTAAGCGACTTTCAATTATAAAACACTCCGGTGCTTTAAGGTCTTCAAGATTAATGCCACCAAAAGAAGGCTCCAAATGACGCACCAGATTGATAAAACTTTCCGTGTCATTCGTATCAATTTCCAGATCGATTGAATCAATATCTGCAAAGCGCTTAAAAAGTACTGCTTTGCCTTCCATAACTGGCTTGGATGCAAGTGCACCCAAATTACCCAAACCTAAAATAGCTGTTCCATTTGATATAACAGCAACAAGATTGCCCTTTGCTGTATAATCATAAGCTAACGCTGGATTTTGAGCAATCGCTTTAACGGGAATAGCAACACCTGGTGAATATGCAAGTGCTAAATCATGCTGCGTTGCCATAGATTTCGTTGCAACAATTTCAAGCTTTCCAGGCCGTCCACGACTATGAAAATCAAGCGCTTCTCGTTCACTCGCACTATAAATTGTTTGAGGCGTTTTCTGATCTTGTTCACTTTTTTTCATCTCACTTAGCTTTCCAAAAACAGTGTAAATTCCGCTTGATAATGCGTGTCATTATCCAATTTTAAAATTTGATTCATATATCAGAAATCGTTATGCTTGCTTTAACGGACCTGATCATACCTTTCAATTAAGAGATAATGAAGATAAACATTGAAGTAAACAAAAAAGGGCACTAAAGCCTCACATGAAGAAAACAGGCGCGTAAAAATGGATAATAAAGCCACCCATAAAAATAATTTAATCCCACAGGCCCCCCCTTCATCTGCTCCTCATCAACAGCGCCTCACACCTATGATGGAGCAATATATAGAAATCAAAGCAGTGAATAATGACTCCCTTCTCTTTTATAGAATGGGTGATTTCTATGAATTATTTTTTAATGACGCAATTGAAGCCGCTCAAGCTTTAGGAATCACACTCACAACACGCGGAAAACATTTGGGTGAAGATATTCCTATGTGTGGTGTTCCCGTGCATGCTGCGGATGATTATTTGCAAAAACTTATTGCCTGTGGTTATCGCGTTGCTGTTTGTGAACAAACAGAAGATCCTGCAGAAGCTAAAAAACGTGGATCAAAATCGGTTGTTCGACGCGATGTCGTTCGTCTTGTCACTCCTGGAACCATAACAGAAGAAAAGCTTCTTGATCCAGCGCGCGCAAATTATCTCATGACACTTGCTCGCATCAAAACCAGCGATGGAGAGGAATTTGCGCTTTCTTGGATTGATATCTCAACAGGCATATTTCGTGTAACAGAAAGCCGCAATGAAAAGCTTTTGGCAGATATTATGCGCGTGGATCCAAAAGAAATCATTGTCGCTGACTCTTTTTTTCATGATAAATCGCACAAATCACTTTTTGAAGTTCTCGGGCGTATCATTTCGCCTCAACCTGCAAATCTCTTTGATGCAATCACTGCTGAACGCGATATTTGCAATTATTTCAAACTCTCAACCCTTGAAGGTGTTGCCGATTATTCACGCCCCGAACTCTGTGCAATCGTCGCAGCCATTCGTTATATCGAAAAAACGCAAATCACGCATCGCCCTCCTCTCATGCGTCCTGAACGTCAAAATGAAAGTGCTACTCTTTTCATAGATGCCGCTACCAGACTGAGTCTGGAGCTTATTCGAACAACATCAGGTCAACGAGATGGAAGTTTACTCAAAGCTATTGATCGTACTGTCACAGGAGGAGGATCACGCCTTCTCGTTGATCGCCTCATTGCTCCTCTTACCTCACCTTCAGCTATTGATAAGCGTCTGGATTCAATAGATTTTTTTCTACACAATCCGTCCCTTGCAGAAGCCATACAATTGATTTTAAAAGGGGGACCAGATATGCCACGCGCAGTCTCACGGTTGGCCCTTGGACGAGGAGGACCTCGTGATATGGCTACAATCCAGCGCGGTTTTGAAATCGTTCGTGAACTTCATCAGCTCCTTAACAATGAATTGCTTCCTCAAGAAATAAGTGACGTACAACAAACTTTCTCATACCTCCCTACTGCTTTGCATTTTCATTTACAACAAGCATTAGCGGATGATCTTCCACTCCTTAAACGTGATGGCGGTTTTATTCGCCCACAATATCATAAAGAGCTCGATGAAATGCGCGCTCTACGCGATGAATCTCGCCGCGTTATTGCTGAACTACAAGCACAATATGCTCAAGAAACAGATATAAAAACTCTCAAAATAAAGCATAACAATATTTTAGGTTATTTCATTGAAGTCACTAATGTACAAGCGTCTGCTCTCACAAACAACCCACAAGCTAAAGCGCGTTTTATCCATAGGCAAACAATGGCAAATGCTATGCGCTTTACGACAACAGAGCTTGCCGATCTTGAAAGTCGTATTGCTCATGCTGCCAACCACGCACTGACACTTGAACTGGAAATCTTTGATACTCTTGTCCATGAAATTACCGAACAAGTTGATTTCATCCGTAAAGCCGCTGAAGCACTTGCCATTTTGGATGTCACCGTTGCGTTAGCACATCTTGCTGAGGAACAAGGATATTGTCGTCCTAAAATTGATCAGTCACTTACCTTTCACATTACGGCAGGGCGCCATCCCGTCGTGGAGCAAGCACTCCGAAAGCAAGCAGCAGAACCATTTGTTGCCAATAATTGTGATCTTTCTGTACAAGAAAATCATCAATATGCAGCAATTTGGCTTTTGACTGGTCCCAATATGGGAGGAAAATCAACTTTTTTGCGGCAAAACGCTCTCATTGCTATTATGGCACAAATGGGTTCCTTTGTTCCGGCTACTGCAGCGCATATTGGCGTTGTTGATCGTTTGTTTAGTCGTGTTGGTGCTTCTGATGATCTGGCACGGGGACGATCAACCTTTATGATGGAAATGGTCGAAACAGCAACGATTCTTAATCATGCAAGTCACCATTCCCTTGTTATTCTTGACGAAATTGGACGGGGCACATCAACTTTTGATGGACTTTCTATTGCTTGGGCTGCTGTTGAATATCTTCATGAAGTTAATCATTGTCGTGCTATTCTCGCTACGCATTTTCATGAAATGACAGCACTCACGCAAAAACTTGATCGCCTCCATAATGTAACAATGAAAGTCAAAAATTGGGATGGCGATGTCGTATTTCTTCATGAAGTTACAAAAGGAGCTGCTGATCGATCCTATGGTGTACAAGTTGCAAAACTTGCGGGACTTCCCGAAGCAGTTATTACACGTGCTACAGATGTTCTCTACCAGTTAGAAAAAGGCGAAATGGCCGGAAAAGGACATAAATTAATTGATGATCTCCCGCTCTTTTCTCTTAAAACGGACTCTCCTATCAATGAAAAAACAAACAAACATTGTGCACTTCATAAAGCTTTGGAAAATATCCATCCTGACGAACTCTCTCCTAAGCAGGCTTTAGAAGCACTCTATCACCTCAAACAACTTGAAAAAAATAATCCCCTATAGAAACATTAAATGAAGTGCTTTTTCATGATCGTTTTAAAGCAGTGTAACCATTCATTTCATTATCATTGCTTTTCTGTCTCAATCTCTCTTGATCAGCATAATGCATAGAGAGGAAAAGCCTGCACAGCATATTTTGGGGAACTTCATACGAACCAAATGAAATTCGCGGCAATGCGAAAATCATATTTACAATGACTTGAAGTATTCTGTTAAGTTCATTTAAATATTACGCAAGAGATGCAAAATCTCTAAACTTCCCTGTCTTTCATAAGATGAATTCTTTAACATCAAATCAAATACTACGAACTGCTCCTCTAGCAGCAGAAGTTGTCATTGCTGCATATGCTTTGAGAGCTTTGGAAATCTTGCGTTCACGCTCTTCAATTGGTTGCCAAGCTGTTTTTCCTTTTGCTTCCATTTTGGTACGACGATGCCTCATCTCAACGTCATCCACCACCAGATGAATAGTACGGTTAGGAATATCTATTTCTATGATATCCCCCTCTTCCACCAAAGCAATTTCCCCTCCTTCAGCAGCTTCTGGTGAAATATGCCCGATAGAAAGCCCTGAAGATCCCCCTGAAAAACGCCCATCGGTTATAAGCGCACAAACTTCTCCTAATCCTTTGGATTTGAGATAGCTTGTTGGATAGAGCATTTCTTGCATTCCAGGTCCACCACGCGGACCTTCATAACGAATTAAAACAATATCACCTGATTCAATTTTATCGTTCAAGATTGCTGCAACAGCGGAATCTTGGCTTTCAAAAATTCTTGCTGTACCTTTAAAAGTTAAAATCGACGGATCCACACCTGCTGTTTTCACAATACAGCCATCTTTGGCAAGATTTCCATAAAGAACTGCCAATCCCCCATCTTGCGAATAAGCATGCTCTCTATCGCGAATCACACCCTTTTTACGATCGAGATCAAGAGTATTATAGCGACAAAATTGACTAAAAGCTGTTTGTGTTGGAACACCACCTGGAGCTGCACGGTAAAATTCATGAACCGTTGATTCACGTGTCTGTTTTACATCCCAATGACAAAGAGCTTCCTTCATCGTTTTCGCATGAACCGTATAAACAGATGTGTCAATAAGTCCAGCAGCATCCAATTCCCCTAAAAGCCCCATAATACCACCAGCACGGTGAACATCCTCCATATGCACATTGGCAACAGCAGGCGCAACCTTGCACAAAACAGGAACACGCCGCGAAAGATTATCAATATCCGTCATGGTAAAATTGATCTCACCCTCTTGCGCCGCAGCTAAAAGATGCAAAACCGTATTGGTTGATCCTCCCATGGAAATATCTACGGTCATTGCATTTTTAAAAGCCCTGCGTGAAGCAATAGAACGCGGCAAAACTGTCTCATCATCTTCTTCATAGTAACGCTTGACCAATACAACAATCTGTCGTCCAGCTTCTTCAAAAAGCATTCGCCGATCTGCATGCGTTGCTAACACTGATCCGTTTCCAGGGAGAGAAAGTCCTAATGCTTCGGTCAAACAATTCATAGAATTCGCTGTGAACATTCCTGAACAGGAACCACATGTAGGACAAGCAGCACGTTCTATTTCCACAACTTCTTGTTCTGAATTATATTCTGAAGCAGCAGCAATCATTGCATCCACTAAATCAACAGTGCGATCTTGGCCTTTCCATCTAATCTTACCTGCTTCCATCGGTCCGCCTGAGACAAAAATGGTTGGAATATTCAACCGCAAAGAAGCCATTAACATACCAGGTGTAATTTTGTCACAATTGGAAATACAGATAAGCGCATCCGCACAATGTGCATTGACCATGTATTCAACAGAATCAGCAATGATTTCACGTGAAGGCAAAGAATAAAGCATCCCATCATGCCCCATAGCGATTCCATCATCTACAGCAATTGTATTAAACTCTTTTGCTACACCACCAGCAAGAGCTATCTCCTGTGCCACCAGTTGCCCAAGATCTTTTAAATGGACATGCCCTGGTACAAATTGTGTAAAAGAATTCGCAATAGCAATAATGGGTTTACCAAAATCAGTATCTTTCATCCCTGTTGCACGCCAAAGACCACGGGCTCCTGCCATATTGCGCCCATGGGTTGATATTCTTGAACGGTAAGAAGGCATTATTTTTTCCCCTCAAATAATTCCATTTTTTCTGTTGTGCTGTAAGTTAACCTTAAAAACAAGAGCGCGCTTATGAGAAAGAGAAAAATATCTTTCTTGAAACATTTAAATCACAAAATCCAAAGCTTACGCATAAGCTCCATTCGGCTGCTATTTTTCATAACCCCTTAAAGCTTTTTAATAGTTTTTACCGATATTACTTTTACGCATAATGCCATAAGTGGTAAATAACTCGCTTTTTTATACACATCCGGTAAATATTACTCATTTGCTTTTCGCTTTTATTATAATAAAGTTTCATGAAAAACAAAAAGAACATAGTCAGCAGTTGCAAAAAAGCATTATTTAAAAATCGTTTAAAAATACTGAGAAAAAACAACTACAGAATAGCATTTCTTAAAATGCATAAATTCCCGTTATAAATGGCAATGCCTTATGAGCAAAAATCTGTACCTTTTTGGTGGAGCTAAGCGGGATCGAACCGCTGACCTCTTGCATGCCATGCAAGCGCTCTCCCAGCTGAGCTATAGCCCCAAATAAAGGCGGATTCTTTTCCCAAAAGATGGTAAACAATCTCAGGGAGTTTCTAAAACGAGAGAAAGCGAAGATCAAGAAGAATTTGCATTCAATAAAAAGAAGACCTTCTTCCTTCTCTTAAATATCGTCATCGTTAGAAACACCACCTCCGATAATACCAGTAACATCATCATCGTCATCGTCTTCATCGTCAGACAAAAACGTGTCATCATCATCACCAAGATCCACATCACTATCTTCCAAATCAGGAAGATCATCATCTTTAGAATCGTCACCATCCTCCTCAAGAAGCATAAAGGCAGACTTTTCAAGTGCTGTATCAAGTTCTTCTGCATCCACTTCTTCTTCACTACTCGCTTCTGCTGCCGCAACCTCAAAATAAGAGCGTGGATAAGAAATCCCTGTATAAGGTGATACGATAGGGTCGCGATTAAGATCATAAAACTTCTTTCCCGTTTCTGGATCGATACGCTTCGTTCCAAGTTCTTGTTTTGCCATGAACCGTCCCTCTTTGATTAACTTAAATTCCATTAAAAGATAAATTTCATGGTGCTTAATCAAAAAACAATGTCTTTGTCAAAGAAAATACATCATTCCACAATGGATTTTCTCATGACGCTTTTCAAAGCATGTGCTAAAAGGTGCTTCTTCAATAAAATTCAGTTAAAAATAGATAGAACTTCTATGCAAAAAGCAATCCCCATAACCGCCTATAAATCTACCAATCTTTCTGGAAAAATTAGAATACCAGGAGATAAATCGATCTCCCATAGATCTCTTATATTGGGAGGATTAGCGAGTGGTGAAACACATATCCACGGACTGCTTGAAAGCGATGACGTTCTCAATACAGCTGCTGCTATGCAAGCTATGGGTGCTTGTCTACAAAAGAAAAACGATTTCTGGATCATTCGGGGAACTGGAAATGGTTGCCTTTTAGCCGCACAAAACCCTTTAGATTTTGGTAATGCTGGAACAGGTGTTCGCTTGGTTATGGGAATGGTTGGTCCTTATCATATGAAAACAACTTTCATTGGTGATGCCTCTCTCTCTAAACGCCCAATGAGACGTATTCTCGATCCCCTCCGTTTAATGGGTGTTGAAATTGATGCGCCCCATGGCGACTACCTCCCTTTAACGCTTTATGGACCCAAAACGGCTAACCCGATTCGCTACCGTATTCCAATGGCTTCTGCCCAAGTGAAATCAGCAGTCCTTCTTGCTGGACTTAATACTGCTGGCATCACAACTGTTATTGAACCCATTCCCACACGTGATCATACCGAAAAAATGTTAAAAGTATTTGGTGCTGAAATTGAGATAGAAACAGATATAGAAGGCACGCGTTTTATTCATCTCAATGGCCAACCACACCTTACCGGACAAACTATTGATATCCCAGGAGACCCTTCTTCTGCTGCTTTTCCACTTATCGCCGCCCTTCTTGTAGAAGATTCTGATATCACCATTGAAAATGTTCTTATCAATCCTTCCCGAATGGGATTTATTGAAACATTATGGGAAATGGGTGCGCAAATTGAGTTTTTAAACCAACGCCAAACAGGTGGAGAAGATGTTGCCGATTTGCGGGTCAAATCCTCAACGCTAAAAGGTGTAACGACCCCCAAAGAACGCGCTCCATCAATGATTGATGAATACCCCGCTTTAGCCGTGGCGGCAGCCTTTGCTGAAGGCAAAACCGTTATGCTCGGAATTGAAGAATTGCGTGTTAAAGAATCAGATCGACTTTCTGCACTTGCTCAAGGATTAAAAATGAATCATGTAGAGTGTGATGAAGGTCAAGATTTTCTCATAGTTCATGGAAAAGGTTCCAAAAAAGGATTGGGAGGAGGAAATGTTACCACATATCTTGATCATCGAATTGCCATGTGCTTTCTTGTTTTCGGGCTTGCATCAGAAAAGCCTGTTACTATTGATGATAAACGAATGATTGCTACGAGCTTTCCAGAATTTATCCCTTTTATAACACAACTTGGGGGAAAAATCTCTTGAAACCTTTTGTTATTGCAATTGATGGACCAGCAGCCTCAGGGAAAGGGACATTAGCACGAAAAATTGCTGCTCATTATCATTTTCAACATCTCGACACTGGTCTTACTTATCGCGGTGTTGCTCATGCACTTTTACAACAAAACTTAGCTCTTGATGATGAAAAAAGTGCTCTTGCCTGTGCCATGGAGCTTGATGTTCATACCTTAAATCCGGCTCTCCTTTCTTCTCATGAACTGGGTGAAGCCGCTTCAAAAATAGCACTCAACCCTGCTGTACGCGAGATTCTTGTCGCTAAACAACGTGATTTTGCTAAAATTTTGCCCGGTAGCGTGCTTGATGGACGTGATATTGGTACTGTCGTTTGCCCTGATGCCGATGTTAAGCTTTATATTCTAGCCAATGTTCAAACACGCGCAAAACGTCGCTATCAGGAGATTTTAAAAAAAGGAGCCCAAGCAGATTATTACGAAATCATGGCTCAACTTGAACAACGTGACAGCCGCGATACAACACGTAAACAAAGCCCGCTTAAGCCAGCGAAAGACGCCCACTTGCTTGATACATCAGAATTGAGTATAGAAGCAACATTTGCAGTTGCATGCACTTTTATTGATCCAATCATAAAAGTGCATAATTGAATGAAATCGTTAAGGTAATTTTCGGCCTAGCGCTAATTTTTCTTCCTATTTAAGAAAAAAGGCATGAAGTTACCCAGTGTTAACACTAACCTAGCGCTTATGCCTTTTTATTAAGGTATGTATCAGGAGTTCTTATGTCACAATACAATCCCACAACAGCGGATTTTGAAGCTCTTTTAACAGAATCTTTTCAAACCAATGATCTTAATGAAGGATCCGTTGTTAAAGGTCGTGTCATCGCAATCGAAAAAGACATGGCTATTATTGATGCTGGACTAAAAGTCGAAGGACGTATTCCACTCAAAGAATTTGGAGCTAAAGGAAAAGACGGTTCCTTGCAAGTTGGCGATGAAGTTGAAGTTTACATTGAGCGCATTGAAAATGCGATGGGTGAAGCTGTTCTATCGCGTGAAAAAGCACGGCGCGAAGAAAGCTGGATCCGTTTAGAAGAAAAATTCAATGCTGGAGCACGCGTTGATGGCGTTATCTTTAGCCAAGTAAAAGGCGGGTTTACAGTCGATCTCGATGGTGCTGTTGCTTTCTTGCCTCGTAGCCAAGTCGATATTCGCCCCATTCGTGATGTTTCACCTCTCATGCACAATTCGCAATCCTTTGAGATTTTAAAAATGGATCGTCGTCGTGGTAATATTGTTGTTTCACGTCGTACTGTCTTAGAGGAAAGCCGTGCCGAACAGCGTTCAGAAATCGTACAAAATCTTGAAGAAAACCAAATCGTTGAAGGTGTTGTTAAAAATATCACTGATTATGGTGCCTTTGTTGATCTTGGTGGAATTGACGGACTCCTCCACGTTACAGATATGGCTTGGCGGCGTGTTAACCCCCCATCTGAGGTTCTCACAATTGGACAAACTATTAAAGTTCAAATCATTCGTATCAATCAAGATACACACCGTATCTCTCTTGGTATGAAACAGCTTGAAAGTGATCCTTGGGAAAGCATCAGCGCTCGATATCCTGTTGGTAAAAAAATTACTGGTGCTGTTACCAATATCACAGATTACGGTGGTTTTGTTGAAATAGAACCCGGAATCGAAGGGTTGATCCACGTTTCCGAAATGAGTTGGACAAAGAAAAATGTTCATCCAGGAAAACTTCTTTCCACATCACAAGAAGTAGAAGTTGTTGTTTTGGAAATTGATCCTTCTAAACGGCGTATTTCTCTTGGCTTAAAACAAACATTTGAAAATCCATGGATTGCTTTTGCCAATAAATTTCCTGTTAATTCACAAATCGAAGGAGAGGTCAAAAACAAAACAAAATTTGGTCTCTTCATTGGGCTTGAAGGTGATGTCGACGGCATGGTTCATCTCTCTGATCTTGATTGGAATCGCCCTGGTGAACAAGTCATTGATACTTACAATAAAGGTGATATCGTTAAGGCTGTTGTCTTGGATGTTGACATTGAAAAAGAACGTATCTCTCTTGGAATTAAGCAACTTTCCAATGACAAAGTTGGGGAAGCTGCTGCGGCTGGTGAACTTCGCAAAGGTGCTGTAGTAACATGTGAAGTGATTGCAGTTAATGACAATGACATTGGTGTGAAATTGATTGACCACAATCTTGAAACAACCATCCGTCGCGCTGACTTGGCTCGTGATCGTGATGAACAGCGCCCTGAACGTTTTTCAATTGGTCAAAGAATTGATGCCCGCATCACTGCATTTGATAAAAAAACACGTAAACTTTCAGTGTCTATCAAAGCTTTAGAAATTGCAGAGGAAAAAGAAGCTGTTGCACAATATGGTTCTACGGATTCAGGTGCTTCTCTTGGTGATATTCTCGGCGCAGCTTTGAAAAAACAAGAACAAGATTAATGTTCAATTGCTAACACAATAATTAAAACTAAGGTCGCTTATCTTTCTAGCGACCTTTTTTATTCTTAAAAGAAGTTTTCCGCTGATTTCTTCAATGATCGCGTCAAAAATTATAAAGACTCTTACAAGAAAAATAAAAAGTTTATTTTTTTCTATGAACTGCTCATGAGTAAGATAAAGTGCTCACAGCTCCTTAAACATAAAGAAACCATGTAATTGAATAGCAATAGAAAATTATGGCACTTACAATATCTTTCATGAAATGGTTTTGTTCTCAACAAACTAAAACCCATTCTCTTACTCAAACCAATTTTCCCCTTCACTCAACTTATAAATCACAGGATGAACTTTATAAATTAGACTATGATATAGCCTCCCAAAAAGAAATCATACTTCCTGAATATAAAGGAGAAAATCATTTTCATAAAAGATTGAATAAAAATGCCAAACTTATTCTCCATGCCTTTCAAACCAGCGATATTGCCGCTTGGAATGATGAAACCATTGCACCAGCTGCTCAATGGCTGATTGATAATCATTATACTATTGACAAAACTATACAACAACTCCGTCGTAATTTATCCAAGTCCTTTATCAAGCAACTTCCCGTTTATAAACAAAAGGAAAGCATCCCACGTATCTTTGCTTTAGCTTGGCTTTATATTGCTCATACAGATAGCGGATTTTCACAAAAAACACTCACGGCTATGATCAATGGATTTCAAGAAATCCATGCCCTTAAAATTGCTGAATTATGGGCGCTTCCTTCTGTCATACAAATGCTTTTAATTGAAAATGTTGGTCGTCTTTCATTGCGTATTGAACAAACACAGTTTATGCACCATCTTGCGCATAAAGTCGCTGATAAAATTTCTCTTGCAGACAATGAAATAAAATTACACACTCTTTTTACGCGCTATGAACCGTTCATTGTTAATCCAACCTTTTCAACGCATTTATTCTACCGTCTGCGTGGTGCATCTGTCGATACAACAACCGCATTAACTTGGCTTGAAAAGCAATTACAAAGCCGAGGCAGTAATTTAGAAATTGTGACAGCGGATGAACATACCCGCCAAGCAGCAGATGGTGTAACTATGGGCAATATTATTCGTGCCCTTAAAACCATTGATGATGTTGATTGGACAGTATGGTTTGAAACTGTCAGTTCAGTCGATTCTATTTTGCGTGAAAAGAGCGATTTTTCCGAAATTGATCCCCATTCCCGTAATATTTATCGACAAGTCATTGAAAAAATTGCATGTCTTTCGCCTCTTAGTGAACTGCAAGTTGCACGTAAAGCTGTAGAAATGGCACACTCTTCCTCTCAAGAGTCTTCTTATCGTAGTCATTCCTCTGTTGGCTGGCTGGTATCTGGTTGACGGTGGGCGTTACGCTTTTGAAAAAGCTTGTGGGTACACTCCACCTCTTTTCATAAAATGGATACGTGCTTTCTTTGATTCAAAAATTAAAACTATTGCCATTCCTGTCTCTGTTTTAACGCTCACTCTTTTACTTGCAATTTATTTTCTGTTACAGACATCTCGCATGGCTCCATGGATGTCCATTCTTTTTACCGCATTAGCGCTTTTCCTGCTATGGATGTGGCTTTTGCCTTCTTCAATACCGTTGTTTCATGATTTATCCCATCAAAACAGCTTATTGGTTATCAATATAAAGCGGGTATTCCTCAACACGCCCGCACAATGGTCGTTGTGCCAACTCCCATCACTTCACGTGATGGTATTGATGAACAAGTGCGCAATCTTGAAGTACATTATCTTTCCAATCCCAAAGGCGCCATTCATTTTGCCCTCATAACGGATTGGGGGGATGCGCCCTTGGAAGAAACACAAGCTGATCTTGATCTGCTGCATTATGCGCAGAGAAATATTGATGAACTTAATCGCCGTTATCATCATGACATCCCCCTCTTTTTTCTTTTACACCATCGACGTCTTTATAATAACAGCGAAAAATGCTGGATGGGTTGGGAAAGAAAACGTGGCAAACTTCATGAACTCAATCTGTTATTAAGAGGCCACAAAAACACAAGTTTTTATCCCCCAAATCCACATCTTCCCATGGATTGCCGTTTTGTGATGACTTTGGATTCAGATACACGTCTTACCCCTGAAAGTGTTACAAAACTCGTTGGAAAACTTAACCATCCACTCAATCTTCCCACTTTTGATCCACATAATGAAAAAGTTGTAAAAGGCTATAGCATTTTACAACCTCGTATTACACCTTCTCTTACAACAGGAAAAACAACATCAATTCTGCAACGTATTTTTTCTACCAATCGTGGAATTGACCCTTATGTCTTTGTGGTTTCTGACACGTATCAAGATCTTTTGGGAGAAGGAACTTTCGTTGGTAAAGGTCTTTATAATATTGATGCATTTCAACAAGCCCTTAATGGTAAAATTAAGGAAAATACTGTTCTTAGTCACGACCTCTTGGAGGGAGGATATGCATGCACTGCATTGGTGAGTACCATAGAAGTCATTGAAGATTATCCAACAGCCTATAATATTGATGTTATGCGTCATCACCGTTGGGTTCGTGGTGACTGGCAACTCTTGCCTTATCTCTTCGCCCCTCATCAAATTAGTTCCGCTACACGTTGGAAAATGCAAGATAACCTGCGCTGTTCTCTCACACCACTTATGTGGTTGATTGCAGCAATCACAGGATGGTCTCTTTTACCGTTTCAAAGTGCAATCATCTAGCAAACATTCTTGCTCCTTAGCCTCTTCGTTTCACCCATTTTAGACATATTACAAACTCTTATTCCCTCAAATATTGCTCATTCTCTGCATGATGACTCTCTACAGGGACACCTTCAATCAATTTTAAGCAAAATTGCTCTCACAGCAGCAGAGATATTTCTTAAAACCGCGTTGATTGCTTACTCAGCTTATTTTATGACTGATGCGATTATCCGCTCACTCTATCGCATGATGATTTCAAAACAACATCTGCTGGAATGGAAAACCTCCGCTGCAACAAAATCGATTCCTAATAGTTTAGATTTCTATATCCTCACAATGTGGCCAGCATCACTTATTGGGATTATTTGCTGTAACATTGCCTCTACTTTCACATTCTCCAGCAAGTTTTATCGCTTTGCCCTTCGGACTAGCATGGTTTGTCAGTCAACCTGCAACATTTCAAGATACCCTTGATATATCGTCTGAAGATAAAAAAATACTTCGAAATATCGCACGACGGACATGGCTCTATTATGCAACTTTTGTTAACGCAGAAAACAACCATTTACCGCCCGATAATTTCCAAGAAGACCCCAAACCTCTCATTGCCCAACGCACCTCCCCCACTAATATTGGAATTTATCTTCTTTCTACTATTGCTGCATGTGATTTTGGTTGGATTAGTTTTGAAGAAACTCTTACCCGCGTTGAATGTACATTGAGCACTCTTGCAAAAATGGAAAAATTCCGTGGACACCTCTATAATTGGTATGCAACTGACACACTCGCTCCTCTTTTGCCAACCTATATATCAACTGTTGATTCAGGAAACCTTGCCGGCCATTTGCTGACACTTTCTTCAGCCTCAAGTGAATGGGCTAAAACATCTCCTGTTTTTTTGCAAAGTGATCGAGCAGGCTTATTTGATGTCAATAATATTTTTGAAGAAACTGTCAAAGAAATTCCAGATAATCACCCCATTTTACATCCTTTACGTCAACAAATCGAAGAACACATCGCCCATTTTTATCGCTCTATTCGTGCTTTCACAGAAAAATCAGATTCGACCACTTCCCACATCACCAACCTTTTACTTAAAGCCCGTGAAATTGCGCGCTTAATAAATGAACTCGATCAAAAAATTTAAACGGCAGAATCTGCCCATGCATGTTGCTGGGCTCAATGCCTCATAGAAACCTGTAAGGTCCATCATTGTGATGCTATCGGTAGCCATGATATCGAAAAAATACGACAAAAATTAAATATTTTATCTGCAAATGCGCGACAAATAGTCTTTAATATGGAATTTGACTTTTTAGAACAGCCTGAACGGCAACTCTTGTCTATTGGCTATCGTGTTCAGGAAAACAAGCTTGATGAAGGCTGTTATGACCTTTTGGCTTCAGAAGCCCGTCTCTCAAGCCTTTTTGCCATTGCAAAAGGCGATATTAAATTCAAACATTGGTTTCATCTCGGTCGATTACTCATCCCAATTGGTTGGAAAGGTACCTTATTGTCATGGTCTGGCTCCATGTTCGAATATCTGATGCCATCTCTCATTATGCACGAACCGCTAGGATCAATATTGGATCAAACGAATAGATTAATTATTCGTCAGCAAATACAATATGGTCATGAACAACGACTACCATGGGGTATTTCAGAATCCGCATTTAATGCTCGCGATCACTTAATGAATTACCAATATGTCAGCTTTGGTGACCCAATCCTTGGATTCAAACGTGGTCTCTCACGCAATGCCGTTATTGCTCCTTACGCAAGCCTTTTAGCAGCGCAATATATGCCCTCTCACGCCGTAAAAAATTTAAAAAGACTCCGTAATCTTGGAGCTTTCGGACCATACGGTTATTACGACTCTGTCGATTTTACTCCTTCATGTGTACCGACAGGAGAAAAATATGCCGTTGTACGTAATTATTATGCACACCATCATGGCATGTCAATTCTTGCTATCAACAATGTTATTTTTGAAGGGCGCATGCGTAATCGTTTTCATCGTGATCCAGTCATTGAAGCAACACATTTGTTATTACAGGAAAGAGCTCCACATCAAATTCCTATCATTGATACAAAAATTGTCAATTCCATGTGCAATAATTCTCAAGGATGTGATGATGCTCCTGCACGCATTATCACGAACCCACTTCTCAAACCCCGTGTAACTTTACTGTTATCCAATGGTGCTTATTCTACAATGTTGACAGCCAATGGTACCGGTTATAGCCGTTGGCATGATTACGCGATTACGCGCTTTATTCCTGATGCAACAGAAGATCAACAGGGTATTTTATTCTTTCTCCATGACACACAAAGTGGTCGATGGAGATCTGTTACCAGTGAACCAACACGCGTTATTGAGGAAGAAGCTGTTAGCATTTTTACAGATGAAAAAGCTGATTATATGAAAATGGTTGACGGTATAAAATCAACGCTTTAATGTCTCGTTACATCCGAAAATGATGGTGAAAGTCGACGTCTCCAACTTGTGAATACAACCAATAAAGATCGCTTCATTGAGGTGACTTCTTATGGTGAATTGGCGCTCGCCACAATGGAAACAGACTTCGCTCATCCTATTTTTTCACGTATGTTTATAGAAACCGAGATTGCTGAAGAAGGAAGGACAATTTTTGCCAAAAGGCGTAAACGCTCGCCTAGTGACCCTGAGATTCAAGTGACCCATTTTGTTACCGATATAACAAAGAGTATCCAAGAAACAGAAGCTGAAACGGATCGTTCTCTCTTTATTGGTCGCGGGCGTTCTCTTCATCGACCTGCTGCATTTGATCAAAATGCTCGTTTTAGCAACAGCCAAGGCTGCGTGCTTGATCCAATCATCTCACTTCGCTGCCGTGTAAAAATCCCTGCACATGAAAAAGCAGAACTCATTTTTTGGACTTTTGCTGCTCATTCAAAAGAAACACTACAAAATCATATTAAACATTATCGACAACCCAATATGTTTCAACGAGAATTTTCGATGGCGTAGACACGCTCGCAAGTCTCACTATATCGAAACGATATTCATCCTAGAGAGGCAATGACTTATCAAAAATATGCAACACCACTTATTTATCCAGAACAGATATGGCGTCTCCCTCCCGAAATATTAGCAAAAACTCTTGGCAAACAATCTGATCTCTGGACAATGTCTATTTCAGGAGACATTACTATCTGACTTTTAAGATTAGATAATGAAATGGATATAACCGCACTGCGTGAACTCCTTAAAGCACATGAATATTGGCGTATACGTGACCTCATTGTTGATCTTGTTATTTTGAATGAACAGGCATTTTCTTATATACAGGATACGCAACGCGCTATTGAATGGGTATGCGAATCTTATCGATACCACTCCACTGAATCCGATAAACGCCAACATATTGTTACCCTTCGACGCGATCAAATGAATGAACAAAGTTTCAAGACACTTCTCGCATCAGCCCGTATTATCCTTCATGCGCAAAATGGATCTTTATCTGAACAACTCAAACATATGGAAAATATTGATTCTGATTTAGCACCATGCAATAACAATCAAGACTTTCATAATCAATTCAACCATAGAAAGTATGACAAAAGAAAGCAAGTCCCAACACCAACTGAACCCAATCTCTCTACTTCGATTGGTCTTATCGGCAAACAAAAAGCCTCATTCCTTCCTACGAATGGTAAAGATCTACAATATTGGAATGGTTATGGTGGTTTTAACCACTCTCATCATTATGTCATCCGTCTTCACGGACAGACAACTACGCCACATCCATGGATTAATGTCATTGCTAACCACGCCTTTGGTTTCCATGTCTCTGCTGAAGGTGCACTCTTTACTTGGGTCGACAATAGCCGCGATTATCAATTAACTCCTTGGGCAAATGATCCTGTTTCTAACCGCCCAGGAGAGGCGCTTTATCTTGCCGATCGCCTATCCTTAAAACGTTTTTCACCAATTTCTGCCGTTGAATGCGATAAAAATGTGGTTTATGAGGTTTGCCATGGTTTTAGATTCTCTACATTTAAATCCACACATTCAGAGATTGCACTAGAACTCACTCACACGCTTGATCAAAAACAACCTGTTCGTTTTTCACGTCTCATCCTCAAAAATGAAGGAAAAAAATCACGCAGTTTACGCCTTTATAATTATGTTGAATGGGTTTTGGGTAATGTTCGCACAAAACATGCACCTTTTATCCTTCCTTCTTATGATGCCAAACGTGGTGCACATTTTATTCAAAATCCTTATCACATTGAAAAATCTCAACAAGTAGCATTTTTATCAGCATCCGAAATGCCAACCAGCACCACCACCAATCGTCGTGAATTTATCGGTCCAACAGGAACTGTTACACATCCACATGCTATCCGAAAAGCTGGTGCCCTTTCAAATAGGATTGAAGCAGGAGGTGATCCTTTCTCTGCATTTGCCTATGAGCCTATGATATGGATCTGTTACCAGGAGAAACAAAAGAAATAATCTTTTATCTTGGCAGTGCAGAAAACAGGCAAGAAGCTGAAAAATTATTAGATCACGTGCGGACAAGCGAGTCTGCAACCCTCTTAACACAGCAAAAACAACAATGGAGTGATTTTGTTTCTCCTTTCCAAGTAAAAACACCTGATCCTTCTTTTGATATTATGGTCAATCATTGGCTTCCTTACCAGACCTATGTCTGCCGTATGTTAGCGCGGGCGGCTTTTTATCAAGTCAGTGGTGCATTTGGCTTCCGCAATCAATTGCAAGACAGTTTATTTTTATTATTGCTAAAACCACAACTCGCATGTCAACAATTGTTAAACGCCGCCGCGCATTAATTTCCCGAAGGCGATGTACAACATTGGTGGTTGCCTCACACCAATGCTGGTGTTCGTACACGCATTTCCGATGATATTGTTTGGCTTGCCTATGAAACAGCTCTTTATGTCCATACGACTGGTGACTACGAATTGCTTGATACCCCCATTGCTTTTATTGAAGGCGATTCTATGAACATTGGACAACATGATGCTTATTTTCAGCCCTTACAATCTTCAAAAACAGCAACACTTTATGAACATTGTGCTTTAGCTTTAGATTTTGCCATCAAACGCTGCGGAAAGCATGGACTTCCCCTTATTTTAGACGGTGATTGGAATGATGGTATGAATTTAGTGGGCATTAGAAGAAATGGGGAAAGCACTTGGTTGGGGTGGTTTCTTGGCACCACATTACAAGCATTCATCACCATTGCCAAAAACCGTGGTGACAGCAGCCATATATAAACATGGAGTGCATATCTTAAACGTTTAAAAAAATCCCTAGAAAAAAACGGTTGGGATGGTGCTTGGTATCAACGTGGTTACTTTGATGATGGAACTCCTCTTGGTTCCCAAATAAATGATGAATGCCAAATTGATACGATTGCTCAATCTTGGGCTGTCATTTCTCAAATGGCACCACTTAAGCGCCAAAAACAAGCAATGGCATCAATGCTTGAATATCTATGGGATGAAAAAGGCGGTCTTATACGCCCTTTCTGGCCACCTTTTGATAAAAGCACTCTCGAACCCGGTTATATAAAAGCTTATCCACCAGGAATTCGGGAAAATGGTGATCAATACAAGCATGGTGCCATTTGGAGCATCTTAGCGCTTACGCAAATGGGGGAAAGCGATAAAGCTTATAGTTTATTTTCTATGATAAACCCCATCACTCATGGGACAAATCCTGATATTTATCGTGTTGAACCTTATGTTATGGCTGCAGATATTTACGCTGTTGAACCACGTCGTGGACAAGGCGGTTGGACATGGTATACAGGCTCATCTGGTTGGTTTTATCGCGCCGCAACACACGCCATTCTTGGCATTAATCGTCAAGGCAATTTATTGTTCTTAAAACCAAATTTACCCTCCTTTTGGCCTGAATATGAAGTAAAAATGACATTTCATGATGCTGTTTATAACATTAAAGTAAAATGGGGATCTGAAAATAAACTTAGTGTTAATGGTAAAAAATATACCAAAGTTCATGCAGGAATACAGTTACAAAAAACGGGAAAACACGAAATTATACGTACCGTTAAATGTTAACACCAAAAAATAAAAGTTTTTTTATTCTTGCCCAAAATCTTAGAGTTGTTATAGTTTCTGCCGTCCCTATATTGATTACGTTGGTGCACAGTAATTTTGCATTCACAAAACTGAAAGAAAAAGGGTTATGAATCACCCAGATATTGCGAGACGTGTTTATAACAATACTTGGAAACTTGATCCTATTATTCGTTCACTTCTGGATACGGATTTTTATAAACTTCTCATGGTACAGATGATTTGGGGGCTTTATCCCAATGTAAATGTTACCTTCTCCCTTATAAACCGAACCAATACAATCCGTTTTGCTGATGATATTGATGAGGGTGAATTGCGTGCTCAACTTGATCATGCTCTTAGTTTACGTTTTACGAAAAAAGAAATGATTTGGCTTGCTGGTAATACATTTTATGGACGTAAACAAATTTTCACACCAGATTTTCTTCATTGGCTTGAGAATTTTCAACTGCCAGAATATGAGTTAACCCGTAAAGATGGTCAATATATCCTCCATTTTCATGGTCTATGGACCCATAGTTCCATGTGGGAAATCCCTGCTCTTGCTATTATCAGTGAATTGCGTTCACGGGCTGCTATGAAAAATTTGGATCGTTTTGCTCTTGATGTACTTTATGCACGTGCCAAAGCAAAAATGTGGAGTAAAGTTGAACGTCTTAAAAAATTTCCTGATATTAAAATATCTGACTTTGGAACAAGACGTCGCCATTCTTTTTTATGGCAACGTTGGTGTGTTGAAGCACTAAAAGAAGGAATTGGCAATTCTTTTACAGGGACTTCCAATGTTCTTCTCGCTATGGATACAGATTTAGAAGCTCTTGGCACCAATGCACATGAATTGCCCATGGTTATTGCTGCTCTTGCCAATAATGATAACGAGTTGCGTCAAGCTCCTTATAAAGTTCTCCAAGATTGGAACCGTTATTATGGTGGAAATCTTCTCATTGTTTTGCCTGATACCTTTGGTACAGAAGCATTTTTACGCAATGCACCAGATTGGGTAGCTGATTGGACAGGTTTCAGACCAGACAGTGCTCCACCCATTGAAGGAGGCGAACGTATTATCCAATGGTGGAAAGAAAAAGGGAAAGATCCACGTGAAAAATTACTGATTTTTTCTGATGCACTTGATGTCAATACAATTGAAAAAACCTACCATCATTTCCATGGAAAAGTTCGTATGAGTTTTGGATGGGGAACAGACCTTACTAATGATTTTGTAGGCTGTGCACCCCAAAAAATTGCCAACTTTGATGCTCTTTCCCTTGTTTGTAAAGTTACGAATGCCAATGGACAGCCAGCCGTAAAACTCTCCGATAATCCTGAAAAAACCATCGGTGATCCGCAAGAAATACAGCGTTATCTCAATTTCTTTGGGAATGAAAAACGTGTTGCTAGACCTGTAAAGATTTAATCACAAACCTATTTGTATGAAATAAAAGATAAACAACTAAAAAATCAATTACCGATTGATTAAGAGGGTGCAGCTTCTCACAAATTAACAAAAAAGTATATCCGTCTAGAAATATCATCCACCCTTGCTTATTAAAGTGGCTTTATGAACATTGGGATGAAAATACATTGTTTTCTCTGCTCATAAACTTGTTTTCACGAATATATTATTCTCTCTCATGAACTGTTTGAAAAAGCTTATTATTTTATATCCTTCTTGATATAAAGACGTTACGCTATCAATTTTAAGGAACAAAATCTTTATCAAGAAACTCTCATAAATTCGTCAAAGATAGACTCCTAAAGCCTTTTTTTACCCACTATGAAGATGGACGTGTCACAATATACACAGCAATAAACAGTAAAATAGCAGCAATTAACAAAGCAAGCCACAAAGCAGGGTGCGCTATTACTAAAAAAGATAAAAAACCTCCCGCCATACTTACCACCGCAATAACTTTAACAAATTTGGAAATAGCCCCCTTTTCTTCCCATTGTTTAATAGGCGGACCCAAAACATGGTGATTATGCAACCAACAATGAAAACGTGGTGATGAACGAGCAAAACACCATGAAGCAACTAATAAAAAAGGCACCGTTGGCATAATAGGTAATACTATCCCGATAACACCTAATATAACCATGGCCCACCCTGCTATATAATAGCAGATACGCAAAGGGTGCGATATCTTAAAATCTTTTTTCATTTTTTAGCACCATTGTCCTCTAGAAAGACCCTTGTATATCTTTTCTTGTTTTTCACATGCTTTAGCGCACAACAGCTATAGCGTTTACTAGCCATACACCTTTATTCGTAAGGGTATTTTCTGTGATAACCTCTTTTAAAGCATAAAATAGCCTACGCAATACTATATTCATTTCAAATTTTTCAAGCAATAAGAATAAATTTTCAGAAAAGCTCAAAATAAAAAAGGCTGCAGAATAAATCAATGCAGCCTTTTAATTACAAATGGAGCACTTAGGGAGGAGAATATATACTGCACTCATCTGCTAGATATTAGGATGAAAATGACCTAGTACCTCGGCTTCTAATTAAAACAAGCATGAGAAACAACATACAAAAATGCATGACTGCTATGAACACATTTTATTGCCCTTAAATTTCCTGAATCGCACTTTTACGAAAGAAAAGTGACATAAAAATAGCGATAAAAATGAGTGTTAAAATCAACACAATTGTGGAAGCAGAATCAGAGCCGATAAATAAGCTTAGATAAATTCCTAAAAAACCAGAAAAAGCTGCAACAAGTATAGCAATCACCAACATAAAAGAAAATCGCTTCGTGATAAGATAGGCAATTGCTCCTGGTGCTATCAATAAAGAAATAACGAGAACAATACCAACAGCTTTCAAAGCCGCAACAATGGTGAGAGAAATCATTGTTAAAAGAGTATAATGGAGTACCGATATCCGCAACCCCATTGCACGACCTTGAACTGAATCAAAAATATACAGCATAAAATCGCGCCATTTTGCTCCTAGAATGAAGGTGACAATAGTAGAAATTATCGCTGTCTGTGTAATATCAAGCCAGTTAACACCCAAGAGATTACCAAATAGAATATGATTCAAATCTAAGCTGCTATAAATAGCCGTTGCTAAGACAAGCCCCAAACCAAACATCGAGGAAAAAACAACACCCATCACCGTATCCTGTTTGATGCGACTATTGCTCCCTAAAAAACCCGTCAAAATAGAGCAAATCATACCCGCGACAAAAGCACCGCACGTAATCAAAGTCATTGTAACATTCTCTGGACGTACATGCTGAAACCAAGGAAATGGCAAAGAAGAAAAAAATGCTATCACCCACGGCGTTGTCATATAACCAATCACAACACCTGGAAAAACGGCATGCGAAATTGCATCTCCCAAAAGAGCCCACCCTTTTAAAATAAGAAAACAAGATAGCATTGCCATAGGAATAGAAAGAATCGTGACAATAATCATGCCCTTAAGCATAAAAGAAAATTGAAAAGGAAGTAGTAATTGATCAATCATGATAACATCACACCTTTTTTTGCCGCTTTTATACGTAAGCGCGCAGCAATATACCCATGTTTAGGGGCAAAAATAAAAGCCATCATAAACAAAAATGCTTGGAACAGAACAACAACACCACCTGTTTGTGCATTCAAAAAATAACTCACATAAACACCCAATATGCTTGTGAATGTCCCAATCAGCACTGCAATAATCAAAACGTTCACAAAACGATCACTTAAGAGATAAGCTGTTGCCCCAGGCGTCACAACAAGACAAATGACCAAGAATGCACCAACTGTTTGCATGGCAGCAACGGTACAAGCGGCAAGGAGTGTGAAAAAAAGAATCTTTAACAACTTTACATTTAATCCAATAGCACGCGCATGTGTTTCATCGAATAAAGAAACGAGGAGATCTTTCCATTTCAAAAGCAATATAAACAAAGAAAAAAAACCAATAAAAGCCAATTGCACAATATCTGATGAACTGACGGCTAAAATATTTCCCAAAACAATTGTATCAATATTAACTGCCATTGGTTTTAATGATTTGAGAAATAACCCAAAAGCAAAAAAGGAAGAAAAAATGAGACCAATAATGGTATCTTCTTTCAGTTTTGTCCGGTGATTAAAAAAAAGCATAGCTGCAGCCGCAAGCCCACCAGAAAAAAAAGCTCCAAGCGAAAAAGGTAACCCTAAAAGATAAGCTCCTGCTACACCAGGAACAATGGAATGGGAAAGTGCATCGCCAATCAACGACCAACCTTTTAACATCAGAAAAGCAGAAAGAAAGGCGCAAACACACCCAACTAACCCCGAAACCCACATCGCATTAACCATATATTGGTAGCTCAGTGGTTCAAGCAACCAAGAAATCATGCAACATGCTCCATATTTTGCGTATTCTCAGAAAAGGGAAATTGTTTGCTCCCTGCAAAGACATCATTTTTTTTTGTGCTTTGAAGATCAAAAATATGATGGTGTAAAGCACCACCAAAAGTTTTCTCAAGATTTTCTTTTGTAAAGACAGTTTCCGTGAGCCCTGAAGCCAAAACCGTTCCCTTTATTAAAATTGTGTGATCACAAAATTCACGAACAGAGCCCAAATTGTGGGTAGAAACTAATATCACAGCCCCTTCTTTACGTAGGTCTTGTAACAAAGCAATAATTTTATCTTCTGTTGTGACATCAACCCCTGTAAATGGCTCATCTAACAAAATAGCTTTTGCCTGCTGTGCAAGAGCGCGTGCTAGAAAAACACGCTTCTTCTGTCCACCAGAAAGTTCGCCAATTTGACGCTTGGCAAATGCCAACATATCGACGCGTTCTAATGCAACACGGACAGCTTCATAATCTCGCGCCCGTGCATAACGAAAGAAATTCATGTGACCATATCGTCCCATCAAAACAACATCTTCAACGAGAACAGGAAAATTCCAATCAACATCCTCACTCTGGGGAACATAAGCAATAAGATTTTTCTTCAAAGCCATATCAACAGGCAAACCAAACATGCGAATTTTTCCTTTTGATGGTCGCACAAAACCCATAATAGCTTTAAATAATGTTGACTTACCTGATCCATTAACGCCAACCAGTGCTGTAATAGAACTTGTTGGGCTCTTAAAATTCACTTCGCGCAATGCTGTGTGCCCATTCCGATAAGTTACTGTTACCCCTTGAGCAAATATTCCAGATCCGGTCATTGGCTTTTTACTCCATCTAATAAGGCATTGCTAATCCGCCCGCTTGTGACACGTAATAAATCAATATAGGTTGGAACCTCACCGTTTTTCTCACTCAAAGAATCTACATAAAGGACACCTCCGTATTTCGCTCCTGTTTCTCTCGCAACCTGTTTAGCAGGAGCAGGGGAAATAGTGCTTTCAGAAAAAACTGCATGGATATTGTATTTGCGAACCATATCAATAACATGCTTAACTTGCTGCGGTGTCCCTTGCTGATCAGCATTAATTGGCCACAAATAAAGTTCTTTCAGATCAAAATCACGCGCCAAATAGCTAAATGCACCTTCACTCGTAACAAGCCAACGCTTATCTTCTGGTACAGCTTCCAATTCCGCCCTGATTGGATCAATTGTTGCACGAATCTTCTGCTTATAAATTTCGGCATTTTCTTTATAAAGAGCAGCATGCTCAGGATCATATTTCACGAAAGCATCACGAATATTATCAACGTAAATCAAAGCTGAAGTTGGCGACATCCATGCATGCGGATTGGGCTTACCACTAAAAGGCCCCTCACCAATTTTAATCGGCACAATGCCCTCTGAAACAACAACACTTGGAACATCTTTAATATTTTGAAAAAACTTTTCAAACCAAAGCTCTAAATCCAAGCCATTCCACAATATAAGATTGGCTCCTTGCGCACGCATAAGATCGCGAGGTGTAGGTTGATATTCATGAATTTCAGCACCTGGTTTCGTAATTGATTCAACATCAGCGGCATCACCTGCTACATTTCTTGCCATATCAGCAATAATGGTGAATGTCGTAACAGCTTTAAATTTATCAGAACACAAAGCTAAATTGGGTGTGAAAAAAATAATACTTCCCCAAATTATAGTAAAAAACGTCTTTACGTTCATTTCTCCTCTCTTTCGTGCATAGTTTTTTCCTTATTGCTAATGATTTGCATTATTATTAACAATAACAGTTATTTTTCACATTTGCAATGAAAGATTCTGACAAAATAACTTTTAAAGATGTCTAAAAACATCCTTTCTTGCCTTTAAAAAAGACTGATGATTTAAAGAGAAACTTTTGCTACGGAAAACTTGTCTTTTAAAATAAAAAGCTCTCGAGATCTTGAATACGCAAAAAATAAAGGAGCACTCAAAAGTGCTCCTGCTTTATAAAGTGATAAAAAACAGATTCAACAACGTAGACTCGCGCCCGTCGCTTTGGTGACATTTTCCACCACTTTCAAAGTCAGCTCTTCTATATCTTCATCCGTTAAAGTTCGTTCAATAGGTTGAAGAACTATTTCAATGGCAATAGATTTTTTATCTTCACCAAGGCTTGAATCCTCAAAAACATCAAAAACCTGCACTGAATGAATCAGTTTTTTATCCGTTCCACTTGCAGCACGTACAATAAGAGAGGAAGCAACTGTTTTATCAACCACAAACGCAAAATCACGTCGTACCATTTGAAAAGGCGATAATTTTAAAGGAGAACGGCTTTTTGTTGCCTTTTTCTTTGGCTCTGGAATTCGATCAAGAAAAACTTCAAAACCACATAAAGGACCACTGACATCTAATGTTTCCAATGTAGCAGGATGGAAAACGCCAAAAAAGCCAAGAACAATCTTTGATCCAAGTTTTATAACCCCTGAACGACCAGGATGATACCAATCGGGTGCTCCAACTTTAATTTGAACCTTGCTAATATCTATACCGCATGCTTCTAAAACAGCCAATGCATCCGCTTTTGCATCAAAAACATCAACGGCTTTTGCATTACCATTCCAAAAGCGCCCTGCCCCTTCAAATCGTTCTGTTCCACGGCGAATTCCACCAGCAACACGTTGTTGTTTATCAGCTGTATCATCTTCGTAGATGCTGGAAACTTCAAAAAAAGCAAGATCAGGGAAACCACGATCAGCATTTCGTTGTGCCGCCACCAGCAAACCAGGTAAAAGAGAAGGACGCATTACGGACATATCAGCAGAAATAGGATTGACTAATTTAAGCTGTGCTTGACCACCTCCAAAAGCAAGTGCCTGTTTTTCGGAAATAAAGGACCAAGTTACAGCCTCTTTCATGCCACGATGTGCTAGAGCAAACCGTGCAACACGGGAAAGAAACTGCGAATTGGTTAAATTTTGACTTTTTTCCTTTGCAAAACTTTCCAATGGAATAGGCTTAATTTTATCTAGCCCATAAATCCTCATTACCTCTTCTACTAAATCCGCTTTACCAGAAATATCGAGGCGCCATGTTGGTACTTTAACTTTTACCACATCTCCTTCCCCTTCGATGCCAAATCCAAGCTGTGTCAAAATAGTGATGGCTTGTGCACGATCTATTTGCAAATGTGTCAAGCGTTTAATTTCAGAAAAAGGAAAGGCGATCTGTTTGATTTCTGGCTGCTGATAACCAATAATCTTTGTCTTTGAAACTTCACCACCACAAAGACGTAAGACCAGTTCTGTTGCAATCTCAAGTCCTTTTTCCATAAAAGCTGGATCAACACCACGCTCAAACCGATAGCGTGCATCACTGATAAGTCCTAATGCACGACCTGTCTGTGCAATACTCTTTGAATCCCAAAGCGCTGATTCAATAATAACGCGCTGTGTTGTCTCATCACAGCTTGTTCTTTCACCACCCATGATACCAGCAATAGAAACAACACCCTCTTCATCTGCAATGACACAATCATGAATCCCCAAATGATAGATTTTTCCGTTAAGCGCCTGAAGCTGCTCACCTTCACGACCACGCCGTACACTTAAATTGCCTTTAATCTTATCCGCATCAAAAACATGAAGCGGACGACCAAGATCAAAACTTATATAATTGGTCACATCAACCAGCGCATTAATTGGTCTCAAACCGATTGCATTCAAACGCCGCTGCATCCATTGCGGTGATGCACCATTTTGCACATTGCGTACTTCACGCCAAGCAAAGCCTAAAGATAACGCTGAATCTTGCGAAAAATCTAAAGAAACATCAAACGCTGTTTCAAAAGAAGCATCGAATTGTGGCAAGGATAACTCTTTTAACTGCCCAATTCCAGCAGCAGCAAGATCACGCGCAATGCCGCGAACACCTGTGCAATCAGAACGATTAGGTGTCAAACCAATATCAATGATCGGATCATTTAAACCTGCATAAACCGCAAATGACTCTCCAATCGGTGCATCTTCTGGAAGTTCGATAATGCCATCATACTCACTTGATAATTCAAGCTCTGCTTGTGAACACATCATCCCAAAACTTTCAATCCCGCGGATTTTCCCCACAGATAATGTTATATCAAGCCCAGGCACATAAGTACCTGGCAATGCAAGCACCCCAACAAGACCAGCGCGTGCATTGGGTGCCCCGCAAATAACTTGTACAGGTGTGCCAGACCCTATATCTACAGACAAAACTTGGAGTTTATCGGCGCCAGGATGTTTTATTGCCGTTAAAACTTCTGCAATTACAAAACCTTTTAAAGAAGAGCGGTCATCAACATGATCAACTTCAAGGCCTATAGCCGTTAGTTTATCACAAATTTCATCCAAAGACGCATCTGTTTCTAAGTGATCTTTCACCCACGACAATGTAAATTTCATTTTAAAACCTCACATCCAAACTATGATAAAATCACACTTTGCTTAAGCTTGGAAAAAAGCAGGCATATCAAAGCAGCGAAAGCCATAATGCTCTAACCAACGCAGATCAGCATCAAAAAAAGCCCGCAAATCGGGCATACCGTATTTTAACATAGCAATGCGATCAATACCCATTCCCCAAGCAAAACCTTGATACTCATCGGGATCTAAACCAACATTTTTCAATACCTGAGGATGTACCATTCCACATCCTAAAATTTCTAACCAATCCTCTCCTTCCCCAAAGCGTACTTCCGAACCAGAACGATCACACTGAATATCCACTTCCATAGACGGCTCGGTAAAAGGAAAAAAAGAAGGGCGAAAACGCATTTTGACAGAAGGAACCTCAAAAAAGGCTTTACAAAAGGTTTCATGAAGCCACATCATATGTGCAATGGTCGAGGTTTTATCAATCACAAGACCTTCTACCTGATGAAACATTGGTGAATGCGTTGCATCCGAATCCATACGGTACGTTTTTCCAGGAATAATAATCCGTATTGGTGCTTTTTGTTTTTCCATCGTACGAATTTGTACAGGAGATGTATGGGTCCGTAATAATTTCCGCTCTCCCGTTTTATCAGCATCAAAAAAGAAGGTATCATGCATTTCGCGCGCTGGATGACCCTCAGGAAAATTCAATGCCGTAAAATTATAATAATCTGTTTCAATATCTGGTCCCTCTGCAAGTGAAAAACCCATCTTCTTATAAATGGCTATAATTTCTTCAATCACCCGCGAAATAGGATGAATACGTCCCCGTTCTATAGGCGAAGAACGTACAGGCAAAGTAACATCAACCGTTTCACTAAAAAGGCGCGCATCCATTGCTTGGCGCCTCAGAAGATCACGTTTTTGCGTCCATAATTCTAAAACACGATTCTTTAATCCATTAAGAACTGGTCCAACTTTATGGCGCTCGCTAACATCCATCTTTCCTAATGCTTTTAATCTTTCTGAGATACTGCCTTTTTTGCCTAATGCTGCAATACGCACTGTCTCAAGTGCCTGTTCATCATTAGCGGCTTCTAAAGCTAAACAAATTTCTTGTTCCAGACGCTCAATATCGCTCATAGTCTTTGCCTATTTTTGTGAATAGAAAAAAACCCGCACCAGTAACAACCAGTACGGGATCCCGAATAAATGAATCCTTTAAGAGAACACGACTGGCTTATTTGACAGCGCCCTCAAAAGCATTAGGTGTTGTGTCCTTTAAATATTCCAAAGCCTTTTTTGCAGAAGCAACTAGAGCAGAAAATGCTGCTGCTTCGTGAACTGCTATATCTGAAAGAACCTTACGATCAATTTCTATACCCGCTTTCGATAAACCATCAATAAAGCGCCCATAAGTTAAGCCTTCTGCGCGAACAGCTGCATTAATTCTCTGAATCCACAAAGCACGGAAAGTCCGTTTTCTATTTTTGCGATCACGATACGCGTACTGCTTGGAACGATCAACTGCTGCCTTAGCCGCACGAATGGTATTTTTACGACGACCGTAAAAACCTTCAGCCTGTTTAAGAACTTTTTTGTGTTTCGCGTGCGCTGTCACACCTCTTTTTACACGTGCCATGTAATACTCTCCTAAAAATCAAAAGCGTAAGGTTTATAAACTATTCGGCAAATAACACTGAACAACTTTTTTAGCATCTTGTTCGCATAAAACCATCGTTCCACGCGCATCACGAATAAACTTATTCGAACGTTTAATCATGCCGTGGCGCTTACCCGCTGCTGCTACTTTAACTTTACCTGACGCAGTGATTTTAAACCGCTTCTTAGCGGATGATTTGGTCTTCATCTTGGGCATTTTGCTACTCCATACATTTTATTCATTATACATTCTATCCATTTTAGTGGATCTATTCACTCAGAATTTATTTACTCAAGCGGACCAACGCTTGAACAAGCATTTAAACAGCCACGGCATGCCCTGCCGGGCGGCTCCAACAGCGTTTTCATAAGCTAGTATACACAAAATAGCAAGAGCATATCAAAAAAAAATGGGAGCACCATTTCCTTGAACTTCAACCAAAGGTGCTGGAATTGCGTTTGTTTTGATTGCTGCTTTACACAGATCAGCAATAATGCATTGTGTACATTGTACTTTACGCGCTTGACAAATATAACGCCCATGTAAAATAAGCCAATGATGCGCATGATGCAGATAACGTATAGGGATAATCTTTAATAATTTTTCTTCAACAATCTCTGGTGTTTTGCCAGGTGCTAAACCAAGACGGTTTCCAAGACGCAGAATATGCGTATCTACCGCTAATGTTGGATGACCAAAAGCAACATTCAAAACAACATTCGCCGTTTTTCGCCCCACTCCAGGGAGGGACATAAGATCTTCACGTTTTTCAGGCACTTTACCGCCATATTGGTCAATTAAAAAATTGCAAAGTGCATAAACATTACGCGCTTTTGCGCGCCAAAGACCAATTGTACGAATATGGCATGCAATTTCTTCTTCTCCTAATGCAACCATTTTTTCCGGCTGATCAGCAAGGCGAAATAATTCTTTAGTTGCTTTATTAACACTCGTATCTGTCGCTTGAGCCGAAAGAATAACCGCAACCAAAAGAGTAAAAACATTGGTATAGATAAGATCACTCTTAGGAACTGGGCGTTGAACAGAAAAACGGCGAAAGATTTCTTCAATTTCGTCTTCGCTATATAATATTTCAGAAGATTTTTGCATCTTTGACAATTTACTTGTTCTCTGAGCCATTGCACTCTCCCATCTTCTCTCTTGAATTTATCACCTACGCTCGCCATATGAGAGGGATGCAGCAAACACTTTTTATAAAGTTTAGTCAAGTAAAGCCGCTTTGAAGAGGACATTCACAATGACACATGTGACGCCTTTCTCCAATCCCTTTCTTTTAGGATTTGAAACGATAGAAAAAACCTTGCAACGTATTGGTAAAACTGATGAAGCTTATCCGGCCTATAATATTGAGCGTTTACACAAAAATGATGACGCAAATCACATACGCATCACTTTGGCTGTTGCTGGATTTAAAGTCGACAATCTTAATATTTTACTTGATGACAATCAATTAATCATTCATGGTAAGCAAACAGACAATCAAAACCATCAATATTTATATCATGGTATAGCGGCACGTCAATTCCAACGTACTTTTGTACTTGCAGAGGGAATGCACGTTGCAAATGCCGAGTTGAAAAATGGTCTCTTATCAATTAATCTACATCAACCAAAAGCAAAAAAACAAACAAAACAGATTCCAATCAAAGTCAGTAGTATAGTAATGAGTCGTAAAAACTAAGGTATAAAGGAATAATAAAATGGGAGAACACAAACAAAACTTGTCGTTGCAAAGTACCGCCCATTTTGATGTGGGGCAGATTGCTTATTTAAAAAAGGTTTGCACAGATGATCTGGCTAAAAATTTTCCAGATCTTCCACCCATGACACCCGGCATTACAATATGGGCGCTCTTTGGTGAAACAGGTTATCCAATCATTTTGTCTGATGAGCGCTCTATCGCTCTTGCAGGCGCCAATGAACATGAACTCCAAATTGTAACTCTACACTAATCTATTTTACGAAAAATAATTAAAGTATCTTTACAGACTGTCTTATTCCTCCTTTGTAAGGTAGGGTGGGCAGTCTTTTTATGAAAATCATTTCAGTTTTAAAATAGCTTACTCTTTTCAATCAGAAAATATGGGCGTTCTTGACTTTATACTATTCCAAGACCATCATTTTTAAAGAAATGGTCACTGTTTCTTTATTCTTCACAAAAGTACAATTCTGAAGATCTTTATTAATCGATACCCTTTGAGATATTCAATTCTCTGGCTTTTATAGTAAAGTTTTTACTTCTTGATTCCGCATCTTCTTTTTAACAAAGATCTTAAAGATCTTTATAAAATATCCTATACATGATGTTCTCAAATGCATTACAAAAAATTTCTTGGGATTTTTTGTCGGCTCGATACCTTAAATATAGCTCTTCCCAAAATCATACCCTCTGAGTAAGAAATTCTGTATTCCTATCCATTTTAAAACCAATTCAGTCTTTTGAGTTAGAATACCTCTTTCTTAACGCCATCCACATGTTTTCAATTGCTGTTCATACTTTCTGGACAAGTTTTCCATACGCTGTGCTGCCTGTGCAAGTGCTGTAGAGACATAACCTCCACTGCGTGCATAAGCCCCATGCCCCATATGGTAATTTAAGTAAAGGCTATAGGCGTCATTAACTCTTACACCATTGCGTTGAACAGTCCGGCGATGATACCAAGCAACAAAATCAGCAGCATCTGCAAAATTTGTACGCCGCGCATAAGGTCTTCCTGCGGAACGGAGATACATTGCCCATGTACTATCAAGTGCTTGAGAATAGCCATACGCCGTCGATCGGCGCTTCCATGGAATAAAACCAAGAAGTTTTGTGCGCCCAGGACGTGCATTGTGACGAAAATTCGATTCCATATTAATAGTTGCAAGAATAATAGACATAGGAATTCCGTAACGCATTTCAGCACGTTTAGAAGCCCTTCCCCAATTATCAAAAAAACCATCTTTCTGCGCTAAAATAGCACAAGCATTGTTGGTATATCTCGGAGGTGTTGTTGCACATCCCTCCAGCAAAAACACCAATGCTCCTAAAAACAAAAGGTGTCGCATATCTTTATTCCTCTCACTAGGAAATGTAACGAGATATGGATACTAAAAAATTATTACTAATCAATAAAGAACTCTCGTTGTGCTGGAAAGATTCACTTCACTCCTCATCAACCAAAGGCAATGTTTTGGGCTGAACAGGAGCGGCCATTTGCGTTGGCAAAGAGTCCTTTTCTTTTAATTCAAAAGTTTCAATACGATTAGCCCGTTTCATAATTTTGGAGGATGATATTAAAATCGCGTCTATATCTTCACCCACTTTGTAAAAATGTTTCTGTAAGGTGCGGACACGTGTATCCATTCGTCCAAAATCTTCCATTAATTTTGCTACTTCTGATTGAATCAAATGGGCTTGTTCACGCATTCGCGCATCTTTCATAATAGTTTGTACAACCTGAATAGATAGCATCAACAAAGACGGTGAGACAATAATCACATGCGATCGATTGGCTTTTTGTACCAATGGTTCAAAATCTTCATAGATTGTTGCAAAAATCGATTCTGATGGCACAAAGAGAAAGGCGGTATCATGTGTTTCTCCAGGAATTAAATATTTCTGCGCAATATGGCGAATATGAACTTCCATGTCGGTGCGAAATTGGCGTTCTGCTTCCTGACCCTCTTGCGGCGTTGCTGCTTTACGCATGGCATTCCAAGCTTCCAGAGGAAACTTAGCATCAATAACAAGAGAAGGGGCCTTATTCGGCATGTGAATGAGACAATCTGGTCGTTTTCCATTTGAAAGAACTGCCTGAAAAACATAAGTATTAGCCGGCAAAGCATCGGCAATAATTGCTTCCATCCTCCCCTGACCAAAAGTACCACGCGTCTGCTTATTGCTTAAAATAGCCTGCAACTGAACAACTTGTCCCGTAAGCGATTGAATATTATTTTGTGCCGCATCAATGACCGCTAAACGCTCTTGTAAACGATTCAAATTTTCATAAGTAGATTTGGTTTGCACCTGAAGTGTTTGTCCCAAATTGGTTGTCATTCCATTGAGTTGCTCACTTATAGACTTATTTAATTCAGCTTGCCTTTGACCAAAAATTTCTGCCATAGTTTGTATTCGGCCTTGCATTTCAGCTTGTGTTTTCAACAATGTCTCCATCTGTATTTGCGCTTCACGAGTGCGTTCAGCAATTTCACTTTCCAAAAGTCCCTTTTTTCGATGAGAATGCATCAACATAAAAAAGGTTAAGCAAACCATTATAAATAAAAACAAAATCACCAATTGAACTAAAGATCCATCAATAAGTAGCAAAGAAGAAAACGAATCAAACATGAGAAGTAATATAACGCTCTTATCGTCAAAAAGCGCGCAAGAATCTGTTATTTAATCAGTGTAAGAATCTGTTATTTAAATATTGACCCATAACACACCATTATTTAATCTACGCTTATGCCACTTAAATCTTTAGTTACCTTACCTGATCCGATTTTACGGGAAATATCCAAACCTGTTGAGCATATTGATTCAGCTCTCCAGCAGCTTGCTGATGACATGCTGGAGACTATGTATCATGCTAAAGGTGTTGGTCTTGCTGCTATTCAGATCGGCATACCACTACGTATGTTGGTCATTGATGTCTCTGGAAACGATGACGCGAAAAATCCACTTGTTATTATAAATCCTGAAATTTTATGGCTTTCAGAAGAACGGAGTATTTACAAAGAAGGCTGCCTTTCCATTCCTGAATATTATGCAGAAGTTGAACGTCCAAAACGCCTTTGTGTTCGCTATCAAGATCATGAAGGAAAACAAACAGAAATTGAAGCAGACAATCTCTTAGCTACTTGTTTACAACACGAAATTGACCATTTAAATGGCTGTCTTTTTATTGACCATATTTCGAAACTCAAACGTGATATGGTGATACGAAAATTTAAAAAACGCGCAAAAGAAAAAAAGACAGAGGAAGCACTTTTGTAATGGCATTACGATTAAGTTTTATGGGAACGCCTGATTTTTCTGTTCCCATTTTACATGCTTTGTTGGATGCTGGTCATGAGATTGTAGCTGTTTACAGTCAACCCCCTCGTCCAGCGGGACGTCGTGGTCTTAAGCTCATCCCCTCACCTGTGCAAAATGCAGCACAAGAAAAATCCATTCCTGTATTCACACCTCAAACACTTAAAACAGCTGAACAGCAAGCCCAATTTGCGGCACTTTGTGTTGATGCTGCTGTTGTTGTTGCCTATGGACTTCTCTTACCGAAAGCCATTCTTGAAATACCCCGTTTTGGTTGTTTTAATGCCCATGCTTCACTTTTACCACGTTGGCGCGGCGCTGCACCTATTCAACGTGCAATTATGGCTGGTGATAAAGAAACGGGAATGATGATTATGAAAATGGATGAAGGACTGGATACGGGGCCTATCGCGCTTTCCCATTCTATCCCGATCACCGATAACATGACAACCTTTGAACTTTCAAATAAACTCTCACAGATAGGGGCAAAACTTATGATAGAAGCTCTATCGGCTCTTGAAAAAGGACAGCTTAAACTGACCCCACAATCAGGAAAAGATATAACCTATGCCTCCAAAATCAAAAAGGAAGAGACCCGCATTGATTGGACAAAGCCTGCCGAACTTATTCATAGGCATATCCGCGCACTTTCCCCCTCTCCTGGTTGCTGGTGTAACATGCATATTGGTGATAGAGAAGAACGTGTGAAAATTCTTGGAAGTCGTTTAACGACAGGCCCTTCTCTTGAAATTGGTCGGAGAGAACCAAATTCTTTGATTATCCATTGCGGACAAGGACGTCTTGAAATAACATCTCTGCAAAGATCTGGTAGTAAAACCCTTGATAGCGCAACATTCTTGCGAGGCGCTCATATTTCTGCTGTTTTTTAATATGCCCCGTTTTAAACTCACTCTTGAATATGATGGCTCAAACTATGCTGGTTGGCAGCGCCAAGCAGAGTTGCACACCGTACAAGGGACTCTCGAACAAGCCATTTTTTGCTTCTGTGGACAACAATTGACCATCACGACAGCGGGTCGAACTGATGCAGGTGTACACGCTACGGGACAAGTTGCGCATGTTGATTTTGAAAAAAACTGGGGCTCCCATACTGTTCGCGATGCACTCAATGCGCATTTACAAAAACAGGGGGAGAGTACTTCGATTTTGGAAGTAGAAAACGTTCCGGATAGCTTTGATGCACGATTTTCCGCAATCAAACGCCATTACCTTTTTAAAATTCTCAATCGTCGCTCTCCCCCCGCTCTAAATGCTAAACGTGTATGGTGGTTGCCAAAACCCCTTAATGCTGAAGCCATGCATGAAGCTGCCCAAAAACTTGTAGGGCAACACGATTTTACCACTTTTCGCTCTGCACATTGCCAAGCCAAAAGCCCTATTCGCACTTTAGAGCGTCTTGATGTTCAAAGAGAAGGAGAAGAGATCTTTCTCTATGCACAAGCCCGCTCTTTTCTTCATCATCAAATTCGTTCCTTTGCAGGAAGCCTCATGGAAGTAGGTGTCGGACGCTGGACAGCAAACGATCTTGAAGCAGCTCTTCACGCTAAAGATCGCACACGTTGTGGTGTTGTCGCACCGCCTTCAGGACTTTATTTGACTAAAGTGGAATATTAGCTTTCCTGCAAAGTGGCTTCTTCAACAACGATTTAAGAAAGCTTATAAAAGACACGGATTTCTTCAAAAGCTTCTGCTGCTGTATTGACAAATGTGATCAGTGTAAGATCTGAAGGAGAGATCGTCCCTTGCGCTGATAAATAACCAAAATTAATCGCGTTATCCCAAAATTCTTTTCCAAATAACAAAATCGGAACCCGTTTCATCCGTCCCGTTTGTATTAAAGTTAACGTCTCAAACAACTCATCCAGAGTACCAAATCCTCCAGGGAAAACAGCTAATGCTTTTGCGCGCATTAAAAAATGCATTTTACGTATCCCTAAATAATGAAAATTAAAACATAAATGCGGAGATACATAAGAATTAGGCGATTGTTCATGGGGTAAAACAACATTCAAACCAATCGTTGGTGCACCCACATCAGAAGCACCACGATTTCCTGCTTCCATGACTCCTGGTCCTCCCCCTGTGACAACCACAAATTCACGATACTCAGTTGTAGCAGAATAGCATGAGCACAAACGTGCAAACTCCCTAGCCTCATTGTAATAATGCGAAAGAGCATGCAAATTTTTCTTTTGTGTTTCATTTTTTGCCGCCCACGCTTCTTGTCCAGGTCGAGGAATACGCGCACCACCAAATAAAACAACAGTTGATTGAATATCATATTCTTGAAGCGTTATTTCTGGTTTTAAAAATTCAAGACAAAGACGTTGTGAACGTAGTTCAGAACGCATCATAAACTCTTGATCAATATAAGCCAAACGATAAGTAGGCGAACGCATTTGTGCTGAATCAGAGACCTCACATCCCTGTTGTAAAGCATCCTTCACATGGAGAAGTGGTGCCCAATTTTTTTGTTCTTCTTCTCTTTTTTCTTTATAGCCTTTTTTCATATACCTACCCTATTTCTTTATTATTTTATTTGACTGAAAACATTTCTTCGCGTAGGTCATAAAGAGTAAATCTTGAAGCTTTCAACTTATTTAACGGAACTCTAGTCATGACTCATCTCGCACAACTTGAAATGGTTATTGAAAAAGCATTTGACGACCGTAATTCTATCGATACCACCACAAAGGGTGAAATTCGCGAGAGTGTTGAGGATGCATTAAACCTTCTTGATAAAGGTGAGATCCGTGTTGCAGAACGTCAAAAAAATGGACAATGGCATGTTCATCAATGGTTGAAAAAAGCCGTCCTTCTCTCTTTTCGGCTTAATCCTATGCAAATTATTTCTGGTGGAACAAATGGAACATCTTGGTGGGATAAAGTCCCTTCGAAATTTTCTGGTTGGCAAGAAGCGGACTTTAAAAAAGCTGATTTTCGTTCCGTCCCTGGAGCAATTGTACGCCATTCTGCCTACATTTCTCCCAATGTCATCTTGATGCCCTCCTTTGTAAATCTTGGTGCCTTTATCGGTGAGAGAACAATGGTTGATACATGGACTACCGTTGGCTCTTGCGCACAAATTGGTAAACATGTTCATCTTTCTGGTGGCGTTGGAATTGGAGGTGTTTTAGAACCACTACAAGCAAATCCAACGATTATTGAAGATCATTGTTTTATCGGCGCACGATCTGAAATCGTTGAAGGCTGTATTATCCGTGAAGGCGCTGTTTTAGGAATGGGAGTCTTTATTGGAAAATCTACAAAGATCATTGATCGTACAACAGGTGAAATTTTTATAGGCGAAGTCCCTGCCTACTCTGTCGTTGTTCCAGGTTCTCTTCCCAGCAAACCATTACCAAACGGTGAAGCAGGTCCAAATCTTTATTGCGCTGTTATAGTCAAACGCGTTGATCAAAAAACACGAGAAAAAACATCCATTAATGATCTTTTGCGTGATTAAAAATTACGCCTCAAAATTCTTTGTTCTTTAAAAAGCGTAATCAATAAGGGAGAAAGCTCACTTATTGATTATTTATTCATTTTAAGCGCTTGAATAAAAGCTGATTGCGGAATTTCTACTTTTCCGAATTGGCGCATCCGCTTTTTGCCTTCTTTTTGCTTTTCCAAAAGTTTGCGCTTACGCGTCACATCACCCCCGTAACATTTAGCCGTTACATCTTTACGCAACGCACGAATTGTCTCGCGTGCAATGATTTTACCGCCAATTGCTGCTTGAACCGGAATCTGAAACATATGCTGAGGAATAAGATCTTTTAGTTTTTCACACATTGAACGTCCGCGTTTTTCTGCAATCGTGCGGTGCACAAGCATCGACAATGCATCAATAGACTCTCCATTTACCAAAATAGACATTTTAACCAAATCGCCCTCTGCATAATCTGTCATTTGATAATCGAAGGAAGCATATCCCTTCGAGATTGACTTTAAACGATCATAAAAATCAAAAACAACTTCATTCAGCGGCAAATCGTATGTAACCATAGCGCGCGTTCCTACATAGGACAAACTCACTTGGACCCCCCGTCGTTCTTGGCAAAGCTCTAAAATTGCACCAAGATAGTTATCAGGAGTCATGATTGTTGCCCGAATCCATGGTTCTTCAATGGAAGAAATTTTAACAACATCAGACATATCGGCTGGATTATGCAATTCTTTGACAGAACCATCATTCATATTCATGCGATATACAACCGAAGGCGCTGTCGCAATGAGATCTAAATTAAATTCACGTTCTAATCGCTCTTGAATAATTTCGAGATGAAGAAGCCCTAAAAATCCACAACGAAAGCCAAACCCTAAAGCTGCCGATGTTTCTATTTCAAAGGAAAAACTCGCATCATTTAAACGCAACTTTCCCATGGCTGCACGCAAATCTTCAAAATCAGCAGCATCAATGGGAAAAAGTCCACAAAAGACAACCGGTTGTGCAGGTTTAAAACCAGACAGTGCCTCTTCACAAGGGCGCCGTTCTTCCGTAATGGTATCACCAACCCGCGTATCAGCAACTTCTTTAATAGAGGCTGTTATAAAACCAATTTCCCCTGGTCCTAATTCATCAACATGAACCATTTTGGGAGTAAAGACTCCAACCCGTTCAACGGGATATTTTGCTCCTGTTCCCATCATGCGAATGGTTTGTCCCTTTTTTAACACACCATCAATCACACGCACCAAAACAATGACACCAAGGTAACTATCGTACCAACTATCAACCAACATTGCTTTTAAAGGCTTGTTAACATCACCAGTACGTGGAGATGGCAACTGTGTAACAATCGCTTCCAAAACATCAGGAACACCTATACCTGTTTTTGCTGATATTTCGACGGCTTCAGAGGTATCAATGCCAATCACATCTTCAACTTGCTCTTTAACACGTTCAGGTTCTGCTGCTGGAAGGTCAACCTTATTGAGTACAACAACCAATTCATGAGAATTATCAATCGCTTGATAAACATTCGCCAATGTTTGTGCTTCTACACCTTGGCTCGCATCTACAACCAAAAGTGAACCTTCACAAGCTGCCAATGAACGCGATACTTCATAAGCAAAATCAACGTGACCAGGTGTATCAATAAGATTTAAAATATAGGTCTCACCATCCTTTGCTTTATAGTGTAAACGCACTGTTTGTGCTTTAATAGTAATTCCACGTTCACGTTCAATATCCATGGAATCGAGCACTTGCTCTTTCATTTCTCGTGTCTCAAGCCCACCTGTCATTTGAATCAGACGATCAGCTAAAGTCGACTTTCCATGGTCAATATGCGCCACAATGGAAAAATTACGGATAAACTTACGATCTATTGTCATACGAGGCGATTTAGCAAAGAATGATACAAAACGCAAAGTCCAATTATGTTTCTTTGAAAAGCTTTCGAAAAATACGAAGGAAAAGAGCCTCTAGGAACACAATTTCTCATAATCTAAAAATGAAACCTTTGTAAAATGAATACCAATGATTCATAAAAACGCAATACTCTCAACTTTCTTATATCCATTAAACCTTCTCTCTCTTATGCGTAGATAATACTCGAAATGCATATAGAGCTTAGACTTATGATAAAATATGCAAAAATTATTGCTATTTGTACATAATAACCCACTTTTTTCATTTTACACAAAATAAAAAAGCTTCATATCTGAGCAGTTCATCTTCTTATCTGTTAAAACTTCAAAAATACGCTCTCTTGCATAAGCTCGCTTTAAACAAGCATATTTCCTAAAAGATTTCTTCTTCTTTTATCTAAAAGTGAAAAGCATAAAGAATCTGCTTAGTTTTGTTGAAAAAACAACAAAAATAAAATCTCTTTAAGTAAAAAGATCATGAAACAAACGCATGACAAGAGAGAGGCAAAGTTAATCAATTTTTCTCAATCACTTTATCTTTTTACGCCATTGTGAAGGTTGTAATTCAGCCACGACGATCCCAATCAGGATAAGCGCTCCCCCCAATAAAGCTAAAGGGGACAAACGTTCACCAGCTAAACGCCCAACAATACCAGCCCATATAGGTTCACCTGCGTAAATAAGTGTTGCACGCGTAGGCGAAATAGACTTTTGTGCCCAATTCATTGCTAATTGAATGATGGCACTCATCAATGCCAATCCTATACCGATACTTACCCATATCCATGAAAATTCAGGAATGCTTTCACCCATAAAAGGCATAGAGAAAAATGAAAAAAGACCACCAATAAATAACTGTATAATCGTTACACGTCGACTATCAACTTTGTTGGCAAACATTCCAATAAGTATAACTTCTCCAGCAATTGCCAAAGCACCTAACAAAGTCAGAATTTCACCTTTTGAAAAATCAAAACTTCCCGGTTTTTGTCCAGAAATAAGTATAAGCCCAATAAAAGCAAAAACAATACCGATCCAACACGCTAAACGGGGAGGTTTTTTAAAAACAATCCATTGTAATATTGGAACTATCGGAACATAAAGTGCCGTGATAAAAGCCGATTGACTGCTAATAATTGTTTGAAGCCCCATAGCTTGCAAAGCGTAACCAAAAAACATCCCTAAACCAATAGCCATACCAGCAAAAATTTCATAAGCTGTTACGCCTTTCATAGAGCGCCAAAAAATCGTCCCACATAGCAGTGATGCAACGATAAAGCGGAATCCAACAAAAAAGAGAGGACCGCTATAGCGTACCGCTATGTGAATCACTAAAAAAGTAATGCCCCACAATACTGTCGCAGCAAATAACGCCAATTCTTGTTTACTTAATAACGGACGATTCAATTCTTTTATATCAACCATGAAAGGCTTCTTTCTCCAATTTTCTGGACACTTTATGAAACAATAAGCGTTCCAACACCTTTTTCAGTAAACAGTTCTAGCAAGACAGAATGGGGAGTTTTACCATTTAAAATCACAACACCCTCTACACCATTTTGAAGAGCCTTTATACAGGTTTCTACTTTTGGAATCATACCTCCTGAAATTGTTCCATCTCTGATAAACCTTTCAGCTTCAGAAATTGTTAATTCTTTTAAAAGTTTACCCTGTTTATCTAAAACACCAGGAACATCGGTGAGAAATAAAAGACGTTTTGCCTCTAATGCACCGGCAATGGCTCCAGCAAAAATATCAGCATTAATATTATAGGTTTTGCCATCACGACCTGGAGCTACAGGAGCAAGAACTGGAATCATTTCAGAGCATGCCAAAAGATCCAACAATGTGCGATCAACTTCAACAGGTTCGCCAACAAATCCTAAATCTAAAACACGTTCAATATGCGAATCGGGGTCAATGACAGTTTTATATACCTTTTCGGCAAAAACCATATTGCCATCCTTGCCGCACAACCCTATTGCCCATTCACCTTCAGCATTGATAAGAGCAACAATTTCTTTGTTTATGGAACCTGCCAAAACCATTTCAACCACTTCAACGATTCGCTCATCAGTCACGCGTAAACCGTTTTCAAATCGTGATTCAATCCCCATTTTCATTAAAATTTCAGCAATTTGAGGTCCACCACCATGAACAACAACAGGATTAATTCCTGATTGCTTCAATAGAGCAATATCACGTGCAAATGCCTGCCCTAAAGCAGCATCCCCCATAGCATGACCGCCATATTTTACAACCACTGTTTCATTTTCATATTTCTGCATATAGGGTAAAGCAGACGATAAAAATGCTGCTTGTTTTTCAAAAACATCTGCAGCACTGTTTTCAACATCATCCATAAAAAGAGCCTCCTCATCACTTTTTACCTTCTCTTAATGGCATTTAGAAAAAGTGAAAACGAATTTAAAACAAGTTTTACTCTGTCCATCCCTCCTGAAAATTGTCCATCTCTCTTTGAATTATGATAAATCTAAGACAGTTTCTCTAAAAAATGGCATAAAAAATTGAACAAAACAGGTGTACAAAATGTCATTGTTCTACAATTTATTTATAAAAATTTGGAAAAACTTTTAAGCCACACTGTATACTTAACGCAATGATTTCATCCTATACTGAGATCTTTAACAATCAACATATACAATTATACGATTTATAAAGATAATTAATCATTTTGCAGTTTAAATAAATGCCCTGAATACCGCAATCTTCTCTCCATTTCTCATTCTCTTATGATCTGCGTCAAATAAGAGAAATTGCTATATTAATAGCTCGCAAATCAATATAAGTGCGGATTGTTGATAACACCAAATTTAGAAAAACCTTTAGCATCAACTTCTATTGTACATTGCCATATAAACTCCCTTAAAGAGCCCCATAAAGAGCAACAAAAGCATTACGAAAAAACCAAAATATCCCTTCACAAAATGAAGGTAATTTTTTTAAGCAAAGATAAAATTGAATCTCCCTCTTCTCTCTATGAAAAATTATTTTTTTTATTTCTACAGGAATATATATCATCCATTCATGAATGCGTATTCATGAATTTTGTCCCGAAATATTTTCAAAAAATTCCTTCATACGTGAAAAAAAACCATGCGATTGTGGTGAATTCTCATGATTTGAAAGCTTCTCAAATTTTTGCAACAATTCGCGTTGCTCCTGCGTTAATTTCTGAGGTGTTTCAATCGTGATATGAATATAAAGATCGCCTCTTACTTGCTGACGACGCAACATTGGCATTCCTTTACCTTTAAGACGGAATTGACGTCCATTTTGTGTACCTTCTGGAACCTTAACACGTGCTTTAACACCATCAAGGTCGGAAACTTCAAATTCACCTCCTAAAGCAGCTGTTACCATCGAAATAGGTACACGACAATGAAGATCAGCTCCTTCTCGCTGAAAAAACTCATGCGGTTTAATAGAAAGAAAAATATAAAGATCACCGCTAGGACCACCACGAATTCCTGCATCTCCCTCACCAGAAAGACGAATACGCGTACCATCTTCAATACCAGCTGGAACATTCACGCTCAATGAACGTTTTTTCTCCACCCGTCTCGTCCCCTGACATTTTGGACATGGATCCGTAATAGTTTCACCCCGTCCATGACATGCAGGACATGTTCGTTCAATAGAAAAAAAACCTTGTGCAGCACGCACACGACCAGCTCCATGACACGTTCCACAAACTTGTGGCTTAGAGTCTTTTTTCGCGCCTGATCCTTCACAAACATCACACGTAACGGAACTCGGAATATTAATTTGCGCGGTTTTTCCTGAAAATGCCTCTTCCAAGGTCACTTCCATATTATAACTCAGATCAGCACCACGCTCGCGCCCATCATTGCGTTTACGGTGCATCCCTCCCATAATTTCACCAAAAAAATCTTCAAAAATATCAGCAAATCCACCACCCGCAGCAAAACCACCAAAGGGATTTGCTCCCTCGTGCCCATTATTTTCAAAAGCCGCATGACCAAAGCGATCATAAGCTGCACGCTTTTGAGGATCTTTGAGAACTTCATAAGCTTCGCCAATTTCTTTAAATTTCCGCTCTGCTTCTTTATCCCCTGCGTTGCGATCAGGATGATATTGCATTGCTAACTTACGAAAAGCAGATTTCAACTTTTTATCATCACATTCACGAGTCACGCCAAGAATTTCATAATAATCTACTTTCATCATGTATTCCTGATAATTTTTTTGTCATCCATCTTTACGGATAAGATTTGTCTTTAATTTATATTTTTAGCAAAAAAGTTGCAACTTATCCCAAATAATAAAGCCCAGCCTTCTCTTTCGAAGACCGGGTTTATTAAGTAATCAATGCATTTGCTTACACTATTTCTTCTTATCATTAATTTCTTCAAAATCAGCATCAACAACATCATCATCCTTTGTATCTGTTTCAGTGTTGTCTGTTGCTGTTTGTGAAGCTTCATACATAGCCTGTCCAAGCTTCATACTGACTTCTGCTAACTTCTGCATTTTTGTTGTTACTTCTTCAGTGTCCGTGCCATCAAGTGCAGATTTCAAATCAGATATCGCAGTTTCAATTTGTTCTTTATCTGCAGATGACACCTTATCACCATATTCAGTCAATGACTTCTCAGTTGAATGTATAAGGGCTTCCGCTTGATTTCTAGCTTCAACACCTTCACGGCGTTTTTTGTCTTCAGCCGCATGTTCTTCTGCATCCTTTACCATCTTTTCAATGTCAGCGTCACTTAAACCACCTGATGCTTGAATACGAATTTGATGTTCTTTACCTGTTCCTTTATCTTTAGCAGATACATTGACAATACCATTCGCATCAATATCAAAAGTAACCTCAATCTGAGGCATACCACGCGGTGCTGGTGGAATACCAACAAGATCAAATTGAGCCAATAACTTGTTATCACTAGCCATTTCGCGTTCACCTTGGAAAACACGAATAGTCACGGCACTCTGATTATCATCAGCTGTTGAAAAAACTTGCGATTTTTTCGTTGGAATAGTGGTATTGCGTTCAATCAGACGTGTGAAAACTCCACCCAACGTTTCAATCCCCAAAGACAAAGGTGTCACATCCAAGAGCAACACATCTTTCACATCGCCCTGCAAGACCCCTCCTTGAATAGCTGCACCCATTGCTACAACTTCATCGGGATTAACACCTTTGTGTGGATCCTTGCCAAAAAAGTTTTGCACAACTTCTTGGATCTTGGGCATACGTGTCATACCGCCCACTAAAACAACTTCGTCAATCTCACCAGCTTTTAGCCCTGCATCTTTTAATGCTGCTTTACAAGGCTCTATAGTACGTTGAACCAAATCATCAACGAGAGACTCAAATTTTGCCCGCGTTAACTTCATTGTCAAATGCTTGGGACCAGATTGATCTGCTGTAATAAATGGCAAATTGATTTCTGTTTGTTGCGAAGAAGAAAGTTCAATCTTTGCTTTTTCTGCTGCTTCTTTTAAGCGCTGCAATGCCAATTTATCATTTTTTAGATCAATCCCTTGTTCTTTCTTGAATTCATCAGCAAAGTAACCAACCAAGCGCATGTCAAAATCTTCACCACCTAAAAAAGTATCTCCATTGGTTGACTTAACTTCAAAAACACCATCTCCAATTTCAAGCACAGAAATATCAAATGTACCACCACCAAGGTCGTAAACAGCAATGGTTTTTCCGTCTTTTTTATCCAAACCATATGCTAAAGCAGCAGCTGTTGGCTCATTGATAATCCGCAAAACCTCAAGTCCAGCAATTTTACCTGCATCTTTGGTCGCTTGACGTTGTGCATCATTGAAATAGGCAGGAACAGTAATAACCGCTTGTTCAACTTTTTCACCAAGATAAGACTCCGCAGTTTCTTTCATCTTTTGCAAAATCATAGCTGAAATTTGTGACGGAGAATATTTCTTACCTGCTTCTTCTACCCATGCGTCACCATTATCGCCTTTAACAATCTTATAAGGCACAAGCGCTTTATCTTTTTCAACCATGGGATCATCAAAACGGCGACCAATCAAGCGCTTAACTGCAAAAACCGTCCCTTCAGGGTTCGTAACCGCTTGCCGTTTAGCAGGTTGTCCAACAAGCCGTTCTCCTCCATCAGTAAAAGCAACAACCGAAGGTGTTGTTCGTGCCCCTTCTGAATTTTCTATAACCTTTGCATTTTTGCCATCCATAACAGCGACACAAGAGTTAGTTGTCCCCAAATCAATACCTATTACTTTTGCCATATTATAATCTCCATTCAGCAAGCTACCTCAACCTTCATCAAGCATCTTTTTAAGACAGCTCCTCATAACACTTAAAAGCCTGCACCTTACTTCAAAGTTACACAAACAATAAATTGCAAGTCCCAACAAGCCTTTTCTGCTCCGTATATAAGAACAGGCTCTTATTGCTACAAGAGAAGAATAAGAGAAACATCCACAAAATAAAATTTTCTTTGCAAATAAGCATTCTGCTTATACATAAACGCTCTCTTTTAATGAAGCGAACATCATAACATCTCTTTAATTTATGATGCTCATAAAGATACCAACCTATAACAATCAAAAAATCAAAGATGAAGAATGGTTAACTTTTGTTGATCTCTCATAACCGCAGGAAATACTCACAGATTTTTTTAATTATTGCTAAGACACAAATGATTTATGACATAAATACCATAAACCTTCGTTAGTCAAACCGTTCATAATCCCCATATACTCATGTAATTAAGAGATGAGATGTTCCTTACACCCCTATCTATAGCGCCAAAGCTCAACTTGTTCAATAAAAGGAGAAGGGCTGTGAAAATATTGTCTATCAATTTACTCTCAAAAGCTCTGCCTCTGTCCATTAATTGTTCACTTTTCTTTGAATATCATGCTTTGAATATACCCAATATAACCTTCTTTTTACCTAAATATTCATTCGCAAACATACGAGGTAGCCCCTTAGCCTTTTGGCTTTAAGGACACTGTTATTGCAAACCTTATTGCCTTCTTTTAAAAAAAGACGTCCCCCTCTCACAGGTAAATTCGTATAACTTTGGCAATTCTTTCTTTTATTTTGAACAAAAATTCTGCTAAAAATAGAGTGAAGTGAATCTCACGAAGGAGGGTAAATCAATGATAATATTTATTGTTGAAAGAATAAAGAATTTCATGTCCAGAAATCTAGCTCTCGCACAATATTCACTCAAAAAGGTTATCAAAAATATCGTGTGGCCTCTTCTCTTTACTTTCATGGCCATGCCCGCAACTGCTCAGCGATATAAAATTGGCGACATAGAAATTCTTCATCCTTGGACACGTGCAACACCCAGAGGTGTAAAAGTAAGCAGCGGTTATCTCTACATCATTAATCACAGCAATACCCCAGATCGTTTGATTTCTGTTTCAACAAACGGAGTACAAACAACAGAAATCCACTCTATGGTAGTCGTTAACGATATTATGAACATGGAAAAAATGCACAATGGCATTGAAATTCCAGGCAATGGTGAAATCTCCCTTAAACCGGGTGGTAATCATATTATGTTCATGGGACTTTTACAACCATTCAAGGTAGGTGAAAAAATTGGCGCAAAATTAACTTTTGAGAAAGCGGGAACAATTAGCATTGATTTCTCTGTAAATGCACTAGGAGATAAATCACCTCCTAAATCAGATTCTACGCACTAAGCTCTTTCATCACTCTTTAATGTACCGTTCAATATAATAAGGAGTGCAAAAATTTTCTTCGTACTCCTTATCATTTGTTTAGCAATATAAAATAACTAAAAACTTAATTATCTCTCTGAATTAAACACGATCAACTTCAGGAATACGCAAAACTTGCCCAGGATAACTTTTATCAGGAGAGTTTAGCATTGGTTTATTGGCCTCAAAAATCAATGTGTTTTTATCACCTTGCCCTTTTCCATAAACTTCTTTAGCAATTTTCCAAAGGTTATCACCAGATTCAACCTCATAAAAGCTAGAAACTTTTGTGGAAACACTCTCTGCAATCTTCAATTGGTTAATATCAACAGAAGAGATGCCCTGAGAATTTCCCACAACCAAAAGTACTTTTTTAAGAGTTTCTCTATCTGAAACCTCCCCATTTAAAATAGCTTTACCATTTTCAACTCGAATATTCACTTTTTCTGCTCTGAGTCGAAAATCATCAAATGCAGCCTTAAAATCTTTCTCTTCTGGCTCACGATCACCAATACCAAGTTTTTCTCCAACCGTCTTAATAAAATGAAACAATCCCATTTTATCCTTCTTTCGTGTAGTGCAAGCAATTTTTTGTGCATATGTCACCACACTTCATTTATCTTTGCTCGTAAATAAAACAGATAGGCATGTTTTATAAACTTCAACAATCAAAACAAATTTGTATAATTATGGGACAGAGAAAACAACAAACTTTGATAAAATTGGATAAAGACAACAATAAATTTTGATAAAAAATGCCTCAATAAAAATTTTCTCTCAAGGAAAGGGATCTTAACGCACACAAAAGCATTATAAAATTGCAAAGATAAAACAAGCTTTTACCGTAAAAATAAAAGGATTTTTGCTCTGCTGTAATTTGTACCATATTTGTTTTGCAAAAAAAATGTGAACTCCCATATAAATAGCGTGGGTTGTTTGCTATTATAGCAATAGAAAGGTCTAAGAAGCCATGAAAGATACACCAACAGTCACGCAAACGATTGTACTTGTTGATGATGACCGCAATATTTTGACATCTTTATCTTTTGCGCTTGAGACAGAAGGCTATCGGGTTGAAAGCTATACAGATGGAGCATCTGCACTTAAAGGTCTCACACTCCATCCTCCACATTTAGCTATTTTTGATATTAAAATGCCTCGAATGGATGGAATGGAACTTTTGCGTCGTTTGCGTCAAAAATCTGATATTCCTGTTATTTGTCTTACCTCTAAAGATGATGAAATTGATGAACTCTTTGGTCTCAAAATGGGAGCTGATGATTTTATTACCAAACCTTTCTCTCAACGTCTTCTCATTGAGCGCGTGAAAGCGATTTTACGTCGTTCCAATGCACGTAATCAACCGCTTACAACAGGTACCTCTCCTACCTCTTCTCTCAAACGCGGAGACCTTGTGATGGATCAAGAACGACACACCTGTACATGGAAAGATAAACCTGTTATTCTGACCGTTACGGAATTTTTGATTCTACAAACTTTAGCACAAAGACCAGGAGTTGTGAAAAGCCGTGATGCTTTGATGGGTGCCGCCTATAGTGATCAAGTCTATGTAGATGACCGTACCATTGATAGTCACATTAAACGTCTGCGTAAAAAGTTTAAACAAGTGGATGATGATTTTGCAATGATTGAAACACTTTATGGTGTAGGCTATCGTTTCCACGAAGTATGAAACTGTTTTGTTGCAAAAACGTGAACGACAACCAAATCGATGACAAAAAATACTCAACTGGAAACTCTACAAAAAACGATATCAAGTAGTACCCCTTTAGCACCATTTTCTATGTTTGCACATTTGCATTTTCGAATACAACGTCTCCTCAGACAATTGCTGTTTTCTAGTCTTACACGTCGTATTGTTATCTTAAATATTGCTGCTCTTGCCGTTCTGGTGACAGGCATTTTATACTTTAATCAATTTCGCGATGGTTTGATTGAAGCGACAATGAAAAGTCTATGCATCCAAGGAAAAATTATTGCTGGAGCCATTGCTGCTTCGGCAACGGTAGATCCAAATTCTATTCTCATTGATCCTCAAAAACTTCTAGAATTACACGCTGGAGAAAGCATTACACCCGCGCCTCAATCAATTGACTCGTGGGACTTTCCTATTAATCCGGAGCAAGTTGCTCCTCTTTTACGACGCCTTATTAAACCTAAAACAACAAGGGCACGTATCTATGATCGTGATGCTACTTTACTTCTTGATTCGCGCGTTCTTTATTCTAGTGGTGAAGTTTTTAGCTATGATTTACCCCCACTTAAAACGAAAAAAAATATGTGGGAACGCCTCACTTCGTGGCTATCAAACAAATTTTATGGCAATGGTATTGCTCTTGACAGAGAGCAAATGAAAAACCGTGGTATTGCCTATCCAGAAGTATACCGAGCATTAAATGGATCTGTTGCAACTGCCAAACGACGTAATAGACAAGGTCAATTAATCGTTTCGGTTGCCGTTCCTGTTCAACGTTATCGTGCAGTTGTGGGGGCGCTTCTTCTTTCAACGACCGGTTCAGATATTGATAACATTGTAAAGGGCGAAAGATTAGTGATTTTTAAAGTCTTTGCCGTTGTAAGCAGCGTGCTTTTGGTACTTTCTCTCTTTTTAGCTCATACAATTGCCCATCCACTCAGCAAATTATCTGCTTCTGCCAACCGTGTGCGCAATGGCAATAATAAGCGCGTAGAAATTCCTGATTTTTCAATGCGTGAAGATGAAATTGGTCACCTTTCGACCTCTATTCGTGATATGACAAATGCTCTTTACATGCGTATTGAAGCTATTGAACGTTTTGCTGCTGACGTAAGCCATGAATTAAAAAATCCACTTAGCTCACTACGAAGTGCTGTTGAAACACTGCCACTGGCTAAAAATGAAGAAGCACAGGAAAAATTGTTAGAAATTATTCAACATGATGTGCGTCGGCTTGATCGCTTGATTACTGATATTTCTGATGCCTCGCGGCTAGATGCAGAGCTTGCTCGTGAAACCGCACAGATTGTTGATATGACATCACTTTTAGAAAGTCTTGTTCATGCTGTCCAAGAAGTATACCGAAATACACAAACCCTTGATGTAAGCCTTAATATTGTCCCACGTCCTCATGGAAAAGCCTATCTTGTTTTAGGTCACGAACTCCGCTTGGGACAAGTCATTTCCAATCTCATTGAAAACGCACGTTCCTTTATTCCCCATGATAGCGGTAAAATTTGTATAACAATGAAAAGTCAGGCTTCAACCCTCATTTTAACCATTGAAGATAATGGCCCTGGTATTCGTTCAGAGAATATTGAACGCATTTTTGAACGTTTCTATACCGATCGACCAAATGAAGATGCTTTTGGTCAAAATTCAGGACTTGGTCTTTCTATTAGTCGGCAAATCATAGAAGCTCATAATGGGACAATTACAGCTGAAAATATTGTTGACCATGAATTTGAAAAGAGTAAAACTGGTGCACGCTTTATCATTATGCTTCCCTTCGCTAAATAAATCTTTTATCCAAAGCAAAAGGCATGAAAACAAAAAATGAACTACTGCACGCCAATTGCCTTCAACTGGGAGGAAAGGGACTGTTAATTATAGGCCCTTCGGGATCAGGAAAATCAACCCTTACTCTTTCTTTGCTCGACCGTGCCGAATGGTCAAAACGTGATGCAAAACTTATCAGTGATGATTATACAATTCTCCGTGCAGAAAACGGAAAACTTTATGGATATACTCCAGAAGGTTTGCAAGGTGGTATTGAGATTCGCGGTGTTGGTCTTTATACAATAGAGTTTGAAAAACAAACGGTTATCGATTGTGTTATTCGTCTTAGTCCTGAATATGAACGCTTTTCCACAAATCAAACTTTTCAATTTGCAGATCTCCATATTCCTCTTTTAAAACTCCCTAGCCTTCATGAAGCCGATTGTACAGCCATTTGCCAAGCTATTGAAGCATTCTTTTTTAGAAAAATATGGTGTAAATCTGTCTAATTTTTTTCTAAAAATAAAAAATATTATTTTTGCCTTTTTTTTGCAAATTTTTCTTGGCAGCAGGATAAAGCCTTGTAAAATACCTTTTCCAACAATATGGTTGGGCTTTTAGTTAACGGGAGTTTGTATAAATGATTGGACTCGTGCTTGTAACGCACGGTGAGCTGGCTGTTGAATTTCTACATGCCGTGGAACATGTTGTTGGAACGCAAGAGAAATTCGCAACAATATGCGTTTATCCTGATGATGACATAGATCAGCGCCGAGGTGATATTATAGCCGCAGTTTCCTCTACAAATGCAAACCATGGTGTTATTATATTAACAGATGTGTTCGGTGGAACACCTTCAAATATGGCTATTTCTGCTGTTGAAAAAGGACGCGTTGAGATGATTACGGGTGTTAATTTGCCTATGCTCATTAAACTCATTTCTATTCGGAAATGTCCTGATATTTCATTATCAGAAGCTTTAAAAATAGCGCAAGAAGCAGGGCGTAAATATATTAATGTACCAGTATGATTTTATAGCGGATAATTAACACTGATGCTTTCTAAAAACCCTCTCCCATCTAAACTAAGTCGTCATTTTAATATTTGTAATAAACGTGGGTTGCATGCACGTGCTTCTGCCAAATTTGTCCAAACTGTTGACAATTTCAATGCCACTGTTGAAGTCGAAAAAGATGGAAAAATTGTTGGTGGTTCATCGATTATGGGACTTATGATGTTAGCAGCTTCATCCGGTTGCAACCTTACCATTCGTGTTTCAGGACCAGAAGCAACTGATGCTCTTGATGCTCTTGAAAAACTCATCAATAATAAATTTGGTGAAGAGAATTAGAGTTTCTCACCCAAAAGACGTATGATCATCCTTGTAATGAGGAAAAACGGCTTACCGTTTTATCAGAGTGGACTTTCCTGTTTTCCTTTTTAAAACACCAAAGTTCATATCTGTTACGGCTATAATTGTCATAGACGTCAACACTTGTAGCAATCCTGTTGAGCACAATACTTGCATTTGCTTTTTGTCTCAGCACTCTTTGAATCATTTGAGTGTTGGTTGCATATTATGGATGTACCACTTAACATGTATCGTTAAATATTTACAGAAAGAAAAAATTTTTACCTTTTACTGAATGTTAGTTTTTAAGTTACCTTAGAGAAATATGAAAATGAGCTTGAGAAATCTATCAATTTTCCACTCTTAGGCTTTATTTTTAGTGTTTATAATGAAAATACAAATTACCCTTTACTGCACATATTTTTTTGATGAAACTCACAAAAATACGGCTTTTGTTGGTTTATAACCATTTTCTTAAGATAAATAAGCGTTATGAATTTAAATGTTGTAAACATTTTTTAGCCATTTTTTTTCTACACCATTGTCTTATCCTCAAGGGTGCATGCTTGCCTCTTGTTAGCTGCCATTGTACTTACGGTGGCGTTTTTTGACTGTAAGGAGATACCCATGCAACGCCTGTTTAGTGCTCTCCAGATTCCTCAACAAACAACAGAAGCACTCATATCACTGCAAAATGGCTTGCCAAACGCGCAGTGGATTAATTCGCAAAATTTTCATATCACTTTGTCTTTTTTTGGCGAAGTTGAGAGCTCCGTAGCAGATGCACTTATTCGTGCCTTTGATACAATAAAGCTCCCTCCTTTTGTACTACAACCAAGGGGATTTGACGTTTTTGGTTCAGAAAATGCTCCACATTCTCTTGTTGTTCGTATTGCGCCTTGTGAGACTCTCAGCCTTTTACATGAAAAAATGCAATGCATTCGCAGCAATTTGAATTTAACACCTGATGAAAAACAATTTATCCCACATATTACTCTTGCGCGATTGCTCGATATTAAACCTGAAGATCTTCCTTCTTATTTGTCTTCTCGAAGTGATTTCTCGTTTCCACCTTTTGAGGTTAATCACTTTGTTTTATTATTATCGCCGTCTCCTTTAAGCGATGCCCCATATATTGTGGAAAAAAGTTGGTCACTTAGAGGATAAAAGGGTGTTTTAACACCCTTTAGAGCTCTCTTTGATAAAATATTTCTGAATATGATGAACTACACATAAGAGCACATTCTTGCGCAGAAGGTGTTACTGCTGATGTGTTTTAAGCTGAATCAGATTCCACAGAGGCTTCTTTTGCTCCTCCTTTGGCTACACCCACTATAGCGGGACGTAGAACACGCTCACCAATAATATAACCGGCCTGAACAACTTGCTGAACAGTGTTTTCTGGAACATCAGAGTTAGGAATTTCAAACATCGCTTGGTGAAAGTGAGGATCAAATTTTTGTCCCTCTGGATGAATTTTCTGCACACCATAACGTTCTAACGCTGCCATCATTGCCCGCTCAGTCATTTCTACACCCTCCGCTAATGTCTTCAAACCCGCATCATTCTCCTTTGCTCCTTCTGGAATAGCCTCCAAAGCCCGATTGAGGTTATCAGAAACAGATAACATATCACGTGCAAAATTCGCAATTGAATAAGCCTTCGCATCCGCTATATCCCGTGCGGTACGGCGTCGAAGGTTTTCCATATCTGCAGCAAGACGTAAAATCTGATCTTTCAGCTCTTTATTTTCGCCCTGTAAAGCAGCTAATGGATCGGCAAACTCATTTTCTCCCTCTTCAACCTCCGCACGCGCCTCTGCTTTACGTGTTTTTAAAAACGCATCCGCTGCTTTTTTAAGTGCATCGCGATCAGCTGGATTTTTCAAATCGCAATTTTCAGATGAAGCGTCAGTAAATTTGTTTTTTTCATCAGACATAAAAATTCCATTCCTTCATAAGATTTCTTATCCTCGATATCGAAATTTTACAGACAAAAATCAAGGGGTATTTATGCATCTTCAATATAATAAGCATTTATAATACAAATATTGCCTCTCATCATTTAACGCAACAGTTGCGATACAAGTTGAGCTGTATAATCAACCATAGGTACAATTCTTGCATAATTAAGCCGTGTAGGCCCAATAACGCCTAAAGCGCCAATGACTCTTTGTTTTGAATCACGATAAGGTGCCACCACTAAAGAAGAACCAGAAAGCGAAAACAACTTATTTTCTGAACCAATAAAAATACGAACCCCTGAGCCTTCATCCGTTAAATCAAGTAGTTGCGCCATACTTTCACGCGTTTCAAGGTCATCAAAAAGATGTCGTAACCGCTCTAAATCTTCTTCGGCCTTCACATCTTCAAGCAAATTGCTACGCCCGCGAACAATAAGGTGTATTTTATGATCAGCATCTTCCCCTCCCCACAGCGCTAACCCCGTTTCAACAAGATGATGAGACAAGTGATCAAGCGCAGCCCGTGTTTCTGAACATAAACGGGCAATTTCTTCTTTAGCTTCACTCAATGTGAGCCCCTGAATATGCGCATTGAGAAAATTCGTTGCTTCTGTCAATTGTGCATGGGTAACCCCTTCTGGTAAACGAACAATACGATTTTCAACTTCACCTTGTTGAGTCACTAAAACAGCAAGAGCATGCTCCCCATCAAGGCGCACAAATTCAATATGCTTCAATGTTCCCTCATATTTTGTTGCTAAAACGAGCCCTGCCCCACGTGAGAGATCTGAAAGAATACGGCTCGCTTGGACAAGAAAATGTTCAACGGATTGTGCATGCCCCGCCTCCTTAACTTGCATTTCAATGCTTTCACGCTCCTCGTTTGGCAAATCACCTGCTTCCATAAATGCATCAACAAAAAATCGTAATCCTGATTGTGTTGGCATCCGACCTGCAGAAATATGAGGTGCATAAATCAAACCAAGATGTTCAAGATCACTCATCACATTGCGAATCGTTGCAGGAGATAATGTTTGCCGCAAAAGCCGCGAAAGATTCCGTGATCCTACAGGTTCACCATCATTAAGATAGGCTTCCACAATATGGCGAAAGATATCACGCGAACGTTCATCAAGATATTTTAGTTCATCATCAATAGGTTTGTGCTTCATCACAAATTTTTCACTACTTTAAAAACACTACTTTCCTATATAAGTTTTACCAAGTTTTGGTCAAATAGTCCAAAGTATTGAAGAAGCATATTATATCTTTTACCATAAAAAAAATGCTATCATCAAAAAAAGGGATCTACTATATATCTTTCCAATTATTGCCCACTCAAAATACAAAAGATTTCCTTTGCATGAACTATCATGAATATACAAAACATATCGCGTAAAACCGGAAAAACTCGCATATATGAGTGTTTAAACTGATCTTTAGAGCAACATACCCCTTTTATTTCTGGAGAAATTTCTATGAGAAGTCTAGAATCCAAGAAACTTGTCATTGCAACACATAACGCTGGCAAATTGCATGAAATTACCACTTTGTTTGCTCCCTTCGGTTTTACAATACAATCAGCAAAAGAGCTTGGATTGCCGGAACCAAAAGAAACAGGAACCACATTTGAAGAAAATGCCTACATAAAAGCCTTCGCCGCAGCAAAAAAAACAGGTCTTCCTGCTCTCTCGGATGATTCAGGCTTGGAAGTAGATACATTAGGCGGTGCACCAGGCGTTTATACAGCGGACCTCGCTCTTGAACCCGATGGCACACGTAATTTTCCAAAAGCGATGCAAAGAATAGAAGATGAACTCCAAAAAATTGGAGCACATGAAAAAAAACAACGGAAAAGCCGATTTATATCGGTCATATGCATTGCATGGCCCGATGGCTATTCCGACTATTTCCAAGGCAGTGTTGAAGGCACATTCATTTGGCCACCACGAGGAAATAAAGGTTTTGGTTTTGATCCCATTTTTTTACCAGATGGATATGAAAATACCTTTGGGGAAATGTCAACAGAGCAAAAACATGGCTGGAAACTCAATAATAAAACACCTCTCTCGCATCGCGCACGTGCTTTTAAACTTTTAGCCGAAAACCTTTTGACCCTCCCATGAATGAACCTTTTGGCATTTACATTCATTGGCCCTTTTGTGCAACAAAATGTCCCTATTGTGATTTCAATTCACATGTGCGCGTTCATGGTGTTGATCAACCACGTTTTGTCACCGCCTTTGAACGCGAAATAGAAACGCAGTACCATAAAATAGGTCCACGTCGCATTACGAGTATTTTTATTGGCGGCGGAACACCTTCTCTTATGACGCCTCAGACTGTCGATGCCTTGCTGCAAGCACTTGCAAAAAAATGGACTGTTGATGATAAAGTTGAAATCACATTAGAAGCTAATCCATCAAGTGTAGAAGCAGAACGCTTTCGTGGATATCGTGCAGCAGGCGTTAACCGCTTGTCCTTAGGTGTACAAGCACTCAATAACAAAGCGTTGCGACAACTTGGCCGTCTCCATGACGTGAAACAGGCTCTTCATGCTATTGCTCTCGCGCGGGAAATCTTCCCACGTTTATCTTTTGACCTCATTTATGCCCGCCCCGAACAAACATGCGAACAATGGAAATATGAACTTTCCCAAGCTCTTGATTTGGCAGCAGATCATCTTTCTCTTTACCAATTGACTATCGAAGAAGGAACCGCCTTTAAACGGCTTCATGACGCAGGAAGACTGGTCCTCCCCGCTTCAGAACTCGCAGCAGACTTGTATCATCTCACCCAAGAAATAACGGCACAGCACGGACTTCTAGCCTATGAGATTTCAAATCATGCAATCCCCGGCGCTGAATCGGCGCACAATCTTCTCTATTGGCGTTATCATGAATATGCAGGCTTTGGTCCAGGAGCCCATGGTCGCTTTATTGAGCGCCTACCAAATAATTTTTCTGCCTCTTCAAAAGCCCCTTGCTCTCAAATTGAAAACCGTGAACGTTATGTTACAATAAATGAAAAATATCCTGAGCATTGGCTTGAATTGGTAGAAACGACAGGACATGGCTGTATTGAGACAGAACAATTGACCCCATTACAACAAGCAAATGAAATGCTTCTTATGGGCTTGCGCCTTTCAGAAGGTTTGGATCTTGCGCGTTATGAAACCTTAAATCCCAAAAGTTTACCAATGGAAAAGCTTATTGATTTACAACAACAAGAACTCATAGAAATATTAGGAAACCAACGCTTAAAGGCAACAAGCAAAGGACGTATCCTTCTTGACCACATCATCAGCCAATTAGCAACCTAGAATCTCATGATTTGAACTCGTAATCCTGTCACTTAGAGCATAACATTCACTGTTTTCAATTTAAGAAGCAGGTGCTTAAAAATAAGCTTTTCATTATGCAAAAAAATCAATAATGAAACGTTCATAAATAGCAGTGAGGGTTTCCAATGCATCAAGAGTTACACACTCATCCACCATATGCATGGTTTGCCCCGGTAAACCAAATTCAACCACTGGGCAATAATCCTTAATAAATCGCGCATCCGAAGTTCCCCCCGAAGTAGAACATTCTGGTATATTCCCTGTTATACTTTCAATAGCATTTGATAAAGTCGCAACGAGTTTATCATTTTTGGTTAAAAAAACATCTCCCAAACTTGGAATCCATTCAAGCTGATAATAGGGATATTGATTACTGTTGTTTTTTGATTGCACTAAAGCAAGACGCTTTTCAATTTCTGTCATAAGCGTTTCTTTTGTCCAAAGATCATTGTAGCGTATATTAAAACGAATTATCGCCTGCTCAGGAATAACATTCACTGCACAATTACCCGTATCAATGGATGTCAATTCTAAATGACTTGGTTGAAAATTTTCTGTTCCTTGATCTAAAGTCGTTTGTGTCAACGCTTGAATAAGCTTACTTACTAAAGGTAATGGATTGGCTGCTCGCTCAGGAAAAGCAACATGACCTTGGCGCCCTTTAACTGTAATGCTACCAGAAAGTGATCCTCGACGTCCAATCTTTATCACATCCCCAACAAGCTTTACGCTTGTTGGTTCCCCCACAAGAGCCGCAGTCCATTTTTCATCTTTTTGTGCTGCCCATTTGAGAAGTTTCACTGTACCGTTAAGTGCAGGACCTTCTTCATCACCAGTAATTAAAAGGCTTACCGTTCCTTTAATGGATTGTTTCTTAAGGACTCGCGCCAACGCTGCAATAAAACAAGCAATCCCGCCCTTCATATCAACAGCGCCTCGCCCATATAATTTTCCTTGATTTACAACAGCTTCAAAAGGAGGGTACGTCCAATTTTCCAACGCACCTGGTGGCACAACATCAGTATGACCCGCGAAAATAAGATGCGGTCTACCCTCCCCCATCTTCGCATAAAGATTTTCAATATCTTCTGTATTTTTATCCGTAAAAACAGGGCGTTCAACACAAAACCCCATCTTCTTTAAAAATTGCTCCAAAGTTGATAAAGCACCTGCTTCATGCGGTGTCACAGAAGGACAACGAATAAGTGCCTGTAAGAGCTGAAGTGGATCTGTAAGGACCGGCATAAATGCTTTTCCAATCTGAACTTAAGAATGATGAAAGATTATTAAGCTGAATGACAAAAAAGATAAAGCAAAAACATTGAAGACACTCAGCAAGCCAAGTAGGGGAAGACAATCTTGCTGAAGCTTCAATGCATTGCTTATCATGTGATGAAGCACATACATAATGGAAAGGGAAATAAGAAGTTCCATTGAATATTGTCTTTTTCAAGGTTTTTTTTTTCATATTTCTAACTTATCCAACTCATAAGAATGAAAATTGATCGCTTGCAACGTGTGACCATTTTCTTTCAACCAAGCGCAATGGGTTTTACTCCCTGGGCAAAGTTTTTCACAAAGAGCCCAAAATTTTGGTCCATGATTCATTTCAATAAGATGGGCAACCTCATGCGCAACAACATATTCAACAATTTCTTTTGGTGCCATAATAAGACGCCAAGAAAAAGAAAGGCGTCTGTCTATCGAACAAGATCCCCAACGGCTCTTAGTATCTTTATAGCAAACTGATTTCACTTTACGTTCTACTTTCTCTGCATAATATGCAACCAAGGGTGTTATAACAAGCGCAGCCTGTTTTTTTAAAACATCCGCAACACGCCTTGGCAAATATTCTAATTGACCATAAACGATAATTTGAGGTTCTCGTCCCGCATTCCTTGCAATAATTTCCGTCACCCCACGTCCTTCTTTATGCCTGATAGTATGTGCAACACCTAATAAAGGAATCGTAGTACCTTCTTTGAGATAAGGACTCTTTTGAGAAACGCACACACGAGTAAGACGCGTTTCAATCCAAGAGCGGTTTTTTTCAATAAAAGCTTGAACCGAACAGAGGCTTATCGCTGGTGGTGTTATTACGCAAATTCCCTGCCCATTCGCATCAAAACGTAATGTGAGACGACGCGCATATTTATGCGTGCGTACTTTTAGAGGGACAACACGACCAGAAAAAATAAAAAGCTGTTCATAAATGATCATACATTATGTCTTCATTATCAATGAATGTGACTCTCACCCCGCATTAATTTGTTCAATCAATGATTTCAATACCCTTTCGAGGCAATCCAAATCTTGCGGACGCGAAAAACGATGATCTGCATCACGTACAAGTGTCAATGTTACATCATGTAAAGGCAAATGATTCAGTAAAGTCATTGTATGCTGATAGGGTATCTCCACATCTTCCATCCCTTGTAGGATATGGATAGGACATCCAACATCTATGCATCCCTTCATGACGCAGTTGTCTCGTCCATCTTCAATTAACGCTTTTGTAAAGGGCATCGGTTCCGTATCACCAACTGCAATTCGTTCAATATACTCTTTTTCCTCCAAAATTTTCCATTCTTCTGGACCTAACGCTGGTTCCACCAATGTTTGTGTAAAATCAGGAGCTGGCGCAATCAAGACCATACCAGCAAGCCTCTTGTTTTTTTGCGCTAGCATCAAAGCAAGCTTTAAAGCAATCCATCCCCCCATAGAAGAACCAATCAAAATCTGTGGTCCCTCACAATAAGCTTCAAAAATCGATAAACTTTCTTTAACCCAACGTGAAATCGTTCCTTGAAAAAAATCCCCTTTAGACTCTCCATGGCCAGAATAATCAAAACGTAAACAAGACAAATCATTCTTCTGAGCAAAACTATCAACCAACATCGCTTTGCTTCCCAACATATCAGATTGATAGCCAGGAAGCCAAACTAAACCTGGAGAACGACTGCCTTTGCGATAACGTACTGCGAGAGCAATATCTTCAAATGAAAAAAATTGGCACGGAATATTTTGATCCATTGTTCTTGTCCTCTACAAAACAGTTTACTCATAAAAGAAAAATTTCTCCTCTCAAAATTAAACCTTAAAGTCATCATCAAATAATGAAAAAAGCACGAATTCTAGTTGTTTTTCTGTATATAATTGTATATTAATTTTATGCTGTAGATGAATCAAAATTAAAGGAGCGTAAACCATTCGCAGACCATTTAAAATGACAACTACCCAGAAAGATGGGCCACGTTCAAATCAGGATATTCGAGTTCCTCGTGTTCAACTTATCAATGATGAGGGACAGCATCAGGGAATAGTTGCAATACAAGAAGCGCTTGCTATGGCCGCAGATGCAGGGCTTGATTTGGTTGAAATTGTACCAAATGCCGAACCACCGGTATGTAAAATTATTGATTTGGGCAAATTAAAATACCAGACTCAAAAAAAAGCTGCTGAAACGCGTAAAAAACAAAAGGTCATCGAAATCAAAGAGATTAAGATGCGTCCAAATGTTGATGTCCATGATTATGGTGTCAAGCTTAAAGCTATTCATCGATTTATTGGTAATGGCGATAAAGTAAAGATTACTTTGCGTTTTCGTGGTCGTGAAATGGCACACCAAGATCTTGGATTGAAGCTTCTTAACCGTGTTAAAGAAGATACAAGTGAAATTGCCAAAATCGAGTCTGAACCAAAACTCGAAGGCCGTCAAATGATGATGGTCATAGCGGCTAAATGATTTCTCATTGAGATGATGTACAGAATGCAATTCATTTAGAGTTGAATATGTGGATATGGTTTAAAAGCGCTATGACATCTCTCATGGTGCTTTTAAATGCGTGGCATGTGCATTAATCTCTTTCTTAAGTAACTGCTCTTTTTATCAAAAAAACTAACTGTCTTTTAATAATGCTTCAATCTTGCATAAAACAACGATAGAATATAGAAGCACTTTATGATCAAAAAACAAATTTCCGCTTTTGATAAACATCTTATCATTCGTCTTTTGCGAGAAAATTTTCATAAACATGCACGTTGGTACAGTGCAGCTGTTTTTGCAATGATCATTATTTCTTGCACAACAGCAGCGAGTGCATGGATTATGCGTGATGTTGTCAACTCTATTGTTGATGCGCAGAATTTTGGTATGATTGTTTTGATCTCTAGCATTATTGCTTTTATTTTTATTCTTAAAGGGATTGCAACTTTTGCCCAAACTTACTTTTTAAGCAAAGCAGGTAACAGTATTGTTGCTGAACAACAACGCAAAATTTATGCACGCCTGATGGAACAGGGTGTTTCTTTTTATCACAACAATACTTCCTCTGATCTCCTTGTTCGCGTAACCTATAACGCTACAGCGGTGCGTAATATTATTGATACAATTATCACAACTTTTGTGCGTGATTTGCTATCTGTTAGTGGCTTATTATTGGTCATGTTTATTCAAAATTTTACGTTAATCGCTATCACTTTAGTAGTAGGACCACTAGCTTTTTTAGGGGTACGAATGGCTTTAAAACGTGTTCGCAGTCTTGTGGAAAAAGAACTCCTTTCACTTGGTGAAATTATCAAAATTGTGCAAGAAAGTTCTATTGGTATTCGAGTCATCAAAGCTTTTTCATTAGAAGAACTGATGAAAAAACGGATGAATAAAGCCATTTGTGATGTTGAAAAACAAGCAAACACTATTGCAACACTTCAAGCCATTACAAATCCGATTATGGAAACGCTTTCTGGAGTTGCCATTGCAGGTATTATCTGCTTTTCTGGCTACCTTGCGACCCAACGTGCAGGCGTTCAAGGTGAATTCATGTCCTTTATTGTCGCTTTGCTTCTAGCTTATGAACCAGCAAAAAGACTAGCAAATGTACGTGTCAAAATTGAATCTGGCTTGGTTAATATTCGCACCATGTATGAAATACTTGACCATCCCATTACGCTCATAGAACATGAGCAAGCCAAAGATCTAGATAAAACACAAGGAATTATCCGCTTTGAAGATGTTTCTTTTTCATATGCGGATAACCAAATGGTGTTGAAAAATATCAATCTGGAAATAGAACCCAGAAAAATGACCGCATTGGTAGGACCTTCAGGATCAGGCAAATCAACCCTTATTAATCTGATTATGCGCCTTTATGACCCAACAAAGGGACGCATATTGATTAATGATCAAGACATCAAATATGCTACTTTCCGCTCTCTTCGAAACTTGATAGCCTATGTAGGTCAGGATACTTTTCTCTTTCAGGGAACCGTTAAATATAATATTGGTCTTGGAAAAGAAGGAGCCAGTGATGATGATATTATCAAAGCAGCGAAAACGGCCAATGCTCATGACTTTATTATCAATCTACCAAATGGCTATGATACACAGATAGGTGGTAATGGCCTTAATCTTTCAGGGGGACAAAAACAACGACTGGCTATCGCCAGAGCAATGCTTCATGATAGTGAAATCCTGATTTTTGATGAAGCAACAAGCGCTTTAGACTCACACACTGAAGCACAAATTAATGAAGCCCTTCATCATCTTACCAAGGGACGTACAACAATCGTCATCGCCCATCGCCTTTCAACGATTGCTCGCGCCCACAAAATTGTTGTTATAAAAAATGGAAACTTGATTGAACAAGGGACCCCAAAAGAACTGCTAGCAAAAGAAAATAGTTTTTATAAAAAACTTCATAATATCCAATTTAAAAAGCAAGTATCTTAAATTCTATGTATCTAAGTAAAATTTATAGGGAATCATATTCCTTTACAAAGAACAGGAATATTCCTATGAAGAAGGATTGCATTAAGAGTAGAAATTGGCAGAAGATTTAAAGTTTCTTGAGAAAAATTTATAGAATTTGTATGAGAATAAACTTTACCTGCTGTTTTGTTAAAGAAGCTTATCTCATTTTCAAAACAAAATCCCGATCATGAGAACTTCCTCATCCTCAGGATAAGGAGTGCAGTATCTTTAAATGGGGCATGTGAAAAGGAAGAACCTTAAGTTTTAAAGAACTTGCCAATAGATATGAAGCTGTGATGATTTATACCGCTTTTATCCATACCCATCCCTGTACTGCCTATTATAGATAGCACTGTGAGATGGAATTGAAACAATGAGAGATGCTAAAAGAAATATATCGAATGAGCAATATAATGATATACTTCTTTTTTGAAGAATATGCTCCCATTAAAGGGCATTATCAACAAAACCTAAAATTAGAACTTTAGCGCTTCAATTCTTAATAGTCTTTTTCGTAAAATATACCAACACTAGAATTCTTTTCATTCCCTATGGCGCCTTTAGCTTTGAGATGTCGTGAAATATCCAAATTAATTGTTCCTTTTGTCATTCCATCCGATCCTGCTTCAAAGCCTAAATAAACGTTATTGTGTATATAGCGCCCAACGCGTAAACCCGTATTACCCTTTTCATCAACGATAACATCAAGATCATCAAGACCAATTTTAGCCCGTAGCGCGTTTAATAAGGATGTATTAGAAGCACCAACAAGGTCTGCTGCTGCTGCTGCAAGCTGTGCAATCTGAAATGGTGATAATTCACTAAGAGAGCGGTTAAAAATCAAACGCGCGAGAACCTCGTCCTGTGGTAAATTAGGTTGCGAAGAAAAATGCACATCCAGATTATCAATTGTTCCACTTACAGTAACAGTGACACGAATATCACCAATATTATTGTTGGTCACAAAATAAACTGTAGGATCAAGCTTACCGCTAAAGCTTGCTTGTCCTTGATCAAAATTGAGACGTCGTGAAAGAATATCAAAACGTCCGCGAATCATCTGAAATTCACCAACCGGATGAACATCGTGTAATGGCCCTGCTAGGTTAATGCGTCCTCCCAATTCAGTGTCTAATCCTCGCCCTCGTACAAAAAATTGATTACGTGCAGTAATACGCATATTTAGAACAGTAGATGAAGATTTTTGAGAAACATCACGGTCTTGACTAAAGCTCTTAACATCAGCACGTTCAAGTGTTTTTTGAATCGATTTGGTTAAATTCTTATTTTTAACATCTAGAAATTTAGCATTTCGAAAATGATCAGGAACAACAATTTCTGCTTTTTCAACTGTAATATCACCACCAATAACAAGGTCACTCAAAAAATAACCCGTCATTGTCATCTTGCCTGATAATGTTGCAAAAATCATGGAACCATCATTATAATTGGCGCGATTGAGATTAAATACTAAATCTGCTTGCAAATCATTAGAAATACGACCCGAAGCAGAAAGAGACCCCCCTCCAGACGAAGAAGCAAAAGCTTTTTCTATAAGGATATGGTCACCATTTAATTTGCCTTCAAGCGTTATATTGTTCAATCCTACATTTGTTTGTGAATCAAAAAAACTACCATTGGCTATAGAAAAATGCCCTTTCAGCTGTGGCTGTGATAATCTCCCCTGTAAAGCTGTATCAATTCTTGCTGTACCCGTTACATGTGCACCACGCTTAGCTAACAATAAATCAATAAGGCCAAGAGGCATTGTTCCTTTAACATTCAATTTGGCATCTGAGCCATTAAGAGAAACAGGGCCATTTATAGAAAGATCTAATCCTTTATCTCCAGTTGCTATTATATTCTCAATATGAAAAAGCGATTTTTTATAAGAACCACGAGCACTCATATTGATCGATAGAGGCCCTTTATGGGTCATAGTAGTCAAACTTTGGCTAGAAAGATCAAAATAAGCAGATGGATCTTTTAGTGTTCCACTAACATCAACCTTGCCTACAATTTTTCCTTCAAGTGCTTGTCCTTCAATAAAACTATTCATCAAACGGGCAGGAAAATCACGCAAGTTAATATGGAGATCAAGTTTGTTTTCATTCAAAGACACACCCCCTTGCGCTTGTGCGTGTAATCCTTCTCCCGTTAAGTTTGCATTTAAAGTCAAGTTTTTGTCTACTGTCTTACCTGTAGCAGAAAGCACAAAAGGCATTATTTTTTTATCTCGAAGCGCAATAGTTGTAAGCCCTTCACCTTTTATATTATAGATTAGATTAGGTTTTTTCAAATGACCTCGAATCATCACTTGCCCTGTTAGAGTACCTGCTGCTCCAAGATCGGATTTCCATAAATTAGCTAAAGAAGCAGGAAGAGCATTCATCGTAAGATGCAGATTCAAAGTATCTTGAACATTTCCTGAAAGCAGAACTGCTCCACCATTAATGGCAACTCCTAAGTCATTTACTGTCATACCATCTTTATCAAAAACAATTGTAGCAGGTTTAGACAATTTCGCGTTAAGATTGGATTGTTCAACATCTATCGTTTCAATCTGCACTTCTCGTTTTATACCTACTGGAAGTCCTACCATCGCCACATGTCCAGAAAACTTTGCGTTGGTATTATTAGGCAACACGGTTTGAACAATAAAAACTGTTTGCCCATTCTTCCTATTGGCTTGAGCATTTAAACGATTAACCATTATCAAAGGCGTTTGGATATGCTCCGCATAGATAAAACCCTCAAACTGTGCCGTACCAAAAGGGTCAAAGACATCTGCTTTAACTTCCAACTTTTTAATTTTATTCTTTGCAAAGCTTAAATGGTCAACATGCGCTTTGAAATTGGCTTTTTGTTTGCCATTTTGTTCATCAAAAACAAAGTCCCCTTTTATTTTTCCGCTGCTTTCCTGTAAAAATAATGCAGCAAATTCTGAAATATCATCAGCGTCAATACGTAAAGCTCCCTTCACAAAATCTCCCATTTGAGAAAGGTCACCTGTTATTTTTGCTTTTCCTCCTTTTATCTTGATATTTTCAAGTTTTCGAATCCGATGAGAATCCTTAAAAGAAGCAGATAAATACAACGGCTTCTTAGCAAAAGTTCCTTCCCCTTTTACAGAACCCGTTAAAAAAGGTACAGGCAATGTATTATCCATCAGTGTTTGCATAGTCAGTGTTGTATTTTGGAGCTTCTTGCCCATTAAAAATGCTTCAGCAATTTGGGCATGTGTATTAAATTTTATAAGACTATTGCGTCCTCTAGCAGTACTGCGAATTGTGAGTACACCTTTCATTCTTGAATCCAACCTAGAAAGATCAGATAGTTGAGCATATAAATCCATCTTAGCGCTTTCACTTGAAAAAGTGCCATCAGCCTTTATTCTCGCGTATTGACTTTTCAAATCTAAACGACGCAAAATGAAACCTGTCTTGTTGTGAGCAACACCACCTGAAAGAGTAAAATTTCCCTTCAACAAACGATTGAAAGGTTCCACACCTATTTTCATATTGTCAGTCATTCCTGATAGTTCGAGATCAAAAATGCCATCCATTAAACCAATAACTCCTTTGGCTTTAATATCCGCACTACCAGAGAATGTTTTTTCACTCAACAGATTAAAAGGAGCAAGTGTTTGAGCTTTTAAACCAAGATCGCCTTTAAAAACAAAATGATCTATTTTGCCTTTTAACCAAGCAGAAAAATCTTGACTCGTAATACTAAAATCATGAACCAAAACTGGTTTTTTAGAAACAATATCTGTATCTAAATGCACATTAACTGTTTGGTCTAGACTTTCTACCGACACACCTTTATTTTTTTCAATCCCTCGAAGAGTTCCCTTAACCTGAATACCAACATGACGAGAAGTTGCATCATCAAGATTTTCGCTCACTCCTCCCATAACAAAAATTGCATCACGAATATGAATATTTTTATTGCGCAAATGATGGAGCACAAGCCGTCCATTCCATGATTGTTGCCCTTCGCGGCCATAGTCAATATTTAATGCAAGATTATCCGCACGCACTGGTGCTCCTGATGCTGGTAAATGCGGTGCCCCATTTTCCTTATCCAGAGCCATTTTGCCATCAACAAAAAGCCGCCGCAAAAATCCATCGGCTGCTATTTCAGCATTGGCTACAACATTTATCGCTTTACCCTCAATCACTATATGATCAAGATGTGTCACGCCTTTTGCTGTCATTCTTGCCTCTGCCTTTAACGTGACATCAGATTCAAAGAGGCTATGATATTGAGGAGGCATTAAAGAGCCAAGTGTGCCCACAAGTTTAGTAGAAAAGCTGTGTCCTTCTGCAATACTTGCGAGAACAACATCCCCATCTAAAATAGTATGGTGATCCACTTCTAAGGAAAGTTTGACAGCCAAATCATCAAAAGTACCGTCACCTTTAAGCGCGAACTTTAATGCAGGGCGCTTTTCAATGTTAAAGATATTTGCCAAAATGCCATTTTGTGGTTCATCCGCAAGAATATCAATTTTAGCTGTACGGTCGTTATCGTATATCTTCGTTAGAACAGAAAAAGATCCTAATGCATCTAAACGATGAGCCGCTAACTCAGCATCAAAAACACCATTCGCTAAAGCTAAATTCCCTTTTAAGGATACATCAGCAGAAAAACCTAAAAGGTCCTGTTCAAATATCACATGTTTAGCCGTAAGTGTATCAATAGAGAGAGCAAGTGGTAATTTTGGTAAAGAAAATTTTCCTGACTCAAGAGATGATATAAGAAAAGAATTGCCCTGCGGTTTGCGTAAAAATGTAACCTGTTCCAATGAAAGTTGGTTAACATCCATGCGCCCCCTCAACAATGCTAATCGATTCCAATCCATTTTAGCATTGGCAATTTTAAGCCATATACCTTTTTTATCACTCACAGTAATGACACCGATTGATATCTCAGAAGATAATACCCCTTGGACATTATGTAAACGAACTTGGCGATTAGGCGCTGAAAGTCTACGTTCAATCAAAGAAATAAACCATGAACGATCATCCACTATCGCTTCTCTAGAGAGCAAATTGCTTTTTTGCACAAAAACAAAAACGCTTGCTACAAAAAATAAAAAGCCAAATAAGAAAGCCAATAAACGTACATTTTTTTTCATTAAAATGCTTGCCCTATACCCACATAAAAACCGATACGAGGATCACCTTTTTCCCGCTTAAGAGGAAAGGCTAAATCAACTCGCAAAGGCCCAAGACCTGTCATATAGCGACCTCCAATACCAGCTCCCCATTTAATGTTTTGAGAAAAATCAAAACGTACCTTCTCCCCTATGAGACCTCCATCAAGAAAACTGACAAGCCCTATCTTATCATTTAAAGAAAAACGTAATTCTGCCGTACCCTCCACAAGTGCCCGCCCCCCAACAACAGCATCATTGTCTGTTTTGACACCAATATTACGATAGGCATAACCGCGAACAGATCCACCACCACCAGCAAAAAAGAGCGTATCCGAAGGTACTTGTGCTGTATTGCTTCCAAGAATTGTACCAAGCTTTGCACGCGCGGCAAAAACAAAACGCTCCTTTTCATCCAATGTCCAATAAGAACGACCTTCTACAGTCATTTTTGCTACAAAATTATGAGAGCGCATTTCATAAAAAGGCTCAACAAACACTTCACCATATAAACCTTTAGTTGCGTTAAACTTATTATTACGACTATCGTAAATGACACTACTTGGTAACCCAATTGTTGTAAAATTACGGCTTCCAAAATAGATATCGCGTGAATAACCATTGGAAACTTCTACAGCAACTTGACCCGATAAATTACCATTAAAGATATGCGTTATACCCAGCTTTCCTTTGATGGCTTTTGTCGTGTAATTATCTAGGACATCTTGCTGAATTTTCAGTTCTGACCTAAAATCTGTATCAGGAGTAAATATACCAGGTTTTATAAATGTACCACCGAGAAGATAATCAAAATTTTTCAGATTATAGGCTTCCTCTTTATTGCTCCCAATACCGCTTACTTTCGTCTCAATTTTGAGGTGTTCCGCATGGCCAAAAAGATTGTTATGCATCCAATAAGCTTCAAAACCAGCACCATCTAATGTTGAATAACTACCACCTGCTCCAAAACGACGGGGTTTACGTTCCTCCAAAACAAGCGTAAGCGGTAAACTCCCATCAGAGTTAATTGTATCAGCCTCAAGTATATTCACAGCACGAAAAACATTAAGTCGTGCAAGTCTTTCATTCGCCTTAGCTAACGCATCAGAATCATATTTTTGGCCTATCTTCAATCCTGTCATCCATGCAATATAGGCTGAATCTACACGCGGTTTCTTACTCACATTACGCACACTTAAAGGACCATAATAAGCTTCTTTTCCAGGATTAACGGCAATTCGCGCATCAATAAGGTGCGCAGCATGATCAGCAACGACTTCACTCTTAACAACTTTAGCTTTAGCATAACCTTGTCGACGCCATCCTTCAATCGCCCACCTTTCTGCTTTTAAAATACTTTCAGATTTGGCAACAGTGCCAACCTTATACCCCAATTCTTCCATTGTGGGCATTCTATTGACTTTATATTTTACAGATGGAGCAACTTTATCGATTCCAGCAGCATTAAAAATATATTGTGGACCAGCATTAATCATAATAACAATATTGGATTGTGCTGGGAGTTGAGTTACAGGACTCAAATCTGCAGCTTCTAAGCCATTAATCTTAATACTAATAACACCACCATAACGCCCATCAGCATAAAGAGCAGAAAGAATTGCCCGATAATCTGAGCGGGCTTTAGCTAATAAACCAGAAGAACTAGATGCTTTCCCTTGATCAGCAATAAGAGAAGACACAGCCTTCACGATTTTAACACCTTCTGGTGGTGCACTTGGTGGAGCAATAACATTAACTTTATAAAATTTTTCTGTACCATTATAGGAGGAGGAATTCGTTTTCTTTTGACCGAAAAGAGGAATGCCAAAAAACTCAAATGCTGCCAATGGCTGCGGAAAAGCACAGATGAAGCATAGACTTATCAACACACTGCGCATGGTTCCTGATTTTAACAAAACTCCCGTTTGGTATACCATCAAATCAGATACCTTCAATATACTTTACATCACTTTAGTACTATAAATAACGTAGAACAAGAAAGATAAATATATCTACTGTGTCTATTTCACATGTTTGATCACATCAAATAATGTTCTTTTCTTGCAATGCATAATATTTCCTCCCCTTAATATTCACGAATTCCGGCATTGCTGTGCAACACAAATAGCCTTATTTCCTTTCCCTACCATATTCATTTAGCGCATTATAAATCTTTTATTTCACCGCGTATAATCATGGTTAAATTTTTACAAATTACTCTCCATTACTACACTACAAAAACCTGCGCACCTATATAGATCTCTCTACCCCAAAAACCATAGAGACACTTCTTGATTTTTATGTGTAGATATGATTGTCTTTTTTCATCAACTGGGGGAGGGAGGAAAAAACTGATGATTGCACGTATTACAACTGTTGCTTTTCGCGGTCTAGAAGCTATCCCTGTTGATGTACAGGTTATGATTTCCTCCGGTAAAATAGGAATGGCGATTGTTGGACTAGCCGATAAAGCAATTGGAGAAAGCCGTGAACGTGTGCAAGCCGCTCTCCATGCTTGTGGACTTTCTATGCCTAACAAACGCGTTACTATTAATCTTGCACCAGCGGATTTACCTAAAGAAGGATCACATTATGATTTGCCAATTGCTGTCGGTTTAATGCTTGTTATGGGGCTTATACCTCCCGAAGTGGCACAAGAGTACATCATTTTAGGCGAATTATCACTGGATGGCTCACTTACAGCTGTCAATGGTGTTTTACCAGCTGCAATGACAGCTTTATCACTCGATAAAGGTCTCATTTGTCCTTACCCATGCGGACCTGAAGCAGCATGGGCTAACGCAGAGATGAATATTCTTGCACCTGAAAGCCTTCTGACGATAGTCAATCACTTCAAAGGAACGCAGATTCAAAAACGTCCACAACCACGCCAGTACACAATTCAAACTGAACTTCCAGATCTTTGCGAAATTAAAGGACAAAAAACCGCAAAACGCGCATTAGAAGTTTGTGCCGCTGGACGGCATAATCTCCTATTTGTAGGCCCTCCTGGTGCAGGAAAATCTATGTTGGCACAACGTTTACCTTCTATTTTGCCACCTCTTGATAGCCGTGAGCTTTTAGATGTTTCTTTGATTGCTTCTATCACAGGAGAAACAGTGCATAATACCATTTCACTCCACTGTCCTTTTCGTGCTCCCCATCATTCTGCTTCCATGGCTGCAATGATCGGTGGTGGCCTTAAAGGGCGACCAGGAGAAGTTTCACTTGCACATAATGGTGTGTTATTTCTCGATGAATTGCCTGAATTTTCTCCACAGGTCCTTGATTCTCTTCGTCAACCTTTAGAGAGTGGAGAATGTGTTATCGCCCGCGCTAATCATCATATCAGCTATCCTGCTCGTATCCAACTCATTGCTGCTATGAACCCTTGTCGATGTGGTATGGCGGGAGAAAAAGACTATGTTTGTGCAAAAGGATTACGCTGTCAAATTGATTATCAATCCCGTATTTCTGGTCCTCTGCTCGACCGAATTGATTTGCGGATTGATGTCCCTGCTTTAACAGCTATGGATCTTATGCAACCAGAACAAGCAGAAAAAAGCTGTGATGTTGCAAAACGTGTCGTACGGTGTCGTGCCATTCAAGCCAAACGATTTGCAGCTTTGGGTCTTAACAATATTCGCACCAACGGTGATTGTCCTGCTAAAATCATCGAACAAATTGCCATTCCTGATCAAAATGCTGCTAAACTCTTACGAGACGTGAGTGAAAAAATGCACCTTTCTGCACGCGCCTATCATCGCATTCTCAAAGTTGCACGTACCATCGCTGATCTCGACGAAGCAGAACATCTTTCACGTCATCATCTCGCAGAAGCTATTTCCTACAGACTAAGCACTGAAAGATTAACAACTCTCTCTTAAGAAGAATATTCATCAATAAAAACTCATTGGAAAATAACGCAAATAAAGCTCCGCAAGTTTGCCATCATTTTCGAGAGATTTCAGAGCATAATTGAGTATATCAATTAACTTGTCGTTCTTTTTTGCAACAGCAAGACGCATTCCTTGCCCCAATAACTGGGGACCCATATATGCACCCCCAACAAAATAGCAGCAATCATTGGATTTTGGATCATTGAGCCATAATGATAAAGCAAATCCATCATCAAAAATAAGATCAATTTTATGATCTTGGAGCGCTTTATAGAGTTCTGCTCTATCTTTAAACGCTTGCCATTGAGCTTCGGGAAAATAGTTACGAAAGAGTTTTTCGTGCGCACTCTTGAATAAAACTCCACTGCTTAAGTATGTAAGCTTATCGCTTATTGGTTCATCAAAATTCACAAGTCGAGAAGCAACAAATCGAGCCGGAAAGCGGAGATAAGACTTTGTAAAAACAAGATCTTGATGTGTTTTTGATGTTTCTTTTAAACCAGCAATAATGACTTCTGCACCACCATCTTTAACATGCTCTACAAGCTCTTCCCAAGGAACAACTTCTACCTCACACAGTTTCTCAAGGTTTAATTTTGAGCAAATAGCGCGCAATAAATCGATATGATAACCTGCAAGGTACCCTGTTTTGTCAAGAAAGTTAAAAGGAGGAAAGTCAAAAGTTGTCACAAAACGCAAACGAATGATACCTGTTGTATCAGGTGGTAGCAAATGTTCATGCGAAGCAAAAAAAGAGGGAAGCCCTCCAGCTGTTTTTGCTTCTGCAAAAGAGAAAAACAGAAATCCCCATGCTACACAGAAGACTCCAATAAGAACATGGAATCCCTTTATAAGTTTCCTTGTTTTCAAAATCTTATCCCCCCATTTTCAAAACGAAAATATAACTTTTTCAGTAACAATATCTAATGCACTTCACTGAAATATCTGCTGCTTTCATGAATTAAAATTGTTGCTATTCTTTCAAAAATCAAAAAATAACTGTTTCGCTATAGTTTTCAGAATAAAGGGGAGTGCCAGAATTTTTGCGAAAAACTCTTCACAAAAATGTACAAAAGAAGTGGTTCCTTTAGTTTGAAATGTCAATAAAAAACCTTTGCACTGTCGTCGGTTTTATTTTTTTCTAGGTATTTTTATCAAACAAAGAATATTTTTTGTGTTTTTTTTACAAATGCAAAATTTTTCCCTTAAGAAAACGCATTCTGATTTCTCTTCTCTCAGCAATCAGTTATACATATTTTTGACCTTACTAGATAATTTTATCAAAATCTTTTGCATGACCAAAATATAATGCACAAGCATATCACTCGTTTTTAAACATTACATAAAAGCACACAAATAAATGATATAATTTGATAGAATCACTCACTTACACATCGTCGAACGAACACGCATAAAAGCACAAAAATTGCGCTTTCTCCCTCTCATAAAAAAGCAATATCATTTTACTGCTCGTGTAATCACAAAATCCAGGTCCCTATCCATCTCCATTTAAAATATGCATATCTCATGAACATGAACTTCATGAGATCAATTTTGCGTATTTTTACATCTAATACACAACACAGCAGTACAAAAATGTTTGTGTATGCACAAAGCATTCTCCCTCTATCTGTATCGACAGATGTTGAATATCAAGCTGATATACAGTAAATATCTGATATGGTTATTCCATAAATGATTGGACAGAACGTTAAGTTTCGGAAAAGTTGATGAAATATCGCAAATTGAATACAGAAATGGATTAACTTTATGAGTGATGAAATAACCTCGCCTACACAAAATGGTGACTATGATGCTACTTCTATCAAAGTTCTCAAAGGTCTTGATGCTGTACGCAAACGTCCTGGCATGTATATCGGTGATACAGATGATGGTTCAGGCCTGCACCATATGGTCTATGAGGTTGTAGACAATGCTATTGATGAAGCTTTAGCCGGTCATGCTACTCTTGTAAACGTCACACTCCATGCTGATGGCTCTTGTTCTGTTCGTGATAATGGACGTGGAATTCCAACAGATATTCACCCAACAGAGGGTATTTCAGCAGCTGAAGTTATCATGACACAGCTTCATGCAGGCGGAAAATTTGACCAAAATTCTTATAAAGTTTCAGGTGGGCTACACGGTGTTGGTGTCTCTGTTGTTAATGCATTATCCGTTTGGCTTAAATTGCAAATCAAACGCAACGGCAAAATTCATGAAATGTCATTTACCCACGGCGTTGCTGATTCTCCGCTAAGCATTATTGGCGATTGTGATACAGAAAGTGGAACGGAAATCAGATTTTTACCAAGCCCTCAAACCTTTACGATGATTGAATTTGATTTTGAAACTTTAGAACGTCGTTTGCGGGAACTCGCTTTTTTAAATTCTGGCATCCATATTCTTCTTGTTGATGAACGTCATGCTGATATTCGATCCGTTAAACTCCATTATGAAGGTGGATTAATTGAATTTGTCAAATATATTGACCAAACGAAAAAAGCGCTTCTTGATAATCCTATTTACATTGCAAATGAAAAGGATGGTATGAGCGTCGATGTTGCCCTTTGGTGGAACGATTCCTATCATGAAAAAGTCTTGTGTTTTACAAATAATATTCCGCAGCGTGATGGCGGAACCCACTTAATAGGTTTTCGTAGTGCTTTGACGCGTCAAATTAATGGATATGCTGAGTCCTCAGGCATTGCAAAAAAAGAAAAAGTTAGTTTAACGGGTGATGATTGCCGTGAAGGACTAACCGCTATTCTTTCAGTCAAAGTTCCTGATCCTAAATTTTCTTCACAGACAAAGGACAAATTGGTCTCTTCTGAAGTACGCCCTGTTGTTGAAAATTTAGTGAATGAAGGTCTTTCAGCATGGCTGGAAGAACACCCGAATGAAGCAAAGTTGCTTATTAGTAAAGTGGTGGAAGCTGCAACAGCACGCGAAGCAGCACGCAAAGCACGTGAACTCACAAGACGAAAAGGCGCTCTTGATATCACTTCTCTACCAGGAAAACTTGCCGACTGCCAAGAACGTGATCCAGCAAAATCGGAAATTTTTATTGTCGAGGGAGATTCTGCTGGTGGTTCAGCAAAAAGTGGACGTTCTCGCCAAAATCAAGCGATCTTGCCTCTCCGCGGTAAAATCCTGAATGTTGAACGAGCACGATTTGATCGAATGCTTTCATCGGACATGATTGGAACACTTATCACCGCTCTTGGAACATCCATTGGTAAAGATGAATTTTCACCAGATAAATTACGTTACCATAAAATCATCATTATGACAGACGCGGATGTTGATGGGGCGCATATCCGCACCCTTCTCCTTACCTTCTTTTTTAGACAAATGCCTGAATTGATCGAGCGTGGACACCTCTATATCGCTCAACCACCTCTTTATAAAGTATCACGGGGAAAATCTTCTCAATATATTAAAAATGAAACAGCATTCGAAGAATTTTTAATCAATACGGGTCTAGAAGAAGCAACTCTTGAGTTGTCAACAGGTGAGATGCGCGCAGGTACTGATTTGCGCCAACTTGCTGAAGACGCTTGTATATTACGCCAACTTTTAAATGGTCTTCACACACGCTATGATCGCACGGTTGTTGAGCAAGCAGCTGTTGCTGGTATCTTTAATCCTGAAGCTCTTTCAACACCAGAAAAAGCGCAAGAAACAGCAGATAAAGTCGCAAATCGTCTTGATTTAATTGCTGATGATATAGAGCGTGGTTGGAGCGGTCAATATAGATCAGATGGAAGTTTATGTTTTGAACGTATTTTACGCGGCGTTAAAGATGTTATTATCTTGGATGCAGGACTTATCAATTCAGCGGATGCGCGGCAAATTAATCGTATTTCTAAAAGTTTCGTAGAAATATATAGCCCTCCCCCACTTCTACACCGTAAGGATAAATCAGAGCGTATTTTTGGACCCATGAGTTTATTAGAAAGCATTTTTGCAAATGGTAAAAAAGGTCTTACTCTCCAACGTTATAAAGGTCTTGGAGAAATGAATGCTGAACAGCTTTGGGAAACAACTCTTGATCCTAATGCGCGCTCTCTTTTACAAGTTAAAATCAATGATGCCACCGATGCAGATTCACTCTTTTCTCGTCTCATGGGTGATGAAGTTGAACCTCGGAGAATTTTTATTCAAGATAATGCCTTAAGCGTTGCCAATCTCGATATCTAAAGGTACTCTTTTGTTTCTGGCTGTATAAACATCGTGGTTTTATACGTTGTTTTTCGTATTTGAACATTCCTTCTCATTTCAACTACGATAAAAGAAAAACTAAGGAAGGTCATGCATATGGCAGCTGAAACAGAACGGGTAGGAACCAAAGGTGGTATGGAGCATTCTTTTGGCTTTACAAGAGTCGATGAAGCACAAAAACAATCTATGGTTGATGGTGTGTTCCACTCTGTTGCTGAAAACTATGATAAGATGAATGATATCTTATCATTAGGACTACACCGTGTGTGGAAAAACTCTATGGTAGCATGGCTTTCTCCACCAGCACTTTCCCATTGGAAAGTTCTTGATGTAGCTGGAGGTACTGGTGATATCGCTTTCCGCATTCTTAATGCTTCACGCCAAAAAGCCCATGCTACAGTGCTTGATATTAATGGATCAATGCTCAGTGTTGGTAAAAAACGTGCACAAAAAAACGGTCTCGCCCCTCTGATCAATTTTGTCGAAGCCAATGCAGAACATCTTCCCTTTGAAGATCAAAGCTTTGACGCTTATACTATTGCTTTTGGAATCCGCAATGTGCCTCATATTGACAAAGCTCTTAGAGAAGCTTTTCGCGTTTTAAAACCGGGTGGACGTTTCCTCTGTTTAGAATTTTCAGATGTTGAAATGCCTTTGCTCGACAAACTTTATGACTTTTGGTCTTTTTATGCCATCCCTAGGATTGGTCAAATCATTGCAAATGATAGTGATGCTTATCGTTATTTGGTTGAATCTATTCGCAAATTTCCTAAGCAAAATGATTTTGCCTATATGATCAATCAAGCAGGTTTTTCACGCGTATCCTACCGCAATCTTACAGGTGCGATCGCAGCATTGCATTCAGGTTGGAAAATTTAAAATGGTGCAAATTTCTACTTACTTTCAATTGATGCGCGCAGGATGGGTTTTAGCGCGTGAAGGCGTTTTAAGCGCTCTACCTCACGAGGATCTTCAAGGATTTCCTGCATTATGTCATCGTATAGCAGGCATATTAGCACGACGAAAAACAAAGAAAAAGCAACGCTGTGAAAATATAACTTATGCCATCAATAAGCTCGGTCCCTCTTACATAAAACTTGGTCAATTTCTTGCTACCAGACCCGATATTGTTGGACATGATATTGCAGAAGATTTGTCACAGCTACAAGATCGTGTTCAAACATTTTCTTGCACTGCTGCTATTGCACAAATTGAAAGTTCACTTGGTCGTCCTATCAATGATTTGTTCGTAAACTTTTATCCCCCCATTGCTGCCGCTTCTATTGCCCAAGTTCATCCTGCTGAATACGATGATGAAAACGGTCATATAAAAAAATGTGCGGTTAAAGTCATCCGCCCTAATATTAGAACACGTTTTGCTCAAGATCTTAGAAGTTTCTATCTGGTTGCCCATTTACAAGAGCGTTATATACCAGCTTCTCGACGGCTGCGCCCTATCTGTGTGGTTGACACTTTGGCACAAATCACACGTATTGAAATGGATTTACGATTAGAAGCAGCTGCCATATCAGAAATGGCTGAAAACATTCAACAGGATACAGGCTTCCGGGTTCCCAAAATCGACTGGGAGCGAACAGGACGCAATGTTCTCACAATGGAATGGATTGATGGTATAAAAATATCTGAAATTTCTACCCTCAAAGAAGCTGGTTTTGATTTACAAGCGCTTGCAATTACGCTTATTCAGTCTTTCCTTCGCCATACATTGCGTGATGGTTTTTTTCATGCCGATATGCATCCTGGTAATTTATTTGTAGATCCAAAAGGATGTATCGTTGCTGTTGATTTAGGAATTACAGGGCGATTGGGCAAAAAAGAAAAGCATTTCCTTGCTGAAATCCTTTACGGCTTTATTACCCGCGATTACCATCGCGTAGCACGCGCCCATTTTGAAGCAGGATATGTGCCTCCACACCATAATATTGAGAGCTTTGCTCAAGCCAATCGCGCTATTGGTGAACCAATTCATGGGCAATCCGCGCAAAGCATTTCCATGGCTAAATTGCTCACATTGTTGTTTGAAGTCACTGAATTGTTTGACATGCAAACACGACCTGAACTTTTATTGCTCCAAAAAACTATGGTTGTCGTTGAAGGCGTAGCCCGTACATTGGACCCTCATTTTAATATGTGGAAAGCTTCTGAACCCGTTGTTAGAGAATGGATTAGCAAAAATTTAGGGCCTGTTGGAATTGCAAAAGACTTCAGTGAAGGGGCACAAGCACTCCTTTCTCTGGCACGAAAAACGCCACAATTCATACAAAATTTTCAACGTATGGAAGAAGATCTCAATAAAATGAGAGAAACAGGATTTAACCTTTCACCTCTCACCCTTAAACAACTTGCGCGTGAGCAAAGTCGCACCAACCGTTATGGTCGTTATAGTTTGTTCATCATTGCGCTTTGTTGTGTTTGTCTCACTTTTTACATTTTTCATCTTTTCTAATCTGCTCAATATGCTAAAAAACATCAATTATGAAATCATTGCAATCAATTTATTTCTTGGATATATGTTATGGCTAGTCTTACCATTCGTAATCTTTCCCCTGAAATTAAAGAAGCTTTACGCATACGTGCAGCAAAAAATGGCATCTCTATGGAAGAAGAAGCTCGCCGCCTTTTGAGCAATTCCACTACGCCAGCTATACTTCCTTCTCAAGCAAGTCAATTTGAAACGCAATCATTGCAATCAAAATCACTGCTTCTTATTATTGGTGGGAGTATTGCAGCCTATAAAGCGCTTGATCTGATTCGCCGTTTGCAAGAACGTGGAGCTGATTTAAACATTGTTATGACAAAAGCAGCACAAAAATTTATTACGCCTTTAGCCGCCGAAGCTCTCAGTGGTCGTACTGTGTATAGCGATTTATTTTCACGCGAAGAAGAACATGATATTGGTCATATTCGGCTAGCGCGTGATGCTGATCTCATTATTTTAGCTCCTGCCACAGCCAATCGTATTGCAAAAATAGCCAACGGCATAGGCGATGATCTGGCTGATTGTGTGCTTTTAGCAGCACGCTGTCCACTCTTGATTGCACCAGCCATGAATCCAACAATGTGGACACATCCAGCAACTGTTCGCAATGTGGCAAAATTACGCACAGATGGCGTTCATATCATAGGACCAGAAATGGGCAAAATGGCTGAACGCGATGAAAGTGGCTGTGGACGTATGAGTGAACCCCTAACTATTGTAGCTGCAGTAGAAGCTCTTTTAGATGTACAAGAAAAACCTCTTTCTGGTCGTCATTTTATTGTCACCTCTGGTCCTACCCATGAACCCATTGATCCGGTCCGTTATCTTGCTAATCGTTCTTCGGGTAAACAAGGTCACGCTATTGCAACAGCTCTTGCACATTTAGGTGCCAAAGTGATGCTTATTTGTGGACCAGTTAATCTTGCCGCCCCACAAGAAGTGAAAACCATCCATGTTGAAACAGCATGTCAGATGTTACAAGCCGTTCAAGCCGCATTGCCTGCAGATGGTGCAATTTTTGTCGCTGCTGTTTGCGATTGGCGGAGCCAAACACGCTCTTTGCACAAGATCAAAAAAAGTGCTCATAAAACACCACCATCTTTGCATATGGTCGAAAATCCTGACATCTTAGCAACCATTGGACATGCTCCAAACCGCCCCCCACTGGTAATTGGGTTTGCTGCTGAAACCTTTGACATGATTGCAAATGCGCAAAAAAAATGTGTCGAAAAAGGAGCAAACTTTATTCTTGCTAATGATATTTCTCTTCACGCTGATGGAACAACCGTCATGGGTGCTGACACAAATCAAGTTTGTCTTGTGAGCAAAGACAATATCGAACAGTGGCCGCACATGAGTAAACAACAATTAGCACAAAAATTAGCAAAGGTTATTATATCATTCTTCGAGTCTTATAGCCCTACTCGCCAATGAGTAAAAAACTCTTTATTTCAAATGAAAATTTTACAAAAATGAATCTATTATAAAAAATGCAATACCAAGAAAAAATAAAGCGTATGCATCAAATACGTCAAGCTCTTTCTAGGTATAATCCTATTGATTGAATAATCCCCTTTGTACAAAGAGTAAGCTTCTCCATATTCGAAAGAAATGAAAATCCTTACCTATTTTAGCCTTTTATAACACAGATAGTCTTGACGGTTTTATTGCCATTCACTCTTGCTGCTTCTTTCATGAACATGACAAAAAATTTTATCGGGATTTTTTTTACAATGTATAAAAAATAAAAATATTTTTTCTGGACTGTTTACCCTTAAGCAACAACATTATAAGCTTTACAAAATAAGTTCCTATATAAAGCACATTTCACTCTCTCTTGTTTTCACTTTTTTTCTCTTATTTACTTGGTTATTATGATTTTTACTTCCGCCTATCGCGCTTTACAACGCCTTCTGACCCCAGAATATCGCATTATGATCTTAAAAGCATTGGGGATTACTTTTATTGTACTCATTATTTTATGGTTATGTGTACACCAGCTTTTCGTGTCCTATTTTTGGCCTTGGATTGCGCATTTTTTTCCTGGATTACCCAGTTGGGCAGGATGGTTGGGATTAGGCATGCTTATCATTTTTAATCTTGGTTTAGCTTTGCTGATGGCTTTTTTGATTGCTCCAATTACCGCTATGATCGGGAGTTTTTTCATTGATTCTGCTGCTGAAATTATTGAAAAAGAAGATTATCCAAACGATCCTATTGGACAAGCACTACCGTTTGGACGTTCTCTCATTCTCTCTTTGAAATTTGTTCTTTTAAGCCTTCTCGGCAATGGAATCGCTTTTCTTTTATTTTTCGTTCCAGGTATCAATTTGATCGCTTTTTATGTTATTAATGGCTACTTACTTGGTCGTGAATATTTTGTGTTTGCCGCTTACCGTTTTCGAACTGAATACGAAGCGTATGCCTTTTTACGCGTTCATTACTTGACGGTTTTTGGGGCAGGATTATTAATCGCGCTTTTTGTTTCTATTCCTATACTTAACTTAGCAGCACCACTTTTCGCAGCCGCCTTTATGACACACTTACACAAGATGCTTTCCCAAAAGACCACCGTATGCATTACACAAAAATAACGATGTGTATTCACTTAAAAGCTACAAAATGCATGAATAAAAAAGAGTTTAAAATAGACTCTCTCTTTTAAACAACGGCTTGCATTTCTCTCATCAAAGGAACCCTTTTAAAAAAATCTTGCTCTGATGCTGGTACTTCGTTAACATAGCACTGTCATGTCCATTGTTTTTATGGACTGTTATAGTCTCTATAATTCTAAGGCTTCTTTGCTTCAAAACCGTTGGTATTAATAATGAATCGAATATTCACTTTCATCAAAAGCAAATGAAAAGCTAATCAGTGCAGGGAACAGATTTTGATATCAAAGCAAGTGAACAAATAACATAGGTTATTAAATTACTGAGAGATTTGTTGTAAGGAATACTCCCCATGCAGATGATTGCTGTGACATGGACGAGAAAAATTAAAGGATAATGGAATTAGAACTATACGTATATTTGTAAAAATATTAAAGATATTCGTTTATTCAGCTGTAAAGTGGATTTCATCACTTCAGTCCTAGTATTCTTTTAAATCATGCAAAAAGTGTATAATATTTAAAGAGAGGCTATAAAGATGAACTGGATTACAAATTATGTTCGTCCTAAAATTAACTCTATATTGGGGCGCCGTGAAATTCCAGATAATCTATGGATTAAAGATCCCACCAGTGGTGAAATGGTCTTTCATAAAGATCTGGAAGTGAATCAATATGTCATTCCCAATTCTGGTTATCACATGCGTATTAGCGCCAAAAATCGTCTTATGCATTTTTTTGATGGTGGTGTTTATACGCCACTTGAAAATCCAAAAGTCGTCACAGACCCTTTAAAGTTTCGCGATGAAAAACGCTATATTGATCGGTTAAAAGATTATCGTTCTAAACTTGGAGTTGATGACAATATTTTAAGTGCACGTGGTACTATCGAAGGCTTACCAATTATAGCTACCGTTCAAGACTTTGCTTTTATGGGGGGATCTCTTGGCATGGCTTCAGGAGAAGCTATCATTAAAGCTTTTGAGACCGCCATTGCTGAAAAATGTCCTTTAGTTCTTTTTGCTGCTTCTGGTGGTGCACGCATGCAAGAAGGAACACTCTCATTGATGCAGATGCCCCGTACAACAGTCGCAATTGAAATGCTGAAAGAAGCAAAACTTCCCTATATTGTTGTTCTTACCAATCCAACCACAGGTGGCGTGACTGCTTCTTACGCCATGCTTGGCGATATTCACATTGCCGAACCTGGCGCTATGATTGGTTTTGCAGGACCACGTGTGATTCAACAAACCATACGTGAAACTTTACCAGAAGGTTTTCAAAGTAGTGAATATCTGCTCGAACATGGTATGATTGATATGGTTGTCTCGCGTTTAGAAATGAAAGCAACCATTGCACGTCTTCTACGTTTGATGATCAAACATCCTGCAACTGTTCATCCTTCCCATCCTTCTCCTACGGATTCTCAAGTACCACTTTCTAATACACAAGCTGCTTAAGCGCATGGAAAAAAGCCAAGTACAAGGGATGATAGATGAGTTATTAAAAAACTATCCGAAAAAATTTGATCTTTCTTTAGAGCGTATTCTTCGCCTTTTAGAACGACTTGGCAATCCGCATTTAAAGCTTGCACCTGTTGTTCACATTGCTGGAACAAATGGCAAGGGATCTGCTTGTGCAATTTGTCGTGCTCTTTTAGAAAGTGCCGGCTATCGCGTTCATGTCTATAGCTCACCTCATCTTGTTAATTGGAATGAACGCTGCAGGTTAGGTCAAAAAGGAAGAGGCAAACTTGTTACAGAGAGCCAATTGGCTGAGACAATTCGTGAAATTATAAAAGTGAATCGCCAAAAACCGCTTACTATTTTTGAAATTTTCACAGCAGCAGCCTTTATGCTGTTTAGTACACATCCAGCTGATGTCGTGATTTTAGAAGTTGGATTAGGAGGGCGTTTTGATGCCACCAATGTCATTCATAAGCCAGCTGTATCGCTTATTATGCCCATCGATTATGATCATGAAGCTTTTCTTGGAAACACAATTGCACAAATTGCTTTTCAAAAAGGGGGAATTATCAAACCAGCGGTTCCAGTGGTTATTGGTAAACAAAGTCACGAGGAAACTCTTTCACTTTTAACAACCCTTGCGGATAAAAATAAAGCACCCTCTTTTTTATTTGATCAAGACTATCAAAGCTATACAGAATATGGACGTATGGTTTTCCAAAATAATCAAGGTCTTATGGATCTTCCACTTCCTAATCTCGTTGGCGACCATCAAATTGCCAATGCCGGAGCTTCTCTTGAAGCAATTTACCAAGCGGGTTTTCAACTTTCAGAACAAGCCATAAGTCACGCCTTGCAAAATATTTATTGGCCAGCACGGTTGCAACATCTTACGCATGGGTTTTTGGTTGATCAGCTCTCTCCTAGTATTGATTTATGGTTAGATGGTGGACATAACCCTGCTGCTGGAAAAGTTGTAGCAGCAGAGCTTACCCAATGGAGAAAAAAAACAAATCGTCCTTTTATTATGATCGTTGGCATGCTTAACACCAAAGATGCTGTTGGTTATTTTCGTCCTCTAGCCAATCTTATAGATAAAATCTATACAATCCCTCTGGCCGATAACACGGCAGGTATTTGTCCAACGATTTTAGCTGAATCTGCTCGAAAAGTAGGGCTCTTTGCCTTCCCCGAAACGCATCTACAAGAGGCCTTACAGAGAATTAACTCAGAGTATAAAGATGCAATTGTCCTTATTGGTGGTTCCCTTTACCTTGCCGGCGATATTTTACGTGACAATAAAACACCACCATGTTAGGAATTGGTAATCCATAGAGTTTTAAAGATATACATTTTGACCATGCAACTCGACTGTGCACTTTATCAACATCCTAAACTTATTACTGTTTTTGGCGGATCTGGTTTCGTGGGGCGGTATGTCGTTGAAGCTCTGACCAAACGGGGTTATCGCGTTCGCATCGCTGTTCGTTGTCCACAAAAAGCTTATTATATGCTCCAAATAGGAGAAGTAGGACAAACCCAAATGCTTAAAACTGATATCAAGCACCGTGCCTCTGTTGCACGCGCATTGCTTGGAGCAGAGAGCGCAGTGTTTCTTCCTGGTAGTTTAGCACAAGCAAATCAATCAAGCTTTCAAACAACACAAATTGATGGTACACAAAATGTCTCTGAATTAACCGCTGAAGCTGGTATTCCACTTCTTTATATGTCAGCACTTGTAGCTAATGAAAACGCTTCATTTCTTTATGCACGTGTTAAGTCTATGTGTGAGAAAATTGTTCAAAGCAAGCATCCTCAAGCAATTATTATGCGCCCCTCTGTTATCTTTGGACCAGAAGATTGTTTTTTCAACACCTTAGCGAATTTTTCCTGTTTTTTGCCAATTATGCCCCTTTTTGGAGGGGGACAAAGCAAATTGCAGCCCGTATATATTGGCGATATCGCTGAATTTGTCGTGCGCGCTTTAGAAGGACAGGTTCTCTCTGGAAAAAGCTATGATCTTGGGGGACCCCAGATTGTTACATTCCAAAATACCCTTGAAAATATACTTAAAATTGTTCATCGTAAGAAAACAATTCTCTCCATGCCTCTTTCTGCAGGTTTATTAATTGGGGGTGTTTTGGGAACTATCGGTAAACTGCCTCTCTTACCAACACTCCTTACAGCTCATCAAATACGCTTCCTGCAAGTAGATAACATTGTTTCTCAAGAAGCTATAGAAAATGGATATACTTTAGAAGGAGCTGGGATTTCTCCCAAAACAATGGCTGCTCTCTTGCCAAGTTATCTCTGGCGTTTTCGTCCACAAGGTCAATTCTCAAAAAATCTGCCAGCTTAGCACATATTCTCGCAAAAATGAGTCAAGCTCTTGATTTGTAATGATTCGTTTTTCCTCTCTTGAAATGAGAAGATTGAATAAAGTGATATTTTTTCATTTTAATCTTTCATATTCAAAATCATAAAAAACTATGAGTCCTTTCCTATTTTTTAGGAACACTATTATTTGAGATGTAAATGTGAATTTATGGAACAGATTTATAGAGCTTTAAAAAAGAATTTTTCCACATAAAGAAGTTTTTCTATTAGCTTGCATTTTTTTTTAATTTCTCCTACCGTCTTTTCCAATTTCTCCTACCTTCTGGGGATAAATAATTTTTTAAAGGAATAAAAGAATGGCAACTCCAGATTATGTTGTCAAAGATATTGCGCTAGCTACCTACGGGCGTAAAGAACTTGATATCGCCGAAACAGAAATGCCTGGTTTAATGGCTTGTCGTAAAGAATTTTGTTCCAGCCAACCTTTGCATGGAGCACGTATTTCTGGTTCATTGCATATGACGATTCAAACAGCTGTTTTGATTGAAACATTGAAAGCACTTGGCGCCGATGTACGATGGAGTTCTAGCAATATTTTTTCTACACAAGACCACGCAGCAGCAGCTATTGCAGCTACTGGTACCCCTGTTTTTGCGGTTAAAGGCGAAACTCTTGAAGAATATTGGACTTATATAGATGCCATTTTCCAATGGCCTGATGGCAATCCTTCCAATCTTATTTTAGATGATGGAGCTGATGCTACAAACTATATTTTAGTAGGTTATCAAGCGGAAACAAATAAAAATATTCTTTTTCATCCAAAAACAGAAGAAGAGGGATTTTTTTTCAAACAAATTCAAAAACGTATGACTGCCACACCAGGATTTTTTACACGCCAGCGCGCTGCAATCAAAGGTGTGAGTGAAGAAACCACAACGGGGGTACACCGTCTTTATCAATTACACAAGGAAGGACTTTTGCCTTTTCCTGCTATTAATGTCAATGACAGTGTCACTAAATCAAAATTTGATAACAAATACGGGTGTAGAGAATCATTAGTAGATGGTATCAGACGCGGGACAGATGTGATGATAGCTGGAAAAACAGCTATTGTCTGTGGCTATGGCGATGTAGGAAAAGGTTCAGCAGCCTCTCTTTCCGGTGCTGGAGCCCGTGTTAAAGTGACAGAAATTGACCCAATCTGCGCCCTTCAAGCAGCTATGGACGGTTATGAAGTCGTTGATTTAGATGGTGCAGCCTCTAGTGCCGATATTATCGTCACAACAACAGGCAATAAAGATGTTGTTCGATTAGATCATATGCAGCAAGTGAAAGATATGTGTATTCTTGGAAATATTGGTCACTTTGATAATGAAATCCAAGTCTCCGCTCTTCGAAACTTGCCATGGACAAATATTAAACCGCAAGTTGATATGATTACCTTTCCTGATGGAAAACGTATCATTTTGCTCTCTGAAGGACGTTTGCTTAACCTCGGCAATGCTACAGGACACCCCTCTTTTGTCATGTCGGCATCCTTTACCAATCAAGTTTTAGCGCAAATTGAACTCTTTAACCGTTCAGAACACTACAAAAATGAAGTCACTGTTTTACCTAAACACCTTGATGAAAAAGTTGCGCGTCTTCACCTTGATCGTCTAGGAATAAAATTAAGCGTTTTATCAGAAGAACAAGCCGCATATATTGGAGTCACACCACAAGGACCTTATAAACCAGATCATTATCGTTACTAAAATGTTTCCTTGGGTTAAAAGAAAAAGGAAAAAGTGCCGTGCTCAACTTTGGTGATCATACCCCCAAAGAAAAAGCTCAAAAAATGATCCGAATCTATAAGTATATTTTTTGCTTTTTTTGCTTTTTTTTTCCAGCACGTGTTGTTGCTCAACCTTTGGAAATGTATCTTCCATTCGACTTCACTTTACCAGATGGTCCATGGCTTCTTGTAGCGCTCTGTGGAGGGGTTTTTTGTGCCTTACTTCTCACGTCTATGACAATTATTATGCATGCGAAAAAAACTTCACAAAAACCTCTGCAGATCATTCAAAAAGATTTTTCTGAAAAACTTAAATATTATGAATGGCTTCTGGAAGAAACAGGGCAATTTCTTCTTATTTGGGAAAGTCCAACAGCCGTACCTCGTGTGGTTGGTAATATTCCCTCATTACAAAAAGTAGGAATTCAACAGCAAAATTTTCAATGTTTTGAGCTCTGGCTTGAAGAAAATTCAAGACAAGAATTGGACCACGCGTTAACGCTATTGCGTTACAAATCTCACTCTTTTGAACTTTCCATCACCACCATAAATAATATGCCGTTACAAGTCACAGGAGTCATTGCTGGAACAGCAGCCATTGCGCGTTTTCAAGACATCTCAACACAACAGAGCGAAAATGCGCATTTGCAGAAAGATATTGCCCAAATCCTCACCGAGCTAAGAATGCAGCGCAACCTTCTTGATCATATTCAAGAACCTGTATGGATACGAGATTGTAAAGGGAATGTTCGTTTTATCAATCGTGCCTTTAAAGAGATAACCGGTTTTCGAGAAGGTAGCAATGAAGTAGATGATCTTTTCAAGGACACACCACACCACAAAACAGATGAAATAGAAACGATTTTTCAAGAGCATGTTCATACCGTCATTGATGGAGAACGGCACCGTTTTCATCTCACACGGCTTACAACAGCTGAAGGAACGGCGGCTTTTGCGCATGATGACAGCGCATATGAAAATCTTGCTAATGAATTAAAACGTGTGCTGCAAAACCATTGTGAAACACTTGACCAAATCTCAACAGCTGTATCTATTTTTGATACCAACCAAAAATTAAAATTCTGCAATCATGCTTTTAAAATTTTATGGCCCTTGGAGAATTCTTTTTTAGAAAGTGAACCAAGCCATACATTGCTTCTTGAACGTTTGCGTGAACAAGGACTCATAGCTGAACACCCTGATTGGCGTGCATGGAAAGAAGAACTTTTTAAAGCCTATCGGCAATCAGAATCAAATCAACAAATTTGGAATCTTCCTGATGGGCGCACAGTACGGGTTATTTCTAGCCCTCACCCTCAAGGAGGTGTGACTTGGCTTTATGAAAATCTCACAGAAAAAATTGATCTCGAACGACGCTATAATACACTCATTAAAATACAAGGCGAAACACTTGATAAGCTTTCAGAAGGCGTGGTCGTTTTTGGCAGTGATGGACGTCTTCGTTTATCAAATCCAGCCTTATCAAAATTATGGTCTCTCCCGTATAATTTATTGGTAGAAGGTACGCATATTACAGAATTACAAAGCTATTGTTCAACCTTAACCGTGGGGAAAGAATGGAATGAACTTACTAAATTTATTACAGGTTTTGATGAAAAACGCGATACATATTTAGGTCGTATGGACCTCATAAATGGAACGATCATTGACTATACATTGGTCCCGCTTCCCAATGGGCAGACAATGCTTACTTTCGTTAATGTTACAGACAGTGTCCATGTCGCGCGGGCTCTTCAAGAAAAAAATGAAGCCTTAGAAAGTGCTGATCGTTTGCGTAATGAATTTGTCCAACATGTTTCCTATGAATTACGCACACCTCTTACAAATATTATTGGATTTTCCGATATTTTACGTGACCAAATTTTTGGCTCTGTTAATGAACGCCAAAAGCAATATCTCGGCTATATTCACTCAGAATCAGGCACTCTTTTGAATATTGTTAATGATATTCTTGACCTTGCAACCCTTGATGCGGGCATCATGGAGCTTAACATACAGTCGGTTAATATTGCTGATGCTATGGTGCAAGCAGTAGCACGCGTGGAAGAGCGTCTTAATGGACGTTACATTACACTTTCACAACAAATTTCTCCTTCTTTAAGTTTTATTTCTGCTGATGCAACGCGTTTACATCAAATCTTTGTTAATGTTCTTAGTAATGCCATTAATTTTGCAACAAAGGCAAGCACGATTGAGTTTTGTGCAGACGAACAAGATGATCACATTGTCTTCAGTGTACACAATGAGGGATCTGATATTCCAGAGGATGTCCTTGATCGCGTTTTTAAACGTTTTTCTTCCTATTCACATCATGGTGGACGTGCAGGAGCAGGCCTTGGTCTTTCCCTTGTTAAAAGCTTCGTTGAGCTTCATGGTGGACATGTTGAAATTCTCACCGGTACAGGACAAGGAACAACGGTTAAATGTTTTTTCCCAATTTCTAGAGGAGATAAAGTTTTTTAATCCCAGTGGTATTATTATAATTTTTTTTCATCCATTTCACGGAACTCTTCATGCATTTTAGTTTTTTTCTTAAGAATGAAGAAGCGACTCAAATTTTCGCGCACGATTTAGCCCTTGCTTTAAAACCTGGTGATCTTGTGACGCTGCAAGGCGATCTTGGAACAGGAAAATCAACCATCGCACGTACAATCATCCACACACTTGCAAAGGATGATACTTTAGATGTTCCAAGCCCTACCTTCACACTTGCTCAAAGCTATCAACTTCCACAATTTGAAATTATCCATGCTGATCTGTATCGCCTTTCCATAGCAGAAGAAATTGACGAACTAGGACTTCAAGAAGCACGTGGGCAAAATATTTTACTCGTCGAATGGCCAGAGAAAGGTGAAGATCTTTTAGGACCAGCTACTTTTGCCCTCACTTTACAATATAAGGATCATGGGCGTCATGTGACACTTACATCAGCACAACATTCTACTGAGCGTCTACAGCGATCTTTTGCAAATTCGCGCATTTTTAAAAATCCACAACCGCGGTCATGTTTATCACCATTTTTTGGCTTGTGATGCTTGTACATATACTTAAAAACTTCTCAATGATGGAAATCATCAAAAAGCCCTCATTGATTTACAAATTATGCAAATAGATTCCTTCCCCATGCAACAATGACATATCTTACAACAGGTATCCGTTAAGTTGTAGGGATTAACCAGCTTATTTTAGACAATGGATTTTCTGCCTTCCATATTTTCACAAAGATTTTGAAAAAGATCTTTTTGATTTTAGAAGATTTCTGGCGTGAAAGAGTTGCGGATAAAATCGGTAAGCCTCTGAAAGAGCACTATATCGGTTGTAGCAAATTGCTGGCTGTCTTTTATCAAAAACCTTGATCTTCAAAAAAGCAATTTGCAAAATTTTTACTTCAAATTCCCTGCTATTATTGCCAAGCACTATAATATATGCGTGATTATCATTCATCCAATATTCTTTGGTACACATATAATGAAGGAATTGCCCGCATTGATTTTCTTGATTTTCAAGATAGTTAAAAAAATCCACTGCACAAATAGAGCTTTTTAGTTTTTCCCTGCATGAAAATTGTATACAGTAGAAATCATGCAAATAACTCATAAAATAGAACATTTTCCACACATCCCAAATGAGATTATATGACCTATAAACCACGTGTCTTTTCTATTTCTCCGGGAACTCCTTTTCTACCGCATTTTGTTGATGCACTGCTTTCTGGTGCACTTATTGATAACTTTGCGCCCAATGGGGATATCCAAATGGCCCTTGCCGATACCCTCATTTATGTGCCAACACGTCGTGCTGCCCGCGCTTTACGTACAGTCTTTGTTGAAAGAAGCGATATAAAATCAACCTTTTTGCCAACCATTCGCCCTTTGGGAGATTTGGACGAAGAGAGCTTCCTTTTTGCGGAAAACTATACCAACACTCTGTATCCTCCTATTGGAGAAAGTGAACGCCTGCTGCTTTTAGCGCATCTCATTCGTCCTTGGCGTGAAAACTTACCGGCTCATTTGCGTGCCATGTTTGGTACAGAAGAAGTGCTTATTCCTGCTCATACTGGCGATGCAATTTGGCTTGCTCAGGATTTAGCAAAGTTGATGGATGAAATTGAAACAGAAGCAGCAGATTGGTCAAAACTGAATGAAATTGTTCCTGATATGGTAGCAGAATGGTGGCAAATAACACTTGATTTTCTTACCATTGTCACTCAAAGTTGGCCACAAATTTTACAAGAAAGACAACGAAGCAATCCTGTTGAATGGCGTAATCAAGCTCTCAAAATGCATGCAGAAAATTTACACCGCACACAACCTCATAAACCTATTCTTGCTGCTGGTGTATCAGGCTCTATTCCCGCAGTTTCTCATCTTTTAAAGGTCATTGCTTCTCTACCCAAAGGAGCTGTTGTTCTTCCGGGGCTTGATCTTCATATGGATGAAGAACAATGGAAAGCATTAGGCACAATTAATAAAGAAAAGGCAACTTATCATTCTTTTGATCATGCAGAGAATATTTTTAGCCATCCTCAATACCATTTTAAAAAACTTCTCTCTCTCATGAAATGTCACCGCATTCATGTTCGTGAAATTGGCCAACAAAGTGCTATAAAGAAAAAACGTACAGCGCTTTTATCAGAAGCATTTCGACCAGCCTCTACAACAGATAAGTGGGTGCACATTGTTCGCGATGATTATGAAAACCTTTGTGCAGATTGGTCATTTATTGAAGCTATCAACGAGCGCGAAGAAGCTCTTGCCATCGCCGTTGCTTTACGCAATGCTATTGAAGAGCCCCCCAAAAACGCTGCTCTCATTACAAATGACCGTAATTTAGCGCGCCGTGTATCCGCTGAACTACAGCGATTTGGAATTGAAGCAAATGATTCAGGAGGAATACCACTTGCACAAACGTTGCCTGCAACTCTGCTAAGGCTTCTTTTAGAAAATGTGTTTCAACCTCATGACCCAATTGCTTTTCTTTCTCTTCTCAAACATCCACTCACAACACTTGAACAAAACCGTCACCGCTTACGTGAAATGGCAGAAAATTTTGAACTCTTTGTTCTGAGAGGAAACACGAGCCGTATCAATTTTTGCGAATGTAACCAATTTCTCGAAAAGTGGATAGAAACATATTTCCACAACACTTCTGAAATCAATGTCCTTGATCAACAGAAATGCGAAGAAGCACAGTTCCTTTGTCATCTTTTAAGTCAAGCTATCGAACCTTTAGCATCTCTCATGAAAAAAGAGAAAGAATGCACTGTCAATGAAGCTGCAATAGTAACAGTTGAGGTTTTTGAAAATTTTGGGCGTGATGAAAACAATTCTCTTGAACATCTTTATCAACATGAAGCAGGACAAGCTTTAGCAACTTTTTTGCGTGAATTGGTCAGTGATCAATCAGAATTAACATTTCCTCTTTGCGAATGGCCCGCTATATTTTCAGCTCTGATAGCATCCCGTTCTGTCACACCTTCCCCCGGAGGGCATCCACGTTTATTTATTTGGGGCACGTTGGAAGCACGCTTGCAAACGGTTGATACAGTGGTTATCGGCGGTCTTAATGAAGGATCATGGCCCATAACAACCCGCAATGATGCTTTTTTATCAAGACAGATGAAAATGATGTTAACTCTTGGACCACCAGAACAGCGTATTGGTCTTTCCGCGCATGATTTTCAATGGGCTATGGGAATGAATAAAGTCGTGATGAGCCGAGCGATAAGGGTTAATCATGCTCCTTCACTTCCTTCACGTTGGTTACAACGTTTAGAAACAGTTATAGGAAAACAAGTTTGGAAACAAATCCGTGCACGAGGAGAAAGTTTTCTCCATTGGGCAAAAATGCTCGACAATACAAATATGATTGCCTGTGCAGAACGCCCTTGCCCTGTACCGCCCCTTGATGTACGTCCACGCCATTTTTCGGTCACCGAAATAGCAACCTTGCGATATGATCCTTATGCCATCTATGCTAAAAAAATCTTGCGCTTAAAACCACTTAAGGCGCTTATGCATGATCCTTGCGCTGCTGAACGTGGAACGCTTTATCACGCTATTCTTGCTGCTTTTGGTACACAAATAAAGAATCTAAGTGCCGAAAATGCATTGGATGTATTACTAACTCTTGGACGAAAAGAATTTGATAAGTTCAATTTACCCGCCGATGTTGAAACAATCTGGTGGACAAATTTTGAAAACCTTGCTCCTTTCATTCTTCAGTGGGAACAAAGTTTAGAGCCCCGAGAAAGACATACCGAAGTCGTATCACAAAAAATACCGATAGGTACAACAGGTGTAACTCTTTCAGGACGCGCTGATCGTATTGATGTATTAGCAAACAAAATGGTTGAAATCCTTGATTTTAAAACCAGTACGCCTCCCTCATCAAAACAAGTTCGTCATTTGTTATTTCCACAATTGGCACTGGAAGCAGCTTTGCTCATGAAAGGAGCCTTTACAGATTTTCAAAATCTTACCCCCTCAAATCTATTTTACATCCCCCTCAATGGAAAAGGGGAAATCATTCCTAAATCAATTTTTTCAAAGAAAGGGGAAAAAGAGCACCAAAATGTCATTAGTCTCAGTGAAAAAGCATGGGAACATCTTATCACATTAATGGAGTATTATAACAATCCACAGCAAGGCTACCTTTCACACGCAGTCCCTTTTAAAAAAGACTATGAAGGTGATTATGACCATCTGGCACGCTTATGGGAATGGTCACATGGATTCCATAAAGGAAATCAATCATGACCCTTTTTTCTATTCCTGAAGCAGCCCTTGATGCACAAGCAACAGCAACACATCCCCAAAAAAACGTATGGGTTTCTGCAAATGCGGGTTCTGGAAAAACGCATGTTTTAAGCGAACGTGTTATCCGTTTGCTTTTAAATGGTACCCCTCCAGCACGTATTTTATGCCTCACTTATACGAGAGCCGCTGCCACTGTTATGCAATCGCGAATTTTTCGCACACTTTCCAGTTGGAACGAACTTGATGATAAACAGCTGCAAAAAACCTTATCGCAGCTCGAAAATAAACCCATCAATGCGCAAAAATTAACCTATGCACGCCAACTCTTCGCTCGTGCTCTCGAAACACCAGGTGGCTTAAAAATCCAAACTATTCATGCCTTTTGTGAATCTCTCTTGCATCAATTTATGCTAGAAGCCAATATCGCTGGGCATTTCGAACTCATAGATGATGTCAACCGAAAAAAATTACAACAAGAAGCGCGCTGCCAACTTTTGAAGCATAATGATGCACAATCCGCTTTGAAACAACTGCTTAAGGTTATCAGTGAACACACTTTTAACCAATTGCTGTATGAAGCAACGGAAAAGCAACATAAACTATCTGATTTTTTATCCTCTCTGCTCTCTGAAGATGGAGAGGAACAATTGCGTGCGCTGTTTAATTTAGCGCCTGATGATACAAACCAGCAGCTACTGGAAAAAATTCAACAGATTGCTCGTCTCCCTCTTTACGCTCTCACACATTGCAAAACCCACGGCAACCAGAATCTTAAGGATATGGTTGCGAAATTTTCCCAATTAGCAGAAACTTCTGATGAAACAAAGATTATCAATATTATTTCCGATATTTATTTCAGAGCGACAGGCGCCCCCCGCAATTTTTCACGTTTAGCGCGTAAAAAATCAGATGAAATTTTGCCCTTTATTCAACAAATGATCGAAGAGAAACAAAGCAAACTTTCTGTTCTTTTAGAAAAATATCAATGCGTAAAAATCCTCGCACTCAATATGGCTGCTTTTCAGCTTTGTGCCATCTATCTCAAAATTTATGCAAATTTAAAAAAAGCCAATGGTTTTTTAAATTTTGATGATCTCATTGAGCGTACACTCCATTTGTTGCAACGTGAAGGTGCAAGCCAATGGGTACACTATAAACTTGATCTTGGTCTTGATCATATTTTGCTTGATGAAGCACAAGATACCAACCCTGATCAATGGAAAATTATTCAACTTTTAGCGCAAGAATTTTTCACAGGTCACGGTCAACGTACAAACACTCGTACTCTTTTTGCTGTTGGAGATGAAAAACAATCTATCTATTCTTTTCAAGGTGCTGCTCCAGAAAATTTTGCTGCAAATGGTAGAATGATTCAAAAAAAAGCAGAACAAGCGAAGCAGAAATTTGAAAAAATACAACTGAATTATTCTTTTCGCTCTACTGCTGATGTCCTTAAAAGTGTCGATCTTGTTTTTGAAACACCAGAAAATTACAAAGGGCTTTCAGCAGAAAATACAAAAACAGTGCACGAAGCTATTCGTATTCACAGCCCCGGTGAGGTTATTTTATGGGATGCATTTTCCAAAGAAGCTCATGAATTTCCTGACGATTGGCATTTAACTGTTGATCAGTTAGATACACCAGAAGTACATCTGGCGGAAAAAATTGCTGAAACTATCGCAAACTGGTTACAGAAAGGAGAAATGCTTCCAGCAAAAGGACGCTTAATGCGTGCAAGTGATATCATGGTTTTGGTTCGCAAGCGTGATGAATTTGTCTCTGCGCTTTCTCGTGCACTTAAACAACATAATATTCCTGTAGCTGGTGCTGACCGTTTACAGCTTACCGATCATATTAGTGTGCGTGATTTGATGGCACTTGCACGTTTTGTCTTACAACCACAAGATGATCTTTCTCTTGCTTGTGTTTTAAAAAGTCCACTTTTTTCACTTAATGAAGAAAAACTTTATCAGCTTGCAGCACACCGTACAGGTTCCCTTTGGCAAAGCCTGTGTACATATGCATCATCGCATACATCTTTTCAACATGCCTTTGAAACCTTAAGCCACTATCGCACGCTCGTGGATAAAATACCGGTTTTTGAATTCTATAGCCATATTTTGAACAATGATAAGGGACGGCAAAAAATTCTAACCCGCTTAGGATCTGAAGCAAATGACGTGCTCGATGCTTTTATGGATTACACACTCACGATTCAAAAAACAGGCTTACCAGGATTGCAAGCTTTTTTGGAAACATTAAGTGTAAGCGAACCAGAAATTAAACGTGAGTTTGATCAAAACTACGAAGAAGTCCGTATTATGACGGTTCATGCTGCTAAAGGATTAGAAGCTGCTGTTGTTTTTCTCGTTGATCCAGGGAGTGCTGTTTGGCATTCTCAACATGCACCACATCTTCTGAAAGTTCCCTTAAACAAGAAACAATTAAACGACCAACACGCTTTTATCTGGTGTCCTAACGCAGAATTTCGTAGCCCCCCCTCTGAAAAAGCACTTTCACATTTAAAAGAATGTGCAGAAGAAGAATATAAACGCCTTCTTTATGTAGGCATGACACGCGCTGAAGATCGATTATTTATTTGTGGATATAAAAGTCAGAAATCCTCCTCTCATACATGGTTACAATTGGTAAAAAACGCTCTTGAACCACACGCAGTGCCAATAAAAGGTCCTGCAGAAGATATTGCAGCTTGGCGTTATTCCATCACAGTTTCTTCTGCCCCTATAAACCAAGAAGCATCCTGTGCTAATAGCTTGGCACTCCCACCTTTGCCGGATTTTTTCTTCCATAAAGTCCCCCTAGAACCAGCTCTGCCCAAACCACTAAGACCTTCTGTTGCGAGTCTCTCTATTGAGGCTGATGCAGAGATTTTTTCCAATACAAAACAGTTTAGCATTTCACCTGTTTTAGGAGGAATAAATACTAACAGAGCTTTTTCCATCGAATATGGGAATACTGTGCATCGATTACTGCAGTATCTACCCAATTGTCCTCTCGAAAAACGTCGAGATTATGCCCAACATTATCTCAATACAAAAGCCTCTCATTGGCATGAATCCCAAAGGGAAGAAGCGCTTCACCATGTTTGGCAGATTTTAGATCACATCTACCTCAAACCCCTCTTTTCTGTTGATTCACGTGCTGAAGTCTCCCTCATGGGTCTTGTAAAAATTCGTGGTAAAGAACAATCAATTTCCGGTCAAATTGACCGTCTATACATCACACAAAATAGCATTATCTTTGCTGATTTTAAAACTGGGACCCCACCAGAAAACGAAGATGATATCGCCCCGCGCTATTTGTTGCAAATGGCTCTTTACCGAAAGTTGCTACAGGCTATTTATCCAGATAAAGATATCCAAGCTCTTCTTGTCTATAGTAAAGAAGTAAAGATTTTTAAACTTCCTCCAGAAAAACTTGAGACGCTTCTTGATGAAATTGCTGCATAAATCAAAAAAACCTTTTTCCACAAAGACTCTTATAATTTATTTTTGCAATAACTTGATATGAATTGTTATCGTACCGATGTATAGAATGAGATATAAAGGATAAATTTATGACATGTATAAAAGTTGATAAGAGCAATTTCGAAAATGAAGTTCTGACCTCTTCCACCCCTGTTGTCGTTGATTTTTGGGCAGAATGGTGTGGTCCTTGCAAAATGATTGCTCCCATTTTGGATGAAATTTCAGCAGAAATGCAAAATCAAGTTAAAATTGCTAAAGTGAATATTGATGAAAATCCGGAACTCACTACCCAATATGGAGTACGTTCAATTCCTACCTTATTGATGTTTAAAAATGGAAATGTTTCATCAAATATGGTTGGAGCTGCTTCTAAGGGGCGTGTTTCTGAATGGATCAAAGAAGGGCTTGGTTAAATTTGCCTATGACAGATCTTGCTATAAGGAGAGGAGTTTCACCTCTCCCTTTTTGGGGGGATTTCATTAAAATAACCGCTTTTCCAATAATAAAAGCTGCTGTTTATTCAGAGCGGACTTGATAATCTTTAAAAGCTGAAAATTTTATTTTCGGTGCCCGTTCTGCTTCATAATTCAATGAGAAGTGATTTTCTGCTAAAAAGACTGCATCACCATCCAAATCATGCGCAATAGCAGAACGGTGGTTGATAAGAAATTTTTGTAATTCGTGTTTATCCTCTGAAGAAATCCAACGACATACGCTAAAGCGTGCCGATTCAAAATTCACTGGCATACCATATTCTATTTTCAATCGTTCCTTTAAAACATCAATTTGCAAAGCACCAATCACCCCAATAAGAGAAGGTGATCCGTCATCAGGAATAAAGAGTTGCACAACCCCTTCTTCAGCCATTTGTTGTAAGGCGTCTTTCAGTTTTTTTGCTTTCATCGGATCGCCTAAACAAACACGACGCAAAATTTCTGGTGCAAAATTAGGGACGCCCTTAAAGAGGATGTCTTCTCCTTCAGTCAAAGTATCACCAATGCGTAAAGTTCCATGATTAGGAATCCCTACGATATCACCAGCATAAGTTTGATCAGCAATTTGCCGCGAGCGCGCAAAGAAAAATTGTGGAGCAGAAAGTGTCATTGATTTTCCTGTTCGTACCAACTTTGTCTTCATGCCACGTTCAAGTGTTCCCGAACAAACCCGAAAAAATGCAATACGATCACGGTGATTGGGATCCATATTTGCTTGAATCTTAAAAACAAATCCCGTCATTTTAGATTCCATGGCCATGACATTGCGTTGATCTGCACTCTGATCACGAGGACTTTGACCAAAATCAATGAGCGCATTGATTAAATCACGAACACCAAAATTGCGTAAAGCCGAACCAAAATAAACAGGAGTCATATGTCCTTCACAGAAAGCTTTAAGATCAAAATTTTTGCAAGCATTTCGCGCAAGCTCTACACTCTCGATAAAAGATAAGCGTTGGTTTTCTGGAAGCAAATTTGCAATCTCATCTGGTCCAGAAACCATCCGTTGCCTTACCTCATCATCTTTTTGACGAAAACGATTATGATGAAGATCAAATGTGCCAACAAAATCTTTACCCGTACCGATTGGCCATGTTATTGGTGCTGTATCTAGGGCGAGTTTTTCTTCAATTTCATCTAAAAGCTCTATAGGATCACGTGCTTCTCTATCCATTTTATTGATAAAAGTAACAATAGGAATATCCCGCATCCGACACACTTCAAACAATTTCAGTGTTCTAGGCTCAATTCCCCGTGCACCATCTAGCACCATGATAGCACTATCAACTGCCGTGAGAGTACGATAGGTATCGTCTGCAAAATCCTCATGTCCTGGGGTATCTAACAAATTAAAGATATGATCTTCATATTCAAACGTCATCACCGATGTTACAACCGAAATACCACGATCACGTTCAATATTCATCCAATCAGAGCGAGTTTGAATACGGCCTTTTTTTGCTTTCACCTCACCAGCAAGCTGAATCGCACCACCAAACAATAAAAGCTTTTCTGTTAATGTTGTTTTCCCTGCATCTGGGTGAGCAATGATTGCAAATGTGCGACGCCGTTTTACTTCTTGCGCTCTCTTTTCCATTATTCCACCATAGTTCGAGCAAGCGCTTCAGCAATCAGTGCACGCATTTCATTAATCCCGTACAACGCAATAAATGACCCCCATCGTGGTCCTCGTTCTTGTCCTAAAAGAACCTCATACAACATTTGAAAAAATACATTTGAAACACCAGGGCCCCCTTCAGGACTTTTCTTGCTATGGTCTTGATAACGTTCCGTTAAACGCGCAACATCAAGAAGCACATCTTGAAGCGTGTTTCCATCAACAGTTTCAGGCAAACTGGCTAATTTCGCATCTATTTGCACTAATGTTGCACGTTCACTGTCATCAGGAAGGCGAAATTTTTTATTTGGTTTCACAAAGAGTTCAAAATATTTAATGGCAAATTGCACCAACTGATCAAGTGCTGGATAAGTTTGTGGATTGGCTCCCTTAGCATAGCGAGAAATAAAGCCCCAAAGAACCTCTTTATTTTCAGCATTTGAAGCACTTACCAAATTCAAGAGCATAGCAAAAGATACAGGCAAAACATCTTGTGGAGGGCAACCACTATGGATATGCCATACAGGATTATTCAGCCGCTCTTGCCACCTTTGACGCCCATAGGCTGAAAGATGCGCATAATATTCATCAACCGCTTTTGGGATAACATCAAAATAAAGCCGTTTTGCCGTTTTGGGCTTTGAAAACATATAAAGCCCTAGACTCTCAGTTGGAGCATATGTTAACCACTCATCAATGGTTAAGCCATTTCCTTTAGATTTAGAAATTTTCTGCCCCTTATCATCTAAAAAGAGCTCATAGTTAAATCCTTCTGGTGGATTTCCACCAAGCACTTTACAAACTTTAGAAGAAAGAGTGGTGGAATCGATAAGATCTTTTCCCGCCATTTCATAATCAATGCCAAGTGCTTTCCAACGCATTGCCCAATCCACTTTCCATTGACATTTAACCTTGCCACCTGTGACCTCCGTTTCAATGGTTTCTCCCGTTTCAGGCTCAATATAGGTGACAGTACCTTTTTCAACATTACGAGCAATCATCGGAACTTGTAATACTTTTCCAGAAAATGGAGAAATCGGTAAAAAGAGAGAATAGGTAGCCCGCCGTTCTTCACCCAATGTTGGCAAAACAATTGCCATGACTTTGTCATAACAGCCAAGTATTTTTAAAAGTGTTTCATCAAAATGACCGGAAGTATAATAATCTGTCGCGCTAGCGAATTCATAATCAAAACCAAAACGATCAAGAAAAGCGCGCAAGCGGGCATTATTTGCTGCTCCAAAAGAAGGATAACTATTCCCAAAAGGATCTGGTACACGGCTAAGTGGTTGACCAAGATAGCTTTCCATTTTTTCGCGATCAGGCACATTATCAGGAACCTTACGCAACCCATCCATATCATCAGAAAAACAAAGAAGTTTCGTTTTAACTTTATTCTCTGTCAGAATATGGAAAGCATGGCGCACCATGGTTGTACGTACTACTTCCCCAAAGGTTCCAATATGCGGTAAACCAGAAGGGCCATAGCCTGTTTCGAATATTACACTCTCTGGATACCCTGTTTTTTCATACCGTTTGATAATTTTGCGTGCTTCTTCAAATGGCCAAACTTTCGATTGAGCAGCAGCATCTTTTAATTCTGGTGTAAGGCTAAGGGCATCATACGGATTACGCATCATCATCTTTATCCTAAAATTAAATTCTTTAATGGCTTGGTGTATGGTTATTAAACCTATTCGTCAATAATAGCACACTAAAATCTTCTTAATTATGCTCTTGTTATGACCAGTATCTGCCCTATTCTTTCCATTGCACTCTCTTTTATTTTTATCTTAATGAAGTATAAGTATCATGAACCGTAATTTACTCGTTTTGATCATTGGTATTTTAATTGCCATTATTCTAGGTTTTTCTTATTATACGTATCAGCAAGAAAAAAAATCCTCTAGCATAGAGCTAAAAATAGGACAATTAACCTCTTCGCAGACACCAATAAGTTAGAAAAATGACAAAATTAAATATTTTTATATAAAAAAGCCATTTTACTTATATTTAAAGGTGATTTTATAGGATTGTTTATATACATGCCAAAGAACGCACTGCCAATGTGCGTAAACGTAGGGCATTTAATTTAATGAAGTCAGCAGCATCCTGTTGATCATAGACGCCTTTATCATCCACAAAAGTTACCAATTTACTAGAGTAAAGGGACTTTTTGCTTTGGCGTCCTTCAACAATCACATTGCCCTTATAAAGCTTTAATGTAACTTCACCTTCAACATTTTCTTGGGATAAATCAATCGCAGCTTGCAGCATTTTGCGTTCAAGTGAAAACCAAAAGCCATAATAAATAAACTCTGCGTAACGCGGCATTAATTCATCTTTCAAATACGCTGCTCCCCGACCCAATGTGAGAGATTCCATCACACGATGAGCAGTCAAGAGAATGGTTCTCCCTGGTGTTTCATAAATGCCACGCGATTTCATACCTACAAAGCGGTTTTCTAGCAAATCTAACCGACCAATACCGTTGTCGCGTCCATAATTATTCAATTCAGCAAGTAAGTTCGCAGGAGATAAATTTTGCCCATTAATCGAGATAGCATAACCTTTTTAAAGCCAACCGTGATTATGATTGCTTGATCTGGAGCAGCTTCTGGAGAAAGAGTGCGCATATGAACATATTCAGGAGCAGGAAGTGCTGGATCTTCCAAAACCTTGCCCTCTGATGACGAGTACAATAAATTTGCATCGACGGAAAAAGGCGCTTCGCTTTGATTATCCTTCTCTACTGGAATTTGATGCGCGCGCGCAAATTCAAGCAAATCTGTCCGACTTTTAAAAGACCAATCACGCCATGGAGCAATAATCTTGATATCAGGATTAAGAGCATAAGCAGAAAGTTCAAAGCGAACTTGATCATTACCTTTTCCTGTTGCTCCATGGGCAATTGCATCTGCACCCGTTTCCTTGGCATTTTTAATAAGGCGTTTTGAAATGAGTGGACGAGCAATTGAAGTCTCCAAAAGATAACACCCTTCATAAACTGCATTGGCTCGAAACATTGGAAACACAAAGTCACGTATAAACTCTTCACGTAGATCTTCAATATAAATTTCTTTAACGCCCAGTATTTCAGCTTTACGACGCGCCGTCTCTAATTCTTCTCCTTGCCCTAAATCGGCTAGGTTACAACTTCAACACCCAGTTCACTTTGTAACCATTTAAGAATAATAGACGTATCTAGCCCTCCTGAATAAGCTAGAACAACTTTCTTAACATTTTTCCGTTTTTTCATTTTAAAGCTCTACATTATTTGCTTTCTTTTTACTCAGAAATCAAAACTATACAAACAATGAAAATAAATTCCCTTTAGACAACATTAAACAACAGATGCAAAAAAAAACGAAAAAGCGTAAAAAAGACCGTTTGTGTAAAGACATAAGTCACAAGCAAATCTTTTAAAGAATAAAGGAGATTTATATGTCATTTTTCCCTGAATGGTCTAGCATGATACAATTTTTTTCAGCAGCATTGATTCTAGCACTCATTCCAGGACCTGATATTATGCTATCTGTATCACGCACCATTGCACAAAGCAAAAAAGCTGGAATTATGTGTACGTTAGGGAGTGCAACAGGTTTTGCTATTCAAGTTGTTGCTGTCGCACTCGGCATATCAGCGCTCATTTTTACCTCACCGCGCGCCTTTCTTGTTCTTAAAGTTGTAGGTGCCTTTTACCTTCTATGGCTTGCCTTTCAAGCATTGCGTAAAAATTCGACATTTTCTCTCAAAGAAACATCCCCCAAATATCAAAGTCTTAGACGTAATTATTTTATGGCTATTGGAATTAATCTCTTAAATCCCAAGGTCATCCTTTTTAATGTAACTTTCTTACCACAATTTATCAATGCAAATGACCCTATGGCTATGCAAAAATTGCTCATTTTGGGTCTCTCTTATATTCCTATTGCTTTACCCATTAACATTTTTATAGTTTTTATGGCTCATAAATTTTCTAATGGACTTAAGCGAAATCCTTCTTATATCCGTTTTCTTGATTGGCTTATCGCCGGTATTTTTACCAGTTTTGCTTTACGCATTCTTATTGATAAAAATTAAGATCATTCACTACCAATCACATTTTCAAATTGCAAACATTCTGATTTACGTAAACGTTCTGAGGCAGATTTAAGCTGACCGCACGCAGCTAAAATATCGCGTCCGCGCGGTATTCGAATAGGTGAGGCATAACCTGCTCGATTAACCACATCAGCAAAACGTTCAATTTGTTCCCAATCAGAACATTGATAATTACTTCCAGGCCATGGATTAAAAGGGATCAAATTAATCTTTGCAGGAATCCCTTTCAATAATTGAATTAATCGCTTGGCATCATCCAAACTATCATTGATATCTTTCAGCATAACATATTCAAATGTAATGCGCTTTGCATTAGAAAGACCAGGATAATGACGACAAGCATCCATTAATAAAGCAAGAGGATACTTCTTATTGATAGGAACAAGCATATCCCGTAGTGTATCATGCACTGCGTGAAGTGAAATTGCCAACATAACTCCAATTTCTTCACCAGTTCGGATAATTCCAGGAACAACCCCGCTTGTTGAAAGCGTAATTCGACGTTTTGATAAAGAAAGCCCATCTCCATCAGAAGCAATCAATAAAGCTTTTTTAACTGCTTCAAAATTATAAAGCGGTTCGCCCATCCCCATCATAACGATATTGGTGATTTTACGCCCTTCAACTGGAACAATTGCTCGATCAGGAGTATTTTTATCAGGAAAGTCACCTAAACGATCACGTGCAACCAATAATTGCGCTAAAATTTCTTCTGCTGTCAAATTACGAACAAGCACTTGTGTTCCCGTATGGCAAAAGGAACACGTTAACGTACATCCTACCTGTGATGAAAGACATAAAGTACCACGCCCTTCTTCAGGGATATAAACCGTTTCAATTTCAACGAGCCTTCCTGCACCACGTGCTGGAAAACGCAACAGCCATTTACGCGTTCCATCCTTTGATATTTGTTCTCCAACAATTTCCGGACGTGCAATGGAAAAATGACTTTTAAACATTTCTCGCATGGATTTAGAAATATTCAGCATCTCATCAAAATTTGAAACGCCACGCACATAAAGCCAGTGCCAGAGCTGGCGTACACGCATACGCGTTTGGCGCTCTGGAACACCAATTGTCTTTAAAGTGTGCATCATTTCATCTTGTGATAAGCCAATTAAAGAGAGCTTTGCGCTCCCCTCCACGATAACAGTCTCTGTTTCTCGTGCTCGACACGCACCGACTGGTCTAAGGTCATATGAAACGGCCATTGTTTTCCAATTTATATCACGAATTTAGAGTTACAGAAACCTTAATGACACTTCTGGACCGCGTTTAAGGCAGCAGTTATCCCTTTTAAGGAATAAGTATAGGTAGTATGGGTTCCTCGTTTTGAGAGTGCTTTCACCGTCATACTAATCCCAGAACGCATAGCAGAAACAAGCTGCTTTTCTAACGCTGATGATGCCAACCAAGCTGATGAATCTTTCGTAAAAAAATCAAAATCCATATTTCCAATGGTCACAGTAACTTTTGATCCTTCTTTAAGTGTATATCCAGCCATAAATTGTGGTTCAAACGAGATAGGCGAATCCGAACGCTTGGTAACCAAAAAGAAATTATCTCCATGATTAACCGTCGTTGGAAGTGCTTCTAAGGGTACCGATAACACATAGCAAATTATATTCTTTGGTGATTTATAAGAATAAGCTCCCCACGCTTCAAACTGATTCAAACGGCTTGGCGTTTGCGCACACGCTTGTCCGAAAGTAACCAGAACCATTATAGATGCAGCAATAACCGTCTTTTCAAACATCTTCATTTAGCTCACTTTTTTAGTCTCTACCAAGATTCTCATCATGAGAAAAGCTCGTCAACGCTCTAGTGTAATCGTCTTCATCCTTTCAACAAGCAAAAAAATTTTACTCCAACAAGAAAAGATTTTTACATTTAATTTTGACTCTTTGGTTGTTACTAAATATGGAATTTTTATTCAATAACCAGATTTTGAAAAATAACATATTGATTTTATGCTACAAATTCCATTTCTCGTATAAAAACTCTCTCTTCTTTAAGCAATCAGACTTCAAAATAAAGTGTGAATATAGCATCACCCTGTTAAGAAATAAATGACGCTCCTACACCACGGGCAATTTGTTGTAAAGTGCTGGAAATGCATCCTATAAAGGAATATCCTTCATTTTACAGCCTTTCGGATATCATTTATAAATCAACACACTTAACGCATTTGCGTTAATAAAAATCGCAAAATATTCACCCTTCAACAAATTATAGCGCGTCTATACTTCCTATTCAATACCGTTTAGATACCGCCTTTTCACATTCTTTAAACCATTTTAATTTTAAAAATCCAATTCACGGATAAATTAAAAGACCTAAAAAAATGATGATTCCCTTGCTGGAATTTTTTTTAAATTATATGATATAGTGAGGGTTTTGAAGCTCTTTAAGCACAGATTATCTCATTTTCCAATCCACTATGTGGTGCATTCTCTACCGCACCACGCCATTTTTTTAAGCTGCATTTGATTCTGAATTCTGAATTAATAGAATATAAAGTGCATGAGCATCATGCGTATTACGTAATTTTTGAACGACATCAACATGACGCAACACACGTGCAATCTGCGATAAAGCTTTTAAGTGGTCTGCTCCAGCATTTTCAGGTGCTAAAAGGAGGAAAATAAGATCAATAGGCTCGTCATCAAGAGCTTCAAAATCAACAGGGCTTTCAAGGCGCGCAAATAGACCAATGATTCGATGAATATCAGGTAGTTTTCCATGAGGAATCGCAATACCACCACCAAGACCCGTCGAACCTAGTTTTTCACGTTGCAAAACAATATCAAAAATCACACGTTCATTAAGACCTGTCAGCTCAGCTGCTTTTTCAGACAAAATTTGCAGAACTTGTTTCTTTGAATTCGCTTTAAGAGCCGGAATAATTGCTTCCGGTGCAATTAACTCACTCAAATTCATATTTTAATTTTCCTTTTACACGCTCAAATGATCACCAATAAACCTGTAAACATATATCTTTCACTGTCTTACATCATCGCATGTGACTTTATTTTTCAATTTATAACGGATGATGACTCAATTCATCTCACTATCAGTGCAACAATAAATAGTTACTCAGCTCCTCATTAACAGCATGAGAAAACAAAGAAATGAAATTGTCCGTAAAATTAATCTTCCTACAATAGTCGCAAAGGCATTGTTCGTAAATTTATCAACCTTTTTATCACAAGAGTTTGTGTATCATTTCTCATCAGATCTTCCTCTTCTTTTTAAAACCTAGTTCTTCATAAAATGAGAAGCATATCGCGGTAAAATAGCTTTTTACTTTGGCAAACACAGTGCAGCCTGAACACTGCCCAACTACAACGATCTAAAAAGCTTTAAGTCGTTCAACATTTATTTTAAAGGGATTCACATATCCAGATTAGCACCCGCTCTATGCGCCTGCTTTTAAATGCGCAATGCAAACCAACAAAATATCACAAATCTTATTTGACAACTGTAATATATAACCCATGGTGCCACCCTCAAATATCCTAAACAGCGCTATTGATATGTTGTTTTTTCGACAGAAAAAATATTATTAATACTCTCTCTTTTCCAACAACATGCGCATTTATTATTTATAGCCCCGTTTATCATTCATTATCAGGTTAATCTAGTGATATCTTTTCCATGCTATAGTCAAAAGCGAACAAAATCTATGAATATAGTAAAATCACTTCATTTTGTTGAGGATTTTTCCAACATTTAGCAAAACTTCAATTTAAGGTGATCATCATAAAAAAAGTTTTGGCACAAATAAGGAGCCTCTCAACTCTAACCCAATAAATAGAGCTCCTGTTGTATTAACAAAACTAAAAAACATCCATGCTCTTTTTCAGAGACTGTTTTATCTTCTGTTTTATTTAAAGCGTTTAATAACATAATCATAGCTTCCGCAACGTATTAATAATTGCTCTTGGTTATACAATGAAGACGCATCTTTATAATCGCAGTTAAGAATCAAAATAAAGCTTCATCCCCTCTGTATAATGCGTTTAATTTCCTGAATATTCAAGAATGGTGTTTGTATTCATCATATCCTCTTTAGATTTAAGGTACTCATTGAAACTGTAAAATCAGAGAGAAAACTGATTTCCTAAATAAATTCTGCGCACATCAGCATTGTTGATAATATCGTTGGGACAACCGTGAACCAACACTCGCCCTGCATGAATGATATAAGCACGGTCGACAAGACCCAATGTTTCTCGTACATTATGATCCGTTATCAAAACACCAATTCCGCGCTGAGTTAAATAACGAATAAGCTGCTGAATATCAAAAATAGCTATAGGATCAATTCCTGCAAATGGTTCATCAAGTAACATAAAATGGGGGCGAGAGGCTAGGGCACGTGCAATTTCAAGTCGTCGGCGCTCTCCCCCTGATAAAGAAAGAGCGGACATCTTGCGTAGATGATCAATTTTAAATTCATGTAACAAAGCATCCAATTCTTCACGTCGCTTGAGGGGATCCTTTTCAACACCTTCCAAAACAGCCTTGATATTGTTTTCTACTGAAAGTCCGCGAAAAATCGACGCTTCTTGCGGAAGATACCCAATCCCTAAACGTGCACGTCGATACATTGGAAGATGGGTGACATCAAATCCATCAATTCTAATAGTTCCTCCATCAGATTTAATAAGGCCCGTAACCATATAAAAACAAGTTGTCTTACCCGCACCATTGGGACCTAAAATTCCAACAGATTCTCCGGTACGAATACCAAAAGAAACACCATTAACAACCTGCCTTCCGCGGTAAACCTTAATCAAACGACTGGCAATTAAAGTTCCCTTTAAAGGCTTTCTTAAAGCTTCGCTTGCAAGATCATATCTGTCCGTCTGCTTTTTTCTTTTGATTCCAAACATGAAATCTTAATGGTCATTTTTTTGATTTTGTTTAAAAATAATAGAAACACGGCCCTTTTTCTCAGATGTCTCACAACCTTCTAAAAAAGCCTTTCCGCTTTTCATATCTGCCGTTAGCTTGCATCCCGTTGCCACATTATCACCATCCGTTAATACAACATTATTCCCTGTCAAACGTATTATTTTCGACTTACCATCAAAAACGCCCTTGTCACCCGTAGCGATCTGCGTAGCATTTTTTATATAAACTTTTCCTAAAGCTTCCATTTTCTTAATACCTGTCGAACCAAACCAAGCAGGCGATGCCTTCATGTCTCCTTGATTCTTATTGGTACCTTTATACGCCTTATCATAGTAAACAATCAATTTTGCCGTTCGCAAAAGACGTTCACCTTGAACCACCGAAACATCACCATTAAAAAGCGCTATCCCCTCTTTATCACGTATTTCTAAAGAATTTGCATAAAGTTCTACTGGTTCTTTTTCGTTTGATAAATTAATTCCAAAATGAGCAACTTCAGAATATGCCAAAACGGTTCCAATCCTTAACATCTCCATGCCGAAAGCCAAAATTATACTCAACCATTTTTTGTATGGTTTCTTCGGCTTCATCTCATCATCCCTCATTCTTCTGTCCATATAGATACAGACTTCTTTTTCACAACAGATACTTAAAAAGTCGTATTGAGACTCTCTCATTGCTTGTCAAGTATTAAATACACACCACCATGAAAGTACATGTTTTGTCCTTTTTTTCGAATTTGCAAAGCATTGGCTGCAAGATGCAATCCTGCACGCTGAATATTGACACGTTGATCTGTGTTTAATTGCCCCTCAGATAAATTAATATTTGCTGCCATAAATTGTGCAGTCATTCCGTCATTTGTTGTAATAGTGAATGGCTTATCCAACTGTAAACAACCGTTCATGTTATCATAAACTCCCCCTTGTGCGTCGAGAAAAACGCGTCTTTTTTTGCCCACAAGTGCTTCAGCTGTGATATTTTGCAACCCAATCACTCCAGAACGGGTACGATCTTGAAATGCCTTTTCTGCTTTAAGCCAATAAGGCTCATGAGAACGCGTATAGCCTTCTAATTTTGGATTGAGCATCGTCAACTTCATCATCTCCCCCTCTTCACTCTTTAAAGTAACAGGATCAGAAGAAACGGGAACAAAGAAAAATGTAAACCAGCAAAAAACGAGTGCCGTTGCCAATGCCAAAAGAGGTAAAAAAAATTTTAATACGCTAATGCGACGCGAATGACGGGATGCTTTTCTAAAAACATCACTACAAGATGATTTTGTTGAAAAGGCTCCATAATAATTGTGTACGGACATACTACTCTAATCTCTTCAATACTCCGCGTTTTCCAACCTGTATAACCTTTATAAGAAGTATTTTCAAATTTTGTTTCTTGCAATTTAATTTTTCTTGGTTTTATTTTGCTTTCAAACATTTATATGTTGTAATATGCATGCATAAAATGCACAATTATAAAAATCTTTTTTGTCTGAAAGCGAGGCTATTTTGGTTAAATCGGAACTTGTGCAAATTATTGCCCGTCAGAATCCGCATCTTTTTCAACGTGATGTGGAAAATATTGTGAATGCTATTTTTGAGGAAATTTCAACAGCGCTTGCTAATGGTAATCGTGTTGAACTTCGCGGGTTCGGAGCTTTTTCTGTTAAAAGCCGCTCAGCACGTAATGGTCGTAATCCACGAACAGGTGAAGCCGTTGTTGTTGAAGAAAAATGGATTCCTTTTTTCAAAACGGGCAAGGATTTACGTAATCGGCTTAATCAGTGAGGAACTTTATGATAATTAAACGTATCCTTTCAGCAGCCGCTTTTGTAATTTTTACAGTGTTCTTGGTTGCTTTTATTTTAGTAAATCGTCAAATGGTTGCATTGACGCTTGTCCCTTTTTGGATAAAGTCTGAGAGTTTTACTTATCACGCTCCTTTTTTTATATGGCTCTTTCTCTTTTTTGGTTTTGGTCTTTTATTAGGAAGCTTCATCTATTGGATTGCGTATCATAAATGTAAAAAAGCGCTCAAAAAAGCAACGATGAGCTCGAGAAATTAAAGAGCTTTTTTAATGTAAAGTTTTAAAATACCTGTATCATGATACCAAACATGCCTGCACAATGCTCTCAATCTCACCACAGTGATCAATATCCGCAGGAAACGTTACCTCTTATTTTAGAAACAGGTATAAGTGCAGATTATGCTCTCATAGATTCTGGAAATGGGCAAAAATTAGAACGTTATGGGGCTTATCGCATTATCCGTCCTGAAGGTCAAGCATTATGGAAACCTGCTTTACCACAAAAATATTGGGCGGATGTTGATGCTATTTTCACAGGAAATCGAGAAGAAGAAGGGGTTGGTCGCTGGCATTTTCCCAAAAAACCGCTTGATGAAATTTGGCCACTCACTTGGAATGGATTGTCTTTTCTAGGTCGTTTTACTTCTTTTCGTCATGTGGGGCTTTTTCCTGAACAAGAGGCCCATTGGCGCTTTATAGAAGAACAAATTGTTAAAGCTACCCGTCCGGTAAAATTGCTCAATCTTTTTGGCTATACGGGTATTGCTTCTCTGATCGGAGCACGCGCAGGTGCACATGTTACGCATGTTGATGCTTCTAAAAAAGCCATTGCTTGGGCAAAAGCCAATCAAGAAAAAGCAGGATTAACAGATCATTCTATTCGCTGGATTTGCGATGATGCTGTAAAATTTGTCGAACGTGAACTGCGTCGTCAAAAAAACTATGATATGATTCTTCTTGATCCTCCTGCATATGGACGTGGACCTCATCGCGAAATTTGGCAATTGTTTGATCACTTACCGGCTATGATTACAAACTGTCGTAAACTCCTTTCTGATAAACCTCTTGCCATTGTCCTTACAGCTTATTCTATTCGTGCTTCCTTTTACGCACTCCATGCTTTAATACGTGATGAATTCATAAACCTTGGTGGCACGATCGAATCAGGAGAACTTATCTTGCGTGAAGAAGCCGCCGGACGCGCCCTTTCTACTTCCCTTTTTAGCCGTTGGATTGCCTGAATATGTGTATACCCAAAACTGGTAAGGTTAAAGAAATTATCTCCCTTAGCAATCCTATCATCAAAGATCTTCGCGCACTCAGCCAAAAGAAAAACCGTAATCGAGAAGGGCTTTTTATGGTAGAAGGGCTTAAATTGGTGATTGATGCTCTCAATCTCGGCTGGACTATACAAACACTTATTTTTTCTAAAAGCAAAATGGGTAATGCCGCTATCGAAAACACCGCTGCACGTACTGTGGCCAATGGCGGTTTTGTCATTAAAGCCTCAGAAAAAGTGATGGAATCCATTACCCGTCGTGATAACCCACAAACAGTTATTGGCATTTTCAAGCAACAATGGCGCTCCCTTGAAACGATAAAAGGACGTATCACAGATGTTTATGTTGCTCTTGATCGCGTGCGTGATCCTGGGAATCTTGGAACCATTATCCGCACGGCTGATGCCGTAGGAGCTAAAGGCGTTATTTTGATCGGCGAAACAACAGATCCTTTTTCGCCCGAAACAGTACGTGCAACAATGGGATCAATTTTTTCCATACCTCTCTATCGTTTGGATGAAAGCGCCTTTTTAAACTGGTCTTCTCACTTTAATGGCATAATCATTGGCACACATCTCAAAGGGTCTATTGACTATCGTACAATTGATTTCAAAAATGGCCCTGTTATACTTCTCATGGGAAATGAAAAACAGGGGCTACCAGATATTCTTGCCAATCGTTGTGATAAACTCGCACGTATACCACAAAGTGGACATGCTGACTCGCTTAATCTAGCGATAGCAACAGCTCTCATGCTTTATGAAATCCGCCGCCCTTATTTAACACTGGAACATATGAGGCCAGAACATGATACGTAAATCACTGCCTTTTTTTCTTCTTGGCTTGGTATTTACAATAGGACTTGATCAAGCAGTAAAATATTGGATTATGAATAATATGCTCCTAGGAACAGAAATTCCGCTTTTTCCTTTCCTTTCCCTTTACCATGTACGTAATTCTGGTATCGCATTTTCGTTTTTTTCTTCCTTTTCTCACTGGGGGCTTATTGCCATTACATTTGCTATCCTTGTTTTTCTTTTATGGCTCTGGAAAAATGTTGAGTATCATAAATCTTTAACGCGCTTTGGTCTTACCCTTATTATTGGTGGGGCAATTGGAAATCTTATTGACCGTATTCGCTTTCACCATGTCACTGATTATATACTCTTTCATATCGATAATATTTTTTATTTTGCCATTTTCAATCTTGCCGATAGTTTTATCACACTTGGTGTTATCGCTATCCTTTTTGAAGAATTGCGTACTTGGATAAAAACAAAACGTCATTCCAATCGCACATCTTTTCAATAAAAGCTTGTTCATTTATTGGGGATCATTGCATTTTCTAGGATATGTTTACAAGACATGCATATTTTTACATCTTATGTTTTTGAAATCATTCTTTATCATTTTGCATGTAGTGTTCAAAATCCTTGATATTGTCTTTTTTTGTTTTTTCAACGCCTCTTACTCTAAAACACAAAAAACGTTCAACAACAGATCAATAGATGAATCTCCATATGTCTTAAAAAGACTTTTTTAAAAAGCACTGTCGTTGATGAACTGTATCAATATAACATTGGAAGTTGAAAAGTATAATGTTTTACTCAATCATATAGCTTCATAAACGCAAAAATGGTCACACCCCATAAATTTTACAGAATACCATTGTGATAAGAAATAAAGAAACTTCACATTCTAAGCTTTTCCCTGTACAAACTCTTACAAAAAAGACTTTATAGTTTTCCTTAAAATAAGCCTTTTCCTTACCAATTTGTAAGGTTTCTTTCTCATGAAAATCTCTTGTAATTTTAAAATAAATCCCCATAATAGAAGGAGGTATGCTGGAATTCCACCAGCAGCGCCTGGGATTGGTTATATAGGGCAAGTGAGAATTTACACAAGCCTGCTCTTATAAAGGGATAACCTTTTGACCCCGACATCTGGTGGAACATATGCTAAAGGAATTTATATTATGGCTGATTTCAAAAATCTACGTTCGGCATCTGTTTCCCATGCCGATGCATCAATTGATCAAGGATTGCGCAGCTATATGCTGGGCATTTATAATACAATGACTATTGGATTGCTTATTACAGCTGTTGCTGCTTATGCAATTGCATCATTAACAACAACGACAGATATGACCCAAGCAGCCGCTCAAATCAATAGAAGTGTTTACTTAACTTCATTCGGAGTAACGTTTTACACATCGCCACTCTCCTACATTGTTATGTTTGCACCACTCGTGGCAGTATTATTCCTTAGTTTTAAAATCAACACATTGAGTACAAATGCAGCGCGTAGCCTCTTTTTTGGTTATGCCGCTCTGGTTGGTCTTTCACTTTCTTCGATCACTTTGCGTTATACGACAGAAAGTGTTGTGCAAACTTTTGTCATTACGGCTGCAGCTTTTGGTGCTCTTTCACTTTATGGTTATACAACAAAGCGTGATCTCACCGCGATAGGTTCATTCCTTTTTATGGGTTTGGTTGGTTTGATGCTCTCCATGATTGTGAATATCTTTCTTGGATCAAGCGCCTTGCAATTTGCTATCTCCGTAATTGGCGTGTTTATCTTTGCGGGTTTAACAGCTTACGATACACAAAACATCAAACTAATGTATTATGAAGGAGATGGAGCTGACACTCAAGGTCGTAAAGTGATTATGGGTGCATTAAATCTCTACCTTGATTTTATTAATATGTTTGTCTTCTTACTGCAATTTCTTGGCTCAAATCGTGATTGATTGTAAAAGCCATAGCTTAATTAAAGAACCTTGTTTCCTTTGAGAAACAAGGTTCTTTTGCTTTTAATCTAACATTTACCCTCTACCTTTTAGATATCCCTATTCACAAAATGACAAAGAAGCCTTACAAGCAGAAATTTCCTTGGTTCACTGCCTTCATCCAGCAAAAGCTTCATAGTTCTCTTTTAAAGACACTCCACAACCATTCTCATCATCAGTCAGATATCATCAACCAGAACAATCATTATGATCTTACTGTCGCTTCCTATAATGTTCATAAATGCGTAGGTGTCGATAAAATTTTCAATCCTACGCGTATTGTACATGTCATTTCTGAATTGCAAAGTGATATTCTCGCCCTTCAAGAAGTAGACAAACGTTTTGGTGAACGCGTTGGTTTAATTGATCTTCAACTTTTAAAAACTGAAACGGGACTGATTCGAGTGCCTATAAATCCCATGTCATCTTATGGTCATGGATGGCATGGGAACGCCCTTTTTATGCGAAAAGGACATGTACGTGATATCTTACAAGTCACTCTTCCTGGTATTGAACCACGTGGTGCTGTGATTGTAGAGTTGGAAATGGACGCAGGTCTTATTCGTGTTATTGCCGCTCATTTTGGCTTATTACGCCACTCTCGTAATCAGCAAACAAAAATGCTCCTTGCACTTTTACAAAAACGCTCCTTTATGCCTACACTCCTTATCGGCGATTTTAACGAATGGCGTATGGGAAAAGGTTCGTCTTTAAACCATTTCTCTTCTTATTTTGATAGCACACTTGGAACCGTACCAAGCTTTCCTTCTCGCTTTCCCTTTCTTGCCCTTGATAGAATTTTTGCTTTTCCCCAACAATTGGTAATAAATATTGAAAACCATGATTCTCCGCTTGCACGTATTGCCTCAGATCATTTGCCTATCAAAGCTTATCTTAATCTCGCCAATGCTATCACTATTCTGAAAAACAAAATAACTTAAAAAGGCTAATGTGCTTCACCCCAATTTTGAGCAACCATGACTTTCACTTCAAGGGGTACAGACAAAGAGAGGACTGGCATTGTAGCATTTTCCATAACCTTTTTAACAACAGCCATGGTTTTTTCACTTTCACTTTCCGGTATCTCAAAAATGAGTTCATCATGCACTTGCAGCAACATTTTTGCCAACAGTTTTTCCTTTTTTAAAGCATCTTCCATTTGAATCATGGCGCGGCGAATAATATCCGCCGCTGATCCTTGAATTGGGGCATTAATAGCAGCACGCTCATTAAAAGCACGAACTTGTGGGTTCGATGCTTTTATTTCTGGATAATGGATACGACGCCCAAAAATTGTCTCTACAAAACCATTTTGGCGTGCAAATGTTTTCGTCGTTTCCATATAGTCTTTAATTCCTGGAAATCTTTCAAAATAAAGCTGAATATAACGGCTTGCTTCTTGTCGGGAAAAACCCAATTGATTGGCTAATCCAAAAGCTGAAATACCATAAATAATACCAAAATTAATTGCTTTTGCACGGCGTCGTACATCTGAATGCATCCCTTCTATCGGAACCCCAAACATTTGTGATGCCGTAATAGCATGAATATCCTGACCTTGGGCAAAAGCCTCCTTTAACGCTGTGATGTTGGCAATATGCGCAAGAATGCGCAATTCAATCTGGCTATAATCAGCCGATAACAGCAAATGTCCTTTTGGAGCAATAAAAGCTGCTCGTATTTTACGTCCTTCAGCGGTCCGTACTGGAATGTTTTGTAAATTAGGTTCTGATGATGATAACCGCCCCGTTGATGTTATTGCCAAAGAATAATTCGTATGAATACGCCCTGTTTTTGGCAAAATGTAAGAAGGTAAAGCATCTGTGTAAGTAGATTTTAGTTTTGCAAGTTGCCGCCAATCAATAATTTTACGTGGCAAAATATGCCCTTCAGCAGCCAATTCTTCTAAGGTCTGGGCAGAGGTTGACCATTGTCCACCTTTGGTTTTAACACCACCAAGCAAGCCTATTTTATCAAAAAGGATATCGCCCAATTGCTTTGGCGAAGCAAGATTAAATTTTTCACCGGCGAGCTGATAAATTTCTTCTTCCAAAATAAAAGCAGCTTGCGCTAATTCTTCTGAAAGACGTAGTAAAATCTGTCTATCAATGAGAATCCCACGCTCTTCCATTCTTGCAAGAACTTCTATCAGAGGTCGATCAAAACGTTCATAAATTTTTGTCATTCCCTGCGCGACAAGCTGTGGTTTTAAAACTTGCCACAAACGAAGTGTTACATCAGCATCCTCAGCAGCATAAAGGGTTGCCTGTTGCAAATCTACTTGCGCAAAAGAAGTAATCTTTTTTCCATTATGCGTTAAATCCTTATAAGCAATTGGTTTATGCCCAAGCCAACGTACGGATAAATCATCCATATTATGTGTTAAAGTTCCAGCATCTAAAGCATATGAAAAAAGCATGGTGTCATCAAAAGAGCTTATCACAATGCCGTGTTGTTTCATCACTAACCAATCATATTTTATATTCTGTCCAATTTTTAATATCGCTTGATTTTCTAATATCGGCTTTAAAAGTGCCAAAGCCTTTTGTGTCTCAATTTGCCCGGCAATGCGCCCGCCCCCTAAAAGATCATCTCCTCCTTCAATGTGTTCAAGAGGTACATAAGCTGCTTTTTCCGGCTGTAATGCCAATGAAAAACCAACAAGCTTTGCTTGTAGTGGATCAAGCGAAGTCGTTTCAGTATCAAAAGCGAAAAAACCTTGCTCTTGTGCTTCCGATAGCCATTCTTTTAAAACTTCTTCATCAAGAATGGTCGTATAAGTATCTCTTGTGATTTTTTGCGTTTTTGCTTGATCTTTACGCTTTTGTGCTAACAATTGCGGAGAATTTTCAGAAAAACCATGAGAAGATACTCTTTCCGCTTTTTTAGCTTCATGATCAATCTCCTGTGTAGAATCCGACCATGCAACATTGATATCAGCTGCATCAATAACAGCTGCATCACATTCTGTTACCTCTGCCACACGACGTGTTAATGTCGTAAATTCCATAGCCTTAAGAAAAGCGATCAAACGCGGACCATCTTGTGATTCCAAAATAAAATCATCTAAACTATTGTCTATAGGAACGTCTCTTTTAAGCCGAACCAACTCACGGGAAATCTTTGCCTGTTCACTATAAGCTTGAAGATTTTCACGTCGTTTTGTTTGCTTAACTTCTGATATGCGCTGCAACAAAAGATCAAGAGTACCAAATTGATCTAACAATTGGGCTGCAGTCTTGGGGCCAATGCCTGGAATACCTGGTACATTGTCTGTCGAATCTCCAATCAAAGCCTGCAAATCAACCATTTTTTCAGGTGCCACACCCCATTTTTCTATAACCTCAGAAATACCGATATGCTTATCTTTCATTCCATCATACAAAGATACGTGTGCATTCACCAACTGCATAAGATCTTTGTCAGAAGAAATAATAGTTGTTTTTGCTCCAACCTTTGTTGCCAGTTGTGCATAAGTCGCAATGAGATCATCCGCTTCAAACCCTTCCTTTTCGATACAAGGTAAATTAAAAGCCTTTGTTGCTTGGCGTATGAGAGCAAATTGAGGAATAAGATCTTCAGGAGGTGTTTCTCGATTCGCTTTATATTGTGGATAAATTTGTTTCCGAAACGTATCGGATGAATAATCAAAAATAACAGCAAAATGTGTCGGAACAACACCAGTAGCTGTATTTCGCGCATCACAGAGCAATTTCCACAGCATATTACAAAAACCAGCGACAGCTCCTACAGGAAGTCCATCCCTTTTGCGCTTTAAAGGTGGTAAAGCGTAATAAGCACGAAAAATATAGCCCGATCCATCAACCAAAAAAAGATGATCTGTTGTTTTCATGACAATTTTACTTCTCCATTTCAGCCAAAAAACAATTCACTTTTATATATTTTTTTCATTCTTTTTTAAAATTTATCGAATTGCCTCTAAAAAGCCATTTTTTATTTCCATAAGGTGTGAAGTCGTTGCAATTTATAGTTCGTACCTAGAGCTTTTCTTTGCTGTTACAGGATATAATAGCTTTCATTTTGCTCCTCCTATGATAGCTGAGGTGCGGTGTAGCGACAGGGTCGTTGTGGTGTTCCCCTCCCCACAACGGCCATTTTTTTTGTGATATTTTAAGAGATCTTAGTTTTCTTAGATTTTTAAATAATCTTTCAGAGGAAAAGAGTGGTAAATTACTCAGGAATTTTGAAGTCATTCCACAGAGCCTTTTCACCCATTTTGTTGATAAAATCAGTATGCATACTTCTTTCTTGCACCGTTAATCTTGAAGGCAACGCCTGTGGGCGAAGTTTAACTGCATAGAGAACATCTTTGTCATTCTGGAGATCTTCATCAACACTCCCTTTGTTATCAAAACCTAATACGCCCTGTTTTCCACCAATGAGTTCAATATAAACATCAGCCAGAATCTCCGCATCAAGCAAAGCACCATGAAGAACACGATGACTATTATCAATACCAAAACGCTTGCACAAAACATCAAGGGAATTAGGTCCCATGGGAAATTTACGTCGCGCCATAGCCAATGTATCAAGAATATTATCAACACTAATAAGTGGTTTATTCACTCGTCCTAACTCTGCATTAAGAAAGCCAATATCAAAGTTCGCATTATGCGCAATCATGGTTGCGCCATTGATAAACTCCAAAAATTCATCGGCAATATCACTAAAGCTTTTTTCATTCTTTAAGCGTTCATTGGTCAATCCATGAATTGCTACAACTTCATCAGGAATAACAATACCTTGTGGGTTTAAGTAGACATGGAATCGGCGTCCTGTAAGATAACGATCAACCATCTCTACACAACCAATTTCGATGATGCGATCTTTCTCTTTATCTAAACCTGTTGTTTCTGTATCAAAAATAATTTCACGCATTATTTCAATTCTCTCGTAATTTTTTTATCACGCAAAAAACTTGTTGACGTGTATTCTCTAAATCTTTTCCTGTATCAACAATGAAATCAGCACGTTCTCGTTTTTTTTCATCAGACATTTGCCTCGCAAGAATAAGGGCAAATTTTTTTTCATTCATATTTGGGCGAATCATAGCACGCTCTTTTTGTATTGCTCGTGGTGCAGAAACAACAACGACATTGTCTACGCGTTTTTCACCATTGGTTTCAAAAAGAAGGGGAATATCAAGAACAACCAATTTTTCTCCCTGTTGGCGTGCTGTATCAATAAATTCTTTTTCTTTTTTTTGTACCAAAGGATGAATGATTTTTTCTAATGTTTGTAATTTTTTATTATCGTCGATCAAAATCTCCGAAAGCTTGCGGCGATTAACTTTGCCATTTTCAACAACATTAGGAAATGTACGCGCTATGAGGGATAAAGTTGGCTCACTTTTATAAAGTTGGTGCACTGCATCATCAGCACTAAAAACAGAAATACCAGCTTGTTTGAAAAAATCAGCAACTGTTGATTTTCCCATAGCAATTGATCCGGTCAACCCTATGATTTTCATCCTGTTTCTTCACCCATATCCTTTAAAATTTCTGTCCGTAGTGCTTTTGTGACCTGTGGTCTTATTCCAAACCATCGTTCAAAACCAGGAACAGCTTGATGTAAAAGCATACCAAGCCCATCTACTATCTTTAAACCATGTGCTTTTGCTTGTTGTAAAAAAGGTGTTCTCAATGGCGTGTAAACAATATCTGTCACTAACGCCGTTGCTTTTGTTTTATCAAAATCGCAAAAGAAAAAATTACTTTCTTTCTCATGGGGGTTTGCCATCCCCACGGAAGTTGTGTTGACGATTAAATCAGCTTGGTCAAGTATTTCACCAGCACGATGCCAATCATAAACTTCAACAGGCTTCCCAAAATATTCGGCCAAATCATCTGCACGTTTCTTTGTACGATTAAGTAAGAAAATACGTTCAAATCCACGCCTTTTTAAAGCGTACAGGACAGCACGGGCAGCCCCACCGGCACCAAAAACAAGTGCTGTTTCTCCTCCCCAATCGGGGATAAAATCATCAAGATTAGCACTGAAACCATAGGCATCACTATTTGTTGCACAAAGTTTATTCCCTTCATACCATAGTGTATTAACAGCACCAATCATTGTTGCTACATTGTCTTTATGATGTGCTAAATGAAAGGCTTCTTGTTTATAGGGTAGAGTGACATTCCCCCCACAAAAACCTCTTTTTCGTATAGATGTGACAAAATCTCTAAATTCTTCAGAGCTTACTTCCTGTGCCAGATATTCACCTTGTAAATTATAGTGTTTAAGCCAAAAATTATGAATTTTTGGTGATTTTGAATGATAAATAGGCGTACCAACAACAAAGGCACGTGGAATTGTTTTTTTACACCTTACTGTTATATCAACCATCAATAACCCCCAAATGCCGTAATTTCGCTAATAAAGGTAATAAAGGTAAACCAATAATCGTAAAAAAATCTCCATCAATTTTTTCAAAAAGATGCATTCCCTCCCCCTCAATTTGATACACTCCCACACTGTTTAAAACATCTGTTCCTACACGTTTTAAATAACGTTCAATGAATTCTGATGATAAAGGACGCACGGACATATGTGCACTAAAAGCTTCCACCCAAATTTCTTTACCATTTTGAAATAAAGCTACTGCGCTATGAAGCGCGTGCGTTTTTCCTGATAAATCACATAAACGTTGATGTGCTTCTTTTTCAGTTGTGACTTTATAAAAAACTTGTCCTTTTAAATCAAGCACTTGATCACATCCAATGACAAAGGCATCAGGAAAGCGATCAGAAACATCTTTTGCCTTTGCACTCGCAAGAAAACAACTAAGTTTTTTAGGAGGCTTCGTTTCTGCTGTTTTTTCTATCTCTCTTTCATCAAAAGAAGCTCCTTCAATGCAAAACTTTAAACCTACTTTTTTCAATAATTGTGCACGATAAGAACTAAGGGATGCTAATATTAACGTATCTTCTGCCATATTTTTCTCATTTTCCTTCACGAAATCGCGACAAAAGTTCGAATATAGCAGCAGCTGTTTCTTCAATAGAGCGTCTTGAGACATCAATAATAGGCCAACCAAAACGTTCGCAAATGCGTTTTGCATAAGTCAATTCTTCAGCTATATTTACACGATTAGTATAACTTTCAATACGCTCTCCAAAATTCCGATTTTGACGAATATGTGAGATTCTTTCAGCGGAAGCGATTAAACCGATAATCAAAGCATTTTTCGCTCCTAAAAGGGACTCTGGTAAATCAATACCTGGAATAAGAGGAACATTAGCTGTCTTAATTCCACGATTTGCTAAATAGATACTCGTCGGTGTTTTAGAGGTTCTTGAGATTCCTACAAGTATCACATCTGCATCTGATAAATCACTAGAAGACTGTCCATCATCATGTTCTATAGTAAAATCCAATGCCTCAATACGGCGAAAGTAATCTGCATTGAGATCATGCTGTGCACTCGCTCGTAAATTTGTTGGCATTCCAAGATAAGATTGAAAAGCATCTAGAACAGGTTGTAGTATGTCAATACAGGGAACTTTTATCTTTTCACATCTTCTCCTAAGAAGGCGTTTAATTTTTTCATCAATGATTGTGTAAAGAACAATACCAGGCTCTTGTTGTATCTCATCAAGAGCTCTCTGCAACTGTATTTCATTACGAATCATCGGATAAATGTGCTCTGTTGTTTGACTCATTGTATATTGTGATGCAACAGCCCTCCCAACAGAAATGAGTGTTTCTCCTGTTGCATCAGAAAGCATATGTAAATGAAAGGATTTTTTTTCTCTTGTCACAAAAATTTTAACTCCTTGTTAACAAATGTGTATATATCCTCATCATTTCTCATAAAACTAAAATTGAGGAAAATTTTTCCCTTATTATGCACAAAGTGAACTGTTGTGATAATAAAATCCCTTTTATGATAAAAGAACTTGGATAATGCCTTTAAAAGAATGTTATGCTTGTCTTTTTTTCTTTTTTCTTTGTGGATAAAATTGAGGATAAATGAAGTATAACTTATAATTCACATTAAACACAGACATAAATAAGAAAAATCTCTCCCTTATATAAAATCTTTTAATATAAAAAAATCTGTAAAAATTAAAAATGCTTTTGAAATTTAATTTATGAGTGCTATAGGATAAATTCATATTTAGATAAAATTATAAAGGTAAGTTTATCTTTATTTTATACAATTATTTAAATTCATACCAAGATAATTCGTATGAATGATGCTTGCAGATTAAAAAAATTGCGTGTACAATACTTTCTTCTTATAAGAATGTTTCGTTCTTTAAATTTTCCATAAATCAATTTAAGGATAATTCTCTTCACTACTTAAAGAGCATATTTGATGCAAGAAATGAAACTACAAGAACTTAAAAGTAAAAATCCTGTTGAACTTGTTTCTTTCGCTGAAACATTAGAAGTTGAAAATGCCTCTTTGATGCGCAAACAAGAATTAATGTTTGCTATTTTGAAAAAGCTTGCTTTGCAAGATGTAGAAATCATTGGAGAAGGGGTTGTAGAAGTTTTACAAGATGGATTTGGATTTTTACGGTCTGCTGATGCTAATTATCTTCCTGGTCCTGATGATATTTACCTTTCTCCTGCACAAATTCAGTCCTTTTCTTTAAAAACAGGTGATACTGTTGAGGGGCTTATACGAAGTCCAAAAGAAGGAGAGCGTTATTTTGCTCTTCTTAAAATTAATACAATTAATTTTGAAGATCCTGAAAAAATTCGTTATAAAATTCACTTTGATAATCTTACTCCTCTTTATTCGAATGAACGTTTCCAAATGGAAATACAAGATCCCACAGAGAAGGATATGTCATCACGGGTGATTGATTTAATATCCCCATTGGGAAAGGGACAGAGAGGATTAATTGTTGCTCCTCCTCGAACAGGAAAAACAGTTTTACTTCAAAATATTGCTCATTCTATCACCACTAATCATCCTGAATGCTATCTTATTGTTCTTTTGATTGATGAACGACCAGAAGAAGTTACTGATATGCAGCGTTCTGTAAAAGGAGAGGTTGTTTCTTCTACTTTTGATGAACCAGCAATACGTCATGTGCAAGTCGCTGAAATGGTTATTGAAAAAGCAAAACGCCTTGTCGAACATGGGCGTGATGTCGTTATTCTTCTCGATTCTATTACACGTCTTGGACGTGCATATAATACGGTTGTTCCTTCATCCGGTAAGGTTTTGACAGGTGGTGTTGATGCAAATGCTCTACAGCGTCCTAAGCGTTTTTTTGGTGCAGCGCGTAACATTGAAGAAGGTGGATCTTTAACCATTATTGCAACGGCTTTGATTGATACCGGTAGTCGTATGGATGAAGTTATTTTTGAAGAATTCAAAGGAACAGGTAACTCGGAAATTGTTCTTGATCGTAAAGTTGCTGATAAGCGTATTTTCCCAGCTATGGATATTTTGAAATCTGGAACACGTAAGGAAGAACTTTTAGTAGCGCGGCAAGACTTACACAAAATTTTTGTACTTCGTCGTATTTTGACGCCTATGAATGTAACGGATGCAATTGAATTTTTAATTGATAAATTAAAACAAACGAAAAACAATAGTGATTTTTTTGATTCAATGAATACATAAATATTAAGTTTTTCGCTTAGGAATGTCCCGTGGATACAATCTTTGCTGTTTCGAGTGGATTGTTACCTTCAGGGGTTGCAGTCATTCGTCTTTCTGGTCCTCATGTAGTAAATGTCGTTAAAACGCTTTGTGGTTGTTTACCTAAAGCGCGATTCATGCATTATGGAAATCTTACTGCTTGTGATGGAAGCTTTTTAGATTCTGCTTTGACTGTTTTTTTTCCTGCTCCTCACAGTTTTACAGGAGAAGATTGTGCAGAATTTCATTTGCATGGAGGAAAAGCTGTTGTTAATCGTTTTCTCGATGAATTGTCTACATTTTCTGGATGCCGTATTGCAGAAGCAGGTGAGTTTTCACGTCGTGCATTTATGGAGGGAAAATTAGATCTTGTTCAAGCAGAAGGTCTTGCTGATTTAATAGAAGCAGAGACGGAAAGCCAGCGACGTTTAGCAATTATGGGAACAAGTGGGCGTTTAACGACACTTTATCGCGATTGGCGTCATAGGCTTATGAAGGCACGTGCTTTTATTGAAGCAGAACTTGATTTTGTTGATGAAGCTGATATCCCAAATTCAGTATCTGATAAAGTTTGGAAAGATATGCAAGATCTTTGCTCTTCTCTTCAGGAACATATTGATGAAGGAGAACGTGCGAGTATTTTACGTGATGGGTTAAAAATTGTTATTGCTGGTGCACCAAATTCTGGAAAATCAAGCATTATGAATCGTTTGGCTGGGAGACCTGTTTCTATTGTAACAGAAGAAGCAGGTACAACGCGTGATGCTTTAGAAATGAGGCTCGTTCTTGGTGGTTTACCTGTTTTTTTAACAGATACTGCTGGTTTTAGAGAAACAGAAAACAAAATAGAACAATTGGGAATAGAAGTTGCTAAGCAGCATGTGAGGGATGCTGATTTGGTTATTTTGGTTTATGATATGGGAAATTCTAAGCAAGTTGATTTACCTGAAACATCAGCTGAAATATGGCATGTTGCTAATAAGCTTGATCTTTATGAAGATAATAAAACCCATTATTTTTTACAGTTTTCTGCATTAACTGGTTTAAATTTTGATTGTTTTATTAAGGAACTTGAGTTGTTTTGTTTACGTCGTGCTTCTGAAATTGGAAATCTTGTTCCAGCACGAAAAAGGCAACTTCAGTTATTAAAAGAGGCTGTTAAAGAAATTGAAGCTTCTGTGAATTATACTTCTCTTGATTTAAGTTTACGTGCGGAACATCTTCGTCGTGCGAGTGATTTTCTTGGGAGAATTACGGGAGATATAGATGTTGAAGATTTACTTGATATTATTTTTTCAGAGTTTTGTATTGGTAAATAATGATTCACGTGAAACATTCATTATTTCATAGACACATTTTAAAGATTATGTAATTTATATGCTGTTTCACGTGAAACTTTAGAATGATTCTTTATGGAATAAATCTCGATGCAATTATATGATGTTATTGTTATTGGAGGCGGTCATGCTGGCTGCGAAGCTGCTTCAGCTTCTGCTCGTGTTGGAGCACGGACAGCTCTTGTTACGCATAAAATATCAGCATTGGGTACAATGTCATGTAATCCTGCTATTGGTGGGTTAGGAAAAGGGCATCTAGTTCGTGAAGTTGATGCTTTAGATGGTCTTATGGGAAGGGCAGCAGATGCTGCTGGAATTCAATTTAGGCTTCTTAATCGACGAAAAGGACCAGCAGTAAGAGGCCCTCGTACACAAGCAGATCGACAACTCTATAAAAAAGCTATCCAAAAACTCCTGCAAGAACAAGATAACCTCGTTCTTGTTGAAGATGAAGCTGTTGATCTTATTGTTAAAGATAATTGTGTTTCAGGTGTTGTTTTAAAAAATCAAGGAACAATTTTTTCTGGTGCTATTGTTTTGACCACAGGTACGTTCTTGAATGGTTTTATTCATATTGGTGATAAAACATGGGCTGCTGGACGTATGGGGGATAAGTCGAGCGTACAAATTGCTGAATGCTTGAGAAGCTATAATATAAATCTTGGGAGATTAAAAACAGGAACTCCTGCACGTCTTAGTAAAAAAACAATTCGTTGGGAGTCTCTTCCAAAACAGCAAGCTGATGAAGATCCCTTTCCTTTTTCTTTTTTAACAGAAAAAATTGAACAGCCGCAAATTGCGTGTGCAATAACACGTACAAATACACAAACACATCAAATTATTCGTGAAAATATTCATAAGTCTGCTTTATATTCGGGAAATATTGAAGGATTAGGACCACGTTACTGCCCTTCTGTTGAAGATAAAATTGTTAAATTCGGTGAACGTGATGGACATCAAATTTTTCTAGAGCCAGAAGGATTGGAGAATGATACTATTTATCCAAATGGCCTTTCTACTTCTCTTCCTGAAGATGTACAAATTTCTTTTTTGAGAACGATTGAAGGATTAGAAAATGTTGAAGTTTTGCAACCTGGTTATGCTATTGAATATGATTTTGTTAATCCACAACAATTAAGTAAAACTTTAGAATTACGCTCTTTACCAGGGTTGTTTTTAGCTGGACAAATTAATGGTACAACGGGATATGAAGAAGCTGCAGCACAAGGCCTTTTAGCTGGGTTAAATGCCGCACGTAAAGTAGGTAAATTAGATGAAGTCGTTATAAGTCGTTCAACAGCTTATATTGGTGTTATGGTAGATGATTTAGTTTCGCGTGGGGTTTGTGAACCCTATCGAATGTTTACTTCACGCGCTGAATTTCGTTTGTCTTTGCGATCTGATAATGCAGATGCGCGTTTAACACCTTTAGCACAGCAATGGGGTCTTGTGAGTAAAGTGCGTTGGGATTGTTATAAACAAAAACAGCAACGTCTTGATCAAGCACGATCAATATGCCAAGAGCTTTTTCTAACACCTAATGAAGCGTCTGTTCATGGATTACAAATAAATCACGATGGAATTCGGCGTTCGGCATATGATCTTCTTGCTTATCCTCACATGACTATAGAACGTCTTTCACATTTTTGGCCACAATTGCAATCAATTGATCCTAAAACTGTTGAATCTTTAGAAATTGAAGCACAATATGCAGTTTATTTAGAAAAACAAACACAAGATATTGTGGCTCTTCAGCGAGATGAACGTTTAGAAATTCCTTCTTCTCTGGATGTTCAATCAATATCGGGTCTTTCCAATGAACTAAAGGCAAAAATTCAAAAAATATCGCCGCGTTCTATTGCAGATGCTCAAAAAATTGATGGAATGACACCAGCGGCATTATCACTTATTATTACGTATATTCAACGTCAACGGCGTGAAAAGGCTAAAACAGTTTAGTGGATATTTCTACAGAAAAAAAATATCAAGAACTCTTAAATATTGTTCCTTCTGTTTCACGTGAAACGATGAAAGATTTAATACAATTTGAAACTTTGATAATGCAATGGAATAGGCATATTAATTTAATATCCCCTGCAACAATCCCAGTTTTATGGACACGGCATATTTTAGATTCAGCACAAATCTACCCTCTCCACAGTGATTTTTTGCATTGGTGTGATCTTGGATCAGGTGGTGGTTTTCCCGCAATTGTTATTGCTATTTTTCTGAAAGGAAAAAAAACGGGGCATATTGATCTTGTTGAAAGTAATGGAAAAAAAGTCGCCTTTTTACGAACGGTTATTACTCAACTTAACCTTCCTGCAACAGTTTATCACTGTAGAATTGAAGATGTGTATAAAAAAATAGCACTGCCAGAGGTTATAACAGCACGAGGATTAGCTTCTCTCGATGCTCTTTTACGGCTTATTTTTCCTTTATCAACAAAAAAAACAATAGCTCTTTTGCAAAAAGGTCGGGATTACGCTATAGAAATAAAAAATGCCTCTGCCAATTGGCAGTTTGATCTGCTAAAACATAAGAGTAAAATTGATGAAAATTCTGTTATTTTAGAAATTTCTCATGTTCGATCAGTAGAGGGTAAAGCAAAATGAGCGAAACACGGATTATCGCTATTGCAAACCAAAAAGGTGGGGTCGGCAAAACAACTACGGCAATTAATCTTGCAACCGCTTTGGCAGCTATTGGTGAAAATGTTCTCATTATGGATGTTGATCCACAAGGAAATGCAAGTACGGGATTGGGAATTGATCGTAACAGCCGTCCTTTATCATCTTATGATGTGCTTGTTTCAGGGATTTCAGTCACGCAAGCAGCTTTAAAAGCAGCTGTTCCCAATCTCCATATTGTACCCTCTACTCTTGATCTTTTAGGGGTAGAAATGGAAATTGCTTCATCACAAGATCGCATACAACGATTACGTAAAGCACTCTGTGATGATCCGAAGATGGAAAAGAAGTTTAGTTATATTCTCATTGATTGTCCGCCTTCGCTTAATCTTCTCACACTTAATGCTATGGGGGCTGCAGATTCTGTTTTAGTGCCTATGCAATGCGAATTTTTAGCACTTGAAGGTTTAAGTCAATTGCTTGAAACAGTAAAACAAGTGCGATCCGTTCTTAATCCATCTCTAGAAATTCAGGGGATTGTCCTCACCATGTATGATGGACGTAATAATCTTTCAAATCAAGTTGTTGAAGATGTCCGCTCTTTTATGGGAGATAAAGTTTATCGCACTGTTATTCCACGAAACGTGCGTGTATCAGAAGCCCCTTCCTTCGGTAAACCAGTATTGCTTTATGATTTAACATGTGCTGGTAGCCAAGCTTACTTACGTCTCGCATCGGAAATAATTCAACGTGAAAAACAAGCACACGCGGCTGCTTAAAAATGTAAAAAATAATTTTTGTAAGAAAACGCAAAGAGCAAGATTATGAATGATGATCAATCAAAAAAAAGACTGGGTCGTGGATTGGCAGCATTGATTGGGGATATCAATTTAAACAGCGATCTTAAACGTTCATCAAATACCGACAAATTGACGGAGTTCAATACAGTTTCTTCTGTTTCTGAGCGATTTGTTCCACTTGAATCTATTTCGTGCAATCCACATAATCCACGGCGCCATTTTACCGATTCAGAACTTGATAATTTAGCGCAATCAATTCGTCAGCATGGTGTTGTTCAACCTGTTATTGTGAGACCTTCACGTGATCATCCTCATCGGTTTGAGTTAATTGCTGGTGAACGGCGGTGGCGTGCTGCACAACGAGCCAATTTAAGTAAATTGCCAGTCATTGTTCGCGATGTTGATGATAAAACGGCTTTGGAATTAGCAATTATTGAAAATGTTCAGCGTGCTGATCTTAATCCTATTGAAGAAGCAATGGGGTATGAAATTTTGCTAAATGAACATGGATATACGCAAGCAGATTTGGCACAAGTTATTGGAAAAAGCCGGAGCCATGTTGCTAATACGCTTCGTTTATTAAAGCTTCCACAAAAAGTACAGCAATTTTTAACAGAGGGACAACTTTCAGCAGGTCATGCACGCTGTCTTATTACTGTCGATAATCCACAAGATTTAGCTGAAAAGATTATTCATGAAGGACTCTCTGTGCGTCAAACGGAAATACTTGCCTATGAACAGGCAAATCCTAAAGTCAAAAAACGAACGGTTGTGGAAAAAGATACAGAAACAAAATCTTTAGAAAAATTACTTGCAGATGTTATTGGGATGAAAGTTATCATTCGGCATGGTAAAAAAGGCGGTGATCTAAAAATCCATTATTCTTCATTAGAGCAATTGGATGATATTTGTCGACGTTTGCAAAATTAATGGGGTATTGTGTCTTTAAGAAATTGCTCAAAATAGCTTATGTTCTATCTACAACTTTCCTTTGAAACAGACATTATTCTATACAGATGCTTTTTACCAAACTCCAAATTGCTTAAAAATACCGGATTTTTTTCAAGTGAAGAAAGACCTTCTCTTTTAAAATCTTCAGAAGAAGGTTTGTTTAAAAGCATTATTAAGGTTGTTTGAATTGCCAAATTACCAATAACAAAATCTCTAGGCGTGATGTTATTTTTTCTTAAAACAGCCATTAGTTTTGATTTATGAGAGATAGAAGCAATAATTTTTTCAAGTCTACTGTCGTAATTCTTATCATGATTTTTATTAGATGTTTCTGACTCTGGTGGTAAATTTTTACAGTCTTTTTCAATTTGTTCCATCTTTAAAAGGAAATCTTCAGTTAAGGTATAGTTTGCTATGACGTATGGGAAATCAAACTGATTGTCCGTTTCTTTTGCCATTGTCATTTGCGTGTAGAACATAAAAAGAAAAACAAAGGATATTGATTTAAACATAGTTAAAAATGATCCTTTCTTCTGCGGATTTCAGCAAAAACCTCTTCGTCTGTCTCCTTTTCCAACGCAAGATTTTTTCGTAAAGCACGATCATCCCAACGGAGAAAGGGATTGGTCGCTTTTTCTTGTCCTAAGGTTACTGGTAAAGTCATAGCGTTTTTTGCGCGTAGTAAAAAAACTTCTTCTATCCTTTGATGGAGTTTTTGATTGTGTGGGTCAATTATTAATGAAAAAAGAGCATTAGCTTTGGTGTATTCATGACCACAATAAAGAAGTGTTTCATCGGGTAATTGACGCAGTTTTTTTAAAGAACTCAGCATTTGTGAAGGTGTTCCTTCAAAAAGACGTCCACAACCGAGCGAAAAAAGTGTATCTCCAGCAAAGAGTAAACCATCTTCAGGAAGATAGTAAGATAATGCGCCTAAAGTATGACCGGGTGTTGAAAGAGCTAAAATTGGACGTGTGCCCAAGAAAAAACGTTCATCAGATTGAAGTGTTTGGTCAAGATGATGAATCTTTTCTTTTTCTGCTTCCGGTCCAATAACGACAGCCTTATAAACTTGTTTTAACTCTTCCAATGCTTCCACATGATCATGATGATGATGAGTCACAAAAATAGTCTGAAGTGTCCAGTTACGGCGTTTTAAGGCTCTCTGAATAGCTTCGCTTTCGGGTGCATCAATTGCGGCTGTGTAGCCGCTTTTTTCATCATGAATGAGAACACCAAAATTATCTTCTCGACAGATAAATTGCTCAATTAACACATCTTCTCTCCGTGATCAGTGTATAGCGATAAATCTGCAAAATAATTTGTCGTGATGGAGGTGTTATTTTAAGAATCAGATTTATCGTCTTCTGTAAAAAGCTCTTTTGAATGTTGAAGTATGAGAGGCATTTGGGTAAGCATGAAGAGAACTGTTATGGGCATGACACCAAATACTTTAAAACTCGTCCAAAAATTATCGCTAAAGTTACGCCAAACAATTTCATTCAAAAGAGCAAGAAATACGAAAAAAAATGCCCAGCGATATGTAAGCTTTTGCCATCCTAAATCATCAAGTTTTAAAGTAGGATCAAGAGCATAACGCAAAAGTGGTTTTTTAAAAAGCACACCACCAAAAAGAATAAGAGCAAATAAGCTATTAATGATTGTTGGTTTCATCTTGATAAAAGTGTCATTGTGAAGCCAAAGGGTTAAAAATCCAAAGATCAGAACGAATATTCCTGAGATGAGAGGCATTATGGGAATCTTCCGTGTAAGAACCCATGACAAACTCAGTGCAATTATGATCGCTACCATGAAAATAGCTGTTGCAGGAAAAATAGGTTTGCTAAAATTTTTAAAAATCTCAATGTTGTTTATCAGCCACTCGCCTTTGTAATTAGCAAGAAAGAAGACAACCAATGGCCCCATTTCCAAGAGAAATTTAAGTGTGGGTGAAGAGAGAGTTTCTTGATGATCATTGGTATTGTTCGAATCGAGATTGTTATGCAAATGTGGTTTAAATGAAGTTTTTTTCATGCGGATTTTCCTGAAATGGTTTCGGCAAAGTCAGAAGCAGAAAAAGGTTGAAGATCCTCTATATTTTCTCCTACACCGATAAAATAAACGGGTAATTTATATTTTGCAGCAATGGCAACGAGAATTCCTCCCCGTGCTGTGCCATCGAGCTTTGTCATGATGAGACCATTAACACCAGCGATATCACGGAAAATATCCACTTGGTTTAGAGCATTTTGCCCAGTGGTTGCATCAAGTGTTTGAAGGATTGTATGGGGCGCTTGGGGGGAGCGTTTACTGAGAACCCGAATAATTTTTGCCAATTCGTCCATAAGTTCAGTTTTATTTTGTAAACGTCCAGCTGTATCAATAATTAATACATCACAGTTTGCTTTTTTTGCTTTTTCATAAGCATCAAATGCCAAACTAGCAGCATCTGCTCCTAGTTTGGTTGAAATAACAGGAGAGCCGGTTCGTTCACCCCAAATATGTAATTGTTCAATAGCAGCAGCGCGGAATGTATCGCCAGCCGCTAGCATAACCTTTAATCCTCCTGCTGTGAGTTTTGCCGCAAGTTTTCCAATAGTTGTCGTTTTTCCAGTACCATTCACACCTACCAGTAGAATAACGTGTGGCTTATGATGAAGATCAAGTTCTAGTGGAATTGCAACAGGTTCCAATACTTTTTTAATTTCTTCAGCTACGATCATGTGAACATCATCTGGAGTTAAGTTTTTTTCATAACGGTTAGAAGCTAAGATATCGGTGATCCGTGTTGTCGTTTCTACACCCAGATCAGCTTGAATAAGGATATCTTCCAGTTTTTGCAATGTGTCTTCATCAAGTTTTCCTTTAACAAAAAGATCACTAATCGATCCACTTAAGCGTTGTGAAGAAAGAGCTAATCCTTTTTTAAGGTGTCCAAACCACGCTATTTTTTTCTGTTCAAGAGAAGCAATGGGTGAAAACTCTTCTTTTTTTTCACTGATTATATCTGTGACAATTATTTTGCCATAATGTGGTACTTTATTAGAAGCTGGTTCAAAAGATGGAGTTTTCCCATCAGACTTTGCAGATGTTGTATTTTGACTAGCGCCTTGTTGTTCTTTCTCTTTGTTTATGAAAGGCTGGTCGTTTTTTATATTTTTATATTCATTTTCTGCTATCTTTTCGGCATCATGAGGAATGGAAGTTTTTTCCATTTCCTGCTCTTTCGATTTGTTAAAAGAGAATATTTTTTTGATAAAAGATTTTTTCATAAGGGCTTTCCTGCTCAAGCGGCATTCAATTTTGGAAGGACAGCAATCAATTTATCACCATCATGGTCAACAATAAGTGCTTGAACAATTGTTCCAGCTTTTGCACCTTTAATTTGTACTAGAGTATAATCTTCTGTTCGTCCAATTTCATCTTTTTCAACGAGAATTGTTTGTTGACTATTTTGTAAGTGTGCAAGATGCTTTTGGTAAGCTTCATTTCCTGCTTTGCGCAATCTTTCTGCACGCATTTTCACCACTCTACGATCGATTTGTGGCATACGCGCGGCAGGTGTCCCTTCTCTTGGACTAAAAGGAAAGACATGTAGATGTGTTAAATTACAATCATTGATTAAAGAGAGACTATTTTGAAACATCTCTTCCGTTTCAGTGGGAAAACCAGCAATTAAATCAGCACCATAAACCATTGTAGGACGTTTGGCACGTAAATCTTGGCAAAATTGAATTGCGTGTTCACGTAAGTGTCGCCGTTTCATTCTTTTTAGAATCATATTATCGCCTGCTTGTAAGGATAAATGCAAATGAGGCATTATTCTCTTTTCATAGGCTAAAAGATTGATGAGTTCTTCATCTGCTTCAATAGAATCGATTGAAGAAAGACGTAATCGAGGCAAATCAGGAATATGATGCAAAATGGTTGAAGTTAATTTTCCTAGAGTAGCTTTTCCTGGGAGATCGTGGCCATAGCTTGTAAGATCTACACCTGTCAGAACAACTTCTTGAATACCATTGTCTGTCAGTTTTTTAATTTGTTCAATGGCTGCACCCATGGGAACTGAACGTGATGGCCCACGTCCATAAGGGATAATGCAAAATGTACAGCGATGATCGCATCCATTTTGTACTTGTACAAAAGCACGTGTGCGTTCTTCCATTGTACTCACCATATGTGGAGCAATTTGTTGTACCTCCATGATGTCATTGATACGCAGTTTTTCGGAATGGTTAATGCCAAAATCAGGAAGTTGACGGTAAGAATGCGCATGAAGTTTTTCTTCATTTCCTAAAACAAGATCAACCTCTGTCATTGAGGCAAAATTTTGACCTTCTGTTTGTGCAGCACACCCTGTCACAATAATGCGGGCATGAGGATTTTCCCGTCTTGCTTTACGGATAGCTTGTTTTGCTTGTCGTACGGCTTCGGCAGTGACAGCACAGGTATTAAAAATGATAGCACCATCTTTGAGTTGATCTAGCCCCGAAGAAGTACTTTCTTTCCGTATGATTTCCGATTCGTAGCTGTTTAGTCGACAACCAAATGTTACAATTTCTATTGTCATTAAGAGTGATCCTTTTTGTAACTCCCTGTTAAAGGGTCAAAGAAACCACTAAATTCATATTTGATTGGACCCGTCATGATAATGTGATCATCTTCTCGATAAAAAATATTCAGTGTTCCCCCTGGTAAATTCACATCGATATGGCGTTTTGTGAGTTCACGTCGATAAGCCGCTACTGCACTCGCACAAGCAGCACTTCCACATGCTTGCGTTAATCCTGCTCCTCGCTCCCATGTGCGTAAATTTAGGCTTTTCTTTGACGTGACATAAGCAATAGAAATATTGCAGCGCTCTGGGAAAAGAGGATCATGTTCAAGTTTTGGTCCGTACTTTTCTAATGGAATATATTGAATATCATTTCCAACAAAAAAAATAGCATGGAGATTACCAATGAATACAAGGGAAGCGTCTTTTAAAGGACCAGCAGTAAGTTCTACGTGATTGGTATCAACTATTTCACGTGAAACAGGCATCTCTTTTGCGTTGAAATGGGGCTTTCCCATGTCGACAGAGATAAGTCCATCAGCTTGGCGTTTTCCTTCAATAATTCCAGCGGGTGTTTCTAATTGAAAAGTTTCACCAAGATTATGGTCTGTTAGCCACGCAATTACGCAACGGGTACCGTTTCCACAAGTTTTAGCCATGGAACCGTCAGTATTCCATATTTCAATGCGAAAGTTGGCTTCTTTTTTTGTTGATGTGTGGACGGCCATAATTTGATCAAAATGTGTTTGAGGATCTTTCGATAAAGCAAAAATTGCTTGTTGTGTAAGAGCATCAGCGCTTTCGCGCATGTCAGCAACAATGATTTGATTTCCCAAACCGTTCATTTTACTGAATGGTGTTTTCATAAAATTTCTCTATTTTTAGTGATTTCTCACAAAAGCTATATGACTGAAAGCCTTATAAATTTCTAGTACTTAATCATAAAACGAGTAGTAAAAAATTATTTATCGTTTAAAATGGCCAATTTTATCCTGTTTTTTTTAATTTGTTAATTTATTTGTAGAATGCCATATAACAAATATTTACCTCGTTGGATGAGCTTATTTATTGTTGTGGGAAAGAGTATAGATATGTCATTTTCAAAAATTTCGTTTTTCGTTGCAATATCAATTGTAATTTCTTTAACAGGATGTTCAACATCTCGCTTTGACAGTAATAATGATGATAACACATTAGAAGTTTTTTATCCACTTCAACAAGTGCAAACAGAGGTGATGTCTGATCTGTCATCTTCTTATTCGTCGGCATCTGAAGCAGCAGATGTTTCTATGTATGAGAAAGGAGATGCCCAAAGTGATGGGCGAATGGCTAATCTCGAATTGCCAAGTAATGCCATTGATTTGTTTCCTGCAAATATTGCTGGGGTGTGGAATCTTTCTATGGGCGGTAAACTGTGCAGAATTGCAACACCACAAACGAAATTTGGCCAAGGGTATCGCGCTGGTCCTTTACACTGCCCAGGAATCGTTTCTCAGGTAAACTCATGGACTGTTAAAGGAAAAAGATTATATTTCTATAATAATTCAGGACGTGTTATCATGACTTTTTATTCCTCCAATGTTGATCGTTTTGAGGGACGTACACTTGATAATTATCCAGTCGTTTTGAGCCGTTAGATCATTTTTGGCTGCTTATGAAAAATAAGAAATTTGTACACATGTTTGTCAAGAGAACTTATATTTTTCATTGAGAATAGGTTGAAAAAGGTTGTTTGGATGGTGCTATTGTCAACGCGCTATAAGGAGCTGGTGTACAAAGGGGAAATGAGTTTTGATCCTGCTCAATTGGCTTTAACAAAGCATTTCGATCATTTATTACAAGATATTGCAGAGAGAAATGTTTCTCATCCTTGGGCATTTTTGCATTTCTTTAAGAAAAAAAAACAAACCTTTGTTCATGCTTCAAGACAAGGTGAAGCTTCCTTTCAGGGGTTGTATATTTATGGTGAAGTAGGACGAGGCAAAACCATGCTGATGGATTTGTTCTTTTCTTGTTTGCGCCAAGAGCGTAAAAAACGTGCCCACTTTAATGATTTCATGGCTGATGTGCACGAGCGGATTAATGTTTACCGTCAAAAATCATCTGCAAAAGCTGGAAAAGATAATCCCATTTTGGCTGTTGCTGAAGATCTTGCACGAGAAGCTCAAGTGCTTTGTTTTGATGAATTTAGTGTAACAGATATTGCCGATGCCATGGTGTTGGGGCGTCTTGTTTCTGCTTTATTTGATAAAGGGGTTTTCTTCGTTGCTACTTCAAACGTTGCTCCCGATAATCTTTATTATAATGGTTTAAATAGAGAACTTTTTTTGCCTTTTGTTCAAGTTTTGAAAGCACGTGTTCGCGTTATCAATCTTGATGCAAAAACAGATTATCGTCTTGAAAAATCAAATCCACAACATGTGTATATAACGCCGCTAGGATTGGAAGCCAATAAATGCATGGATCAAGCTTGGGCATTGGTGCTGCAAGGACAGAAGGAAACATCTCATGAACTTTCTATAAAAGGACGTATTGTTCATATTCCACGTACGGGAGCGGGATGCGCGCGCTTTGATTATCAAGATTTATGCGCAAAGCCTTTGGCTGCAGCTGAGTATTTAGCATTAGGTGAACGTTATCATACGATTTTTATCGATAATGTACCCGTGATGGATGATACATGTCGCAATGAAACGAAACGGTTTATTTTACTTATTGATATTCTTTACGAACGCAACATAAGATTATTTATGTCGGCTGCTGTTGTACTTGACGATTTATATAAAGGTTATGCACAGACGACGGAAACATTTGAGTTTAAAAGAACAAAATCACGTCTTTTTGAAATGCAAAGTCAGGATTATTTGAAATTTTGGGCAGAGCGCTTTCCTTTAAAGGAGAAAAGCGGAATATAATTTTACCTTTACGTAAACTGTAAAAATAATAACTCTTTGAACTTCAAAGAAGTGTAATAATTCTGTTGTATTTTTTTTTAATTCATTTTATCGATACTTCATGGTAATTTTCTGATAGTTGTTTCTGTGGAGAATTGTTGCTTCTATGAAAGAGAAATTTGGTAAGTTTCATCTTTTTCTCTTTTTAATGATTTATTGAAAATAGAGCTAGGGTCGAAGAAATATTCAGTATACTGGCGCTGATTAAGTGTGCGCTGAGTTCTCTAAGGTTAGGAAGAAAAAATGGCACGAAAAAAAATAGCTCTTATTGGTTCAGGTATGATTGGTGGTACTTTAGCACATCTTGTTGGACTTAAAGAGCTTGGTGATGTTGTCTTATTTGATATTGCAGAAGGTATGCCTCAGGGTAAGGCTCTCGATATTGCCGAATCTTCACCCGTTGACGGTTTTGATATCAGTTTAAAAGGTGCTAATGCTTATGAGGCAATTGAAGGATTTGATGTTGTTATTGTAACAGCAGGCGTTGCACGAAAACCTGGTATGAGCCGTGATGACCTTTTAGGCATTAATCTAAAAGTGATGGAGCAAGTTGGGGGTGGGATTAAAAAATACGCATCTTCAGCGTTTGTCATTTGTATTACAAACCCTCTTGATGCGATGGTATGGGCATTGCAAAAATTTTCAGGTCTTCCTACACATAAAGTCGTTGGAATGGCTGGAGTTCTTGATTCAGCACGGTTTCGTTACTTCTTATCTGAAGAGTTTAAGGTCTCTGTTAAGGATGTGACAGCATTTGTTTTAGGAGGGCATGGTGATTCGATGGTGCCTCTCGTGCGTTATTCAACGGTGGGGGGTATTTCTTTGCCTGATCTTGTGAAAATGGGTTGGACAACACAGGAGCGAATTGATCAAATTATTCAGCGCACCCGTGATGGTGGTGCGGAAATCGTGAGTTTGTTAAAAACAGGATCTGCTTTTTATGCACCCGCCGCTTCTGCTGTTTCTATGGCTGAAGCCTATTTGAAGGACACTAAGCGTGTTGTTCCTGTTGCAGCCTATCTTTCAGGGGAATACGGGGTGAATGATACATATGTTGGTGTTCCCGTTATACTTGGCGCAGGCGGTGTTGAACGGGTCATTGAAATTGATCTTGATAAAAAGGAAAGAGATGCTTTTGAGCATTCAGTGAATGCGGTGCAAAAACTTTGTGAAGCTTGTATCGCTCTTGTACCTAGTCTCAAATAAATTGAGCAAGGTTCTGTTCATGAAAACAGAGTATTTAAAATATAATAATTTAAGGATTAATGAAGTGATCCGTAAAAGAAAAGGACAAATGCATGAATATCCATGAATATCAGGCTAAACGTCTGCTTCATGAATATGGAGCACCAATTGCAAATGGTGTTGCTGTTTATTCTGTAGAGCAAGCTGAAAAATGGGCAAAAAAATTGCCCGGACCACTCTATGTGGTTAAAAGTCAGATACACGCTGGTGGTCGTGGTAAGGGTAAGTTTAAAGAACTCAGCTCTGATGCAAAGGGGGGAGTTCGGCTTGCAAAATCTGTTGAAGAAGTTGTTGCACATGTCCAGGAAATGCTCGGTAAAACTTTGGTAACCAAACAAACTGGTCCAGAGGGTAAGCAGGTCAATCGTCTTTATATTGAGGATGGTGCCGATATCGAGCGGGAACTTTATCTTTCACTTTTGGTTGATCGTACCGTTGGGCGAGTTGCTTTCGTTGTTTCAACCGAAGGAGGTATGGATATTGAAACGGTTGCTGAAGAGACACCAGAAAAAATATTCACTCTACCCATTGATGCTGTACAGGGTGTTACTTCTGCTGATTGTACAAGGCTTTGTGATGCATTAGAATTGCACGATAGTGCAAGAGAAGATGGTGAAAAACTTTTTCCAATTCTCTATAAGGTGTTTTGTGAAAAAGATATGAGTCTTCTTGAAATCAATCCGCTTATTGTTATGAAAGATGGCCGTTTGCGCGTTCTTGATGCAAAAGTTTCTTTTGATAATAACTCTTTGTTCCGTCATCCAGATATTTTGGAATTGCGCGATATTTCAGAAGAAGATCCAAAAGAGATTGAAGCATCAAAACATGATCTTGCTTATGTTGCTCTTGAAGGCACAATTGGTTGCATGGTCAATGGTGCGGGTCTTGCTATGGCAACAATGGATATCATTAAGCTTTATGGGGCAGAGCCCGCAAATTTTCTTGATGTTGGTGGTGGAGCTTCAAAAGAAAAAGTAACGGCTGCTTTTAAAATTATCACTGCTGATCCGAATGTTAAAGGTATTTTGGTCAATATTTTTGGCGGCATTATGCGTTGTGATGTGATTGCTGAAGGTGTGGTTGTTGCTGTGAGAGAAGTTGGTTTAAAAGTTCCTTTGGTTGTCCGTCTTGAAGGTACGAATGTTGAGCAGGGTAAAGCGATTATCAGTGAGAGTGGTTTGAACGTTATTCCCGCTGATGATTTAGATGATGCTGCTCAAAAAATCGTTGCAGCCGTGAAGGGAGCTTAAGCTATGTCCATTCTTGTGAATAAAGATACAAAAGTTCTGGTTCAAGGGCTTACGGGAAAAACAGGAACGTTTCATACAGAACAAGCGCTTGCTTATCACGGTACGCAAATGGTTGGTGGCGTTAACCCTAAAAAGGGGGGTGAAACATGGGAAGGTTCAAAAGGTGAAACACTTCCTATTTTTGCTAGTGTTGCGGAGGGAAAGGAAAAGACAGGAGCGGACGCTTCAGTTATTTATGTTCCGCCTGCAGGGGCTGCGGCGGCTATTATAGAAGCGATTGAGGCTGAGATTCGTTTGATTATCTGTATTACGGAAGGCATTCCTGTTATGGATATGGTTAAAATAAAGGCGCGATTGGAGAAATCAAAATCACGTCTTATTGGTCCTAATTGTCCTGGTGTTCTCACACCCAATGAATGTAAAATCGGTATTATGCCCGGTTCTATTTTTAGAAAAGGATCTGTTGGGGTTGTTTCTCGGTCAGGAACTTTAACTTATGAAGCCGTCTTTCAAACCAGTCATGAAGGTCTTGGACAAACAACCGCTATTGGTATTGGTGGCGATCCTGTTAAGGGCACAGAGTTTATTGATGTGTTGGAAATGTTTTTAGCTGATGAAGAAACCCAGTCTATTGTTATGATTGGTGAAATTGGTGGCTCCGCTGAGGAAGAAGCGGCACAGTTTCTCCAAGATGAAGCAAGAAAAGGTCGCAGAAAGCCGGTGGTTGGTTTTATTGCTGGTCGTACAGCTCCTCCAGGACGTACAATGGGTCATGCTGGTGCTGTTATCTCTGGTGGTAAAGGTGGAGCAGAAGATAAAATTGCTGCTATGGAAGCAGCTGGAATTCGCGTTTCTCCTTCTCCATCGCAGATAGGAAAGACTTTGATGTCGGTTTTGAAGGGGTAAAAAACTCACCTGAATAAGAATTTCTCCTTATTCAGGTGAAACATTAAATATAAAAAGATGAAGCTTTTTTGAACTTTCTGATCTTCATTTGCTTTACAGACATTTAGAGGTCAAAAAGAGATATAAGGAGACGGAATAAATGTTCCGGAGAGGTATATGGCAAGGCAGGACGAAATAAATAGTCTTTTTGCACAAACGTCTTTTCTGTATGGTGGAAATGCGGATTATATAGATCAACTTTATGCCGAATATGAAAAAGATCCCACCAGTGTAGATTCACAGTGGCGCACTTTTTTTGAAAACCTTCATGATAAAAAAGAAGATGTTCTCAGAAACGCTGAAGGGGCAACATGGCAGCGTGATCATTGGCCATTAAAGGCAAATGGTGAGTTAGTTTCTGCTCTTGATGGCGATTGGTCTGCTCTTGAAAAGCATGTTGGTGATAAATTAAAAGAAAAAGTAGCAGCGGGCGCTGTGCAAAAAGGAAAAGCTTCTAGCGAACAAGATATTATTCGAGCAACGCGTGATTCTGTTCATGCACTTATGATGATTCGTGCTTTTCGAGCACGTGGACATCTTCATGCACGGCTTGATCCTCTTCAATTGGCGGAAAAACTTGAAGACTATAAGGAACTCTCTCCGGAAGCTTACGGTTTTACTCCTGCTGATTACGAACGACCAATTTTTATTGATAATGTTTTAGGGTTGGAATATGCAACTATTCCGCAAATGCTTGAGATTCTCAATCGTACTTATTGTTCAACGATTGGTGTGGAATATATGCACATTTCTGATCCTGCTCAAAAAGCATGGCTTCAAGAGCGTATTGAAGGACCCGATAAACAGATTGCTTTCACACAGAAAGGCAAGAAGGCTATCCTTAATAAACTTATTGAGGCAGAAGGGTTCGAACAGTTTCTAGATACGAAATATAAAGGAACAAAACGTTTTGGACTTGATGGTGGTGAAGCACTGATACCTGCTCTCGAGCAGATTATTAAATGTGGTAGTGCTTTGGGTGTACAAGAAATTATTTTAGGTATGGCGCATCGTGGTCGTTTAAACGTTCTTTCACAAGTTCTTGCAAAACCACATCGGGCCATTTTTCACGAATTTAAAGGGGGGTCTTATAAGCCCGATGATGTAGAAGGATCAGGTGATGTCAAATATCATTTGGGAACTTCAGCTGATCTTGAATTTGATGGTAAAAAAGTTCATTTATCGCTTGTGGCTAATCCATCTCATCTTGAAATTGTTGATCCGGTCGTTATGGGCAAGGCACGAGCTAAACAAGATCAACTTATGGGGCTTACACACACGGATGCACTCCCATTAAATGAACGTTCAAAGGTTTTGCCATTGCTTATTCATGGTGATGCTGCTTTTGCTGGGCAAGGTGTTATTCAGGAAACTTTTGGTCTTTCAGGTCTTAAAGGTTACAGCGTTGCAGGCTCTGTTCATGTCATTATCAATAATCAGATTGGTTTTACAACGGATCCGCGTTTTTCGCGCTCTTCACCTTATCCATCAGATGTAGCAAAGATGATTGATGCTCCCATTTTTCATGTGAATGGTGATGATCCTGAAGCTGTTGTTTTTGTTGCAAAAGTAGCGACAGAATTTCGTCAAATTTTCCATAAACCCGTGGTAATTGATATGTTCTGTTATCGCCGTTATGGACATAATGAAGGAGATGAACCCTCCTTTACGCAACCGCTTATGTATAAAGCAATTCGTAATCACAAAACGACGCTGCAGCTTTATGGTGAACAGTTAGTAGCGGAAGGGGTGGTTGCTTCAGAAGAAATTGAGCAGCAAAAGAAGCAATGGCGTGATAAGCTTGAAAATGAATTTGAAGCTAGTGCTTCTTATAAACCCAATAAGGCTGATTGGCTTGATGGAAGCTGGACGGGTTTAAAGGCTTGCAGTAGTGCTGATGAGCTGCATTGTGGGACAACAGGTGTTGCGATAGAGACTTTAAAGGAAATTGGTCAGAAACTTGTTGAGATTCCAGAAGATTTTCATGTACATAAAACGATACAGCGTTTTTTGAGTAACCGCGCTAAAATTTTTGAAACCGGTGAAGGCGTTGATTGGGCAACTGCTGAAGCTTTAGCGTTTGGTTCACTCTGCTTAGAAGGAGCACCGGTGCGTCTTTCCGGTGAAGACGTTGAACGTGGAACTTTTTCACAACGTCATTCGGTTCTTTATGACCAAGAAAATGAAGTACGTTATATTTCTTTGAATCATTTGCAAGAGGGGCAAGCTTTTTACGAAGTTGTTAATTCCATGCTTTCTGAAGAAGCCGTTCTTGGTTTTGAGTATGGATATTCTCTTGCTGAACCACGAGGGTTAACGCTTTGGGAAGCGCAATTTGGCGATTTTTCTAATGGAGCACAGGTCATTTTTGATCAGTTTATTTCTTCTGCAGAGCGTAAATGGCTTCGTATGTCTGGTTTGGTGTGTTTGTTGCCTCATGGTTTTGAGGGGCAAGGACCTGAGCATTCTTCAGCACGTTTGGAGCGCTTTCTTCAACTTTGTGCTGAAGATAATATGCAGGTTGCTAATTGTACGACACCTGCAAATTATTTTCATATTTTACGTCGTCAGATTAAACGCGATTTCCGTAAACCTTTAATTTTAATGACACCAAAATCACTTTTGCGTCATAAGCGGGCCGTTTCTTCCCTCAGTGAAATGGGACCAGAAATGAGTTTCCAACGTTTGTTACTTGATGATGCAGAACGTCTCAAAGATTCTGCCATTAAATTGCAGAAAGATAGTAAAATTCGCCGTATTGTTCTTTGTACAGGTAAGGTTTATTACGACCTTTATGAAGAACGTGAACAAAGAGGCATTGATAATGTTTATTTGCTGCGTGTTGAACAGCTTTATCCTTTTCCTGCGAAAGCTTTGGTGGATGTGTTATCGCGTTTTTTACAGGCAGAAGTTGTTTGGTGCCAAGAAGAACCAAAGAATATGGGGGCTTGGTCATTTATTGAGCCTTATTTAGAATGGGTTTTGACGCATATTAATGCGCAATATTCGCGTGCACGTTATGCGGGGCGTCCTGCAAGTGCATCACCGGCCTCTGGGTTGATGGTGAAACATCTTGAACAGCTTGCTGCGTTTCTTGAAGACGCATTAGGTTCTTAATTTATGACTACTCTAATGTTTGGAAAAATATTATGACTACTGAAATCCGTGTTCCTACTTTGGGTGAATCGGTTACCGAAGCGACAGTTGGCAAATGGTTTAAAAAACTTGGTGAAGCTGTCGCTATCGATGAGCCTTTGGTTGAGTTAGAAACCGATAAAGTGACAGTTGAGGTTCCTTCACCTGTTGCGGGAAAATTGTTTGAAATCATTGCAAAGGAAGGCGATACGGTTGAAGTGAATGCACTTTTAGGAGCAGTTGAAGCTGGAGCAGCTAGTGTTGCTAAATCACCGTCGTCTTCTGAGACATCTGTGTCCGCAGCTCCATCTGAATTGGAACAGTCTTCTTCAAGCAATACAATGCCTCCTGCTCCTTCAGCAGCAAAATTGATGGCTGAAAATAATATTGCAAAAAGTGATATTTTGGGTTCTGGAAAACGTGGACAAATTCTCAAAGAAGATGTTCTTAATGTGTTAGCGCAAGGCGTAAAAACGTCACCTCCTGCTGTTTCTGCGTCCAGCTCTACACCTGTTTCTGTATCTAGTTCTGCTGTTGCTCCTGTTCAGGAAATGCGTGAGGAACGCGTTCGTATGACGAAATTACGTCAAACAATTGCACGCCGTCTTAAGGATGCACAAAATACAGCAGCAATGTTAACCACATTTAATGAGGTTGATATGTCTGCGGTAATGGGTTTGCGCAAGCGTTATAAGGATCTTTTTGAAAAGAAACATGGTGTTAAGCTTGGGTTTATGGGATTTTTTACCAAGGCTGTTTGTCATGCGTTAAAAGAACTTCCTGCTGTTAATGCGGAAATTGATGGGACAGATATCATTTACAAAAATTATGTTAATGCCGGAATTGCTGTTGGAACAGATAAGGGACTTGTTGTTCCTGTTGTTCGTGATGCAGATCAGATGTCGTTGGCAGAAATTGAAAAGGAAATTGGACGTTTGGGGCGTCTCGCTCGTGATGGAAAATTAGCAGTTTCTGATATGCAAGGCGGAACTTTTACCATCACCAATGGCGGGGTTTATGGATCGTTAATGTCGACGCCTATTTTGAATGCACCACAATCTGGTATCTTGGGAATGCATGCTATTAAAGAGCGGGCAATGGTTGTTGATGGCCAAATTGCCATTCGCCCTATGATGTATTTGGCACTTTCTTATGATCATCGTATTGTAGATGGCCAAGAAGCTGTGACTTTCCTTGTGCGCGTTAAGGAAAGTTTAGAAGATCCGGAACGCCTTGTTCTTGACTTGTAAAAATGCAGTTTTTAGAGTGAAGGGAAAAACGGATGTCTTATGATGTGGTTGTGATTGGAGCAGGACCGGGTGGTTATGTCGCAGCAATAAAAGCAGCGCAACTGGGCCTTAAAACAGCAATTATTGAAAAGCGTACAACGTTGGGGGGCACATGTCTTAATGTTGGCTGTATTCCTTCTAAAGCATTGCTACATGCTTCGGAAGTGTTTGCTGAAACGCAACATGGCTTTGAAACACTTGGTATTTCTATTGCAAAATCTAAGCTTAATCTTGATCAAATGATGGCGCATAAAAAAGCTGTTGTTACAGCCAATACCAGTGGTGTCTCTTTCTTGATGAAAAAGAATAAAGTTGACACTTTTTTTGGTACAGCCAAAATTTTAGCCGCAGGTCAAATTGAAGTTGTTGCTAGGGATGGTAACAAACAAACGATTGCAACCAAGAATATCATTATTGCTACGGGGTCAGAGAGTTCCAGCATTCCGGGTGTGAATGTCGAAATCGATGAAAAGGTTGTTGTTTCTTCTACAGGGGCACTTGCCCTTGAGAAAGTACCAACGCGCATGATTATTGTTGGTGCTGGTATTATTGGTTCAGAGCTTAGTTCAGTTTGGAGTCGTTTAGGCGCTAAAGTTACTATTATTGAATATCTTAACAAAGTTTTAGGGTCAATGGATGGTGAAGTTTCACGACAGTTCCAAAAGATAATGGAAAAACAGGGGATTGAATATAAGACTGGTGTAAAAGTGACAGCTATTACGCAATCTGGTTCAGGAGCTCAAGTGAGCTTTGAAGCGGTTAAAGGTGGGGAATCTGAAACTTTAGAGGCTGATGTTGTACTCATTGCTACTGGACGTTCTCCATACACGGAAGGTCTTGGTTTGGTAGAAACTGGTGTTAAAGTAGATGAGCGTGGTTTTATTGATATCGATGCGTATTGGCAGACGAATATTCCAGGAATTTATGCAATTGGTGATGTTGTTAAAGGACCAATGTTGGCGCATAAGGCGGAGGAAGAAGGTGTTGCTGTGGCAGAAATTTTGGCGGGTCAAAAAGGACATGTTAATTTTGATGTCATTCCTAGTGTTGTTTATACACAACCGGAAATTGCCAGTGTAGGAAAGACAGAGGAAGAACTGAAAGCCGCCGGTATTGATTATAATGTTGGTAAGTTTCCTTTCATGGCTAATGGTCGTGCACGTGCAATGCAAAAGAGTGATGGATTTGTTAAAATTCTTGCCGATAAAAAAACAGATCGGGTTTTGGGCGGTCATATTCTTGGGTTTGGTGCTGGTGAGATGATCCATGAAATTGCTGTCTTAATGGAATTTGGTGGTTCATCAGAAGATTTAGGACGTTGTTGCCATGCGCATCCTACTTTATCGGAAGCCGTACGAGAAGCAGCTTTAGCAACATTTGCTAAACCTCTGCATATTTAACTCTCTAGATGCACTTTTTGGCGCTCTGTAATGCCTTTTTAAAAAGGGTAAGGTACTTTTTTTGCGAATTTGTGCATTTATATACTTGTAGAAAAACCGCCTCTTTAAAAGGGCGGTTTTTCTGTATTTGTTTTTGGTATTGGCAATAGGTTTAGAATAATAACTTTTTCTCTTCTTGTTGTTCTCTTATCCAAGTTGAAAGTCCCATATGATCAAGAGATTTGAGGAAAGGGCGGGAGGGTAATTCTTCTACATTGACCATGGTTTTAACATCCCATTCTCCGGTGGCAATAAGAAAAGCAGCAACAGCTGCTGGTACACCCGCTGTGTAAGAAATGCCTTGTGCACCGGTTTCATGAAAAGCTTGTTTGTGATCGGCTATATTGTAGATAAAAACTTCTCTTGGCTTTCCATCTTTTTCGCCTTTAATAAGGTCTCCAATACAGGTTTTTCCTGTATAGGTTGGTGCTAAAGAAGCAGGGTCAGGTAAGACGGCTTTCACCACTTTTAAAGGAATGACCTCTTGACCTTCTGCTATTTTTATGGGTTGTTCCGATAAAAGTCCAAGATTTTTCAAAACGGTAAAAACAGTGATGTAATGTTCACTAAATCCCATCCAAAAGCGAATATTTTCAACATCGAGATTTTTAGATAATGAATGAATTTCGTCATGTCCTGTCATATAAGCTTTTTGCTTTCCAACAACGGGAAGATCCCATTCATGGCTGACTTCAAACATTTTATTGGAAACCCATTTTTTATTTTGCCAAGACCATACCTCTCCTGTAAATTCTCGAAAGTTAATTTCTGGATCAAAATTTGTGGCAAACCAGCGTCCGTGGTTTCCGGCATTAATATCGATAATATCGATATCTGTGATTTTATCAAAATAACATTCACGCGCTAACGCTGCATAAGCGTTTACAACGCCTGGGTCAAAGCCTGCACCTAAAATAGCTGTTATACCAGCTTTTTCACATTCTTGACGTCGGGGCCATTCATAATTGCCATACCAAGGAGGTGTTTCACAAATTTTCAAAGGGTCTTCATGAATTGCAGTATCGATATAAGCGCATTTTGTTTCGATACAAGCCGAAAGAACAGACATGTTCAGAAAAGCCGATCCAACATTAATAACAATTTCACATTTGGTTTTTTGGATGAGTTTTATGGTCTCTTCTACATTCATTGCGTTGAGTGCATGCCCCTTAAGAACGCCTTGTTCTTTCATTGCGTTTTTTTCTTTAATAGAAGCAATGATGGCTTCACATTTTTCGAGTGTTCGTGAAGCAATATGAATGTCACCGAAAATATTGTTGTTTTGAGCACATTTGTGCGCAACAACTCGTGCAACACCTCCAGCACCAATAATGAGAATATTTTTCTTCATTGTAGATTCGTCTCCTTTTCAATACTGTTATATGACGTTTCTTGAACCGTTATTTTTTTATGAAAGACTTTTCAGATAGTCATTATAGCTAAATTGGCGTTGAACTGTTAATGTACCATCAAATTCCTTAATAACAATGGCAGGCATTGCAACGCCATTAAACCAATTCTTCTTAACCATTGTATAGCCTGCTGCATCTTGAAAAGATAATCTATCACCTACTTTGAGCGGTTCAGGAAAATGAAATGTTCCAAAAATATCACCGGCAAGACAGGATTTTCCACAGACCATAATTTCATGGAGGCCCTGATTGGGTTCTAATTTGGCATTTTCACGATAAATGAGAAGATCAAGCATATGAGCTTCGATTGAGCTATCAACGATAGCGAGTTTTTTTTCATTATATAACGTATCAAGAACACTTACTTCTAGTGTGGTGCTTTTTGTTATAGCAGCTTCTCCTGGTTCTAGAAAAATGGTGACACCATAGGTTTTTGAAAAATGTTTTAAACGTTTTGCAAAAGTTTCTAGAGGATAATTTTCAGCGGTAAAATGAATTCCACCACCAAGGCTTATCCAGTCAACAGCAGCGAAAAGTTCTACAAATTTTTCTTCCATATGATTCAGCATTTGATTAAAAAGATTAAAATCAGCATTTTCGCAATTATTGTGAATCATGAGCCCATTGATAAGGGGCAAAACTTCTTTGATAGCGCTTTTATTGCTTTCTCCTAAACGGCTAAAAGGACGAGAAGGGTTGGCAAGATCAAAATTGGATGCGCTGATTCCTGGATTTAATCTGAGACCTCGTTGAATGTTTTTTGTTTTATCAGCAAAACGTTGAAGCTGTTGTATGGAATTAAAAATAATTTTGTCTGCATAACCACATGCTTCATCAATCTCATGATCTGCCCAAGCAACCGAATAGGCATGGGTTTCTTTGCCGAATTTTTCTCTTCCCAAACGCAGTTCATAAAGGGATGATGATGTGGTTCCATCCATGAACTCAGACATTAAATCAAAAACACTCCATGTCGCAAAACATTTTAAAGCAAGCAGAATTTTTGCTCCAGATATTTCGCGTAAGCGCGTGATAATTTCCATATTTTTTATGAGTTCAGATTTATCTATAAGATAATAGGGAGTTCTTATCATTGTTTATCCATTCTCTTTTGAAGGATCTTATTGCCAAGACTAACGTTTAATACAAAGAGGAACAGAATGTCTCAAAAAAAGAGGTCTGTTTCTCTCTAGCAGTAGAAAAATTTTCTGTAACTGCGTTTTGGTTTTGTGATGATGAGATTTGCGTTATGTGTGTGAAAAAAAAATTATATTATGCTTTAGCTCTTATATTCATTGGTAGTTTTTTCATTGTAACAGTCAATATTTTTCATTGGGGGAAAAATAAGAGTGATGTTGAAGCCAAAGCGGCTCCTCAGGTTTTTGTTCAAGAAAGTACGATGCCTCTGGTTTTTACGGGACGTAGAGAACTTAACGGTTTTAAAGGGTATCATAATTATCGGCGTGGTTATCGTAAGTATAGAGATAATTGGTGGTATCCTGAAGCGGCCTTTGTTGCATTGCCACATCTAAATGCAAAACACATACTCTTGAAAGGTGCATCAGATGCAAAAAAATTGCCTCAAGAGCATATTGAATCTTGTCGTGCACGTTATCATTCTTATAATAAATATCAACCTTTTTATGGGCCTCGTAAGCAATGTCTTTCGCGCTTTTTAAAAGGGTAGAGGTTGTTAAACGTGAAAAATTTCTGTCGAATCTTGTCGTATTCGTTCCTATTCTGAAATTAAAAAGGGAATTTATATGATGCGTATTTTTCACGCAAAAGTTATTTTTTAAAAATTTTAAGTGTTTTTAAGTTTTATTAAATCTTATTATCGTAAGTGCGGGATGAGGGGGTGACAATATAAATTATAAATTTTTATTTTGTTTATGACAAAATATTAAGGACAGTAGGGAGCTTAAAGAATGACAACACGGGAAGCAATGTTGATATTGCTCGTTTTGCTCCCCTTTGGTGGAAGTGCTGTTATTGGTTTCTTTCGTTCGACAGCAAAAAATAATGAAGCATGGTTTGCTGGTGTCATTGCACTTTTCAGCCTTCTTTTTACAATAATGCTTTATCCAGCCATATATGGAAACCACGTCGTGCGTTTAGATATTTCATGGTTTTCAGAGTGGGGCGTCGACTTGATTCTTCGTATGGATGGTTTGTCGTGGCTTTTTTGCTTGCTTATTACAGGAATTGGACTGCTTATTGTCGTCTACGCGCGTTATTATATGGATCCAGCCGATTCTGTACCGCGTTTTTTTTCTTTTTTCCTCGCTTTTATGGGCTCAATGACAGGAATAGTCTTGTCAGGAAATCTCGTCTTTTTGGTGGTTTTTTGGGAACTCACCAGTATTTTTTCTTTTTTATTGATTGGGTATTGGTATCACAATGCAAGTGCGCGTGAGGGAGCCCGTATGGCTTTAACGATCACAGGTTTTGGCGGTTTTGCCCTTTTTATTGGGGTTTTATTGATTGGGTTCATCGTTGGAAGTTTTGATTTGGATAAGGTGTTGCAGTCTGGGGATATGATCCGGTCAAGTTCTTTTTATAATCTTGCCCTTATTTGTATTTTAGTAGGAGGATTAACAAAGAGTGCACAGTTTCCTTTTCATTTTTGGTTGCCCAATGCTATGGCTGCTCCGACGCCCGTATCGTCTTATTTGCATTCGGCAACAATGGTGAAAGCAGGATTGTTTTTGCTTGTTCGTTTATGGCCTGTGCTTTCTGGAACAGAAGCTTGGTTTTGGTTGGTTGGTTTTTCAGGTCTCTCAACATTGTTGCTTGGAGCCTATTTTTCTATGTTTCAGCAAGATTTGAAAGGGCTTCTTGCTTATTCAACGATTAGTCATCTTGGATTGATTACCACGCTTTTAAGTCTTGGTAGTCCACTTGCATGTGTTGCAGCAATCTTTCACATGGCCAATCATGCTACTTTTAAAGCTTCTTTATTTATGGCTGCTGGCATTATTGATCACGAGACCGGAACACGTGATATGCGTAAACTGACAGGTCTTTATCGTTCTATGCCTATTACAGCAACTCTTGCTTTAGTTGCAAGTGCAGCGATGGCTGGAGTTCCTTTGTTAAATGGTTTTTTATCAAAAGAGATGTTTTTTGCCGAAGCGGTTGAAATGCATATGGAGTCATGGCTCGATTGGATTGCACCTTATGTAGCAACATTGGCAAGCTTGTTCAGTGTGACTTATTCTATACGCTTTATTCATGGCGTCTTTTGGGGACCAAAACCTCTTCATTTACCCAAAATGCCACATGAACCACCGCATTTTATGCGTTTACCAATGGAGCTTTTGGTCTTTGTTTGTTTGGCAGTTGGTATTTTTCCTAATGTAACAATAGGACCTATTTTGGATAATGCAGTTGTGTCTGTTTTAGGACCAATGACAGTTCCTTATAGTTTAGCTGTTTGGCATGGAGTGGATACCCCGTTAATGATGAGTTTGGTGGCTTTATTGGGGGGCGGATTGCTCTATGTTGTCGGACATCGTTATTTTTTATCCTGTGATGATGGGACTCCTTTCTTTCGTCATTTGAGAGGACCCCGTATTTTTGAGCGCATTCTCGCCATTATTTCTTGGAAATGGGCGCGCGCTTTGGAATCTATTTTATCAACGCGCCGTTTGCAAATACAGTTGCATTGGATTTTTGGGGTGTGTTTTGTCTTTGTTGGTTTTTTGCTTTGGTTTGATGGTTTCATTTCAGCAGGTTCTTTACCGCTTTTTCCGCTTGATATTCCTTTTGTTGCTCTTTGGCTGGTTGGCGGATTGTGCGCGCTTTTAGTTGCTTGGCAAGCAAAGTTTCACCGCCTTGCTTCACTTATGCTGTTGGGGGGAGCCGGTTTGATGACTTGTGCAACCTTTTTATGGCTCTCTGCACCTGATTTGGCAATAACACAGTTGGTTGTTGAAGTGGTAACAACTGTTTTATTATTGCTTGGTTTGCGGTGGTTGCCTAAGCGTTTGTATAGTCCTGCTCCAACCTCTGTTCATTTTTTTGTGCGTTTGCGTCGTATGCGTGATTTCTTTATAGCTCTTATCGGAGGCGCAGGGGTAGCGTGGCTCTCCTTTGCCATGATGACACGCCCTCAAGGGACAACAATTTCTGATTTCTTTCTGACGAATGCTTATTTTGTGGCTGGGGGGCGCAATGTTGTGAATGTGTTGTTGGTTGATTTCCGTGGTTTTGATACCATGGGAGAAATTGTCGTGTTGGGTGTTGTTTCACTCACTGTTTTTGCTCTTTTGCGGCGGTTTCGTCCTGCTCCTGAAAGTATTGAAGCGCCTTTTCAACAACGTATTCAAAAAGCCTTTGATATGGAACAGCCTGAGCGGGATGTGGGGGATACAGTATTGAATTATCTCACTATTCCTGCTGTTATGATGGGGTGGCTCTTTCCGGTTATTATCGCTTTTGCAATTTATTTATTTTTGCGGGGACATGATCTTCCTGGGGGTGGATTTGTTGGTGGTGTGACGTTAGCGATAGGCTTCATTTTACAATATCTTGCACGTGATATTCGTTGGGTGGAAAGTCGTTTGAGGGTTCTACCTTTGCGTTGGATGGGGGGTGGCTTATTGTTGTGCGTTGCAACGGGAGGTGGAGCTTGGTTGGTTGGCTATCCTTTTTTAACGTCATTTTTTCAATATACCGATCTTCCATTGATTGGAAAGATTCCTATAGCGTCTGCTTTTTTATTTGATTGTGGTGTATTTTCTCTTGTGTTTGGAGCAACAGTTCTCATTTTAATTGCGCTTGCACACCAGTCCATTCGAAGTTACCGAATTGGTAAGAGACCTCTTTTGAAAGAGAAGGAGGATTAATGGAAATTATTCTTTCTTTGGGTATAGGTATTTTTGTTGGATCAGGCATTTGGCTGGTTTTACGTCCACGAACTTTTCAGGTTATTCTTGGGTTATCTTTGATTTCCTATGGTGTTAATCTTTTTATATTTTCAATGAGTAGACCGCGTAGCAATGCTGCTCCGATTGTTGATCCTTCTATGGTAATCAATCCAGAGAATTATGTTGATCCTTTTCCGCAAGCTTTGGTTTTAACAGCAATTGTGATTGGTTTTGCAACAACAGCTTTATTTTTAGTGATTCTTCTGGTTTCACGTGGATTAACAGGGTCAGATCATGTTGATGGACGTGAGGTGCAGTGATGAAATCCTGCATGCAGCATCTTCTTGTTTTGCCTATTCTTTTACCATTAAGCACAGGAGCACTCCTTCTCTTTTATGATGAACGCCGTTCAAAACTTAAATCACTCATAAGTCTTTTTTCTGCGGGATTGTTGGTTATTATTGCGGTTTTGTTGATTATGCGTGCTCTTGAAGTTACACCGGCTTCGGAGGTTTATCGGCTTGGTAATTGGCCTTCTTCCTTCGGAATTGTTTTAGTTCTTGATCGTTTAAGCGCTATGATGCTTTTACTTTCTAGTTTGTTGATGATGAGTGCGTTGGTTTTTGCACAGGCTCATTGGTGCAAAGCGGGTTCTCATTTTCAGTCACTGATGCAATTTTTCATGGTTGGTATAAACGGCGCTTTTTTGACAGGTGATTTATTCAATTTATTTGTGTTTTTTGAAGTGATGTTAACAGCTTCTTATGGGCTGGCATTGCATGGTTCTGGTCAGTTACGTGTGCGTGCGGGGTTGCATTATGTTGTGGTTAACCTTGTAGCTTCGCTCTTTTTTTTAATTGGTACAGCACTCATTTATGGAGTCGTTGGAACCCTTAATATAGCAGATTTGGCTGTAAAAATGAAACAGATCGCTTCCAGAGATATTGTTTTATTCGAAATAGGTGCGGCAATTTTGGGTATCGCCTTTTTACTCAAAGCGGGTATGTGGCCACTTAATTTTTGGTTGATGCCAACTTACAGCGCAGCAGTAGCGCCCGTGGGGGCATCTTTTGCACTTTTGAGTAAGGTGAGTATTTATATTATTTTACGTTTAACATTGCTCTGTTTTAGTCCTGAAAGTGGATATTTTAGCCATTTTGGTCATATGGTTTTGTTTTATGGTGGACTTGCAACCATGGCTTTTGGTTTTATTGGGGTTTTGGCTAGCCAAATTTTGGTACGTTTGGCAGCTTATAGTGTTCTTGTCTCTTCAGGTACATTGTTGGCAGCAATCGGAATTGGCAGTACAGAGCTTATAGCAGCTGCACTCTTTTATATTGTTTCTTCAACTTTAGCTCTTGGTGCTTTTTTTCTTCTGGTAGAGCTTGTGGAACGCTGTCAAGATGTGGCCGCGAATGTTCTAACTGTTACAATGGAAGTGTATGGTGATGATGAAGAGGAGGAAGAAGATGAAGTTGGCATTTATTTGCCGGTAACTTTGGCAATTCTTGGGGCTTGTTTTGGTCTTTGTGCTCTTTTGATTATTGGTCTTCCACCTTTTTCAGGTTTTGTTGCAAAATTTATGATGTTCTTGGCAGTTTTAAACCACATGAAGAAGGATTTATCCGCTTCTCTACCGGTTTATCATGATTGGCTCTTTGTGATTTTTGTCACTCTCTCTGGTTTTGCAGCTTTAATAGCTCTTACTCGCACAGGTATCCGAACTTTTTGGGTTTCTCTTGAAGAGAGGATTCCGCGTGTGCAGGTGATTGAATTTGTACCTATTGTCGTTCTCCTTGCTTTGTGTTTTCTTATCACAATTGTCGCTGGTCCTGTTGGTCATTATATGTCGGAAACAGCTAAAACTTTATATGAGCCTCAAAACTATATTGGAAGCGTTTTAGGTGATTTTTCTCTCAAAAAAAGGGAGATGAACCAATGAATTCTTTTTGTCCTTTCCCTTTTTTTAGTGCAGCAATTGTTTTTATGTGGTTGACCTTAAACGGTTTTAGTATAGGTCAATTGCTTTTAGGGATTATAATCGCTTTGTTGAGTGGTTGGGTAATGCAATTTCTGGAGCTGGAAAAGATCACACTTAAAAATTGGCGTGCAATTTTTCGTTTGATTTTTCGCGTCTTTATCGATTCTATCGTTTCAAATGTTGCAGTAGCTTTCTTTGTTTTGACAAAAAGGATTCAAAAACAGCAATCTGGTTTTATTGTGGTGCCTCTTTTGCTAGAGAGTTATACTGGTTTGGCTGTTTTAGCGTGCATCCTTGCAATAACTCCAGGAACTGTTTGGATTGCCTATAATAGAAAAAATGGTGAACTTTTGCTTCATGTCTTAAATCTTAAGGATGGATATGATTACCAGCAATTGATCAAACAACGATATGAAAAATTACTTTTGGAGATTTTTTCATGAGTATGGTTATTCTGTATTGGGGGCTTTTCCTCTCACAATTTTTTTTAAGTCTTGCGATGATTCTCGCGTTGTTTCGATTGATTTTTGGACCACGGGCACAGGATAGGATAGTTGGTTTAGAAGCTCTTTATATCAATACTATCCTTTTATTTCTTACATTCGATATCCGTTCAGGGACAACTATTTATTTTGTCGCTGCTCTTATTCTTGGGCTTTTAGGTCCTGTATCAAGCGTCGCTTTGGCGAAATTTCTCATGCGCGGGGAGATTATTGAATGAAAGATGATGTATCGCTTGCAGTTGCTGTTATTGTTACGATTTTTTTAATATTAGGATCTGGTCTTACATTGATTGGAGCAATAGGGTTGGGGCGTTTTTCCAATTTTTATGAGCGTTTGCATATGCCTTCATTGAGTACGAGTTGGGGCGCAGGGAGTATTCTCATTTCCTCGTTTCTTTATTCAATATTTGTAGATCATCATTTTGTTTTTCATGAATTCTTGATGGTAATCTTTTTATTTGTAACTACGCCTGTAGCCTCTATGCTTTTGTCACAGGCAGCAGCTTATCGAAATCATTTGGAAAATAAATTAGAGAAGCCGCTGGCCCTTTTATCGCATCAGACGGACGAAAAATTATCCGCATCAGAAGAAATATCATAAAATTGAGAGCCAGCGTGGTTTTGGATGTATAAGAACTTTTTATTTTGTATCTTGTTCTTCTACACAGTGGAGGGGTTTTTCCTCCTTTGGATCATTAATGAGGTCATACAATAAGGCTTCGTTTTGTTTTGTCCACCAAATATATTCACCTCCCGCATATTTTGCTCCTGAAGCGGCAATAACATTTGCAGCGATAATACGCTTCTCATTCCATTTGAGATCAACCAAAGCAATATCACCGGTATTATAGTAGGTTGCTTCAACGCGCTCTTTTTTGTTTCCAATACTGCATTGGTAGGCAACAGATTCTATTGTTGGTTCTGGAGTGTTTGGTACTTCAATGACTAAAGAACCAGCAAAAGCACTCATTGCGCTAAACAGTGAGAGAGTTAAAGTGGATAAAAACTGTAAATTTAAAAAAGTTTTTTTCATAATGTTTACCTTATTATTTAGAACAATAATGTTGATTCATCTTTACACTGGATGGGTTTTTTTCTTTCTGGATCACGAACAAGATCATAAAGTGTGATTTCATTGTTGTTTTCCAACCAAATATACTCTTCCCCTTCATATTTTTTTCCTATGTCGGCGATTACATTTGCAGCAATGACACGATCACCTTTCCACTTGAAATCAAGCAACGAAATATTGTCAGCATTGAGATAGACTGCTTCAATCCGTTCTTTACTTGTTCCAGCATCGCATTGATAGACAATCGTTTGCGTTTTGGGTTCTGGAGAGTCTGGTACTTCAATGACGAAAGAACCAGCGAAGGCATTCATTGAGCTAAAAAGTGATAGAATTAAAGTGGCGAAAAATCCCAAAATTTGTAAAGTTTTTTTCATAATGCTTCCCTGTGTTATGCAGAAGAATGATTTGACTGATAGGATGGTGTCTACGGCAGGATTCGAACCTGCGGCCCCAGGATTCATGCCACTTCGATTTTCACCGCCAGCTTTTCAAAGCTGTTTGTGGTCTGGACTGTCTCTTCACCGTGAAGCTTGTGCCCTTTAGGTGCTGCCCGTTCAGTCTCTACACCTTCCTCTTGTTTTAAAAGAGGCTTGGCTCGGGATTGGCATATAGTCTCCTATGAAGCTTTCCCCGAATTTGAGCAGATCCACTTTAAGGATTTCTCCTTAAGGCGCCCAATTTCTTTAGGAATCCTGTGCTCTATCCTCCTGAGCTACGCAGACATCATCATACTTTATTTCTTTAATAGAAGTATAAAAACGAATCAATTATATTCAATATGAATTAACGAATTTCTGCTATTTTTTGTTCTAGAAAGGTTAAAATTGCCTCTGGAGAGACATTTTTTGCAATAAATGATTGACCAAGTCCGCGTGTTAGGATGAAGGTCAAACTGTTTTGCGAAACTTTTTTGTCTTGCACAATAAAGCTTATCAGTGTTTTAGCATCTGGAAGTTTCCCTGGAATGTCTTTTAATTGTGTAGGTAACCCCAGGGCTTTGAGATGTGTTTCAACACGTTGTGTGAGTGTGGGGTCTATTAAATTGAGTTGAGCAGAAAATTGGTGGGCTAGAACCATCCCAATTGCTACGCCTTCACCATGGATGAGGCGGTTTGAATCATAGGCGGTTGCTATTTCAAGCATATGCCCGAATGTATGACCAAGGTTTAAAAGTGCACGTTCTCCTCTTTCATATTCATCACGTGCGACAATATCAGCTTTAAATTGGCATGAGCGGATAATGGCTTCTGTTCGTATCGGACCATTGGAAAAAATTTCTTGCCCATTTTTTTCAAGCCATTCAAAAAAATCAGGTTGGTTAATAAGTCCGTATTTAACCATTTCTGCATAACCAGCGCGAAATTCACGCAAGGGTAATGTATCAAGAACAGATGTGTCGGCGATAACGCATTGTGGTTGATAAAAAGCACCAATGAGATTTTTACCATATTGGCTATTGATGCCTGTTTTTCCACCAACAGAGGAGTCAATTTGTGCAAGAAGCGTTGTAGGCATTTGAATGAAATTCATACCACGGCGTATCATACTTGCGGCAAATCCTGCTAAGTCTCCAATGACACCACCACCAAAAGCAATAACGCAGTCACCTCTTTCTAGACGTGCAGCAAGAATTTTATCGATAACAGTTTGCAGAGTTGAAAATGATTTTGTTTGCTCTCCTGCTTCTACGACGATTAGAACAAAATGGATTTCATTTTTTGTTAATTCTTTCTGCAATTTAGCCAAATGGAGAGATGCAACATTTGTATCTGTCACAACAGCCAAACGCGTTTGAAAACTTTTTTGGTTAAGAGAACGTTTAATGTGTGAAGCAGCTTGTGCAATCAGATCTGGGCCGATGATGATGTCGTAACAGTGCTTATCCAGTTTAATGGTGACGGTCTTGGTTTGCATTCTTGTTATCCCTATCATTGCTTTCTGTATACAAGTAGTGCTGGATGGACCGTATGACATTTTGTGCTACAGTATGGCGGCTTTCTTTATGACTGTTAATTGTTAAATTGGCTTTTGCATAGATTGGATTGCGTTGTTTTATAAGTTTTTGCATGGTTTCTTTAGGATTGGCTGTTTGAAGGAGTGGTCGCGTTGGGCGCCGTAAAACACGTTTCATGAGGATATCAAGATCTACTTTGAGCCATATGGATATCCCATTTTGGTGAATGGCTTTGCGAATATTTTCATTCATATAAGCTCCACCGCCTGTTGCTAAAACAAGAGGACTTTTTTTTATGAGGTTTAGAACAACACGCTGTTCAAGAGCGCGGAATTCTGCTTCACCATATATTTTAAAAAGTTCTGTGATTGTCATTTGTGCAGCTTTTTCAATTTCTTGGTCGGAATCATAAAAGGGCAAGTCAAGCATGGTGGCTATGCGTTGTCCAATTACCGTTTTCCCAGCTCCCATAAGGCCTACCAAGACAAGGGCTCGTTTATCAAGAGAGCATAAGAGTTGTTTCTTTATTTGTGCTATTGGAAGCTGCTTAGATCGATGACTGTTCATAAACTTTATTTCGGCATTTATCTGCCTTAAAGTCAATTCCTGTTAATCTTTGTAAGGCATGATAGAGGATAGAGTGTTTTTAGAGTGTTTATTGTTTTATGCCAACATTGACCAGATTTTTGAAGATTCTTTTCATTTCACTTATTGTGCTTTTCAGTATAATGGTTGCTCTCGTGGTTTGGGTGGAACCGGTGACTGTGGATATGTATGTCGATGTTCCTTTAGATTCCTTGAATCTTTCTTTGAAAGCGAATCAATAAAATGAAAAATGGTGCTGTGATAGATCATTTTCTTGAGATGATGAGTGCAGAGCGAGGGGCTTCTCCACATACGCTCGCGGCTTATCAACATGATTTACAGTGGGCACAAGATGAATTGTCTTCGCATTCTGCTTCGCTTTTTTCTGCACAAAAAGAAGATTTAATTGGTCTTTTGTCACTTATGCACACTCTTGGTTTTACAGCATCTTCACAAGCACGTCGTTTATCGACATTGCGTCAGTTTTATCAATTTCTTTATGCAGAGGGGTTGAGAGCAGATGATCCCTCTTATGATATTGATGCGCCTCGTCAGGGGCGCCCTTTGCCTAAAATTGTTAGTGAGGATGCGGTGACAAAATTGCTTGATTTAGCGCAGTTGGAAGTGGAACAAGCAGACTATGGATCAAAGAATTATTTTCGTGCATTGCGTCTTCAGCTGTTGATGGAAATGCTTTATGCAACAGGGTTGCGTATTAGTGAATTGGTGAGTCTTCCGGTACAGACTGTTCGAGGGGAGGGCTACAGTATTTTGGTGCGTGGTAAGGGTAAAAAGGAACGAATGGTGCTTTTATCGAAAAAAGCATATCAGGTTCTTTCACAATGGTTAAATTTTCGTGATCAAGGAAAGGATGCGGAAAGTCTTTATCTTTTTCCTGCACACTCAGAGACGGGATATATTGCTCGACAAGTTGTTGCACGTGAGTTGAAAAGTCTTGCAAGAAGAGCAGGAATCAAGAGTGGCTTTTCTCCCCATGTATTACGCCATGCTTTTGCTAGCCATCTCTTGCAAAATGGTGCTGATTTACGTGCAGTTCAGCATTTGTTGGGCCATTCTGATATTGCTACCACTCAAATTTATACACATGTATTGGAAGCAGGTCTTTATCGCCTAGTTAATGAACATCATCCACTTGCAGATAAACAGAAGGCTGGGTAAAGAAAAAGTGTTGTTAAAAAAATACTTTATAAAGCGAATTATAAGTCTATAAGTCACATCAAATAAGTTGAGTACAATGTATAATTATCTTGATTTTGAAAAACCAGTTGCTGATCTTGATGGGAAAATTCTTGAATTAAAACAGATTTCTCAACAAGATGGCAGCCTTGATATGAGCGATGAGATCGCGCGTCTTGAGGCCCGTTCCCAAACGGCATTGCGTGATATCTATAAAAAATTATCGCCATGGCAGAAAACGCAAGTGGCTCGCCATCCGGATCGTCCTCACTTTATGGATTACTCTGCACGCTTGCTCAGTGATGTGACTCCTTTGGCAGGAGACCGCAAATTTGCGGAAGATGAGGCTATTCAAGCGGGGTTTGCTCGTTTTAAAGGGGAAGCAGTTGCATACATAGGCCAGGAAAAAGGTCATGATACGCAAACGCGTTTGCGCTATAATTTTGGTTCTGCACGTCCTGAAGGATATCGTAAAGCCGTGCGTATTATGGAAATGGCTGACCGGTTTGGTTTGCCACTCCTTACTTTTGTCGATACGGCAGGGGCTTATCCGGGGGTGAGCGCTGAAGAGCGTGGTCAAGCAGAAGCAATTGCCCAATCAACAGCGGCAACTTTGCGCTTAAAAGTTCCTGTTGTCTCTGTTGTTATTGGAGAAGGTGGTTCGGGAGGAGCGATAGCAATTGCTGCGGCAAACAAAGTTTATATGCTGGAACATGCAATTTATTCTGTTATTTCTCCAGAAGGCGCTGCTTCTATTTTATGGCGTGATCCAACTCGTGCGAAAGATGCTGCAATGAATATGCGTATTACCGCTCAAGATTTGTATCGATTAAAGATTATTGATGACATTATTCCGGAGCCTTTAGGAGGTGCACATCGTGGCAAAGAAGTAGCAATTGATGAAACAGGTCATATGATTTCTTCTGCTTTAGAGTCTATGGCTGGAAAAGCTGGTGAAATTCTTAAACGAGAGCGTTGGGAAAAATATCTTCAAATTGGTAGGTCTCTAGCGTAAGTGATTGTTGTGAGGGGATAAATGGGAGTTTTATTTTATGATATTCAACAGATTCCTCACTGTATGTGTTGTGTTTGCAATGGGAATATTAACGGCATGCGGGACAAGATTACCGGCATCTATTCGGGCTAAAGTTGAGCAACCACTTCCACAAGAAATCCACAATAGAATGGCTCTCTATAATATTGATCCCTATGCACCAATTATGATGCGGTTTTTTAAGGAAGAGAATGTTGCCGAAATTTGGAAGCAATCTCGTTCGGGGCCTTTTATGCTGGTGGCTCGCTATGGTATTTGCAAATGGTCTGGGCAGCTTGGACCAAAATATAAAGAGGGGGATTTACAGACACCAGAAGGGTTTTATACCATTACTGCAAACCAAATGAATCCTTACTCAAAATATTATCTTTCCTTTAATATAGGTTTTCCAAATCTTTACGATCAGGTGCATGGTCGTACAGGAAAACATCTTATGGTGCACGGTTCTTGTTTCTCTGCGGGTTGTTATTCCATGAGTGATAAAAATATGGCACAAATTTATGCTTTTGCACGAGACGCGTTTAGAGGGGGACAAAGAGAATTTCAGTTGCAAGCTTTTCCTTTTCGCATGACCGAAGCGAATATGGAACGCCATCGTGCCGATCCACATTATCAATTTTGGCTAATGCTTAAAGAAGGCTATGATTTCTTTGAAGAAAATCGTAAGCCTCCAACAGTTCAAGTTTATGAAAAACGTTATGTTTTTAATCGTGACACTGATAAAATTTCCGCGTCTCTAATGCCCTGAACTATTCTTAATAATCGTGAATTTTTCTGCTTGTTTGAGAATGCTTTGTTCTTGACTGATCGTGGGTGATTGATTGTGGTGAGATGTGGTGGAGCGTGTTTGAAAATCCGCTCTCTCTGTCTGTTAGCAATTTTCTTATTGAACATTAAAGGAGAAATTAAAATTTCATTCCTGGAATGACTAGGGGGTTCTCTAATATAGCTGTTTTGTCTGCAGTATCTATTGCTAGTTTGTTTAGAAAAGCATCGAAGAGTTTTTGTATTGCTTCTTTTTCAATTCCATCTGCAATAATAACAAAACGGGTTTGTATGATTCCTTGTGGCCAAGCTGGAAGCCTTATGGGGGGATGAAAAAATGTCTGCACACCATGCAACACAAGAGGATGGTGTGGATCATTACGCAAGGCAATTATTGCTTTAAGACGTAATAATTTTGCTCCATAAAGGTTTCGTAGGAGATTTAAAAAAGCTTCAATAGTTGTATAATCAAGAGGTTCCTCGCAGTCTAATAAAAAGGTGCGAATGGTCCAAGGGTGGGTATGATCATGTGGAGTACTGGTAAGGTATTGTTTAAAGTGCCCATTTTCTCCTTTTTCATCCCAGAATGTCTTACCCATTAAGGCACTTGAACAACAATGGTCAGAATGGACATCAATGATTTGTGCTGTGGGATTTATCGTTTTGAGTGTGTTGATAAGCGTATTTGAAAGCGTTTTTTCATTCATAAGGTCTGTTTTTGTAAGAATAATTTTATCAGCAAGTGCTAATTGTTTTTGTATTTCAGGATAACGTTTCAGTATGGAAGGTGTGCTTAATATATCAAATGTTGCAAGAACAGCGTCAATAGAAAATGCTTGCGTTAAAAATGGATGGCTGAGAAGAGCTTGTAAAATAGGGGCCGGATCAGCCAAGCCTGTTGTTTCGATGATAATGCGGTTGAGCTGTTTGAGATCTCCTCCATCGATGCGATTAATCAGATCCGTTAATGTATCGATAAGATCACTGCGCAAATTGCAACATAAGCAACCATTTGTGAGTTCGATGATTCCTTCTGTCGTTTTTTCAACCAGAAGATGGTCAATCCCCACTTCGCCAAATTCATTGATAATAACAGCGCAATCAGCTAAAAGAGGATCGCGTAACATACGGTTGAGAAAAGTTGTTTTTCCAGAGCCTAAAAAGCCGGTAATAAGCGTGAGAGGAATGCGCGTTTTTTTCATATTTCATCATCAACCATGACTTATTGATTTTGTTATAGGGTTGTTTTCTTGCTTTTTGTAGGGAATGTGAAATTTTTTTAGGGGGTTTGTTTTTGCTTTATGTATCTGTGGCGTACTAATGAGTTGTACTGGTAAAGGAAGAGCAGAAGAAGGTGTAGGAGTAATAAAAGGTGAAGAGAGGATAACATTTCCTTGATCATCATAAGAATTTGCATGTATTTTAGCAGCTTCAGGCGTGCATGTTTGTTGTTTCATGTCACTTGCTTGTGTTATTTTAGTTCCATAGGGTTTGAGGGTTGCTAATGTTGTTTGGGGCAATCCTTGGTGCAAAAAACCTGTTTCAAGCAGTTGTGCAGCTTTTTCTTCTCTTTCACTTACGTTGTTGGATCCTAGAATGACAGCAATAATTGTGCGTTTGTTGCGGGTTGCCGAGGCAACAAGATTGAAACCGGAGGCACAAATAAAGCCTGTTTTCATGCCGTCGATTCCGTTAAAACGACCAATAAGATTGTTTGAATTGGGTTGAATTTTTCGTTTTTTACCAAAATCAATAGCTGGAATAGAAAAATAATGGACATATTGAGGAAATTCTCGACGAATCTGAACCGCTAAAAGAGCAATGTCACGTGCTGTAGAATAATTATAGGGGTTTGGTAATCCACTTGCATTCGCAAAATGTGTTCCAAACATGCCAAGACGTTGCGCTTCAGCATTCATTTTTCGCACAAAAGCTTCTTGTGAACCAGCAACTGCTTCACTCATAGCAATAGCCAAATCATTGGTGGAATTCACCAGAGTAATCGTTAAGGCTGTATCGAGTGTAAGAACAGAACCAGCTTTATAACCTGAGCGGTGTGCAGGAGCTTTTGCTGCATATTCGCTGATGGTGATGTGTTGCTTTGGTGAAATTTCTCCTGCTCTCATACCACGAAAAATAATGTAAGCGGTCATTAATTTTGTTAAAGAGGCAGGATACCAGCGATCAAAGGCTTGATTGTGATCTAAAATACGTCCAGTTGTCACGTCAACAGATATAAAAGGCTGGGCGTGAGTAAAGGTACTCATCACACTCATAATAAAAGATAACAATAAATTATAAAAAAGCTGCCACATTAAATTTCAGTCCAATTTCTGCTTATCAGTAACTTAGAACTCTTTTAATGTAGCACATAACACTTTCAAATCCAGAACCGTGAGAGCAAATGGTTAATTACCTCTCAATTTTTTGCAGTGATTTAAGTTCTTGAAGCCTTTTTATAGCGGAAGGAGGCATAGGGGGAGGGCTCGGATCTTTAGATGCTCGTAAAAGCAATTCATCACAGGCTTTTTCTGTTGTTTCGATAAGTTGGTCTAGAAAATCACGTTTACTTAAACCGGCATCTATGGGTGGAAGAATACGAACACGAATTGTTCCAGGATAACGGCGAAAATTGTTGCGGGGCCAATATAAACCGGCATTGTGTGCAATGGGAACAACTTGAAGGTCCAATTCATTGTAAAGCGCAACAATTCCTGATTTATAATCTGGTTCTTGACCTGGTTGTCGACGCGTTCCTTCGGGGAAGATCAGAATTTGACGCCCTTGTTTTGCTTTTTCTTTTGCTTTTTGTATGATAGTTTTTAAAGCTTTAATGGGTGTGGTTCGGTTGATGGGGATAATCTGTGTTTTTGCCATGTACCAGCCAAAAAGGGGAATCCATGTCAATTCACGTTTTAGGATAAGAGCAGGGTCATCAAGGTAGGGTAAAAGGCCAAAAGTTTCCCATGCAGATTGATGTTTGGGAGCTATGATATAGGATCCCTTTGGAAGATTTTCCAATCCTTCAATTTCATAGTGTGTGCATGCAATGTATTTTTGTAAAAAAAGTGTAACACGCGCCCATGTTTTAGGTACAATCCACGCTTTTTTGCGTGGCATTAAAAAATAGATGGGGGCGTAAAGAATCATTTGTAGGAAAGTCGTTGTATAAAAAGCGAATGTAAAAAGAAGAGAACGAAGAACAAGCACTGTATTTTCCATTTTATATCTGCAAAGAGACCATGTATATAACGTAATTTACGTGAGAAAACATCTCTCTTTGTGTTTTTTCAAATGTCTCTTTTTTCGGTAACCTCTTTTCTGATATTTAAAAACATAAGGAAACAGGCTCATGAAACTACAGGGTAGCCAAGATACTCTTTTGATCCCGCGGATTTTATCTATTGCGGGTACTGATCCTTCTGGTGGCGCTGGAATGCAAGCGGATTTGAAGGTTTTTTCAGCTATGAAAACCTATGGTATGAGTGTGGTGACGGCTGTTGTTGCACAAAACACACAAGGTGTACGTGCTTTTCAGGCTTTGGATGCTTCTTTTGTCGCTGATCAAATTGATGCCGTTTTTGAAGATATTCATGTGGATGCCGTTAAGATTGGTATGGTGGCAAATGCCCAAATTGCTCAAATTATTGCAGAGCGTTTGGCTTATTATAAACCTCGTTTTATTGTTTTTGATCCCGTTATGGTGGCAAAAAGTGGTGATGTCCTGTTAGAGCCCGATACGATTGAAATAATGCGTGATGTTCTTGTTCCATTGTCAACTTTGATCACGCCAAATTTGCCTGAGGCAGCACTGTTATTGGGATGTGATGTGCAATGGTCGTTAAACGCTATGTATCAATATGGTCCGCAGCTTTTGGCATTAGGCTGTTATGCAGCTCTGTTGAAGGGTGGACATTTAAGCGCTCTTACTAGAAAAAGTACAGCGAATCACGATGATTCAAGTCCAGATCTTTATTGTGATTCTAAAAAACTTGTTATGCTGGAAGCTTCTCGTTTTATAACCACGCATGATCACGGTACAGGTTGTACTATTTCAGCTGCAATTGCAGCTTTATTGCCAACGCAACCTTTGGTTTGTGCTGTTAAACAAGCAAAAGACTATTTGAATGGCGCCTTATCTGCTTCAAGTGCTTTGCAAATAGGAAAAGGACGAGGACCACTTCACCATTTTTATCAATTATGGAAGAATGGCTAAAGCAATTGCATAGGAAAAATTCTCTTTCAGAGCTGGTTGAGTGGCTCTTGTCGTTTGTTTGATAGGAGTTGTCTAAGAAATGGGATGGGAAAAAAATATGCGATTATCCTCTATTTTCTATAGTTTTTATTACCTCACTATAGTTTGACAGTAGGTTTTGTACTAAGTGGGAAGAGGTGGGATTAGGTAGGAATACGTGGTAATTTATTGTTTTTATGGATATTTTTTACCATTAAATGCGCGTTTTATCAAAATCTATTTTGACACCTAGAATTGCAAAAAAGAGCGAAAATCAGAAAAAAGTGCGTTTCAAAAGTAAAAATGAGAGAAAGCTTTGAAAGGTCTTTGAAAATGCTTTGAAGAATTTTAAAAAGTCTATGAAAGCCCAGAAAACCGGCTTTGAAGACCCTTTGAAAAAAATGAAGCAAAAAATGTAATTACCTTCAAAATCAGCCCAAAATGATCAAAAAAGCAAAATAGAAACGCTCGCTACCGAGCATTTCTATTTTTATTACATATAATCTTTTAAAAACAATAAGTTAATTTACTTTATTAATGTAAGGAGAAACGCTCGCATATTTTTCCTTTTAAAGGGGCATTACGCCGTATTTTGTGTGGTTGTTAGATGTGCTTTTTCAGCTTCAATTTGACGCTTTAAATGCAACTTTAGAAGAGGCAAAGTAAGCTCGACTTCTTCTGGGTCATTGATGTTTTGAACAAGCTCTTGCAACTTTCTATAAAGCTCTGCCGCTAATTCCGCTATATCTTCAGGGGGGAGTTTTATTTTTGCATCGCGATAGGTTGTATAAGCTATGCGACCGAGCTTTTTCATCAGCCCAGTAGGGATGGTAGGTGCTTTAAAACCTGCTGCTTTCGCTTTTGCCAGGTCACTAAACATTTCACCTTCACCGGTAACAAGCCAATCTAAGGATATTCCACAACGATCTTTATATATTCGCATTATGGATGCAGGAGGTTCTTGTAAACCCGTTTCATAATTACGCATAGTTGTTTCGGGAATATCAAAATGTTTAGCAAATTGCTTGCGCTCCGTGAAACCAAGGGTGTGCCGTATTTCACGCAATCGTTTTGCCAGTTCTGTTGTAGGTTCTTTTTCAGGGCGTGCCAAAAAAAATTACTCCAAATGCTTTTTTCGGTATTTACAAAAGCCGAATTTGGCATTATATCTTATATTACCGTCTGTTAAAAAAGACAGTTATTACACAAAGAACCCCACAAAAGACGGATGGTTGCAGCATCCGTTTGAAGCAGGAGCGAAAGTTATGACTCTCACACAAACATGGGATCGCCATAGTATTTTAGCCGAGCTACGCCGCCGTAATATGACCTTGGCGGAGCTCGCGAAAGCTTATCAAATACCGTCATCCAGTGTCAAAAACATTTGGACACGGCCTAATGAGAAAGCCGAACGTGCCATAGCCGATTTTATCGGTTTGCCCGTCGAGCAGGTTTTTAGCGACCGCTACCCCAAAAGTCGCCGTCGTATTTTCAAAGCAGCAAAACATGCCAATACGGTTTCGATAAAGCATTCCGCTTTGCGTGGTAACGCTGCTTAAACTTCGTTACACGGCTTTGCGTTTTTGCGCATTTGCCATGAATTTAAATACCATAAGATAATAAGGTTTATCAATGTCTAAAGATCAATACGAAATGGGCAAGATATTGGTGGACGCCGGCGCTCTATTCTTAATTTATAGGCCTTAATTTATAGGAAACTATGATGACAAATTTACAAACAAGCATTGCCGTGGAATTGCAAGTGCCCATACTTTATCAAGACAGTGATGGCAAGCAAGCAACACGCAATAAATTGACCTTTTATCGTCCCACCTTCAAACATGCCAAGCAATTGGCAGTGCTGATAGGACCACAATTGACACAATTGCTGGCTCCAGAGCTTGGCGAGCAGAAAGTGCTCTCAAATGATGTTCTGCTTGTCAAGCTTTCGCAAGTTTTGTTCACCAATGAAGCAACCGAAGGCATCACGGCGCTTTTAGCGGATATGTCCCATGAAACGGTCGAATTGATTGATCGGATTGATACTGTTGATATGCTGGCAATCTTGAAGGCTTTTTTTGCTTTTTTTATGGGACGCCAATCCCTTACGCTGGACAATTTGGAGCCGAATTAGCGCTTCATTTTCGTTGGTCGGCTTTAGAGATCAACCAGATGGATTGGCTGGATGTCATTTTTTATCGCAGTGAATTAGCACGCTTGAAAGCCCAAGAATATGAACAGCAGATGTTGGAATAGGAGCTGTTATGGATGTTTCCCTTGTGGTGCGTTTTGTCAATCATCTGCAAGAAGGGATAACCTCTGCCAAGCGGGATTTGCAAGCCTTTAGTGCCGATGTTGCCCATTTGCAAAACAAGACACGACAGCATTTTAAAAATTGGTTTGATCCTCAACATCTTGAGGATGCAACAAAGAACGCTGAAATGGCTTTTATCCAAGCGCGAGGGCGCATGGTGGGGGCGATTGCGCAAACCGCAACCTTGATTGCGCCCCTCTATAAGGCTATGCAATTTGACCAATCGATGAAGGGCTTGGAAAAGGTTCTTGATGCGCCGCTTCATCGCTTAAAAGAATTACGCCGCTTTGCTCTCGAGACCTCAACCAAAATTCCCTTAGCAGCACGTGAGGTTTTGGAACTGATGACCAGTGCCAGCCAAGCTGGGATTGGCGAGCAAGATCTCGAAGCTTTTAGTATTTACGCCGCCAAAGCGGCTGTGGCTTTTGATATGACGGGGGACCAGATTGGCGAACGCTTTGCCAAATTGCGCAATGTCTTTAAATTAAATCAAGAGGGTATTGAAGAGTTAGGCGATGCCATCAACCATCTCTCCAACCATATGGCGGCTAAAGCCAGTGAAGTGTCTGATTTTACCAATCGTGCCACCGGTGCTGCCACCATGTTTAAGCTTACCGCCCGTGAAACGGCTGCTTTTGGTACCGCGATGATTTCTGCGGGGATTGTCCCTGAGAGTGCAGCACGTGGTTTTAATGCTATGAGTGCCCGCATTCAGGCAGGGGGCAAACATATTGAAGATGCTTTTGCCAATATCGGTCTTTCACGCCAAAAATTCATGGAAGATTTGGATAAAGATGCTACCGGTACTTTGGTGCGCTTTTTTGATGTTTTAGCCAAATCAGAACAGGGCATGCGTTCTCTGATTGCCATTGCTGGGCGCGATTTTACAGGTGATTTTGCCAAATTGGTTGGTAATCCAGAATTGTTAGGGCAAGCTTTAGAATATGTGAAAGATCCGCAAGTCTTTAAAGGCTCTGTAGAGCAAGAGGCGGACAAACAAGCAACTGGTGCCATCAGGCAGTTTGAACTTTTGCAAAATCGTATCGTGGCTTTGGGGATTACCATTGGTGAAGTCTTATTGCCTCCTGTCAACAGTTTGATGGAAAGTGTTGGCAATTTTACCAATGGGCTTATGGCATGGGCCAATGCCCATCCCGCTTTAACAAGTGCTATCATCAAAACCATTGCCGCCCTGATGGCTTTTAACATTGCTTTGCGGATTTTGCGCTTTACCATGGCGGGTACACGCCTTGGGCTTCTTCAACTCATGACTTCTTTGTGAAGCTTGGAGCACTCAGCCGTGCTCTTAAAACAAGTTGGCGAGGTTTAATCGCATCAGGGCGCTCGATGGGAATCATGGCGGCAAGTCTTGGTGGGAGTGCACTGCGTCTCTTGCGACCGATGACTCTACTCGTGTCTGGCTTTCGGGGGCTTATGGTCTCAGGCAGCGCATTCGTTGCTACTTTTGGTTGGATAGGCACAGTGATAGAAGTGATTGCCGCTGGCGTTGCCTCTGTTGTTGGCGCTGTTTTTACCCCGATAGGGGCGCTCATTGCCGCTGTTGTGGCTGTCATCATCGCTGCTTGTTTTGCTTTGTGGAAATATTGGGATCGTTTCTCTTCTTTTATAAAAGGCTTTGCACGGGGGATAGCACGGGCTTTTGGTCGTGCCTTTG
>NZ_CADEAK010000002.1 GCF_902825225.1 Bartonella vinsonii subsp. berkhoffii ATCC 51672
CCCAACACATCCGCCACCCCCAACACATCCGCCACACCCAACACATCCGCCACACCCAACGCATCCGCCACACCCAGCACATCCGCCACACCCAGCACATCCACCGCACCCAGCACATCCGCCACCCCCAACACATCCGCCACACCCAACGCATCCGCCACACCCAACGCATCCGCCACACCCAGCACATCCGCCACACCCAGCACATCCACCGCACCCAGCACATCCGCCACCCCCAACACATCCGACGCATCCTCTTCATCCACTCCATTGTCTCCGAAAAGCGTCATTGGCATCATAGGTGGAGGACAATTAGCCCGTATGTTAGCTATAGCAGCAGCAGAATTAGGATTTCGAACGGTTGTTTTTTGTCCTGAAGCGAATTGCCCAGCAGCACAAACAGCGAATGAGCATATTGTTGCACCCTATGATGATACTTCGGCATTAGATCATTTTATTTCTCTGTGTGATGTTGTGACCTATGAGTTTGAAAATCTTTCACTGCAAACGGTTCAGTACGTAGAGAACGCCAAAAATGTTTATCCCTCTTCCAAGGCGTTGGAGATTACGCAAGATCGGCTTTTTGAGAAGCAATTTTTGCATGAAAAAAACATCCGCACAGCATCGTGGTATGCTGTAGACGACTCTGCTTCTCTGCAATCAGGACTTTCCGCATTAAAGGGGCGTGGTCTTTTAAAGACGCGCCATTTTGGCTACGATGGAAAAAACCAGATAATGCTGGACCATCCAGATGAAAAAATCCTTGATAAGAGCTTAAAGGCTTTTAAAGAACACCCCTCGATTTTAGAAGAAATTGTCCCTTTTTTATCGGAAATTTCGGTTATTTCAGCACGCACGAAACAAGGAGAACATATTTTTTATGATTGTCCTGAAAATCAGCACAAAAACGGCATTCTTCATAAATCCTTTGTTCCATCGCGGATTCCGCTTAACGTACAAAATACTGCGCAAGAAATAAGCGTCACAGTAATGGATACGTTGGATTATGTAGGCGTTCTTTGTATTGAGTTTTTTGTCCTGATAGATGGGGAACTTTTAGTGAATGAATTGGCGCCTCGTGTTCATAACTCTGGTCATTGGACACAAAAGGCGTGTGTAACATCACAGTTTGAACAGCATATCCGTGCTATTTGTGGACTTCCGCTAGGCAGCACCTACCGCCATAGTGATTGTCAAATGACGAATCTTCTTGGCAACAATCTGCATGAGATCAAATATTTTCTTAAGCAAGAACGCACATCGCTCCATTTATATGGCAAAAGCTCTGTTCAACCGCTTCGGAAAATGGGGCATGTTATCCAACTCACGGGACCAGCCAGCAAAACTTGTGAAATCAATAGCCAAATCGTGATACATGATACATGATACATGATACATGATACATGATACATGATACATGATACATGATACATGATACATGATACATGATAGGAATATCGCACTAAAAGACTTCTGTATAGAAGTCTTTTCTCCTTAAAGGACCGGAGCTATATCGCTTTCTTAAGCTTAAGCAATGAAAATGCACAAATACCTTTTCTGCACAACGACTCTTTGTCTCGTACAGGAAAACCAGCTCTTCCCTCTTTTTTATTCCTTTAGGGTATCTCCCATGCCAATGGGTAAATGCCCCCTATATTGCCTCTAGCACCACTTTCTCATGATCTAGCCTTATTCCTAGAGCATAATCTGTTTATCATTTCATGCAAAGAGAGGCACTCCACTTCCCACACACTTTGTCTTCTTCCCCAAAAATAAGATTCATGCCACACTTTCCACAGTTTTAACAAAGCTTTTTCCAGAACCAAGACCGCCCCAAATCCTCTTAGATTTGAACATCATGTTGAACATTACAGGGCTTGAAACATCACGGGTTTCATGTCCTTCCCACATAGTTTCAAAAACATAACATGAGAACCAATATCATTGCCTTCACGACCATCATTTAATGAAAAAGCACCCAAGAAAGCAACAACACATCAAGTTTGACACTCTAATTCTCGTGTTTATCATGGACTTGAAATCTTCTACAAGGCGGTGAGGAAAAGGAACTCAAAGCAGCCATATTGAAAAGCGAAGAGGCATTCTTGAAAGCTTTGCAAAATCCGCATCAACAGATAATTGACATCCCCTCCCAATGATTTTCCAAATCACCCACAACCACTCCAAAAGATATTTTCAAAAACCATCCCCCCCCCCCCACGAAGGAAAACCAACATATCATTCCCGCAAAGCAACACAATGTCTGGTTTATCAATTCTCAAAAAAATACCAAACAATGCTGTGTCCCCTCTTTAGCAAAGGATTAGACAAAGCTGTAAGAGCAAAAATGAGGCTCTTGATCACTGAACAGCTACACAACTTGGTCTGTCGAGCATTTTCTAAAGCAAACGGAAAAACAGCCCCTGGTCTCAATTGCTCTGAGGAAAGCGGCATTCCATGCATTGAGCACGCCCAATAATGAACAGTGCCCCCAAAATGCATGGACAATTTTTCACCCACCTACCCACTTAAGTGTCATCTTAGTTCCAGCATCAATAAAACCTATAGTTAGTGTAAAACACATAGCCAGAGAATCTTTATCACATTTGTTCCTCTCATTTTCCCTTTCGTTTAACGTGCCAAAACAATACATAAGAGCAATACACACTTGACAAAGAGAAGCGTTTTTGTTATAAGCTCCGTAGATTTTTTGCAATTTTCACTTATTTGTTGTGCGCATAAAGTGTATGAAGACGTACTTTTAGAGGTGCGTTTTTCTTTTGGTTGCTGCAGTAGAAAAGTGAAGAATGTTATAGTGCAGTTACAAGAATACAATACAGCTGAGAAGCTGATGTCGTGTTGCCAAGAAGGTAATGTGTCATATTGCCAGAAGGCTAATGTCATATTGAATGACAATACGATGTTAAGATTCTTATGTTAGAGATTATTTGGGAGAGCTTGCTCATAAAGTGTTTCCAAATAAGGTAGTTGGAACAGTGATTTTTACATTATGACATTCATGTGTTTATGACATTTATATGTAGAGAGAGACGGTGAGTATAATGAAAATTAAGAATTCGCTTAAAGCATTGAAGGAGCGCCACCGTAACAATCGTTTGGTGCGTCGTAAAGGTCGTGTTTATATTCTCAATAAGACGAATCCTCGTTTTAGAGCACGTCAAGGTTAAAAATTTTAGGTCTAAGGCTTTTTTTTGCCTGCTTTTTGCAGGCATGAAGGTTGTTTGTCTCAGGAAGTGTTTTTTGAGCATTTATTTTTGGATTACATATCCAATGTTTGGTATTTTTAGAGAAACTTCCTTTATGGATTGTCTTTTTTTAAAAGCTCTACGATTGCGGAGCTTTTGTTTTTTCCAGCGTCGTTTTTTATTTTCTTTTGGGTTACTGTTCTCTTTTTTCAGCAATTTTTGTTTTCTTTCTGTTGGGGTTGGACAAAGCCCTCCTTCTCTTCCTGAAGATCATCCCTCTCCACAATTGCTTTTGCCGCTCGATGAATTAATCCCCAGCCAACCTCCATCAGCCCCAGCAAATTCTGATTCGTCTGCAACCATTCTTGAGGAATTTGACTTCAATACCACTCCCCAAAGCAACAGAGCGAAGCAACGTAAAGAGGCGGAAATTTTACGTTTATTGAAAGAATTGAAATTTTGTGCAAATGTTCATGAAGCAAAAAAGATAAGCCAACAACTTCAACATTTATGGACACAATCGGGCAGTGAGACGATTGATCTTTTGATGTCATGGGCTGAAAATGCGATCAATACGGACAATTATGGTCTTGCTCTTGATTACATTGATAATGCCCTTGTGCTTGAACCTCACTATGCTGAAGCTTGGATAAGACGTGCATGGATACACATTCAATTGAGTGATTTTAAACTTGCCATGCTCGACCTTCATCATGCTCTCACGCTTGAGCCCCGCAATTATCTTGCCTTTTTTGAACTTGGAGTGACTATGGAAGCAACACAACGTCCACAACTTGCTCTTAAAGCGTATAAACAAGCACTTGAATATTATCCACAAATGCAAAAGCTTCAAAAGCGTGTTGAAGATCTGTTAGAGAAACTATCGCCACAAGCCCTTTAAACGTACTATACGCGACCTTCACCATGCTCTCACGCTTGAGCCCCACAATGATCTTGCCTTTTTTGAACTTGGAGTGACCATGGAAGCAACTAAACCGCCATAACTTGCTCTTAAAATATTGATCATGCCCTTGCATTTCCCTCCACCCATGCAAAGTCTAAGGACAATGCACATAGCTTCACATAGCACAGCGTTAAACTTAGCAACCATGCTCTCGAACATGAGACTATACGCACCAGCAGCTCTTTAAAAATTGAGAAATACCCGTAGAGATTGCAGCAAAGATCATTCCTCAAAATAATATAAAAATGAGAGCTTCCATTTTATCTCTAGCTGAAAATCACAAACTGCTTTATAGTGAGGGCGGGTGTTCTGCGCTTCTCGACAGGAAATAACGTATTCCTGAGACCTTAGTGATCTCCAAGGGAGCTGTCCCTGATAAAGCCCGTGGGCTTTATCATATGGCGCCCACCTATTAATTTAGGTTCCCGGGATCAACTTTTTCCATCGGCTGTTGTGGATCACCCTTTTTGCGGTGTAATGAAGCAAATTGCACTAACATTTTTCAAGAAATGATATTTTTCAAAAAATTTGTGAGAAACTTTAAAAATTGAGGGGACTTTTATTTTGTTGCAACAACAACACACGACACGAGGGGGAAATGAGGGATTGACGCAACAGAAATGTACAAAAGACCGTCTCCTTCACCGGCTCGTGCACAACTGCGCAAAATTGGCTTATGGCAAGGTACTACTCTCTTGTCATAAGAGCGCACTGTCTTTTGGTACCATACCTGTTCACATTTGTAACAAGAGACACACTTGCAGCAACACATCCAATGATGAATGAAGAATGGGATTGAGAAGACAATGGGCACAAAAAGCCTTGCTTCACCGGATCGCACACAGCTTCGCAAAATTGGCTTATCGAATCGTGATGCCCTTGTTGCACAGACGCGCGCTGTTTTTTCACAGCGCGCCTGTTCCCATGTCATTCAATATTTTGAAGCAAAGGGGGAAGATTTTTCGCGCATGATTTTCGCGGGCTATTGGCCGATTAAATCGGAAATTGATCCCCGTCCTTTATTGGATGCCATAGCGTTCCACGGTGGACGTTTAGCCTTACCGGTCGTGCTTGATTCCACCACCATGGTTTTTCGTGTCTTTTCACAAAGCACAGTTTTAGAACCGATGCGCTTTGGCACCTTTGGTCCTAGTGCAGACAATGCCGTTGTTGTACCAAATGTTATTCTTGTTCCGCTTTCCGCGTTTGACAAACACTGTCACCGTCTTGGCTATGGAGGGGGATATTATGATCGCGCAGTTGAAGCTCTTGAAAAACAAGGACATCAGATCACCTTATTAGGTATGGGTTTTTCGTGTCAAGAAGTTGAATCCATTCCTCATGTACAGCATGATCTTGTTGTGCAAGGAATTTTTACAGAAAAGGGTTTCTTAAAGCGTTAAAGTATGATTAAAACGCCTATGCGTTTTTTATTTTTAGGTGACATTGTTGGAATGACAGGTTGTAACGCTGTTTTTGAACAGCTTCCGCAACTGATGAAGAAATGGCAACTTGATTTTGTCGTGGTAAACGGTGAAAATGCTTCTCACGGTTTTGGTATCACGCAAGAGACTTATCAAGATCTTTTAATGGTAGGTGTTGACGTTGTAACGACGGGCAATCACGCTTTTTCGTGCAAAGAGACATTGCATTATGCGCATGAGAGCGATCGTTTTTTACGTCCCGCCAATTTTGCGCAGAAGACTCCCGGCAAGGGTTCTGGCATTTTTACAGCCAAGAATGGTGCACGTGTACTCGTTGGGAATCTTTTGGGGAATGCTTTTATGCCGTGCAAGGCGACAGATCCCTTTGAAATGGCTGAAAAAATTGTATGTGCGTGCTCTTTGATGGAACAAGCGGATGCGATTATTTTTGACTTTCACGCAGAAACGACGAGCGAGAAACAATGTCTTGCACATTTTCTTGATGGTCGTGTGAGTGTTATTGTTGGAACGCATACGCATATTCCCACGGCTGATGCGCAAATTTTAGAAGGCGGCAGTGCGTATTTAACAGATGCAGGGATGTGTGGAGATTATAATTCGTCTCTTGGCATGGATAAGGAAGAACCTTTGCATCGTTTTCTTTATAAGAAGAAGCAAGGGCGTTATGAACCAGCCAAAGGACCAGCGACACTTTGCGGTTTAGCGGTTGAAATTTCAGACCGCACAGGATTAGCGGAAAAGGTTTCGGCTGTACGGATTGGTCCTCATTTAAAGCCTGAGAGTCCAGATTTTTGGTAACATCTTTTATGCACTTATGGGGTACTGCTTTTGAAAAGCGGCTTTTTCAAGCCGCGCCAAAAAACTTGCCTTACCCAAATATTTGCCTCACAGCAATGAAACGGATGCGCGCGCAGTGGTGCCAATCTTGGCACCAGCAATAAATCACCACCAACAGCAAACCACCCACCGGCAACAAATATCCGCCGACAGCAAACAACCCCGCCCACAAAACAGACAATATGTCATAGAAACTCTCATGAATGATGAAATTTTTATGATTTTTAAAATGAAGAGAAGGAGGCTATATTGGGATATTTCTTGCGGGGAAACATAACAACTCCCTCTCTAAAGAGTTTCAATACATAACAATTGACGATTGTGCAAGAGAATTTTTAAAATTTTTTAGTGTTCTGAGAAATGAATCACAAAATTGCCTTTTGTTTTTGAGGTTTAAGCTCTCTAAAATTTTCCAGGAGCAGATATTCCTTTTTGCTAGAGATTGTTTCATCACCATAGTATGAGGCATTTTCTTTTGTTGAGATATCGGTATAAAAAAAGAAAATGGGAACATCGAGGATATCGGCAACTTCTTGCAAGCGTCCAGCGCCTATACGATTCTGTCCTCTTTCGTATTTTTGGAGATGCCCTAATTGTTTTTGAGACATTCCCAACTTTTCTCTTCTGAAATGAATTTTTCTACCAATAGAAATGTCATGGCAATGCGGTTTATTGGATTTCACTGGTTAACTCCCCCCACCGGTTGCGAGCGCCTTCGCATTGGTATTCCGGGAGTTTGAAAGCACTGAGTTTGGATCAGCCTTTTGCTTTTAGTGTTCATCACACCTGGACATAGCAAAAACTCCCGGAATCCCGAGACACCTACAGAGTAGGCACATTTTCATGCTCGGACTTTCGGGCTTTTAATCCCCTATTGATCGTTGCGTAGACGACCAAAATCACAAGGCTTATTCATAAGGCAATTTCAGGAGATTGGCAATAAAAATGAAAATATTTGAGACATTCCCAACATTTCTCTTCTGAAACGAATTTTTCTACCAATAGAAATGTCATGGCAATGCGGTTTATTGGATTTCACTGGTTAACTCCCCCCACCGGTTGCGAGCGCCTTCGCATTGGTATTCCGGGAGTTTGAAAGCACTGAGTTTGGATCAGCCTTTTGCTTTTAGTGTTCATCACACTTGGACAGAGCAAAAGCTCCCAAAATCCAATGGGAACTTACCTTTCAAACCCTCTCACTCTCCAAAATCACCAGCCCCACCTTTCTTGAAAGGACCAACAAAGCGTGGTTCTTAAAGAGTCAAGCTCCCCCCCCCCAAAGAGGCGTCCCCCAAAGAGAGCCCAGAGGAGCCCCCAAAATCCCCCAAACCGCCTCATCAAACAGCAGAAAAATCCCCCGAAGAGAGTCCCCTCCCCCCGAAGGGGGGTTAAGTTGTAACGCGTTGAATGTCAGCCCCACAATGGGCTAATTTTTCTTCTAATCTTTCAAACCCACGATCAAGATGATACACGCGGTTGACGATTGTTACCCCCTGTGCAGCCAGAGCGGCGATGACAAGAGAGACAGAAGCACGTAAATCCGTTGCCATCACTGGAGCACCTTGCAATTGATCTGTTCCGTAGACGGTCGCGGTTTGTCCATCGAGCTTGATCTGAGCACCCAAACGGATAAGTTCCTGAACATGCATGAAACGATTTTCGAAAATTGTTTCGGTGATATGAGCAATTCCCTGCGCCCGTGTCATCAGAGCCATGAATTGTGCTTGGAGATCGGTTGGGAAAGCGGGATAAGGTCCTGTTGTGATATCGACAGGCATGATTTTTGTTTTGAGTGGATTTCGTTTAACGTAAATTCCTTGCGGGTTTATTTCGATATCGAGTCCGGTTTTCTGCAACACTTTGAGCACTTGAGTGAGATGGTTAGGGTTTGCATTTTTGAGCAACACCTCTCCCCCTGTCATAGCCACAGCCATAGCGTAGGTTCCAGCCTCGATTCGATCAGCAATGACAGGGATTCGCGCACCATAGAGCTTTCTCACGCCTTCGATGGTGAGTGTTGTTGTCCCTTCACCAACGATTTTTGCTCCCATGGCATTGAGGGTTCGGATAAGATTTGCCACTTCTGGTTCACAAGCAGCATTCTCGAGAACGGTTGTCCCCTTTGCCATTGTTGCTGCCATAAGCATGACATGTGTCCCACCAACAGTGACTTTAGGAAAACTATAATGCGCACCTTTTAACCCCCTTGGGGCTTTGGCGTGGACATAGCCATTTTCGAGTGCAATATGAACGCCTAAAGTTTTGAGTCCCTCAAGGATAAAATCAACGGGTCTGGTTCCGATAGCGCATCCACCAGGCAAGGAGACATAGGCTTCTCCACATCGAGCAAGCAGGGGGCCGATCACCCAAAAGCTTGCGCGCATTTTTTTTACCAATTCGTATGGAGCACGTGTCGTGGCTATTTTTTGAGCGGTAAAATGGATTGTTCTTGAATCCATATAGTCACCATTGACTTCTTGCCCATCGACAGCATATCCAACACCATGGTTATTAAGAATACGAATAAGCAATTCGACATCAGCAAGATGAGGAATATTTTCTAAAGTCAGTGTTTCTTCGGTGAGCAGTGACGCAATCATGAGAGGCAATGCGGCATTTTTTGCCCCTGAGATTGGGATAGTCCCATTAAGTTTTTTCCCACCGATAATTTGAATAGAGTCCATCGTGCTTTCTTTCCCTTTGATTTCCCCTCCAAAGGTTTTGCTCCCTTAAGAAGTTATTTGTTATAGTTTTCGAACAAACTCGTTGATTTTAAAACGAATTATTCCTATTGAAACGATCAGTGAGAGATTTAGTTGCAAAAATGCCTCATACGGCATTTTTTAAGTCTCTATTTCTGCTCTTTTTCGACTTTGTTCTTTTCGACGTTTCAGATTTTGTCGCAATTGTTGCGCCAGCCTTTCTTGTCGGCGTTTTGCTTTTTCGTCTTGGTGATGAACTTCTTTTTGTTTTTGATTCATTTCTGTCATTGTGCGACCTTTTAGGCAGTATTGAGCTTTTCTCAAACAACTCACGAGCTTTTTATAAAAAACGTTTTGTCATGACACAAAAGGTGCTTTCTTTCAAGAAGACACAAATGCTCTCTTGCCTATTTTATGACAATATGGCACAAGACAGCGCAAAGATTAAAAAGCGCTGCGGTAGCTCAGTGGTAGAGCACTCCCTTGGTAAGGGAGAGGTCGAGAGTTCAATCCTCTCTCGCAGCACCATTCGGCACAGCGTTTTTGCAAATTTCTGTTTTGTAAGTCTCTATACCCCCCGCGCCAAGACTTTCACCGCCCAACACCTGCAGGTTCAATTTCTTAAATGACATCAAGGAATGTCATAATGTTTTAGCGTTGGGCTTCACATTGGGGCTTCAACGCTAAACTTCAACGCCAAACGGATCCGCTTTTTTTCATAGTTTATTCTGATTCTCCTCCAAAATCTCCTTCTCGTACCTCTCTCCAACGCCCTCCAGAACACTCCTCCAACACAATGCCCCCTCTTAAGCCCTACTCTTTCCCAAAGCCCCTCGCCCCAAAGCCCTTCAGCTTGTGCATTCCTCTCTTGCATGTTTTTACCTTATTCCCCACTATCCTCCCCTCTACGATATTTTCCATTCTCACACCAACAGACTTCATTTGCTGGACCATTCTCTCCAAGGCATCATTAAAACGGTGCATTTCACTTTCAAGCTTGCGAATATAAACCTCATCACGATAAGCACGCTTAATGAGAACCGGCATGTCCGGCCAATAGAGCATTAAATCTATCCATTCACGTTGCGCAATCCATAACCCTCCTTGACATTGCGCTTTATGCTCTTCGGGAAAACCTTTTTGCATGAAATGCGGAATAAGAATTTCGGGTTTTTTGGTTTTAATTTCCAACACGCCATCTTTTCCAATAAAAGCATCGGGAGAAAAACCTTTCATACGATCATCTGCCAGAACGAACCCTATGCATTCAGGTTTTGTGTGCATGAGAGTCCCATAAAGCTGCCGCGCATGTGGTTCCAATTCTGTTCCGCGTCGCATAGCAAGCGTTGTCCCCTCATCGACGATTTTTCCAGTGATTCTTTCTCCAGCGAGTTTCATCATTACAGCATAATATTTTGAAGTTTTTTGCCCCTGTTTTTTTTGTGCCATCACCATTTCAAATAAAGAAGCAGTAATCAAACCTTTACGTGCCTGCTGCCATTCCTCTGTTCCCTGAATACAATCGATAATAATTGGCATAATCCTTTATCTCCCCAGTCTTTGTTGCATTTTTGCTTGCAACATTCTTTTTTGTAACATCGGCTGTTTTTGAGATGCACCTTTTGCGCTACACGCCTAAAACATCATGAAACATCAATCTCCCCCCAATCTCCCCGCATACCTCCTCCAACAAACCAACGCTTGCCCTCCCAAAACAGCTAAAACACAGCCGCTGAAGCATAAAAGCTTTACATATTTGGATTTGAAAACCGTTCATGGAAACTTTCCAGCCCCCATGAACATCCTAAAAACCTTGAATTCTTCTCATTCCCCACACCCCATGCATGACCTCCCCCAGCAATGCAAAACGCAAGACACACCTCCTCCCCCCCCCAATCTCCCCGCATACCTCCTCCAACAAACCAACGCTTGCCCTCCCAAAACAGCTAAAACACAACCGCTGAAGCACAAAAGCCTTAAGCATTTGGATTTGAAAACTGTTCATGGAAACTTTCCAGCCCCCATGAACATCTTAAAAAACCTTAAAACAGATTACATTCTCCTCACATGTATTGGTTCCCTCCACATTTATTGGTTCAAAGTCTCTTTGCAATCATGCTGTTGCACAATCTTCACGCATACTGAAACACAATGTTTCATCGTGCTATCACGCAATGTCTCATTGTGCGATAGCACAAGGGAAAAATCATTTCGGAGATAGTGTTCCGCCAAATTTTTCGCGACACACTCCGCAGCCTGCTGCGATATGAAAAAGACAGCATTGTGTTTTTGTGGATCGAGTCTGATTGTGTTTTTGGTGTTTCCAGCGTAGTAAAGTGGAATTCCTTGATAAAAAGTTCTGAGATATCCCCCCATGCTTTTCACCACCAATAATCATTCAAGACATCACATGGGCGCAAACGATGCTGTTTTTCGTAGGAACCATAGCGATTATCTTCATAATCCCGCGCGACTTTTTCTTCTAAACACACATGGTAAGCATCACTATTGAGAATAAATGGCTGAAGATGTGTATTTTCTTCATCGATTTCATCATGATTTGCGACATAGACATCGGCGAGTTGTTCGGTGACATCCTCCGCATGAAGCGTGGTGAGATCGAGACGTAAGAGTCTTTGAACCGTTTCATACTCTTCAATAATCTCGAGCACTTCTTCGATTTGCTCGAGAGGCCCCTCATAGGCATCACTTTTTTCATCTTCACAAAGGATGATGATAATTTCATCTTCTTTAACGAATGGAACATTTTTCATGATTTCCCCCCATTTCGATAGTTGATAAAGCACAGCTTTGTCTTGACAAGGCTGAATATAGCGTTACCCTTATATCCTCTATGAGAGATATGTCAATTATTTTATCCTTAATAAAAGATATATTTTTCGTCTTTGCGACATTCAAAGGACATATATGAACAGAAATTTGTTCTCTTTTTTTGCCCGCTGTCCTTGTATTGTTCTCTATTTGTTCTTACCCACCACAACCACAAACAGACAGGAGAGCTAAAATGAGTGATTTAAAATTGATAGAACACTGGAAAAGTCTTGATTTAAAAACACAGAAAGAACTTATTTTGCAGCTTCGGCAGTTGGTCTCCGCAAAAGAGTCAAGACAGCCTGTCTCTCTTCAGGAGAGAGCTTTGAAATAAGCTCAATAAATTCTTTATCTTCAGGACTAGCCCCTTGTCCATACAAGATATAATTCATAGTGATATTAATTTCGTGACAAATGCGCGCGAGGGATTCGATTGTAGGTTCTTTTCCTTCACTGAGGATAGAATGAAGGTACCCTGCCCCTTTACCGGCAGCGAGGGAAATAGATCTTTTTGAGCGTCCACTTTTTTCAAGCGCAGCATTTAATCTTTCACGCCAACCATCGATATTCATAGTTTCACCATATAGCGCGTCTTTTTTAAAAAACACGTCCTTTTTGTAAAACGAGCTTGCATTATCCTTTAAAAAGGATAAAATTAAGAAAACGAATTTTATTTTTAGGGGGGATAAAAGTTCATTTTCAGATTAAAAGAACAGTTTACCACCCTAAAGGATGCCAAAAGGCATCCTCCCCAAGCCCCCAAAAGCCGATGCGTTTAGAAGTCTTGTTTTATTTTTTTCCCATGTTTTATTTGTCATCTACGTAATCTCAAACTGTAAAGTTGCATGTATTTGCGCATAGGCAATGACTTTTTAGACTTCATAAAGAACCGTCCCCAAAGAGTCATCATGAACAGAACAAATCGCAACAAAACCGCAAAACTTTGTCTCAGAGCATAAGAGCTTTCATGGAATGCCAATCACTACACAAAAATGCTGTTCCTGATTTTATTGCCAATGGAAATGTCCAAAAGAAGAAAGTGAATTGAAGTATGAAACACGCCAATCACCAAAAAACTCCTCACTATGAATCGTCTAGGCTTCCTTATGTTTGTTGGTATCAGAATGACTTTCTAGGGGGAGTACGTGGAATGCGTGCACATGAAATTGGGATTTATACGATTCTCCTCAATGAAATGTATGCACGCGGTCGTCCTCTAGAGTTATCGGTAGAACGTTTAGCGCGTCTTTGTGGTTGTGACAAGCGAACTTTTGTTAATGTTTTAGAAATGCTGATAGAAGAGGGGAAAATTTTAAATTTAGCCAATGGCTTATGGAATAAGCGTTGTGAAACTATCTTTCAAGAGCGGGCAAAATTGCTTGAACAGAAATCCTTTGCGGGACATTCTTCGGCAAAAAAACGCAAAGAAATCAATGCGGAGATTCAACACCTGTTGAACGCACGTACACTGGATGATAAACAAAGCTCACAAGCTCAGAAGGGAGAAGAAAAAGAAACACCTTACGGTGTTTCAAAAAAAAATCCTTTTTTGACTGAGTTAGAAGAGAAAGCAAAAGAGGAGCAAGCGGCAACAAGTCTCTGTTCTTCCTCCACATCCAGTAAGCCTTCAAGAAAATCTTCAACAGATACATCTCACCAACACGCTCTCACCCCTCTGCCTTCAAACTCCCATAGATCAGGCTCTGATAGTAAAGCAAAGAACAGCGCCCACTTTGCGGAGGAAAAAGATCCCTTGCTCTCCCCTCACGGAGCGGCAGAAAGCACAACAGAAATCTTGCTCTGCTCAGATACAACCACAATAAACGCCCCTGATTCGAGCAGCCAAGCCAAGAGCCGCACGATCACATCCAAAGCAGCCCCATCATCCAAAAGAGCAAACCCTAGGGGACACCGTCTTCCCACCGATTGGCAAGCGGACATGAGCGCTGCAATCTCAGAAGGTTTGAGTGAAGAGCAAGCTCGTTGGCAAGAGAAGAAATTCCGTGACTATTGGCATGCCAAAAGCGGCAAAGATGCACTAAAAGTCGATTGGCAAGCCACATGGCGCAACTGGTTTCGCCGAGAAATTGAACGCATAAAAGAACAACAAGAGAGACTTGCAATTTTTAGTCGTCACACCACTCTCACAGCACAAAGCCGCAACAATGATGCCCTTTATGCAAGTCTTATCAACTACCACACGGAGTAATCAGAAGAAACTTTCCTGCTCCTCTCACCCTCCACACCAGCACACGCCAACAAAGAGGACGCCCAGAATCTTCTCAACGACAAAATGGATAAACATGAGCACAATTTTTGAAATCAAACAGCACCTTATCTCACAGTCGAGCGCAATCGCAAAAATGCTTTTGCCAAAAGGACAAAGACGCGGCAACAACTGGATTATAGGCAACACGCGCGGTGAAGCGGGTCAAAGTTTATCGGTCTGTTTAAGCGGCGAGAAAGCGGGCCTTTGGTATGATTTTGCCGAAGACAGAGGGGGTGACCTTTTAGACCTCTGGTGTGAAGTCAAAGGAATTAATCTTTCTGAAGCCCTCGAAGAAGCCCGCACTTTTCTCAATCTTACACGCCCCAAACCCTTTATGGCACCGCGTCGTTCCTATCATCGTCCAACAGTCCCCACAGGGGGCACACCACAAAATTTAGTGAAAACTTACCTCACCAAAGAGCGCTGCATTCCTCTTGAAATTTTAAAACGCTACCGGATAGAAGAAGAAGGCGAAAAAATCATTTTCCCTTTTTATAAGCCCGATGGCACGCTTGCTTTGGTGAAAGAACGGCTCGCACAAGCGGGAGCAAAACCAAAACCAACAGCGGCACACTGTGAACCGATTTTGTTTGGCTGGCAAGCTTTCTTTTCCACAGACCACATCCCCACAACCACAGACCACATCCCCTTGACCCAAGCTCTTTCTTCGACAAAGCGCACCATTGTCATCACTGAAGGAGAAATTGATGCGCTTTCTTTAGCAGCCTACGGATACCCGGCGGTTTCCGTACCGTTTGGAGGAGGGAGTGGAGGCAAACACAACTGGATTGAAAATGAATTTGATCATTTAGAATCTTTTGAAACCATTTTTTTAGCCACCGATATGGACAAGCCGGGAGAAGAAGCAGCACGTGAAATTGCCAACAGGCTTGGTCGCCATCGCTGTTACCGTGTACGCTTACCCCGTAAGGATGCGAATGATTGTTTAACCGCCGGTATTGATGCAGCCACCATAAAAGCAGCCTTTTCCTCAGCAAAAAACTTTGCACCAGAAGGATTACACCACGCTTCAGATTATAAAGACAAAATCATAGAGCTCTTTTGGCCAACGCCTGAACAGCATCTTGGCTACACGGTTCCCTATTCTAAACTCAACGGCAAGCTCTATTTTCGTCCAGCAGAATTAACACTATGGAGCGGGGCAAGTGGTGCGGGAAAAAGCCAATTATTATCGGACTGTATTCCCCATTGGATTTCTCAAAAGAGTCGTCTTTGCTTAGCCTCACTAGAAATGAAAGGAGAACAATCATTGCGCCGTTTAACAAAACAAACGGGAGGTATAGAACAACCAACAAGAGAGATGATTGAACGGATTTTGCATTTTTTAGATGATGGACTGATTCTTTACGAGCATGTTGGGAAATCGAGCGTCGACAGATTGCTGGATGTGTTTGACTATTGCCGTGCGCGCTATGGTTGTGATCAATTTATCATCGACAGTCTCATGCGGCTTGGCATTTGTTCAGACGACTATGCGGGACAAGAACAAGCGGTTTATAAAATGGTTGATTGGGCTGTTTTAAACGCTGTGCATATTCATCTTGTTGCCCATGCACGCAAAGGGGGTTTAGACAAAGACATCCCCGGCACCGAAGATATTAAAGGAGCCTCAGAAATTGGCGCGAATGCTTTTAACATCATCACCATTTGGCGTAATCGATCATTAGAAGACAAAATCTTTGCCGCCCCCAGACAAGAAGAAAAAGCAGAATTAGAAAAACGTCCTAGCGTTATTATGAACATTGCCAAACAACGTTCAGGTGATTTTGAAGGCAAAATTGGTCTCTGGTTTGACCAAAAAACTTACCGCTACCGCTGTTCACAGGAACAGGACCTCACTCCAAGGCGTTATCTTGAAGACCCCAGAAAAAATCCTTTTTCCAAGAACCAAGCAGATACAATACGAACACATCTTACGCCCTCATAAACAAAAGGGAAAGTAAATCCAAAAAGGACATAAAACACAAAATCATTCGAGCACCAAAGCCAACTCACTCCCATATGTTTGGCGCCCTCACGTATAAAAAACAAAACCCCTCCAACAATGGAGCAAAATACCACCCCCATCAAAAACAATCCCCACATCACAACCGTGCTCTTTACGCCCACACAACCAAAAATAAAAACAACTCCAACAAAGCAAGAAAATACGAAAACCCGCAAGAACAACTCTTGCGCATCAGCACCCCCCCACACACTCCCAAGAAAAAGACCAACAATGAAGTAAAACCCCACTGCTTTAAAAAACACACCCCGCATCACAACCATACACCCCACTCCTTTATGCGCAAAAACCCGCTCCTTTATAAAAACCAATCCCATAGCACACCAACACACCTTACGCTCTCATAAATAAAAGGAAAGGTAACTCCCCAAATGCCCCAAACACAACATCCCTCGAGAACCAACGCCCTCTCACCTGCTTACGGTTCGCTCCATTATAGGCAAATCCCGCAAAACCTCCTTTACACGCCAAACCAAGGACAATTCCCACCATGCAGGGAAACACCGCCTCCTTCAAGAGCAACAAAGCACGCAACATCAGCCCATCCTACTCTCTGATAAGCCAAACCAACGACAACTCCAACAATGCAAAAAGCCTCACCCCGATCAAGACCTCCCACCAAGTACCCCCATACGCTTCGCTCCCTTATGTGCAAAAATAGGACATTTCCAACAATGCAACAAAACACCACCGCCTTCAAGAAAACCCTTCATGTACATATGCCCCCTTTCAAGAACAAACCTCGCGTAATACCAAAACGCTTCGCTCCCACGTGAAGACTACCAAGGATAGTGCCAAAAACAATACCTATAACGATGCAAAACACCCATTTATTCGAGAACCAAAGCCAACTGACACCAAAGCGCTCCGCTTCCACATAAACAAACTCAGAGACAGCCTTTAAAATGAAGAAAAACCCCATCACCTCCAAGAATTGCCCCCCCGTTATACCCATATGCTTGGCGACCATATAAGTAAAAATGAAGATCCCACCGACAACACAACAAAACACCAACCACTGTAAAACCAGACCCCACGTAACAGCTATACCCCACTCCCTTATGTGCAAAAACGCATACCCAGCCTATGCCCACAATGCAACAAAACATCATCCTTAACAAGCGGAACACATCACACACCCTATTGCCAATCCTCCCCTCAAGCTTCACTCACACTCCACTCAAAGAGGAAAATGCCCCAGTAAAGTTTGCCCCTCCGCTCCCCAGCCCCCCAGATCACTAAGCACCCAGACCACCAAATACCCAGACCAATTGACATTTTATTTTTTAAAACAAAGGACCGATAATTTTTGAGGAGATGAGAATGAATCATCAAAAGAAAAAAGAACAGCAAAATGAACAAACGACACAAACGTCTGTTCTTGCCGCACACAATAAAGAGCAACAGCACATTGGCCATTTAAAAACGCAAGAAGTCTCTGTTGAAACGAGCAATCCCTATTTTCAACCAACCCATCCAGAAAGCTCCAGCAATCCGCGCACCATAAAAGCCATTGCCAATGCAAAAAGCCGTCCCATTGCGCTTTTATACGCAAAAGGGCATATCAGCAAAGCGCAATATAGAGCAGCAGAACGTTTTTATGTTTATTGGCGTCAAAGCCAAGCAGATCTCCACATGAGTCCCGACTACACGCGGGAAAAGGTTGAAGAAAGCCAAGGGTACACCCACCCTATTGAACGACAAATAGAGGCATCCAATCATTTAAAAGCAATCAAGATCACCCTTGGTATTCTTGGCTATTCTCTTGTAGAAAAAGTTGTTGGTTATGATCAAGCGATTAAAGAGTTAAGTGCCTCAAAACGCAAACAACACTCCCTTGCTGACCATTTACGAGATTGTTTAGACTTATTGGCATTTCATTGGGGATATGCAAGCCATAAGAACTCTGAATCCTATTTCCATCCAAACAACAAAAGAGCAGATGAGAACTTCACCCTCCCACAACATCAATGCCCTCATAAAACGAATAAAATCCAATAAAAGATTGAAAAAACCAAAAAGGGCAAAAGTACGACCGCCAAAAACGAATCAAAAGAATGGCAAAAACCAATGTTATTGGGAACCAATTTCATTGGGAATCCTCATAATAAGGATTCAATTTATATCCCTTCACCAAGCAACCGCCCCACCACAAACCACCGCCGCCCAAAGCACGCTCATAATTCTTTCACTCTTACAAAAATTTGCAATCTTTTCAGGCTGGTTAACATAATGCGTCTGTCAGGTTTTCACCCATCAAGTATTGAACATCATTCCCAGTATTTTACTTACACACAAGCAAGTTTACAGACTTATTCTTTCCGTAAAAATGATATTTTTTTAAAACTGTGCTTTTTGTATCAATAATATGTTACCTATAGTATTCTAAAATAATTTAAACAGAGTACATTTGAATAAAAATAATCTCTAATCTAGACATATTATTTACAGATTTTCAGGGCAGAATAATAACTATAATTCTTTTGTAGAGTGTTTCATTATGTTTATTTCTATAAGGCAAAAACTTTATAGGCGTAAGCCTTATGAAGCTTTTACAAACAAAACAAAAACAAAAAACAACAGAATAAAAATATTCAAATGACTATAGATTTTTCAATTTCTTCTGCTATGAAACAAACCTCACAAATTTTATCACACAATTATCTCAAATATTAAGGATATAAGCGCAATATTTATAAGATAAGAAATGCAAACTGATGATCTCTCCTTTTCTTACAAAGGGTATGTTTGCTTTCATGGGATGCACCCTAACCCTCAACAGAATGCATCCCACCCCTCATAGGATGTGTCCAACTCTCATAGAAACACATCCTCATCTCATGGGATGCACCCTAACCCTCAACAGGATGCATCCCACCCCTCATAGGATGTGTCCAACTCTCATAGAAACACACCCTCATCTCATGGGATGCACCCCAACCCTCACAGGATGCATCCCACCCCCTTACGGGGAAACCTCAGCTTTCATGCTCCGCTTTTATAAGCGCCTTCTTTCCTATGGCATAAAAAGAGGTTTGCCAGCAGCTCTTTATGTTACCCATTTTCATATGACCCTCTTTTTAAAAAAAACCTTCAAAACCACTTTTATGTATTCCATAAAACAATTTCTGAAAGAAATGATTAAGGCAATTAAGAGTAAATTTTGTCAATTTCTAGACAAAATTTACTCTTTTTTATGATTGTTGTATTTTTACTATAGTTATTTAAATTGAATTTATATATGATCCATTTTGATATTTATTTCTGTAAATAAATATAGGAGAAAAACTATGAATATCAGATATTTTTTCATAGCGGGGGCAATTACAGCTGGTTTAGCTCTTGCGATTCAAGAATCTGATCGTATAGTCAATCAAGAAAAAGCACCTATTGTTACTCCTTATACTGTTGATGAATTTGATCAAGATGATTTAAATCTTCTTGAGCCAGCAAGTGGTACATTTGAGAAATCGGATATACTATTAGTGGATAGTAACTATGGCGCAAGAAATAGGTATGAGGAAGATTTATACACAAAAGGAAAAAAATTACTGGACGCATTGGTTGGATTTTTGTGTTCTGTTATCACGTTTTTCATCAACAAGCTTTTCGCAACACACTGAAGAGAGAGAGGAGCTCATAAATTTCTGAAGTGCTTTCCACAATATGTGGAATAAGACAATAAGAGAAAATGAAAGCTAACAAGGCCCCAATAAAGATTGGGGCCTTGGTTTTATTTGGCTTTTCTTTTTATCAATGATCCGTTTGTTTTGTTTCCTATAACGTTTTTTATTCTCGCTTGATTTTCTTCTCACTCTAAAGGGAGAAGATTCCTAAACTCCACCAATCTGTCATAGAATTCATTTCTCACGGAATTTGTTGCTCTCGAGCAAGAAAAACCTGCTAACAACTTGCCCTCCTAACGACTTATATGACTAGCTTCAAAGACAAAGCCGCAAAACCTTGCACTAAAGGTTTTGCTCTCCTTTACTCTTACCCTTGATGCATAAGAAGCCAAAAGCAGGAAGAGACGTCCGCTCTCTTTTTAAGACACATGAATCTCTATCCCGTTCCCTTTACACCACGAAATCAATAATCCGATCTTAAGATGATGCAGCAGTCTTTTCTTTCAAGAACAGAGAAGTGCGCATGTAATATTGATGATTCTTCAACGCATAGCTTCAAGCGATCTTGTGTCTACTCCCATTTATTATGATTTTTCATTTTCTCTCAATTGCGGTGTTTCATCGCGTATAAAAGAGCTCTTTTCTTTTAAAATGAAACATTCAAAACACATCAAGTGTTGTTTCGATAAAGGTGCATTTCCCATCCTTAAGAGTAAGAATATTTCCCCCCATAGGCTTCCATTATGACGGGCTTATCACACGACACCACGAAAGCTCTGTTTCCTTCATTCTTATTGTTCCTCAACGCCTTTTCTATGCAAAGCTTTCTTTTGAGAGACAATTTTGGGTCATTGATTCGAATCAGGGAGAGCTTTCGTCTTTTATGGACAATTGCTCCGCAAGCTGTTCAAACAACACATCCCAGCATTTCTTAATCTCAGCAGCTTCTTTGGCCATTATCGCAGCACATCGAAAAGCATCGTATCGAAGATACCTCGTATTGAAAATACTTCATATCAAAGATACCTTCTTCACAGCCAAGCAGTTTTCCTGTTACCAAGCTTGTTCTGTAAGAAGCAGGTTTCCCATTGCCGTGCCATGTAAAAGCACCAAGATGCAACAAAATCACTGCCTTGGTTTTATCTTCTGTCCACCGAATCAAACTGTCCTTTTCCCCAAAGAAAATGCTCTCATGAAAGCGAAAAATTTCCTAAAGGCAAAATTTTCCCCATTCTAAAGCTTCATCAAGCGCTTGCAAAAAATCCTCAGTGATTCTCTCTTCAAAAATTTCCAGTCCACAAATCACTAACTTCAGATGCCCCAATGGCAAAATTTGAGAATGCTAAGAATGAAGCATTTAGCAAGCAACAATGCCAACCATGATGAAATAATCCGCAATCAAATGCGGATACTCTTTACGGATTCTCTTACTTTAAAAAAATTGACACTTCGCGCTTAAGATCAAAAGGTCCTCACCAAACAACCAACCTGCCCTTCAATAAAGAAGCAATCCCCCCAAGTTCTTTAAAAGCGCAACAGCGCTTTTCATGCTCAAAACTTCATGATCACAATTTTCATAAGCTCCTTTTTTCTCCCCTCTCCGCCATTCATTTTCCCCCCTCATGGCTTTTCAAGCACTGTATCCTTCTAGCACGCTTTTCAGTTGTTTTTTTAACTGGTAATACATTTTCGCCTGCTTAAAGACACCATAATAAAGTTCGAAAAGAAACAAGAAAGAAAAAGCCGTAAACACCGTCACGATTCCAAGCACGATAACAAAGAGTGTTATAAACTTATTTCCGCTCTCTCTCCTTTGAAACGGATTATTTTGCAAAGAGGTTATTTTTCCCCGTTGCTGATTTGCTTTTTTCAATTTCCGAAAATTTTTTCCCAACAAACACCACAATATGATGCAGGCTATCAACAAAACCGGTATCAAGGCAAGCACACACACGGTCATGACTTCCCAGATCACGAAAATAGAAAAAAGAGTAGTATCCTGCTTCACTGTTAATTCCCATTGTTCCAAGGATGGTATAGAGAGCATCCTGCAACACAGCTCAAGAATGAGAGAGAGGGAACAAATGACTATAAATTCTCGCGCGGAAAGAAGCTCGTACTCGAGCAAAAAAAAGCGCAGTTTTTTATGAAATGCTGAATTTTTCCACTTCATGATCCAGTTCATTTTCCCGTGCCCTTTTTTACACTTGCGCAATTTTTAATGACCACCCCCATTTTCATAACGCACCAAACCTCAAGCACATTTTTTGACCGCTTCAATTGTCCATTGATTGACAATCTTATGTCAAAGGCTTTGAGAACAATAAGATCGTGCAACAATCTCTCCTTAAAAAACATCAAGAATTATCCAGAGAAAAGAAATGCCCTCTGCACCTCTACGCAGTTTTAATCTCTTCTTCTCTGTAACATTGCTTTCCCCATGATAATTCAAAGCCTCACGCACGTTTTTTCATCGCTTTTCTCAATTGTTCCGACACCTTGTAAGACGTTATCCAACACTTGATAAAAGAATAATATAGCACAACAACTGCTATGGTTAAGAAAACATCAAATATGACACCCCAAAAAGCTAAGAGAAAGGTTAATTTCATCATAGCAAACGCAAACGCAGACATCTCATCCATTTGTCACCCTCTCACGTTCCCTAGATTGCTCTTGTTGCAATGTGAATTTTTCCAATCGCTGAATCTTTTTTTTAACTGAGAAGTTAAGACTGCGCGAAACACCAAAATAACAGGAACCGTTGCCCAAACACATACCGAAAGAAAAGCCAACACTGAAAAGGCAATGGCAGCATTGACAATTCTCATTTGATCTCCATGGTACCCCATCTGTTGAAAGAAAGTCTTATAAATATAGCCTTTGTAAGCCATAATGATGAGAGAGATGATGAATATAATGACATAATCTTTTCGAGAAAAAGTGAGCCGTTTTTTGAACACAAAGAAATTTGCCTTTGTATCTGCTCCTAAACTTTTTTGTTCTCTCTCTTTTTCCTTGTTTTGCAGATCAAAAAAGCGCTACGGATGCTCTTCCCTCATGCGTTTTTGTTCTTTGACCTTGTAATACAACCTCAAACGCTTGAAAAAAGAATAATAAGGCACCACGATGATCATAGTGATCAAAATGGCCAGGTCATAATCGTGAGGAGAAGAAAAGCAACCCCATCCATGGGAACACCTTATCCCCTGTCCGATTTATTCTGCTGCTCCGTTATTTCTTCCTCTTGCTGCATTGTTTTTTTCAATTTACGTTCTCGAAGACTATGGAGTCCCCAAAGGACAGGGAAAGGTATGAGAAAGCAAACCCAGATCAAAACTGGTAGAAGAAAAATCACATGCTCCACACCATACCAACCTTGCAACGGTTGGAGCGAGGGGTTGGCACAAACAGGTGTCTCCAAAGCCGTCATGATGGAAAATGCACAGAACATCATAAGAAAGCAGCGTAACACCCTTTTATAATTCTTTAAAGAAAAAGCTCGTATTTCTTTACACAGAAAGGAACTCCATCCTTTATCCCACACTGATTTTTCCCCTTCATTTTTTACTCTCTATTTCTCTCATTTCTAAGCTTTTCTTTATCTTGTATAAAGAAGCTATTTGCTTTTCTCAACAGCTGATTGATTCAAGTCCTTACTTTTATATCCATGAACTTCAATTCCCCATCACTTATAAAGAGAATATCGTAGCGATCGTTTTTTCCATCCACTTCACCCATTATGTTCTCATCATGCACAATAAAACCCTGTTCCCTTAATTGTTGTTTTTTTCCTCAACAATTTTCTTATGGAAAACCCTTTTCTGTTACGCAACTCTAAATCTCTTGTTCCAAAATACTGATAGCTTTCCACTTTCATAGACAATTTTTCACCCCCTTATTCAAGCCAATCATAACTGAGTTGTTTTGCCTTAGCGCCTTCTTGAGTCATTACCACAGCACATTCAAGATGGATTTCTTCGATGCCTAACACAGAAGATATTTGTCTCGAAGCGCCTTTCCCCACCGCCAAGTTCATCACCTTCTGCAAAGACTTTTCTGTAAAAGCGTAAAATCTTAAAATCGCCAAACAATGCAAAAGCTCCAAGATCACGCAGACAAGTAAGACACCAGCTTACTTCATCCTTTTCCCAAGGTGGAAGCGCATATTGGGAACGAAGCAATTCATAAAAACCAAAATCCCCTACCGCTTCTTCCAAAGCTTCATGAAGCGCTTGCTTTAAGCCCCTGCACAGCCCCTTTTTTCAAAAATTTCCAGTCCCTTCGCCTCAAAATTCAGTTGTATCACTAACAAAGGTTTAGAATAATAGGAATGTATAATCTGGCAAACAGCAGCAAAATACTCGTCGTCATTTAAAGTCCATAATCAAATTGCGGATAATTTTTCACTTTCTTATCATGATCCTTCACTTTCTCATCATGATAAAGAATCTGCACTTGGCGATCAGGCAAAGAGTAGGTCGCCAAATGATCCCCTTGTCCCTTAATTTCAACCAAACACCCCAAGCTCGTTAAAAGCACTGTTGCACTTTCCATGGTCAAAACTTCTCATCATCACCATCTTTATAAAATTCTTGTCGCGCTTCTTCCCATACCTGTTTTCCAGTTGTCTGATTCAAACTTGGCTGTCCCCCATATAGCGACACAAGCGGTGTATTGTGTTGTTTCCGCACCCTTTTGATTTCTTTTCTTATCTGGCAATAGATTTTCGCCCGCTTCAATACAGAATAATAAAGTGTAAAAATGAACATATCAATGAAAACAGCAAAAACCGCCGCAAACAGGATTCCTATGATAATGATGATTTTAAGATCACTGCTCATCTCTCTTCCCTATTGCTCCCAACTTATTGTTTCTCGTTGCCGCGTTTCTTCTTCCAACTTCTGAATATTTTTTTTCAAAAAATACCCCAAGAGAACACGAAGCACAAATATCACCGGTATAAAAACAAAAAGACATACCGCTACAATATCCCAACCCACTAAGACAATAGAAAGAGTGTTATTTTGCCATCCTGGCGACACCCACCCCAACAGCATTGCTGCCAAGATGCCTATTCTCATCGCTACAATGATGACAGAGAGACAAAAAAGAACCCTGTACTCTCTTCCTGAAAGCAAAGCTTCTTCAAACAAAAAAGAGCGTACTTCTTTATAAACTGTTGGATTTTCCCTCATTTTCCTCCGCTTTTTTACGCTTTTTAAAATTTCTAAGCTGTTTTTTACCTCGTATAAAGAAGCTGTTTGTTTTTCTCAACAATTGATTGCTTTTTAAACACACGTTTTTCTCTCCATAAAGCGTAACACCCCTCTTAGATGAAAAGAAGACCATAAGAACACTTCAGATCACAATTGCAAACAGTCTTTCCTCATCATCTTTATAAAAAGTGCTGATACGCTTTTTCATAAAGTGCTGATGCGCCTTGCATGGTCAAAGTTTCATGATCATCACAATCTTTACAAAGCTCTTGTTGCGCTTTTTCTTCCCATCCCTATACACATCTGTTTCAAACCCGCTTGTTTCGCTCTTCATGGATTTGCCCTTAACAGGTTTCCTTTCACGAATTTCCCTTGTTGGATTTCCCCATAGGAAACAAACGCCCTGCCGTGTTTGAGCACTCTTTTGTGTCTTTTTCTTTATTGGCAAGCTACTCTCCCCTCACCAAGAAGCTTTCCTACACTCAAAAAGAAGAAGAGGGCGCAACTTTAAAGCAAAAGACATTTTTAATACAGAAGATATATCCGCAAGATTCAAAGAGTTTTATGGAGCAGTCAGGGCTTCGACTCTCCCCTTAACATAAGAGCCAACAGCAACAATGATAGAACGAATAGAAAGGGGAACACGATAAAAAGCTTTACGTCTCTGTGCATGAGAGTGTGTAAACGCATTCGTTGCTCTTGGTTACTAAGTTTCTTCTTGCAATTGTTGAACTATTGTTTTCAACTTACGCGTCACTCTGATGCGAAGCAGCAAAATGGTTGGTAAGAAAAAAATGACAAAGGCAAGCATCCATGCAAACGGCTGTAAGATGGCAAAAGAAAGGAAATCACCCCACCATGCAAATTTTAAGATGAGGCAAATAACCGTCGAGATATAAAATATTCTTTTATAATCTTACCAAGAAAGGGCAAGCTGTTTTTTATCCAACTCTGCATCCTGCTTCATTGTGCTTTTCTTTTTTTGCTCTCTGCTCAAGCACGCTATCGCGTTCTTTAAGTACGTGTTTCAGTTCCTTTTTCACTTTACAATATAACCGCGCACGCTTGATAAACAGATAATAAAGCACCAAAACCGGCAGAGTTATTAAAATGCCTATTATTGTCCAAGACAAAAAACGGAGACCCATTAATGCTATAAAACTACTGGTCATCTTTTCCCCCTATCGCGTCCTGCACACACAGTGCTTTATCGCGTTGTTCAATGGCTTCTTCCAGTTGTTGAAGTGTTTTTCTCAGTTTGCCAGTTAATTTGATAAAGAACACCCCAATAACGGGAGACAATAGAAAAAGCACCCTCAATAGACTTCCAAACACCAGCGTGATAAAGACACCTACACCACTCTTCCACCATTGCCAATTTCCTACAGAGGGGAAGGCTTGTAAAACCGCAATGATGAGAGAAATAAAAAAGAGTATTTTTCATTCTTTTGGCCACAGAGATTCTTTAAAAGAAAGAGGGCGTATTTTTGTATCAAGCGCTACACTTTGCCTCTTCATTTCTTTCTTATCACCACGCAAATGTTGTATTGCATTTTTTTGCTGTGTCCTGCTCTCTCTCAATTCTCGTGTTACTTTACAGTAGCATTTCACATACTTGATAAAAAATAAGGAAGCCTAATCATGACCACAAAGAATAAAAAGAATAAAATGCCTATGATGGTGAGTCCTAAAAAACCTAAATATTTTATAAAAACAGCTATTTTTCTTCCCTCTCGGGTTGTATAAACTTATCGGTTTAGCCGCAACTTAAGCAAACGTTTCCAATTTTCTTATCATTTTTTTCACTCCATACTGGAATATCGTGTAGAGTATCAAAATCACCGGTAAGAAGAAAACGATACAGGCCCAGCCCCCAAAATACGTCTTAAAAACAACTTCACCAATGCGCAACAAAGCAGGGGCATTCATTTGCAAGAAAAACACAGATTTTGGGAGAAACGCCATAAAACTAAACTGGTGAATCCCACAAAAAGGACAAAAAGGAGAAAAGCTATACAAAAGATTATTCTATACTCTCTTCTTGAGAGCGCAAAAGATTCTTTAAAGGCAAAGCACTGAACTTCGTACCAAGAACTGCATTTTGCACCTTTTTCTCTCTCTCATAATGACCTAATTTCTACATTGCACTCTTTTTGAGTTTCCAAAACATGCTGAACAACAATCCCGCACATTTCACAAAAGAGTAATGAATTGCAATGATTATCATCATGGTGGAAACAGTAATCATGCTAAATGCGAGCAGCATGAACAATCCTGTAAATATTATGGTCAATACGAAAAAAACTGTCATTTTCTCCCCCTTTTGTGTTCTGCTAAGTCATTGGTCTTTTGCTGCTCGATCGATTGTTCCAATTGCTGTATCATTCCTTTTAGTTCCCGCTTCAATATGGCGCGGAGGAAAACAATGAATGGAAAGAATCCAATAAGACATCCCAAAAGCCCTTGTGGTAAGAGACATATAAAAGCCCACACGCCATTCCACCCAGCGGCACGCCATAATTCTAACATCTTCATTTGTTGAAGATAACTTTTTTGCACAAACTGTGCATTAAAACCTTCCTGCAATCCCCCCTTGAAACTGCTCCTTAGCCATAGCTTGAAGCTGCTCCTTTGATATCACATGAAAAAATTCCAAGGGTTGCATATAAGTTGTAGCGGCTACCGCTATCAATGCTATCATAGCGAGACAACAAACGATGACATAATCTTTTGTGGAAAGAACCATCTTGTTTTTGAAGAAAAAAAGCCGCGATTCTTTACCCAACACTCTTTGAGATACAAAAGCCATATCCTCTTCCTTTTAAAAAGATTCGTGCTGTGACTTATCAATGTCCACGCTGATACCCCCCCCCCCACTTCTTAAATATGATGCACCCCTCACGAGGGCACCAGCCTAAATTTTCACAAATTTCAATTTTTACAAATCTAAATTTCACAATTGTACAAACTTTTTCACGTGTATGAACTCTTTCATACCTTCTTCATCATATTTTCAACCACGCTTTTCAGTTTCTAAGCTTTTCAGCTCCTAAACCGATGAAGCACAGTTGATAAAAAATCATACAGTGTCAAAATTCGTACAGCAAATGGAAGCGTTTTTAACATCCAAAACAGGAAAAGTAAAACCCTTAAATATAAAACTGGCGCATTTTCCCCACCGCCTTCTCTATACTGATTGCCCCATATCGTCATCTCTTATCGGATTGCTTTTCCCAATGCTACCCTGTCTTTTAAGAGAGCCTTTTCAAGCAACAGAGCAATCGTTTAATATAAAATGACAGCAGCACAAAGTCAAAATCTCCTGAGAAAACACGATAGCACGATCATAATAACCACGCACACCTCCTTCACCCTTCTTTGCCAATTGACCAAATCAAACCCTGTTAAAATTGTGTCATAAAACGAAGTGGAATGATTTACTCTCTCTTCTTCCTGTCGAAAGCCATTTTGTGATGGAGACACGCAGACTTTTCTCTCAGAAAGAAACATTTTGCTCTTACAGATCAGTTTCATTATACCCATCAGAATGCGAAACACTTTCATTGATTTATAAATTCTACAAAAAATGAAATCATACATGAAAGAAATGATTCAATAGAAAACATATCAGAACCAAGGAAAACAGGAAGATTTTAGAGCGAGAGAGGGAAAAGCTTTGTAATGTAAGAATTGCAGTTATAAACCGCAATGTCGACTGTCAGAACAGTGTCGATTTTCAGAACGGACACTTAGAGCTCGAGATCGAGAGAACAGGAATAAAAATCCCTTAGGGCTTACAAAAAGAAGAAAAATTAAGCAAAGGAGCAACACCCTTTGCTTAATTTTTCTTCTTCTCTCTTTACCATAGGTTTTAGAAGAGCACCTATTGCTTTTTTTACTCTTCTAGTTCCTTTTGCATGTCGAAATACAATCTCGCACGTTTGAAAAAAGGTAATAAATTCCAACAAGGACCATACTGTTTAAAATAGCAATGATGATAAGACCAAAAAACGCAAGAATACCGAACAATATTGTAAAAATAATCATTTCTTTCCCCTATTTTGTTTGTGCAAAAACGGATTTGTCTTGTTGTTCAGGTGATTTTTCCAATTTCTGCAACATTGCTTTCAAACGACGATTGAGAAGACATGAAGCGTCAAAACGACCGGTAAGAATATGATAGACAATCCCCAGATAAAAACCGGCAAGAAAATGGTAAAATCAAAAAAGCCGCCGTCCCCACCATAAATTCTACCAGTAAACAACCCTAGGAGAAATACAGGCAGATACACTGCACGAAGGGCCCCTAAAATCAACAGAGCCAAAGCGATACAGAGGATTATTTTATAATCTCTCATTGAAAGGATCATAGAGCTTTTAAAAGCCAAGAGTTTAGATCCCTTATCAAAGGTTGAATATGATCTTGTCTTCGTACCCTGTGTTTGAGCAGAGTCGTGTTGTGATATATCTATGGTCATGCAAATATGCCCCCACTTCTTAAATATTTAGTACCTCTCATGAGGCACCGGCTTAAAGCTCTCCCACATTTTCCCCCGTCCACACAGAGACACGTATAAAAGCATACCTCAACATAGAGAGAAAAAAGCCCAACCACTATAAAACCGCCTGTTTGTTACAATCAAAGCAGCACCGACAATGCGGTATAAGCTCTTTGCGCCTTAATAAACAAACACCCAAAGCACATGGAGGTCTTAATAGCTCTCTGCGTAAAAAGCGCCTATAATAGCCCCCATAAAAATTTTCAATCCCCATTCACAAGATTTCATCAAAAAGATCCGCGGTGTGTCTAAAAATGTGTGTCTAAAAAACGGCAGAATACATATTACGCAACACACATACTCGATATATTGAAAAAAATATTCGCGGGAGAAAAAACAACAGCTCTTTTCAAAATTGCCTCCCATCTTTCAGAAAAATCCGATGGCAAGAAGTATTTTTTACAGAACGGGAAAAGGAGAGGAATTTATTTTATATTCTATAAAGGATATTCATAAAAAGAAAAAGGCAACAATAAAAAACAACAAAACCAGATAGTTTTGTCCCTTACTTTTATCATTACCTCCTCAGTCATTACCTTTGTTTTATTGAAAGAAGACGGATATTTCATTTGAAAAATGAAGCTAAACTGTGATATAATTATGGGGAATAAAATTTGTGTTCTATAAGGATATTCTGTTCAACAGACAACAAACTTTCCTCGAAAAAGGTAAGAGAGACTTTATAAAGAGATGCATCCGGTATCCTTCATGCTGCACTTAACAGCAAAATAACAGCCTCAGGAGCAGAAGTTGAGAACGCCCACAAAATCCTCCTCAAGCAGAAAGCAAATAAGACATCCCATCAGAAAACACATCTTGAAAAAATTACCAAATATCTCCCCAAGGATATCCTTGGGTATATCCCCGATATATTCCCCAAATATTCCATTATATTTTTTCATTCTCCTTTGGCAGAAAGCGCTCTTGAATTTCTCGACTCCCACCCTTTTCAAGATATGTTCAAAAATTTCTATGGGAAGCAAATAACCGGTTATCAAGAGCAAGAAATGGTGGTGAACAGACAAGAGTTGTTTTGCCCTCCAAGAAGCATTGCACGCAATATAAGAGAAAAAAACAACATTGTCCTGCTTTTATCGACAACAATTTTCTGCACAGCCAATGGGATCATGAAGTTTCCCTGTTCTTCTTAAACAAGCAATCTCTTTTAAATTCAAATGGTAGGTTCATGAAAATAGGTAAAAAACGCGGTAGACCTAGAATAGCAGGAAAGCCTAGAGAACCCAATGGCCGTATTTCGCGGGCACAAAAACCACGTACAGCGCCTCCTCTTCTTACGATTGAAATGCGTGCGAAACACTTTGGCCTCACCATAGAAGAAGCGAAAAATCCGCTTTCAAGTTCCTATATTGGGCGCCTTTGTTTACTTGGATATAAACAGGATCGATCAGGCATCAGTAAAGAGCAATATGATACTGCACAAAGGTATCTCCAAATTAGAAACGACTATTTATGTGCAAAAGGCTTGCCAAGCGGCTATTATGATGAATTTACGCATGCATCTGATGAAAAAGCACACAAAAAGTGGATTCAAAGAGCAAGTAATCACTATGAAGACATGAAAAAAGCGATTCAAGAAGCACAAAATCTACATCGCCAACACAATTTTCATGCCGCGTTACAATATCTTGTCGTAGAAGATCAACCGCTCCCTTCACTTGTCAATTCACTGCGCATGATTCTGAATGCGCTTCATAAACATTTTAACGGTTAAACAAAGAATGCACTTTTCAAGCCGGCATCCCTCATTCTCTTTTCCAGATTCTATGTGCCAGCCCCCAATGTTGCGAATACCCTTGCATTGCGACAATTCATAAAGAGGCTTTCTTCCTTTCTTTATAGATTTGCCCACATGCCAAGCTTGCTTGCTCGTCACAAACAAATGATTTTGATTAATTCAGCACACACAAATTTGAAATGAGAAAATCTTACAGTATTCTAGCGGTCGAGGTTCTCATTCAACACGCAAAACAATGAATTATCCTTAATAAATCAATGTCTTGTCTCATAAGCCCCCAATCGATCTTGAAGACTTTACGAAAGAGGTCACTTTGATAGGTTTGTCACTAAAATCTCTTTATTTTTCATACTATAAAGCGCCATTTAGGTGCCCTTACATATAAGCTCTCCACTTTAATCATGATTTCGGAGCCGCGTGAGAGGAACCAAACAAGCCCGTTATGGTTCTTTTGTCAAGGACGCCGTAGGCGCCCCGTAGGGGTTGCCTTGACCATAAAAACCAAAGGATTGTTAGTCCTCTCATGAAACGCGGGGTCTGGTGTTATGATTTTGGAGAGCGGTCATAAAAATTTGAGAGGTTATCCGCCTCTCAAAAAACTGTTTGAATTTTTGTTGCTCGTTTTTTGAAATGACTGTACCAGTAAGCAAGTGATTTTGGTCGTATACACAAATTTGAAATGAGAAAATCTACGGTATTCCGGCGGTATTCGGGGTTCTCATTCAAAAAGAACAATGATAAATGATCATGATAAAGCAATAAGATACCGCTACAACGGCATCAATTTCATTGCCTATGCATCAACACTGTCACATAATGCCCTCCTATACAGAGAGACAATGTTGTTTTTAAAAAATTGAAAGTTATTCTCTCACATCAAAAAACGCTCTCCAATGAGCCAGCAAACTTTATTGCCCAACCAACCATTGGCAAAATAAAAACATATGACCTTATTTTTCTGTTGACAGTGTATGAAAAATCGTATTTAATAACGTTCGCGGGGAAGGTTTTTGTTTGTCTAAATTTCATCCTTATTTTTCACAAGATTGTAAAACCTATAAAAGTGTAAAACATTGTTTTTGAGGACAGTGAAATGTATTCATCTATAGAATACACGCACTCTCATTTGATTTCACTTTGCATCCATAAACCTTAATCTCCTGATGGAAAGAGATCCCTGATATTATCAACCTACAAAATGTGAGAATATACCCGCAGCGATGTTGGCGTTGAAGATACAAACGGCTGTTAGCGATGCTCAATTGCCTGATTGTCATTTTGCCACGGTGGAAATGGATATCCAACGCAGCTCTTCTGAATGTGGAATATTCAGTTTAGCTCTTGCTAAAAAACTTCATACCGAATCTGGTAAAATAACAAGAGTTCACGAGGATAATGTGAAGGGTATTTTATGTGAACCCAATACGCCTTTACCTTCTCATAAGTTGGATGCATATCTTACAGCAAGTTTTTACAAACACACGCAAGGGTCAAGACGTCTTGAAGAATATGTAAAAGCAAATCCGGGAGCTGAACAAGAAAAAGTAAACAAAAAAGGTGAAACTCTTGGTGAGAGATTTAAGAAGAGTTTAGTGACAACAGAGAAAGGAAAAAATGTCTCTGTTTCGCCACATAGAAAAAGGGTCACTGAATATAAATCTCTGACAATGTAGTAATACTGTTGCGCATAGGTCGAAGAAAGTTAAGCACTATATCCCAGTTTAATGGATGAAGTGTTTTCACAGTAACCCATTCCATTGCTTTTCCTGTTTGTAAAACACAAAAAAGAGAGGAAAGCTTTCACATAAAGTTGCAATTCAACTGTCGTAATCAAAAAAGGTGAGACCATAAAGATAAGGAAAACCATACCAAACATGATTCAACCAGAATAGAAACAGAGCATTCCATGTTGATGATTAACATGGAGGTTAGAGTATGAAACCACAAGATTCAAAAAACACGGCGCAGAGTTCATCACAACCGCAAGAAGGTGCTATCGCCAATGAACCCTTAAACAGTCTCCCTACATCTTTAGCATAACTCAACATCGAAAAAGAAAAAAATATCCCCTTCCAGCATGAAAAATTGCAAGAGATTATTGCAGAGCTAGAAAGTGATATTGCTGACGGAAAATAGTTCAAAGGCGGGTACCATTATGCAGAGACAGATCTTAAACTGATGCCAGTTCTGATAGACCAAGCCAATCGTAAATATCAAGGATTAAATCTTAAACTTATTACGACATCTCACGACCTTTCCCAATCAATAAAAGAAGCAATTAAAAATGGAATTTCATCTTCCAGACTGATCGTAAATACGACAGAGAGAGAGGAATCCATTCTGTAGTGATTGATCATAGAACCATTGAGGGCAAGACATCCCTCATAGCTTTTGAACCGGCAACGCTCAACAGTGAGATACCACTCTTGTTGGCAGTAAGAATACACCTCACTGTGCAACATGCATTGCCTGAGTATCATTTTTCTAAGGTGGAGATGGATATTCAACGCAGCGCCTCTGAATGTGGAATCATCAGTTTGGCTCTTGCCAAAAAGCTTCATACCACAACTGAAAAATTGACCAGAATGCACAAAGATAATATTGACGGCGTGTTATGTAAAACAAATACTACTCTCTCTCCTGATAAAGTAGATCCATATCTTCCAGTGACCTTTTACAAACACACACAAAGCAAAAGGCATCTTGAAAAATATGTACAATCAAATCCAGAGGCTGAACAAGAAAAAGTAAACAAAAAAGGCGAAACACTTACTGAGAGATTTAAGAAGAGTTTAGTGACAACAGAGGAAGGAAAAAATGTCTCTGTTTCGCCACATAGAAAAAGAGTCACTGAATATAAATCTCTGATGATGTAGTAATGTTATTGCGCATAGGTGGAAAGAAGTAAAGGCACGACTTTCCGGTTTAGGAATTCAATGTATTTCTATGAGCAAATTTTCCTGCTTTTGCGATTTATAAAACACAAACACTGTAACTCTTAGCTATTAAAGCAACATACAGTTTTTATCTCAAAAATGGCACCTCTTAAAGCTCTCTCATAAATTCTAGAGTTATTTTTAAAGACAAGACATCTCTCCAGAAAGATGCAGAACTTCCCTATTTTAGCAAAAGCCTATGCTTTTAAAAACGCGTCTCATAGAATCTTGAGAGTGATACCTTTCCCTCTCAAACTGCTACGCATCAAGAATCATCAACAATCCCCACTTTATAGGGGCTGTTAGAATGCCATAAACTCCACTTCCTCCCTACTACCGCTCAAACAAGATACCACTAAAGCACCACCTTTAACCAATCGCTTAAAAACCAATCATAGGCCGTTTTACCAACAGCTAAATTGCTCGTTTTATGACTCTTTCACTGCTCTTCTGTTCCTTGAAAGACGAAGAAAAGTTCATTTTTAAGATGTCAGTCAGCCTCACATAAAGTGGGGCTTTTTTTTATGGAGAAGCATATGAGAAAAATATCATCAGAAGGACTAGCACTTATTAAACAATGGGAAGGTTTGCGTTTAAATGCCTATAAAGATGCCATTGGGGTGTGGACAATTGGTTATGGACATACAAACACCGCCGGAAAACCTTTTATTTACGAAGGCATGACAATCAGTGAAACACAAGCAGAAGAACTTCTTTGCCAAGATTTAAGACAATTTGAGAATGCTGTTGAACGCACTGTTAGCGTTTCCTTAACGGATGAACAATTCGCAGCGTTAGTGTCCTTTTGTTATAATGTAGGAACGGAAGCTTTCTGCAATTCCACACTGTTAAAAAAACTCAATAACGGTGAATATGAGTCGGTACCATCCGAATTACAGAAATGGACCAAAGCAGGCGGGAAGCGTCTTCAAGGTCTCGCACACCGGCGTGCAGCAGAGGCGGGTTTATGGGCGAAAGGGGCATATGTTTCCTCCAATTATCAAACCGTAGAAACCAATGCACCAACGGCGCTTCTCAAAGCAGAAGCCCTTGCACCAATTATTGGTTCCTTCTCCGGTCTTGGAGGCTTTTTAGCAGGCACTGGTCCCATCCAATGGGCACTCGCTGCCATTATGATTTTAGCAGCTTGTACTGGCATTGTCTTGGTTGCCAAACGCTTTCGGGAGCAACGCTTATAATCTTTATGGATGAAAACAAAAAGCCAACCAATCCTCTCAGAGCAGAAGCCTTTACTCCGATCATAGATTTATCTTCGGTTCTTGACGGCTTTTAGCAGGCAAGAGTCCCATCCAATGGACACTCGCTAGCATTGTGGTTTTAGCAGCCTGCTCTGGTATTTTTGTCGTTAAACGTTTTCGAGAGTAACGCTTATAATCTTTATGGATGAAAACAAAAAGCCAACCAATCCTCTCAGAGCAGAAGCCTTACTCCGATCATAGATTTATCTTCGGTTCTTGACGGCTTTTAGCAGGCAAGAGTCCCATCCAATGGACACTCGCTAGCATTGTGGTTTTAGCAGCCTATTCTGGTATTTTTGTTGTTAAACATTTTCAAAAGGAATAGTTATGATGTGGTGGATAAAAAAAAATTTGATGGTAACAAGTGCGGCTCTAGCCGCTTTTTTTATGGCTTTAGCAAGAGCTTTTACTCTTGGAAAAAAGGCTGAACAGCAAAAGCAAACAGAAAAAACTTTAAAGGCAGCAACAACACGGCTTGAGGTAGAAAATGAAATTAACAAAAAAAGTGATGATAATGTGCGTAATGCTCTCTCTCACTGGTTGCGCAACAAATAAAGTTGCATCTTCTTGCGTTGGTTGGACACCTATTTATTTAAGCCAGCAAGATTTAAACGTCATCAGCGCAACCTTAGCAAGAGATCTCTTAAAACATAATAAACAAGGTGAACGCTTGTGTGGGTGGAAACATGGCTAGAAAAACTACAGAAAAAAACACCGAACTTACAGAAGCAGAAAAAGAGATGCTTCAAGAAATGATACTCACCTATCAAAGTGTGAAAATGATGTCTCGCCTGATGAAGTGGATAGCCTTTTTTCTCTTTTTGCTTATTCTCGATTTTTCTCGTCTTATGGAGGCAATAGATAATATCTATGCCCATTTAAAACAGTGGTTTTCAAAACACTAAAAACTTACCCTCAACATCTTATCTCTGATACTGCATTATACCGCAAAACATATGCCGTAAAATATTTGCGATTTTTCAGTGAGATAAACATGCCTAAAGAGTTCAATGATCTTTTTTGTGATTAATAATGCTACAAATAATATTTCATTATGATATTAATTATAGATTTTTTAACTTCGTTATGCATAATACATTATGTGTTTGAAATAGAGGGATTTTTATGAAAACAAAAATTTTAACGACATTATCGCTTCTCACTTCAATGGCAACTTCAAGCGCGCAAGCGGCAGACATTATAACTCCCCAAGTACCAAAAACAAGTATTTCACCTGTTATTATTGTTGCTCCACCTTTTTCTTGGACTGGCCTTTATCTCGGAGGACACATTGGTGGTTTTTCAAGTAAAAACTCTTTAGATTACGCTCAAGATGCAACAACTGAAAAATGGGCTTGGGTTGATAAAAACTTATCTCCCAAACCATCAGGATTTATAGCGGGTCTTTATGCGGGTTCCAATATTGATCTTGGCGATAACTTTGTTTTCGGTGTTGATACGGATATCACTTGCTCTGGAAAGAAAGACACCAAAACAGGTGACGAAAAAGGAATTTCAGATGAGGATGCGTTAGACTCTATTAACGCTGTCCTTAAAGAAGCTGGACTTCCTATTAACAGACCTGAATCTTCTGATGAAACAATACCCAATATTGATGACTTGGTTCAAAGCAGTGTTACTTTAAAAGAACAATGGTCTGGTGCAATACGTATACGTATTGGTTTTGCTGCAAATCGTGTGATGCCCTATATTGCTGGTGGTATAGCCTATGCAAAGATGCAATATAGCATGTCAATTTTGTCAAAATCATACGAAGATCCATCTTTTATATTTGCTTCTGGCAAGGTGTTTGATGAAACACAAACTATGGTTGGTTATACAGTGGGTGGTGGACTTGATTTTGCAATGACAGATAATGTTATCATGCGTGCAGAATATCGTTATTCGGATTTTGCTAAACAGAAATTTGCAGACGATACGCTTAAAATAAGCTCCAAAATCAATAATTTCCGTGTTGGTTTAGCTTATAAATTCTAATTTATTGCAAGATTAAAAACAAAATAAAACGGCTAAGAAACCCCGCCTCAGGCGGGGTTTCTATTTTGCTGTAAAAGTTATGCTGTAAAACTGCCCTCATGGTGGTGATCATAGCGGGGAAGAAAAAGCTCCCGAATAAAATCCGCAAATAAATTTGTGCGATTGTGCGATTGTGCGATTGTGCGATTGTGCGATTGTGCGATTGTGCGATTGTGCGATTGTGCGATTGTGCGATTGTGCGATTGTGCGATTGAAGCAAACAATATGGCATTTAAAACTTGTCAAGATATATCTGGTATAGATGCGATATACTGATCAAAAGAGCATATTGTTGTTTAAAATCCAGTATTGTAGACGTTTTTGTGTCAAAACCGCCCCTCAATAAGCAAGAAGAGCTTTGGTAATTTTCAAAAATGGTGTTGATATTGTTTTGCTCTTCCATCTCCTCACCTTTTGCAAAAGTCTTTATAAACGGAAAACAAAAATCCTCATACACTTGGAAAAGCTATAAGAATGATATATCAAACTCTCACGTTTCCTCTCTTTTGCCTTCCTCGTTTGAACCGCATCATTTGAAAAAGAAACCGAGTATAATTTTGCATCAATCACAGCTTCACCCGCCAAGAAGAGCGCCCTTTACATAAAGCGGTCGATTTTTTTAATTTGGTGATTTTTTTACCCCTCTTTTTCTTAAAAGATAAGGTTTCTTAAACCATCAACAATCCCTTAAATCATTAACACTTCAATGACAGATTGATTTTTTCAAGGGGGGAACAGCTGCTAACCATGAAATGCGATTCTCTTGACAGACTTGGGAAAGATTTTCCTGAATATACCTCTTGGAATATTCCTATAAACGCACATTTCTCTCTTTCGTTGATGCAAAAGGAAACTAACATCAAACAAAAAAGACATTGTTTTTTTTAAATACGCATGAAGAGTTTTTTATGCGTGAAGAGGATCTTATGCACCACTCTGAACGACGATATCTTACAGAACGAGGAAGAAACACCCGAAAATAAAGTATAACACAAAGTGGTGCGGGTGGTCGGACTCGAACCGACACTCCTTTCGGAACCAGATTTTGAGTCTGGCGCGTCTACCAGTTCCACCACACCCGCACACTGCTATACTGGACTGTCATAAAGAATAGACTTGTCCATTGTCTCTTTGCTCTATATGAAGAGAAACAGATTCGTCAACACTAGACTTCTGTTTTTTTAAGAATTCGCATTATTTTTGTCCATTCATTCTGGGAAGTCTTTGCCCCACTTCATTTTTGGAGTATCATTTGTAAAGTCTTTACCTCTAAGAGGTATAAAAGCCCTCATGATATTGAATAGACTAAAGCTTTGGACGATTTCTTTAGCAAATCGGCGTACAGCACCCCATTGGCTTGGGTTCATTGCCTTTATTGAAAGTTCTGTTTTCCCAATTCCGATAGATGTTTTGTATATTCCGATGCTTCTTATCCATCCCAAGCAGGCTTATCGCTATGCCTTTCTTGCAACTGTATGTTCTGTTTTGGGGGGGATTGCCGGTTGGTTTATTGGGCACTTTGCCTATGACACACTTGCCAAACCGATTTTGGAATTTTATGGTCAAGTTGAAAATTTTCACACACTAAAAAGCAGTGCAACACTGCAGTTTCTTATCATTTTATTGATCACTTCAGGTTTTTTACACCTTCCTCCTATCAAGATTGTCACGATTTTGGCAGGTGTTATAGGTGTGCATCTTGAAATTTTCATTCTTACCTGTATTTTTGCTCGTGGCGCTCGTTTTTATCTTATTGCATGGCTCATTCAGTGTTTTGGACAACAAGCAATGAATTTTCTGGTCAAGCATTTTAAATGGATTGTCTTCATTGGTTGTGTTACCCTTCTCTTGGTCTATGGAGTTTTTATAGCTTTTGTGAACAGGCACCTTTTATTTTAAGGAACACGCTCAATGACACACATTTTCTCTTCTCATCTCACTCTTTTGAACAAGCATCTTTATCTTGAACCAAGCAGGAAAGAGCTAGGTTTATGGGCTTTTTTTCTCGCTTTTTGCCTTTCTGCTACAGTTATCCTAGCGCTTTGTTTTGAACATATTGGAGGCTATCTTCCTTGTGATTTATGCCTCATTGAACGTTTGCCCTATTATAGCGCACTACCCTTTTTGATTTTAGCAGGTTGTGGAGCACAATTTTCCCGCATTTTTTCTTGGGTACGACTTTTATTTTGGTGTGTTTTTGTCCTTATGAGCATCAGTCTTGTTTTAGCGGTATATCATGCGGGTGTTGAATATGGTTTTTGGCCAGCTCCTCCCAGTTGCGGTGTAGGAGCAATAAGAAGAACAATAGACGTTAACCAATTATTCAACCGATTGAACAATATCCATCCTCCCTCTTGTTCTGAAGCACCCATGCGTTTTATTTTTCTCTCATTTGCCGGTTGGAATGTTGTTACAAGTCTGTTTTATATGCTTGTCAGTTTTTATGTCGCTTCAAAAGGGCTTCTCAGTTATAAAAAACGATAAGGGCAAAACAAGAGTGAAACCATAAGCCCCCGTGCTCCCCAGCACCAACACTCTCGTTCAACAGCAGCACCCCCTCACCCAACACAAGCCTGTTTTCCCCAAAAGCGTCCTCATAAAAATAAAAAATGTCGACGCATGCGTTTTATGATTTTGCCTCTCTATATTTATAAAAACATTTTGATACAAACCAGCAACGGAAAAACTATAAGACAATAAGTGAGGGGACCGATAAAGATGAATAGTCTACTATGGCTGAAGATAAGAATACAACGCCTTCTCCCCTCTCACCACCTCCCTTCGATATAAGCCAACTTGAAGAACCCTGCGTTATGATGGAGCATGATCATAACGCATGGCGGGAAAACACACAAAAAGGAGATTTGAATGCCCCTTACAAAAAACTACCGCATATAAAACCACGCCTTAATCGGCACCACGCATTAGGCAAGTTTTTTGGTGTGATTTTCCTCATGATGCGATCTTACCTGAATTTTGGAAAAAGCGACCTGTTTTAGTGCTCTCTAAGAATGCAAAATTATATGGAAATGTCACAGTCTTGCCTTTTTCCACGAAATCACAGCCCGATAATTCGGCTGCATATCCGCTCCAATCTCCTATAGAGAATAAAAAAGCGTGGATCATTTGCGATTATGTCACAACAGTTTCCGTAAGTCGTTTAAGCTGCTCACGGACTGTTCCAAGAATATCCAGTGAAGAATTTCATAAAATTGTCGCTCTGATGCTCAAACATTTACCAAGGCCCTTAACTTTTTAAAAGAATAAGCATATATATACCCGCATACACGGCATCAAAAATGGTGGCCGCTTTCCCGCAAGGGAAGATAGGAACGAAGGAGTAGGCAACTGCTCCTTTCGTCATTTTTACTGTTCTTTTAAGAAGTTTTTTAGCTACGCCTTACAAGCTCTTCAAAGATGTCTTTGGTCTTTATTCTCTATTCTCTTTTGAAATCTCTATAAATTGGCTGAAAAAAATACGATATCGATACTCTCAATCCGATGAAATTTTTTGAATGAAAATGACCGTAATGTACATTCCCATCATTATTGCACAAAAAGTTACGATACCGTCACATAAGAGATTTTCTACAATAGAAATATCTTTTCAGGTTAAAATACCATTTTCACAATCTCGACAAGAGGGAACTTCTTGATCACGACAACTCTTGCAATGTTCAATTGCTAAAATCTACCAAAAGAGATTCGATCTCACAATCTCCTCATTGACTTCCCTCAATACGAATGAAAAAATCTCTCTTTTTGAAAAGAACAAGAGAGCAATAAGCATTAATATTTGAGACAAAAACGACACAAAACCTTCCTCCATCCTTGAATACCTCAATTTTGGGAAAGAGAGCCAACGATTCTTAGAGCATTTCAATAATATCGGTTTGCATAGCAGATTACAGCTGATGAGCCAATAGAACACGTAACACAAACCCTCTATCACCGCTCTAAAGAACGGTCTTTTTACGATAGGAACATAAAGCTATGACTCCACACAGCAATATATCTTAAAAATTGCATCAATGATGCAAAGCATTTTGTAGAGAACTATAGAATAGGAAAAATTCACACACAATATACGCTCTTTATAGTGCATTAAAATTATATTATGTATTTTTATAAAAATCATTTTATATATTTAAAATAATTCGATAAAAATATATAGTTGCGATGATGTTTTGTTAGAAACAAATCTAAAGAAATACAATAAAAACAATAAGATAATTTAAAGTACTTTCTCATTTAAAAACAGAATTTATAGCTTAATCATTGAAATTAACAATAAAAATTAACCAGTTGACAGAATCAATAAACTATGGAAATGAGTTAAAATAATACAAAATGTGTATTTGAGTCTTTTGTATTAAAAACACCTTAGACAGAGAGTAAAAAGATGCGTCATAGGATACCACAATATTCTTTTTTTTCTGTTGAGAGGGTAAAATTAAAAAACTTACTTTAATTAAAGTTTTTAAATTAGGTGACTATCATGAAAATATTTAAAAATTTTGTGTTATATAGCGTTATCATAGCCTTTTTCTTTTCCCAGAGTTTAGGAGTTCATGCGCATTCCTTGAAGAGTCATTCTCAAGAGTCTCATTTTACTTCTATAATATCAGAAAAAAATAAGGGTATTAAAAAAGGTGTTATAAAAGTATCAGATTTAACGGGAATAGAGGCAGAAATTTTGGGCCTTATTGTGTATCTTGCCTACCTATTTACGAGAAAACTCAACTCTACTCACCTAGGGTATGAAAGAATGTTTGATGCTTCTAAGTAGTAAGGTTGCTTAATATAATACCATAAACTGTAATTCACATTACAGTTTATGTCTTTTTTATATTCAATGTATATTGTTGACTGTCCCCCACCTCACCGTAATAAATAAAGTTTCCTCAGTGATATTCCCACAAAGGAAATGCTATAAATGAAGCACTCTTTGACTGTATTTTGAGTGATAGCAAATAAAAAATGATCTCTTTTTTTCAGATTAAGGATACGCATTTGGCAATGGCTTCATAAATATCATAATAACGAGAAACATGTCTCCCAGCGTTTTGCAATTTTAACGTGCCGTAATCTTATAAATTCAGACGCAAAACAGCACAATACAGTCCCCTTTCACAATGATTTTCTGCTCAGAAAGATTCATACACTTTTTTACAAATTATCCTGCTTATAAGTTTTGTGGAATGCGTAATGACTCTTTAAGATCAATATCAAGGAAAGCAATGAATCCGAAAGCTTGAGAGAATTTATTAATATTCCGTGACTTAGCTCTTTCGTTCTGCGATGGTTATTATAAATGTTCATACAGCGCCTATCACAAAAACTTCTTACTATTATTAATATCATCGCAGAAATGATCTCTCACACAAATCTATGATTCATCATACTTCTCGCAAAGAACAAACGCGTTTTTTAAAAATCAGAGAAGTGTTGCCTATAGAGCAATATGAACTCAATAGAATTGAGTGATCGCAACTGTTTCATTTTTTCTCATGAATCTCTTTTGAGAAAGGAAAAGCGATCTCCTCCACATCATTCCTCGACAGGATTCCGAAGCATAATCAGCGCAATACGGGCAACCAACACGATCAAGAGCATTTTTGAGAACCACAATTTTACCACTTCTCCTACCTCATTTTATTTTACCATACCAAGATTCTGCTTTTTTCAACACTGTCTTTTACCAATTTTTAAATTTTGGATTGACTTTCATTTTTATTATCTTATATCTTAGAACTATTCTAAAGTGCAAAGGAACAGAAAATGTTGAGATCGTTTTTTTCATTTGTACAACGTAAAGCTCTGTCCTTTCGTTCAGCACAAAAAATGATAATTCGTACGCTCAAAGCAAAAGAGAGACATGCCTCTCTTTATTTAAAATACGCAAAAGCTCTCCAATCTTATTCTCCCAAACAAGCCGCGATTTTTGCAGCCATGGGCATGCACGAGCTTGAGAACTATAAGGAGCTTTTTTGCCTTTCTTGTAATAATCGTGCACATAATCATTATGCCAGCAATAATCATGCGCGAGCGGTAGGTTCATTCTGCAACCATCCAGCTCTTGTAGCAAGCAAGCCTGCCAGCACCTCCTCTCGCACAGCAGTAAAAACACCAGTAGCAAACACAAATAAAGACACGCAAAAGCCATCGAAAAAACACAAGCAATTGCTTTTGACGTGGATTCAACCTGGTCTTGCAGGTTTAATGGATGGTTCTGTTTCTACTCTTGCCCCCATTTTTGCTGCTGCTTTTGCAACGGGTGATACGCATCAAACCTTTTTGATAGGGCTATCAGCTTCAATTGGCGCGGGTCTTTCGATGGGATTTACAGAAGCAGCCCATGATGATGGAAAGTTATCCGGTCGTGGTTCTCCCTTTAAAAGAGGCCTTGCCAGTGGTATTATGACAACGCTAGGGGGATTAGGCCATGCCCTTCCTTATTTGATCAACTCTTTTTACGTTGCAACAATCATTGCATTCATCATTGTTTTTTTCGAACTATGGGCTATCGTCTGGATTCAAAACAGATTTATGTCGACCCCTTTTTGGCGTGCATCTTTACAGGTTATCATTGGCGGAGCGCTCGTTTTTGCCACGGGTATCTTTATTGGTAGTATTTAAAAAGCATTATGGAAAATAAGCATTTACCATATAAAACAAGCAGTGAAGACCATCACCCCATCGATAGGTCTTTCACTGCTTGTTTTAAAAAGATTCTTTTGTTAGAGCTCTGTTTGTTTTTTATATTTTGGAGATGCTTTGACCATGCCTTCTACGCACCTGAACAACCACCAAGAGAGTCCTTTTTCACCCAACCCATCTCCTCACCTTTCGCAAAAAGTGACTTTATCGGTCCAGCGCCTTGAACATGGACAAGGTTTAGAGCTTCCTCACTATGCTACAACCGGTTCTGCTGGTCTTGATCTCCGCGCAGCCTTTGGTGAAGGAGAAACCGTAGTCCTCGCACCGGGACAACGTGCCCTTATTCCAACGGGTCTGATCTTTCATCTTCAGCCAGGTTTTGAAGCACAAATACGACCACGCTCTGGTTTAGCCTTAAAGCATGGCATCACATGTTTAAACACACCAGGAACAATTGACAGCGATTACCGTGGTGAGGTGAAAGTTCTTCTTATTAATTTGGGGCAAGAAGATTTTTCTATCGAGCGTGGTATGCGCATTGCGCAAACCATTATCGCACCGGTGATTCAAGTCAATGTTTGTGAAATTGAACCGGATGAAAACGAGAGCTCCCAAAACAATGCAGAAAACCAAGCTGCCAAAAGCAGAGGTGCTGGTGGTTTTGGTTCAACAGGGCAAATTTAAACAGCACTCAAGCAAAAAAAGAGAAATGCGCACCCTCACAGCAGCAGTGCGCCCTTAAGATCTGATTTTTCATCTTCAGTTCAAGGTTGAAAAACAAAGCAGAAATACACCCACGCTCTACAATCTTAAAGCACACCATCACCATGCTCCATACTCAAAACAATGGAGTGTAGTAAGCTGATTATGAAGAAAAAGTCCTTCTCATCCATTTGAAGCAAGAAGATTTTTTTATTGAGCATGGCATGTGCATTGCATAAACAGTCATCGTATCGGTGATTCAGATCAATGCCAGAAATTCAAGTCAATGTTTTTGTCATTGAACCGAATGGAAAAGAGAGCAGCCAAAGCAATGTAGAAAACCAAGGTTCCAACAGATCGAGAAGCCAAAAACGAGAAAAAGGTGGTTTTTGTACACAAAAAAGACTGAAAGAGAAAGAAGCGGCAAAGCTCTATGGACATCTCATTCTTCTACAGGAGAAAAAGATTCCATCACAGAATGATTGGTGTTTACCACATCGCTCGTTACCACCGCACGCGCACCTTCTGTAACCTTCACTCCACCCGCATTGATAGCCCCCATACCTCCCTCACTTGTTGCTCCCTTTGCAGCAACATTGGAAGATTTTTGCAACCCCATAAGACCCACTTTAGTATATCCAGCCATCCGTATTTGATTAAGCAAATCCACGACAGCGCCATAATCGATTTCGTTATCGGCTTTGATCAAAATTTTTGTCTCTCGATTTTGCTCTGTTGCCTTTAGCAAAGCTTCGACAAATGCTGTTTGACCAATAAGATTCTCACCAACATAAAGCGAACGATCTTTTTGCAAAGTCACATAAAGAGGCTCATCAGGTTGAACCGCAGAGGGTGCTTGGGTGATAGAAGGAAGTTGAACCGGAATAACAGATGTTGCCAAAGGTGCTGCAACCATAAAAACAATAAGCAACACCAGAACAACATCAATAAAAGGGGTTACATTGATCTCATTGTGCAACCCACTGTCATCACTTTCCCAATTATCCTGAAAGTCTGCTTTCATTTTTTATGACTTTTCTGTTGACGGTGTCTATCAAGTTCACGGCTTAAGAGCCTTTCAATCGCCGCAGCAATATCGCCCAAATCATTGCGATAACCACTCAGAGCACGCATAAGGCTATTATACATCACAACAGCGGGAATAGCCACAAACAACCCGATGGCTGTTGCAAGCAAAGCTTCAGCAATTCCAGGAGCAACCACATCAAGCCGCGTGGTTTGAGATTGGGCTATACCAATAAAAGAATTCATAATTCCCCAAACGGTAGCAAAGAGACCAACAAAAGGAGCAATAGCACCAATGGTTGCCAGAACAGCACTCCCACATGCCACACGGCGCGTAGCAGCCAGCAAGCAGCGTGACAAAAGCGAATGCACCCTCTCCTTTACGCCCTCATTCATATCAATATCGCCCCCCCCCTCATCATACCGATCAATCTCCTCAAAGAAGAGGAGTCCTTCATGGGCAACGGCGGGTGTTTCCTGTCTTGCACCAGTTCTTTCACCCTCCCCTTCAGAGCCCATAAAACGCACCTGCTGTGTAGAAAGATAGACTTCTTGTAAAACCTGCTTAAGGAAGAACACACCAGCTCCTTTGCTTTCTTTTAAGCTAGCAGCCAAACGCGTGAGAGTCTGCGCATGAAGAGCCAAATGAAGTTCTTGCCGCACTCTTCGTTTTGCCAAAGTAATCTCAATGATTTTGACAAAAGCAATTGTCCAAGAAGCAAGAGAAGCCAACAACAAAAGAACGATAACGGATTTTACAACAAAATCAGCCGCCATAAACATAGAAAAAGGAGAAAGATCATGCGCTGTAAATACAGCAGACGTGCTTTCTAAGGGTACTGTCTTAGATTCCATTTCTGTCTCACACCGTTATAGACTTCACTCGTGTCTTAAAGCTGTGTCATCAAACTCAGCAGCATTACCCTTCCACAATGCCACGTGCCTCTATAACATCACTTCGTGTTTAGTCTAAAAAATAAAACTTGATAAATCAAGTATAGTTTTATTTCAAAAAACCTCTCTTTCAAGAGGAATATTTCAAGAAATTTTTCTCCACACGAATAAGAATAAATTTATGGGAAAAATACGTTTATTGTCCACAATGACTTAACGAACAAACCACCCTCATCAAAGCGTAAACAACAAGAGAGAGGTGAAAACGCATCGGGGGATCTCTCCTCCATAACCGTAAAGCAGTACTGAAGAAACTTTTCTAGACTTTTTCCCAAGGGGTTTCACAACCCCTCACATCACAACCCTTCATATCATCCCCCCCCCTCACAGGCAAAACAGGCCTTAAAGGCAAATAAAGACTTATGGCTTCAAAATATTTTTAAATTGAAAAAGAGAGGGAACTAAAAAAACCGTTTGGCGTTACAAAAGCAGTGAAAATTTTACTCCAATGCAAAGAGTCCCCATGAACAGACATACGGAACAAGGATGAATCAAGAAAGGGAAATAACATCATGGCAAACAATAAAACAACGGAGAATCGTAAAATGACAGCAAAAAAAGATCCACAAAGACAATTTGATAAGTTACACAATGACGTTTCAGAAGTCACTTCAACACTAGCAGATCTTGGTGCAAGCAAATTAAACAAAGCCAAAAATAAAGCCGAAGAACTGTATAAGACAGCAAAGGATAGCAGTGGAGATATTCTCTCTCAAGCAAAAGACAAAATCGGCGATCTTGAACAAAACATGAATCAATATGTTCGTAAAAATCCGAATAAAAGCGTTTTGTTTGCAGCGGGTATTGGTTTTATTCTTTCTCAATTATTGCGTCGTTAAGCAATGCATAAGTTTATCGCTCCCCTTTTAAACCATCTTGTCGGTGGAGGGCTCAAAAACACCGTCAAGCAAGTACGCCTTCAAGCAATTTGCTGTGGTATTATCGGCATTTCCTTGTTCATGTCGTTACTTTTTTTATGTATGATGGGTTTTATTGCATTATGTTGGATTATGAATCCCTTTGCAGCAGCCACCACAATGTTTTTTATTTGGCTTGTTCTTGCCGGCTTAGGATTTGTTATTGTCCGCATTCTTAAGACTTCTCAACGCTACAATGAACAAAAGAAGTCAGAAGAACAACGTCATGAACTTATGACAGAAGCAACTCTTTCCAGCATTGCGCTTTTAAGCCGGAATCTTCCCTTTGCCAAATTGAGCGTTCCAGTTCTTGGGCTTGCAACCTATTTTCTGTGGAAAAAAGACAAAAAAGACCGCCTTTCAGATTAAGATATGCAATTGTGCACTCCTACCCTCCCCCGGTGTTTTCCCTCAATTGAGAGAAAACACCATTTTTGTTTCCCATTCACTTCTCTCTCTTCACAAAGTAAAAGCAGCATTCGTTCTTAAGGGGGAACATTCTCACAGCCGAAGAATAAACAACCAAACCACATCATTTTACACTTTTATTATAATAAACATGATAAAATAATCAGAATATTCGATAAGAGGAGCAGCAAGGGGTCTAAGAGCAAATCTCAAAGATTATTGCGTAAACGATCAAAGAGCATCTGCAGCTTTCAACAAAGATGACACGCATCAACAACCAAGCTTCTCGTACATCCTTTTGAAAGCACATCTGATCAATATCATGAGGATTAAAAATCCACCCTCTCCATCACGAGAATCTCAAAAACTGTCTGCCCCTCCCCTTCAGACATTGTATTCCTCAAGTATCGTATCCTTCAGGCATAGTGCAAGAAGCTCTGTTTCAAGAGCCTCTCTTCAACAAGGTATCAGCAAATGTGCAAAATCCTCTTTTTTAAGAGTATGCTTTCTTCTCAAACACACGCCATCTCTTTTTCTTGCTTTCTTTTCTATTGATTGCCTTCAGACACAACAAATCCCCAGCCCGCTTTTAAAAAAAAAGCATCAGCCATGCTCTTTTACCAAAAATATTTCTTCATGACTCAACAGATTTTATAAAAGGATTCAGACTTCCTCAGCGGCAGAATCGCCCTTTGAAAAGCTATCATGATGTGTAATCACATCCATCAATTCTGTCACAACAGTGTTGAGAGTTTCTCGTTCATCACCTTCAGCCATAATGCGGATAACCGGCTCGGTTCCAGAAGCACGAATAACCAATCGTGCCTCTTTTCCCAAACGTTGTGTTGCTTGATCAATTGCCGTTTTAACCGGATTTTTTTTCAAAAGATTTTTATTTTTAACCCTGACATTTTTCAAAATTTGCGGTACTGGCTCAAATCGCTTACAGAGGAGACTCATAGGGGTTTGACTTTCTCGCATACAGGCTAAGATCTGCAAAGCAGCCACCAGCCCATCACCCGTTGTACCAAAATCACTAAGCACAATATGCCCAGAAGCTTCACCACCGACATTATATCCCTTTTGGCGCATTGCTTCGACCACATAGCGATCTCCCACATTTGTCCGAACAAGCTCCAAGCCTTTATTGTTTAAGAAACGCTCGAGTCCAAGATTTGACATAATGGTTGTAACAACACCGTTATGCTGTAACCGTCCCGTTTTATGCCAATGTTCAGCAATCACAGCAATCAACTGATCTCCATCAATGGTTTGTGCTTTTTCATCAACAAAGAGCACACGATCACCATCCCCATCGAGAGCAATCCCCACATCCGCACGCACTTCATGAACTTTTTGTTTTAAAGAAGCCAAATCGGTTGAACCACATTTTTGGTTAATATTGGTTCCATTTGGAGTATCATGAATAGCAAAAACCTCTGCTCCCAATTCCCACAAAGCCCGTGGAGCAGCTTTATAAGCAGCCCCATTGGCGCAATCGACCACGATACGCACAGCATCCAGCCGAACATCGCGTGGCAAAGTTCGTTTTGCATATTCGATATAACGATAAATATCACCCTCGACGCGTTTTGCATAGCCAATTTCGGCAGAGCTTGCTAAGGATTTTGAGAGATCAGTATCGATCAATTGCTCAATTTTTGCTTCCATATCATCAGAAAGCTTAAAACCATCAGGACCAAAAAGTTTAATTCCATTATCATAGAAGGGATTATGAGAAGCAGAAATCATCACGCCAAGATCAGCGCGCAACGAGCGACAAAGCATAGAAACAGCAGGTGTTGGCACAGGTCCCAACAAGAAAGCCTCCATACCAGCAGCGGTAAATCCTGAAACCAAAGCATTTTCCAACATATAACCAGATAATCTTGTATCCTTTCCAATCACCACACGACGCGACTGGCGTTGTGAGCGAAATAATACGCCCACAGCCATCCCCACTTTCATAGCAAAATCTGGTGTCATGGGAAAAGAATTGGCTTTCCCTCGAATGCCATCAGTACCAAAATATTTTTGTGCCATCCCTCTTTCCTTTACACTCTTGTTTTCTTGCAGTTAGAACAGAGTAGAAACTCTTAATACAGCGCAATCACTCCTGTCGATCACTTACAGACTTTCAGAAAATCAAAACACACGACTATATCCACTCCCCAGAAAAAATTTTTGATTCCACCAACAACCACGCAATTATGCTTTCACATCCCATACATGAAGCGATATTATCCTCTTACAGGCCTTATCTAAACGAACCCTTTAAACAAAATGAAAAAGTGCTTTTTCAAAAGACCATCCTAAAAACAATCCCTCTCCCAAACACCCCTATCCTCACACACCGCAAGCTCACCAACCATCAACGCCTCCATTTCCGTATCCTCCCCAATATTGTTGTGAAGGCGCAAGCATTGCTTACGCCTTTTCAAAGAATTTTTTCAGATTTTTTCCCAAAACATGACCACTCAAGCGTCGTTAGAAGGCACTCCTTTATCACGTCTCATAGCACTTGATTTTTTATCAGTGCTTTCTTTACCTTTAGAGTGATTGACTGCTTTTGTGGAATTTTTTGCGCTTTGTGTTTTTTTCACAACGCCCTGAGATTGGGCTTTTTTCAACGCAGCATCCTGAGATTGCTCTTCACTGGATTTTGTTGTTGCCTTTCCAACTTTTTCCTCTGCTTTTCCCATCTCTCCCTTATCGGCATTCATTTTACGAACATCATCAGCGTCTGTTTTATCCGCCATTGTTTTAGGAGATTTCGTCTTCATTGCTCCAGTTTTCGGAACAGAAGATGTGCGAGGAGCAGTAGTCTCATCTTTCTGTGTCCGTGAAGGAGGCTTTCCTGCGATAACTTCGCTAATTTCAGCGCCCGTTAAAGTCTCATATTCCAACAAGCCTTGAGCAAGGGCAAACCATTGTTTCTTTTTTTCTTTCAGAATTCTTGTAGCACTTTTATAAGCATCATCAATAAGCTTACGCACTTCCATATCGATCATGCGTGCTGTTTCTTCAGAGACATTTTGTGTCCGTGCAACAGAATGTCCTAAAAAGACTTCATCCTGATTATCACCATAGGCAACATTTCCAAGGAGATCAGAAAAGCCCCACCGTGTAATCATCGCGCGTGCTAACTTTGTCGCTTGTTCAATATCAGAAGAAGCACCAGAAGTGATATTGTCCTTTCCGAATTTCAATTCCTCTGCCACACGCCCACCCATCATAATAGCCAGACGAGAAATCATCCACCGATAACTCATGGAATAGCGATCCCCTTCAGGCAATTGCATCACCATTCCCAGCGCTCGTCCCCTTGGCACGATTGTTGCCTTATGGACAGGATCAGCAACAGGCACATTGAGTGCTACGATAGCATGTCCTGCTTCGTGATAAGCGGTAAGTTCTTTTTCTTCTTGTGTCATAGCGGTTGAACGACGTTCAGCGCCCATCATCACCTTATCTTTGGCATCTTCAAACTCTTGCATTGTTACGACTCTTTTATTGCGGCTAGCAGCCATAAGAGCAGCTTCATTAACAAGATTCATCAAATCAGCCCCAGAAAATCCTGGTGTCCCCCTTGCAAGCACTTTCAGATCAACATTAGGAGCTAAAGGAACATTGCGCACATGGACTTTTAAGATTTGCTCACGCCCAGAAACATCAGGGTTTGGCACGACAACTTGTCGATCAAACCGCCCAGGTCTTAACAAAGCAGGGTCGAGCACATCAGGACGGTTTGTTGCAGCAATGAGAATAATACTTTCATTGGGTTCAAAACCATCCATTTCAACCAGCAACTGGTTTAAAGTTTGCTCACGTTCATCATTTCCCCCGCCAAGTCCAGCACCACGATGACGTCCAACAGCGTCGATTTCGTCGATAAAGATAATGCAAGGTGCATTTTTTTTCGCCTGTTCAAACATATCGCGCACACGGCTAGCGCCCACACCAACAAACATTTCGACAAAGTCCGATCCTGAAATGGTAAAGAACGGCACATTGGCTTCCCCCGCCACCGAGCGTGCAAGCAAGGTTTTTCCCGTTCCTGGAGGACCAACAAGCAAAACACCTCTCGGGATACGCCCTCCTAGGCGTTGAAATTTTTGGGGTTCACGTAAAAATTCGACAATTTCCTGTAAATCTTGCTTTGCTTCTTCAACACCAGCCACATCTTGAAAAGTCACACGCCCTTGTGCTTCACTAAGCAATTTTGCTTTTGATTTGCCAAATCCCATAGCGCCGCGTGATCCATTTTGCATTTGTCGCATAAAAAAGACCCACGCTCCAACGATAATAAATACAGGCAACAAGGAAAAGAGAAGATTGAGGAAAATACTATTGCCAGAGCTTTCGGGAATAGCTTTGACATTGACATTTCTGTTTTCCAATTTTTCTATCAAACCTGGATCTCGAGGAGCATAGGTTGAAACAACCCTGTGTTCAATGGTTTGCCCTGTTAACTTTTGCCCTTGAATAGTCACAGATTTCAGCTCATTATTCTCAACTTTTCGCAAAAATTCAGAATAGGAGACCTCTCCTCCTCCAGAGCGTTGGCTATCTCCATTAAAGAGAGAAAACGACACAATCAAAATTAAGGCAATAACTCCCCAAATGAGGAGAGAGCGGTAATTGGAATTCATATTCGGCCCACACTTTTAATCAAATCTAGATTTTTAATAGTTCCCCTTAACATATAACCTTGTCTGTCCCTTGCCAAGGGATGAGAGAATGTTTATTGTCTTTTAGGGCAATTTTTCTTTATCTTTTCACATCAATCTTAAAAAAAGATTCCACAACACGCACAAGAGTGACATCTTCGCACGACAACAGCCAATCAAAAGGAGCCATAATCCGCCTTACAGTAACATTTTGATGTAAAACAGCTTGAAAAGGCAACTCTGGAATATCACATCCTTTATCATTTGAGAGCATCAGCAACGACTGTAAAGAGGGAAAATGGGGATTTTCAAGATCGAAATTGCTGTTTTGCAGTAAAGCTTTCAGCTGTTCCAAACCCGCTGCTCCAACTTTTATGGCATCGGTTCCATGATTGGTAATCCGATAGCGTCCATCCCATAAAAAAGTTTTACTGGGTGCAACAAGCACCTCTTTCATGTTACGAGATTCGCGCCAAAGAGCAATTCCGTTTTTATTATATTCGATAACCGATCCAGCCAGAGTAAAGCGCTGCTTTTGGGAAGAATTGAGACAAAGCTTTTGAACAAGAGTGATCAATTTTTGAGCAGGAAGCAAATAAGAGCTCCCTCCCATTAACACCGCAAAGAGCCCAACAACAAAAGGAAAACTTGGATGTTTTTGTAAGAATGGCGCAGGCTTTGCAATAAAACACCGTCCATATTCAACAGCGATATCGAGAGCCAAAATCAAATCGGCAACAATTTGTGCTTGTTGACAACGTTTCAGTGTAGCTTCATGCACCCTTTGGGCGATACCGTTAAGCTTTTGGGGATGAAGAGAGTGACGCACCCGCACACGCTCAAAATTAAAATCTTCATTTGTTGGATCATCAATCCACGTTTTTCCCTGTAGACGCAAATAAGTCCGTAATGTTTTGCGCTTTACACCAAGGAGCGGACGAATCAAGCGTATTTTTCGAAGCAACAACGCCTCACGCGGAATACAGGATAAACCACGCGCATAGATTAACCCATCATTTTCACCAAGAAGACAATTTTTTTGCGCAATATTTTCTCCACTGTCTCTAGCCTCTCCCCCATCCTGCATGCCCTCAAAAGCCCCACGCTGTAAAACACCCCCAGTGTTACGAGCATCACCCCCATCCCACATACCCTCAAAGGCTTCACATGGCAAAACATTGAGACTTTTTGAAAGACGCTGGTACCGCATCTGATAGGTTTCAGCCTGATCATTAAGCGTATGCCCTGTCATAATAAGTGTTGCACCTTGTTTTTGCGCTTCTTTAAACAAGAGATTATAGCGGGCAATACGAGCACTTGAAGCGATATGCGTCTTTGGCTTTTTGCCTTCCCATCGCACAATGATGTGTTTAATGTGATGGGCACGACAAATTTCTGCAACAATAGAAGCTTCACGGGCTGATTCTTTACGCAATTGATGATCAACAGTAACAGCAATGATTTCGGGAGGAACAGAAAGCGTTTTTAAATGGTCTTTGACCAAAAACAGCAAAGCCAGAGAATCACTTCCTCCTGAAACTGCAAGAATCACCTTTTGACATTGGATAAAATCCGATATCTTAAAGAGATTTCCTGCTAGCCTAATGCCCACCGTGACTGACTCCGCTCCTTTTAACAGGTTTACAAAAGACGGACTCTAACGTTTCTTTTGATTGTTTCGCAGCAAGCGTACAAACCTCTTTGTTCTGTTCAAGAGCAACCATACTGATTGCTAATTTCAGCAAAATCTCAGAGAAGTAGAGCTCTTTTTTATCTGTATACCATGCGTTAAGATAAACTTGTGCTGCTTCATGATAGCGTTTTTGTCCTAACAAAGCTTCTGCCAACCAAAACAAAGCATCATCATGCAAAGGATCTTTTTTATAATGCTGTTGAAAAGTGCAAAAAGCTTTTTCAGCATCAACATAATTGGCAGAAAGAAGTAAATTATAGCCTTTTTTATACAATTCTTTGGCAGAAAGAAGCGAAGAATCTTCGCCCTGATGGGAATCGAAGTACTCTGCTTGTTCATGAATCTTCTCTAAACGGCTTTCCTCCAAACGCTCTCCTGTTTCCTTTGCATCTTTATGCTCTTCCTTCAGATTTTCGTCTGTTTTTTGCACGTGACCATAGATTTCCTGTAAACGGCTTTCATAACTCTCCACATGTGTCATCCTGTCTTGAGCAACACTGTCTTGAACCTCCTTTGTGTTCTGCTCCTGAACCATCCCTTCCTTTGCAATCTGCACGTTTTCATCCAAAACAGCGCTCTCAAAAGCACAAGAATAAACAGAAGAATCTTTTTTATCAAAAAGCTGGTGAAATTGCTTTTTGACATTTTTCAAATCATGATGCTCCAGCACCGTTCGTATTCTTTGCAAGAGTTTATCCAAATCATAATCTTTAAAAAAATCCTTCTGATTTTGTAAAATAAACTCTCGACTTTGAATCATCCCCTGAAAAGAGGGACCTTCATCCACCTCAACAGCCTTGTCCGCAGCAGGCGCAACCTCCTTCACCTCCTCAACAGCCTTGTCCGCAGCAGGCGCAACCTCCTTCACCTCCTCAACAGCCTTGTCCGCAGCAGGCGCAACCTCTTTCACCTCCTCAACAGCCTTGTCCGCAGCAGGCGCAACCTCCTTCACCGCTTCAACAGCCTTGTCCGCAGCAGGGGCAGCCTCTTTCACCGCCTCAACAGCCTTATCCGCAGCAGGCGCAACCTCCTTCACCGCCTCAACAGCCTTATCCGCAGCAGGCGCAACCTCCTTCACCGCTTCAACAGCCTTGTCCGCAGCAGGCGCAACCTCCTTCACCGCTTCAACAGCCTTGTCCGCAGCAGGCGCAACCTCCTTCACCGCTTCAACAGCCTTGTCCGCAGCAGGGGCAGCCTCTTTCACCTCCTCAACAGCCTTCTCCGCAGCAGGCGCAACCTCTTTCACCGCTTCAACAGCCTTGTCCGCAGCAGGCGCAACCTCTTTCACCGCTTCAACAGCCTTGTCCGCAGCAGGCGCAACCTCCTTCACCGCTTCAACAGCCTTGTCCGCAGCAGGGGCAACCTCTTTCACCGCCTCAACAGCCTTATCCGCAGCAGGAGCAGTTTCATTCGCCACAGTAGAAGCCTTATCGGATGGAGAGTATTGGGAAGCTTTTCGCGCTGCACTTTGAGCAGAGGAAGCAAAACAAACTATGAGAACTACCATACAAAAAAGAGGTTTCCAATTTTTCTTACAACACAATCTCATATTTTTCTCCCCTCAAAAGCTAATCCAATCGTTTAGAGAAACCATTTCTTCTAATTACCGTTCATGTTATGAAGCGTTGTAACAGCACGCCGATTTTGGTTCCAACAAGAAATATCATCACACACTGCAACAGGTCTTTCTTTTCCATAAGAAATCGTTTGAATCCGTTGCGCAGACACACCAAGAGAAACCAAATAATCACGCACAGCAACAGCACGACGCTGTCCAAGTGCCAAATTATATTCACGCGTTCCTCGCTCATCGGCATGACCTTCAATCATAATAGAATGATAAGGATAGCGAAGCAACCATTCTGCTTGGCGCATTAAAACACGTTCAGCATCAGGCTCAATTGAAGAAGAATCAAGACTAAAGAAAACGCGATCTCCAACGTTAACAGCAAATTCCCGTCCCGAACCTGGAGAGGACTGATGAAAACCATCCTTCCAATAAGAACTGTTCATACCGTTTGGTCCCCCCACATGACTTTTGCCACAACCAACCAAAGACAATGAGAAAACCAAGACAACAGCTAAGGGATGAAAGGATACATTTTTAATAGAGCGCATAGAGTGATTCTCCTTAATGAATAAATATTGAAAGAATAGCTTCTTTCAAGAGTGCTTTAAGAATAATCATTAATTCCTAATGAAACAGAAATTTTCTTTCATTCTTTCCCATTCATCATTTTTAAATTTCGCTGTTTTTCTTCATTTACAGCCTTTCAGAACCAACGACAACAGCGCTTACACTATCTCTCTATCACCCTGTCATATGTCATCCTGCTGGCTTTTCTGCAAAGCATTCAGTTTCGCAAAAACCTTACCGGCATCAAAATTCTTGTGAGGATCATGTTCTCTCTGCTCGTCTCCCTGATTTTCCCCAAAATCTTTATTAAAAGCAGCATTTTCTGTCACTGATGCTGGAAGCAAAGACACATCTCCCTCTACAGAAGCAGGGCGATTTTTTGCAACCCGCTGGAGTTCAAAATCCAAATCAATTTGTGAACAAAGCCCCAATCCCACAGGATCGAGAGAAACCAAATTAGCGCTATTCCAATGGGTTCTATGACGAATTTGTTCGATAGTTGCTTTTGTTGTTCCAATTAACCGTGCAATCTGTGCATCTTTCAACTCAGGATGGTTTGTCACCAACCACAAGATACCATTTGGACGATCCTGACGTCGGGAAAGAGGAATATAACGTGCACCCTTTCGTCTTTTTTCCGGAATGTGGACTCTGGATTCGGAAATTTTTAAGCGTGCATTTTTATCCGCCTCGACGCGTGCAATTTCACTGCGCGTCAATTGTCCAGAATTAATGGGATTGAGACCTTTAATACCATGGGCTGCTTCGCCATCGGCAATAGCTTTTACTTCCAACACGTGCAATTTACAAAATTCTGCAATCTGGTCAAAAGAAAGAGCAGTGTTATCAACCAGCCAAACAGCTGTCGCTTTGGGCATCAAAAGTTGCGTTGCCATCTCTATAATATCCTCTCACTTTGCCTCTTTATAGCATTCTTGAGGCAGGTTATTGCTCCCTGTAGAGCATTAGAACTTTTTCTTACACGTCAGGCTTTTTCACCCACTCTTCAATTTAAAGCAAGATATGGAGTAAACCATTTTAGGAGTAAACCATTTTTGCCATGAAATTATATTCTTTATAGCCTGATTTTTCATGAACGACAAGACATCTGTCCTGTAATGATCCTCAACAGAGTGTCTTTACCTTTAAAGTGAATTTTCTTATAAAGGGTTTATTTGATCACTTATACCCTCTGTTGCGGCATATTTATTCTGAGAAAAGAAGTCTTTGATCACCTTAAATCAGGAGAAACCCAACAGGAAGACACGCCTTTAAACTGGAAAGAAAACTATGGCAGGCCATTCACAATTTAAAAATATTATGCACCGTAAGGGGCGTCAAGATGCGATGCGCTCGAAAATTTTTTCTAAACTTGCACGCGAAATTACAGTTGCAGCCAAACAAGGGGCACCTGATCCAGCCATGAACCCGCGTTTAAGGCTTGCCGTTCAGAATGCCAAGGCCCAGTCGATGCCGAAAGACAACATTGAGCGCGCTATTAAAAAAGCTTCAGGCAATGATGTGGAACACTATGATGAAGTGCGCTACGAAGGATATGGTCCAGGGGGTGTTGCCGTCATTGTCGAAGCTTTAACTGATAACCGCAACCGCACCGCTTCAAACGTGCGCGCGGCCTTCACGAAATCAGGCGGAGCCTTAGGAGAAACAGGTTCTGTAAGCTTCATGTTTCAGCGAATTGGTGAAATCATCTATAAGCCCGAAGCAGGAACAGCAGACAGCATCATGGATGCCGCAATAGAAGCTGGTGCAGAAGATGTGCAATTAGAAGAAACAGGACACCATATTACTTGTGCCTTTGAAGATATTGGCGAAGTTTCTAAAATGCTTGAAGCAAAACTTGGTGAAGCAGAATCGATCAAAACCATTTGGAAAGCCTCCACCCTTGCGCCAATAGATGAAGAAAAAGCTTTATCCGTTTTACGTCTTATTTCGACATTAGAAGAAGATGATGACGTACAAAATGTTTATGCTAATTTTGACGTCAGCGAAGAGATTTTAGCAAAACTCTCTGGTTAATCCCTCGACAATGATCCTCCATGCAATCATCCCGTATGCAACAATGATTGCGCGCGCTCTTGTGCAGAAAACATTCTACACTGCTTACAACACTGTCATTGGCCCTTCATTGTTGCTGCAACATAAACAAAGCCCCGCTTCAAGAGTGGGGTACTCTTATACAGACTCAAAAAAAAACTTTAAAAAAATACAAAAACTTCTATCAATTTTTTCAAGAGCCTCTTTATCTGAAAGCATTTTCCCCACGAAGCTCCACCACCATCAAACCACAGCAAATGAAGTGTAAAGCTTACAATGACTTCAGATCAACCACTTAATAAATGCAACAAATCACCATTCTTCAGCTTTAAAGATGATTATTGCATAGACTTTCGCATTGTTTTTTCTTCAACGGCTCCTTTTATTGTTATTGCATATTAAGCAATGGCGACCATGCTGGATCAGAAGCATCATTGGGCGTATCGACTTGGCGTTCATTGCGTCCAGTAATGTCAATGGTATAAAGCTTGGGACCCATGCCCGGATTTTTGCGAAAGAACATCAACACACGCCCATTAGGAGCCCAAGTTGGTCCCTCATTGTGAAACCCTGTCGTTAAAATCCGTTCTCCTTGTCCATCAGGGCGCATAACACCAATGGAAAATTGTCCCTCTGACTGTTTTGTAAAGGCGATATAATCACCCCGTGGTGACCAAATGGGCGTAGAATAGCTCCCTTCATTTGAGGAAATACGCTGAACATTGCTCCCATCCGCATTCATTGTATAGATTTGTGGCTTTCCGCTACGATCAGATGAAAAGACGATTTGTGTCCCATCGGGTGAATAAGAGGCTGATGTATCAATAGCCGAAGTTATTGTAAGCCGCGTCATTGTACGGGTACGTAAATCCATAGTATAAAGATTTGCACTCCCATCATTTTGCAACAAACTCATAATCACTTTTTGTCCATCAGAAGAAAAACGTGGAGCAATTGTCATATTGTCAAAGGTTCCTATCAACTCTCTTTGCCCCCTTTCAATTTGTTGAAGATAAACATGGGGCACTTGATTATGTGGATAAGCCATATAGGTAATTTCTTGTCGTTTGGGTGAAAAGCGCGGTGTGAGAACCAACTCACTCCCATCAGAAATATAGACAAAATTTGCTCCATCTTGATCCATAATCGCTAAGCGTTTAATACGTGCATTTTGGGGACCCGTTTCATCTATAAAAACAATTCGCGTATCAAAATAACCGCTTTCACCTGTCATCTCACTATAAATCTCATCGGCAATCATATGTGCAACACGCCGCCAATGTTCTATAGCAGTATAAAAACGCCGTCCTTTGAGTTGTCGTTGTCCAAAAACATCCCATAAACGAAACTCAACTCTCAACCGGCCATCAACTTCCCTTATCACTTGTCCGGTGACCAACCCCTGCGCTTTTATTTTTTTCCAATACGTAAAACGCGGTTGCCTGTTGGGATTAGTAATTTTTTTAAAAAAAGACGCCTTATCAAGCGATAAAAAAAGTCCTGATCGTTCAAGATCATCTTTCACCACAGCTGCTATTTTCAACCCTATCGAATCATTTGAAATAAAATCCGTGATAGCAATAGGAATAGGATTAAAGTCAGCACTAGAAATAGTGCCTTTCAGTTGTGCATGAACCGGTGAAAAACTCGAAAACCACAAACAACACGTGACGATAAGCCAAGAAAAAAAATTATGTCTCGTTATAGTTATCATGGAATGTATCCTTTCATTAAGAACAAAACATATCTGTATTTCATCGCGTTATTTCTTGAAGGGGATCAACATTAAAATCGAAACCTTGCCCCCACAAATCATATTGATCACGTGGAAGATCAGCATAAGGTTGACATGAAAAAACAGCTGCATACACCTGTCTTATCATAATGGCTTGCTGGCTCTCAGCACCGCTTAAAGGATCAATAATAGGATCTCCCATAACCATTCCTTGACGGTTTAGGTAAAACCGCAAACGCACAACCGGACGGTTTTTTAAATCACCTCCAAGCGCTACAAGTTTAAGCTTCTGTTGAATGCACCCCCCAGCAATACTGACCAATGTTTGTGCCATTTTTGTGGTGTCACCCATATTTTTTCTTGCTCCCAAAGCTTCTGGTGATCTAGAGCGTTTTGCCCCCCCTCTTTGCGTGCGTGCACGATTCAGCAGATTATTTTCCTCACTTGCCAAAATATCTTCAATTGTTTGGTCTTTTATTTGCTGGTTTTGTTTTTTTATTTCTTGTGCACTTTGAGATGTGGATTGTTTGGGTGATTTTGGTTTGGATTGTGGAAGAGGAAAATTATCTGGCAACGTTATGGGGGAAATTTGCTGGGGGGCTGGTTTTATAGATGTTTTGGATATCGTTGGAGCCGGCTCTTGTGGCAATGTTTTCTCTTTATTTTCAGATGTTTCTAAAGGTGCCTCTGGCTTTAACTTCTGAGCATCCTCTTGAGGCATCTCCAAAGGTGCCTCTGGCTTTAACTTCTGAGCACCCTCTTGAGGCATCTCCAAAGGTGCCTCTGGCTTTAACTTCTGAGCATCCTCTTGAGGCATCTCCAAAGGTGCCTCTGGCTTTAACTTCTGAGCATCCTCTTGAGGCGTCTCCAAAGGCACTTCTATTTTTGGAGGCGTTTGTGTATTTTCTTGTGATATTTCTTGCTCTGTAAATTCTGGTAAAGGCTTTTCCAACGGATTCTTTTCTCCTGATGGCGGAGGTGTTGCTTCAATAGGCCGTGGTTTTTCATCCTGTCTAAAGGGTGCGAGACTATCGAGCAGCCCTTCTCCAAAATGACGCGCAACTTCTTTCTCTTGTGGTTTAGTGGTTGGTTTCACTGCTGGAATTTCACGCACAGGAGCATTCACTGCTCCTTTTTGAGAAGACAGCTCTTGCGTTAAAGGAGCAAGAGTAATCGGAATTGCCTCCAATTGCTGTGGAAGGGAAACAGGACTGATGAAATGCCCCCCCGCCCAACTAAGCAAAACCACATGTCCTGCAAGGGATAAAGTCAAGCTTCGTTTCATGCTATGATAAGAGCCTTTGTTCATCTCCATACCTTGCGTTTTTTAAAAACTGTCTGTTTCTTTGCAGATAAGATGTATTTTAAAGACAACATGTGACATGTTCATCATCAGCTTATTGCGCCAAACTAGCCAAAGCCACTTGTGAAAAACCTGCTTTTTGAATATCGGCAAGCAGTTTTAACACTTGTTGATATTCAACAGTTTTAGCAGCACGTACAAAAAGACGCCTGTTTTTTTGTGCAGGCTCAGACTCCAATTTGGCTTTAAGTTGTGCAATGAGAACTTCCGCTGTCTCGTAATAGTCTTGATTAATGGCGAAGCGCCCTTGCGCATCAAGGGAAACCGTGAGAGGGGTATCTTGCGTTTGCACGGGTCCAGCTTGACTACGCGGCAAATCAAGAGGAACACCGTTGACCAAAAGAGGAGCAGAGACCATAAAAATAATCAACAACACCAGCATGACATCAACAAACGGTGTCACATTGATCTCACTCATCAATTGACGATGCGAATAATGCCGCCTGCGTGTATTTTTTGAAGAAGAAGCAACAGAAATTCCCATGGAGTATTCCTCTTATAATGGTGAATGCACTGTGAGGGTTTCATCAATACGCCGTGAGACAATGGTTGAGAATTCATCAGCAAAATTTTCTATTTGTGCAATAATCCGCGCACTTTCATGGACCAGTTTGTTATAGGCGATAACCGCTGGAATTGCTGCAAACAAACCGATGGCGGTAGCCAAAAGTGCTTCGGCAATACCTGGAGCAACAATGGCCAATGACGTGTTTTGAGAGGCAGAAATAGAAAGAAAGGAACTCATAATTCCAATGACTGTTCCAAAAAGACCAATAAAAGGTCCCGCCGATCCCAATGTCGCTAAAAAACCTAATTTTGATTCTATTTTTGCACTTTCACGCCCCAGCGTGAGATCCATAGCCTTATCAATTCTACTTTGTAGACTTATCGATGTATGAATTCCTTTTTCGAGGGATTTTTTCCATTCCACCATTGCTGCCATAAAGACCGCAGATATGCTATTGGTGCATTGACTTTTACATTCTGCATAAAGATCTTCTAGCGCCTTACCTGACCAAAATACGCGCTCAAATTGTTTTATTTCACGCCGTATTCTCCGATAGGTAAAGATTTTATCAAAAATAATTGCCCAACTCCATACAGAAGCGAGCAGCAGTGCAATCATAACAGCTTTAACAATCCAACTTGCTTGCATAAACAAATGCAATATTCCCATCATTTCTGGATTCGTTAGTTCTATATGTGGCATCATTTTTGTCCCCTTAAAGGTTCATTTATGAAAATTTAATAAAGCAGATTGTTTTATAGTTTCTAAATTTCAGAAAAAAATTTCAGTCCCTCTTTGGTTAAAGAGCCCATACAATCCCCCTTTTTGAACAGCAACCATTTTAAACAAGAATTGTTGAAAAAAGCCCTTTAGGTAAACGACGTGGTTTTCCTATCTCATTAATGAGGGCAATTTCAACTTTTGCTGTTACCAACATCACATCTCCCCGCATAATACATTGTTCCATAAAAAAGCGTGCTCCTTGAATGCGGTTAATTCGTGTTTTGACTGTTAAAAGATGATCGATTTGTGCTGATCGTAAAAAATTGATTTCCATATGGCGGACCACAAAAAACAGTTTTTCACCTTCAATACCTGATGCTAACATCTTGTTATTAAAACCTGTATCCCGTAAAAATTCTGACCGTCCCCGTTCAAAAAATTCGAGATAGCGTGCATGGTAAACCACGCCAGAAAAATCTGTATCAGCAACATAAACGCGCACTTGAAAATCATGAAACGGGTTTTCATGATCTTTTAAAAAAGATGTTTCCATCATCTGCTCCATCTCATAAAATTGTTTGGAAGGGTAAATTGTCTTCTATCAACGGGGAGTTGACCGCATTTTTGTGTTAAAATCGTGGAAGTAAAAGCATAAAATCCCGAATAGCCTAGCAGCCCTGCGCTTGTTTTATAAGCATTCTTTATAAGTATTCTCCCCCAAATAGTGTATCTTTTTATCTCTCAAAAACATTTATCACTTAAGAGATGTTTCAGTCATCTTCTTCATCCCATAAAGTTTTTTGGAGAGATGAAGTGTCTTGTATATCGAGCAAAGTGCGTTTTTGTGTTGCAGTTGTGGAAGCTGGAGCACAAAGTCCTAAATGGCTCCAAGCTTGTTCTGTAAGAATTCGCCCACGAGCTGTGCGCTGAATAAAGCCCTGTTGAAGAAGATAGGGTTCAATAATATCTTCAATGGCATCGCGCGGTTCTGAAAGAGCAGCAGCAATTGTTTCAATCCCCACGGGGCCTCCTAAAAAAGTTTCCGCAATGAGGAGCAAATAGCGACGATCAAGGGGATCAAGCCCAAGGTGATCAACTTCAAGACGCGAAAGGGCTTCATCGGCAACTTTACGGTCAATTTTCTCTGCTCTTTTGACCAGAGCAAAATCACAAACCCGTCGTAATAACCTCCCCGCAATGCGTGGCGTACCACGTGCACGGCGTGCAATTTCATGGGCGCCATCATTACTTATCTGGACCGAAAAAAGCCGCGCATTGCGTTGAACGATATATTCTAATTCCTCTATGGTATAAAAATTGAGACGGATTGGAATGCCAAAGCGGTCTCGTAATGGGGTGGTTAACAAGCCCAAACGCGTGGTTGCAGCCACCAAGGTAAATTTAGCAAGATCAATTTTTACGGAACGGGCTGCGGGACCTTCACCAATTATAAGATCCAGCTGATAATCTTCCATAGCTGGATAAAGAATTTCTTCAATTGCCGGACTTAAACGGTGAATTTCATCAATAAAAAGAACATCCCGTTCTTCTAGATTGGTCAACAGGGCAGCCAAGTCCCCTGCTTTAGCAATAACTGGTCCTGAAGTAGAGCGAAAATTCACCCCTAATTCTTTCGCCATAATCTGTGAAAGCGTTGTTTTTCCCAATCCAGGGGGACCAACAAACAAAACATGGTCGAGCGCTTCTTGGCGTGCTTTTGCTGCTTCAATAAATATTTTCAAATTTGCCCGTGCCGCTTCTTGACCAATAAAGTCATCAAGCACTTGTGGTCTTAAAGAACGATCTGGATCGTTAGGGAGAGGCATGGCACCCAAAAGGCGTTGATCTTCATCTTTATGCATTGTTACCTTTTACTCAAGTGGAAGGAGAAAGCAATTTGAGGCTATGGCGAATAAGCAGAGCAGAGGAAACGTTTTCTCCTTCAAGATCCTTCATAGCTAAAGCAAGCGCACGGGCTGCTTTATCACGTTCAAAACCAAGATTGATCAAAGCAGAAAGCGCCTCGTTGGTTGGTTGATGCGCCATTTCTATCTGAGGCATTGGAGCAGTATGGAAAGCATTGTCATTGAAGGGAAGTGCTTTGCTTTTGAGTTCACCAACAATTCTTTCACTGACTTTTTTACCAACGCCTGGAGCACGACTAATCATAGCAATATCGTTTAATGCAATGGCTTGTGCAAGTTCATCTGTTGATAAAGTCCCCAAAATTGCCAAAGCAACTTTAGCCCCCACACCAGGCACATTTTGCAGCAAGCAAAACCACTCTTGTTCTGCTCTTGTAGCAAAACCAAAAAGGCGAATAGCGTCTTCACGAACATGTGTTTCAATAAAGAGACTTATACTCTCACCAAGAGCGGGTAAAGAAGGACGCAGCCGATTTGACACAAAAACCACATAACCCACACCGTGAACATTTACAAGGATATGATCATCAAAGATATGTTCAAGAGTCCCTTTTAATTTACCAATCATGCTGTAATCCTTGAACGATGAGAAATGCTGCTGCGGTGCATGCTATGGCAAAGAGCAAGCGCAAGTGCATCAGCCGCATCATTATTGTCAAATTCAGCACGAGGAAGCAAAACTTTTACCATCATATGAATTTGTTCTTTAGCACCATGACCAACACCAATAACTGATTTTTTTACTTTATTTGGCGCATATTCAAAAACGGGAAGATTTGCTTGTGCTGGAACAAGCAGAGCAACAGCACGCGCTTGACCAAGTTTTAAAGTAGCCGTAGCATCTTTATTAACAAACACGTGCTCCACAGCCGCTTCATGGGGCATAAATTGATGCACGATCTCTGAAAGTCCCCTATAGAGCTGACAGAGTCTGGAAGCAAGGTCACAGCGTACGTTAGAAGAAACCGTCCCTGCTGCAATGAATTGAAGGCGATTTCCGGAGAGATCGATGACACCCCATCCTGTATGCCGTAGTCCGGGATCAATGCCTATAATACGAATCGTCTCTACCATAAATTCGAAGTCTATACACTTTTGCTATGTTTGAACAGATGCACTTAAAACAAAGAAAAAAGAGAAAAAATACGCCTTCTTTAGCGATGTGTAAACCTCATGGACACGTCTCGATGAAGCGAGACATCAGACTTCACGAGGCATTATCTGTCATAAGTTCTAAGTCTATAAACCTTCTCCACACGTAAACAAAGGAACATACCAATAAGACAGAGGGAAGAAAGAAAAGAGATTGAAATGCCTTGAGCCAAGCGTAGCGCTAAAGACAGAACCTCTCATGAAAAACTGTAAATTACAGAAACTTTTTTCATTTTTATTGTAAATCCCTTGAAATTCCTTTATGACTGTAAAGGTGATTTTGGTCGTATACGCAACGGCCTATAGGGACTTGAAAACCCGAAACCTAAACATTAAATGAGTCCGCTTTGCGGGTATCCCAGAATTCCGGGAGTTTTTGCTATGTCCAGGTGCGATAAGCACTAAAAGCAAAAAGCTGAGTTAGGTTCAGTGTTTTCAAGCTCCCGGAATACCAACGCGAGGGCGCTCGCAACCGGTGGGGGGCATGAAATGCAAGCCAAAAACCTTTTTCACGACATTTTTATAGGCAAAAAAATTCGTTTTAAGCGAAAAATGTTGAAAATGTCTCAGAAAGAATTAGGGAACCACTTGAGGATAAGCGCACAACAAATTCAAAAATATGAAACAGGATTAAATCGTATAAGCGCTGGACGTTTGAACGAAATTGCCAATATTCTCAATGTACCACTTTCCTTTTTTTACGCGGAGATCCTCACAAAACAACCGCCCCCATACCATCATGATGAAATCGTCTCGAACAAAGAAGAATATCTGCTTTTAAAAAGCTTTAGAGTTCTGAATTCTCTCAAACAAAGAGCAATTTTACAGTTAATCTCTGATCAAAAGTAAAACCTAAGCAAGATCAACACGCAAAAATGTTACCGCTTTTCTCACCAATTTTGATGGATGCGGATTTTGGTGTGATGTGGAAGACAAAAAACGCGGTACAAAATTCTCTAAGAACGCCGAAATGCTGTTTTCAGAAATTCGATTTGTCTTCCTACGGGATTTTCCTCTTCTAAGAGATGAGGCAGTCCGTCTTCTTTATTGGTGCGCATATATTGCATACGCGCTTCGAGACGAAGGGAACGTGCAACAAAATTGCGGAAGACTTCTGGTAATTCTTGCCAATGCGCACTTTCTAATTCCAGTGTTGGTGTATGAAGTGATACTTTTGCAATTTCTTTTTGTATTTGTTCTGGTGTCATTTCCCCTTCACGCTCTGCGCGAAGAAGGAGGAGTTGCGAAGCAATTTGCATCAGCCGTGTACTGAGAAACATAGCTTCTTTTGCATAAAGAGCAGAAATTTCTGCTGAAAGAGTTCGTGCAGCCAATTTTCCTTCGGTGTCGATATAGGTTGCAGTTTCTTCAATCAAAGTCATCGTCTCCTCATAGAGGCGATTAAAGGCATTTTCAAACGCACTATGTTCAATCATGATGATGGGCTCATCATCGGAATGTTTAGGTGCACTCACGCTTTATACTCCCAATATCCTCACAAAGACTATGATACTCAACGAAGTGAGAATTAAAAAGTTTCTTTACTTTCTATAATAAATCGTTTTTTTACTGAGTACCTCTTTTAAAACGCTTGCGCAATGTGCTTCTTAAGCTAAGGTTAACGCATCTTAAGAGCAGGACTACAAGCTAATAGGTTTCTTTGCAGAAAACCGCTGTAAAGAGCGACGTTTGTCACAATAATAAGCGACCCCAAATTGCGCTATAATACCACTTACAATAAGGAGAGTATCGGAAAAAAACGTTCCTGTCATCACTGTTTTTAAAACTTGTCCAAACATAGCAAATACTGTTCCGGTCACAAAGACTGGTAAACTATGTTTTCCTAAGATTGCTAAGGGATGTTGTGGTGAGACACGAAAGCACGCACTCAAGCGCGGCAAACAGAGGAACAGCGTTGCTAAAGCAATCACATGGAGCAGACGCGGCAAGCTTAAAAAAGTTTTATTAAAATTCATCAAAGGGGAAGAAGACCAGCCAAACCACTCTATAACACCCCACCAATTCAAGCGAACCCATAACAACGAAAGCAAAAGATAGCCAACAGCAAGCACAAGCCAAAAAGGCTGACAGACGATAGTTTTTCCTTGTTTAAGAGAAAAAGTGCTTATTAAGCCTATGACAAACAAAAATTGCCAAGACAAAGGATTCAAAAACCACTGTCCTGGTAAAGGATAAGAAGGTGGAGCAATCTCATAAACTCCACAGAGGAGATAGAGCATGAATGACCCCAAAAGCAGCAACCCTTTTTGTTTACAACTCCAATAAAGGAGAAGAGGTGCAAAAAACATCAGAGTAATATAAAGGGGAAGAATATTGTTATATCCCAATTGATGCCCAAAACTTAAGATGCTCAAAAAAGCAACAAAAGGTTGGGTATAAAAGAGGCCCACATTATTCATCATTAAAAGTTGCTCTGTACGCCATAATAAAAAGGCTCCTAAAAAAAGGCTAAGCGTTACAAAAGTTGTAAAAAGGTAAGCTCCATAAAGCTGTAAAGCTCTTTGCCAAAGTTTGCGGACAATAAAAACAAACGACTTCTGATAGAGGCGCGCATGAAAACTTAATCCAAGCGAAACACCTGAAAGCAAAACAAAAACTTCTGCTGAATCAGAAAAACCAAAGTTTTTATGTGTGATATGTTCGTATAAGGTTCCGGGAATATGGTTGATGAAAATCGTCAATAAGGCTAAAGAACGAAAAACATCAATGCCTGCATCACGATAAGAAGGATGTGTTTTATGCTTAACAACGGTTTGGACACTCATAAACGGACCTCCATACGCAACAAAAGAGATCATTCGCTTTTAGCAAAGCGCACTTATATGATGAAATTTTATTTTTAAAAGTCAAGTTTATTTTTTAAATCAAGGACTTTGCATGACAAAACAAAAAAATAAACCGCTTGAATCACATCCTCAAACGGAATCTTATCCTCAATTGGTTTTGACATTAGATGTTCGACGGTCTTTAGATCCTGAGCTTTTGCGCCAACTCTTAAAAACCCCAACTTCGCAAACCCAAAGCACACAAACCCAAAGTTTGCAAATAAAGTCTTTTGCATGCGTTATTCTCTATGATTCCCAAGATGATGAAGCTTTTCTACAAAAACGCGCTCAAATCTATGGAGAAGATATTCAAGGAAATGATATTGCTCTTCTCATTGCGGGTGACAGCCGCATTGCAAGACGAATAAAAACGGATGGCTTGCATGTAGAGGGTGATTTTAGCACTCTTGCAAACCTTGAAAATCAAAAAAAGGAGCAAAAAATCATAGGTTTTGGAAATGTGCGCAATCGCCATAGTGCCATGCTTGCTGGAGAAGCCGGCGTGGACTATCTGCTGTTTGGAAAACTTGGTGCTGATAAAAAACCACATGCACACCCGCGCAATGTGCAGTTAGGACAATGGTGGGCAGAAGTGATGGAAATCCCTGCCATTGTTCAAGCAGGAAGTGATTTTGCAAGTTTTGATGAAGTGCTCAAAACTGCTTGTGAATTTATCGCTGTCGAAGAAATCATTTTTACCCATGACAATCCCTTGATAATACTTGAAATGATGAAAGAAAAATGTAAAAATTTTCCCTTGTGATGCGGAGGAAGCATACATAAATAAAGCGTTTATAAAAATCCCACACGCTCATCCCTGCAATATCCAGTAAACACAGTGATAAGCAAAGGCTATAAAAATCCCTGCCATTGTTCAAGCAGGAAGTGATTTTCCACTCTTTGATAAAATCTTAAAAGCTACATATGAGTTCATTACTGGGGAAAAATCACTTTGGCATACGATAACCCCTTACCTTTACTTAAAAATGATAAAAATAAGGGAGAAACCAAAATACTTTCAAAAAACAGTACACTGCCTCAAATTAAATTAGATTTTTTAGTTAGAACTATACTTAATATAAATGATATAGAGTATTGAATATAAAAAATTTAATTAATTTACATTGTAAATGTCAAAAATCAGTAATTATATGACATTAGTCAGCATTAATATTATATAGGTCAAAATTTCTATATTGTAAAACTAGGGGGGACATAATGAATAAAATACAAACCAACAACGCATTTGCTGCAATAGAAGATCCTATCTATTTTCAAGTTCAATATAATAAAATTTTTTCTTTATTTGTTAGTAGATTTGATTGGAAATGTGATTTTTTTAAATGAATGCCTTTCTACATAGAAAAAAACCTTTTTATAGATGGTAAGTTAGGCCTCTTTAAAGAATGAAACACATGGTTACGTACTTTTACCATGTGAAGCTCAATCACAAAAAACAGATGCTGAATCAGAAGAATACAAATGTAGCGGTGTGGGGTATTCAAAAACAGTTAATAAAGAAGATATTGTCATTCTTAGAAATGATACATCTAATACTATTCCATCCTTGATAGCTAAAGAATATGCACATAGAATATGTCGATATAAATAAAGCTTGTATAGTTAAAATACAAGATGCAAATATAGTGATTAATAAGGGAAGTCTTGAACAAAATCTAAAAGCGTTGTCGTTGTATAGACAAGCTTTATTTAATGAAGTTTTTACAAGGTTAGGATTAAAACTTATAAAAGAAGCACAAAATTTAGAAAAAGAACTTAATTTTAAAAAATGTTTACAGGCAAGAAAAGATTTTGTAAAAAATTGTAAAGATCGCTTTAATTTTGAAATTAGTTTCAGTGATCAGAAATTATGTACATTTCTTTCAAGAATCATGTAAAAGACACAGTTTCCAAACTTACTCAACGATTAATAGACTCTGGTTTTACTATTAATAAAGATCAACTCCCTTATGCATTAGTTTAAATTTAAACAACGCCCACTGAGGGTTTGAAACAACTTCCTGAATATAAAGATGAGAGAGATTTTTTCGATTTTAAAAATGGAGAAAGAATTGGAGTATTCCAGCGGGGAATATTGAATCTCTTTCCGTGAAAGAGCAACTTATATAATAAGTTATCGTTTAAACCAAAAGAGTATTGAAAAATTTATGGACAACAGAGTGTGGATATATAATAATGATAGCATCTAAAATGGGGGAAAATGGAAAGGAAATACTATCATGAAAAGTACCCTTTCTCCGTTCTTCTCAGAGTTTGAAACCATTGAACAGGAAAACAGCTATACTACGTGGTTCCGTGAAAAAGCAGCAATGAGCCTTGCAAATCCATACCCTGCACTTGCACATGATGAAGTTATGGCTGAAATGGAAACTATCATAGAACAGCTTGAAGCTGAACAGAAGAAATTCTAATGCTACCAGTTGTCTGGTTGCCTTCGGCGCGCGATGATTTACCTCAAATTTTAACTTACATTGCGCAGGAAAATCCGCCTGCTGCTGCGCGGCAAATGAAAAAACTTCGGAAGCTTGTATCCTACCATTGTCCGAACATCCGTACCTGTATCGCCAAAATGAGAGGGTGCTAGGATTGCGAGAAATCATAGCGCATCCGAACTATCTCATATTGTACCGAGTAACGGCAAGGAAAATTGAAATTGTTACCGTAGCACACGCCCACCGTGAATTTCCACTCTCCTGTTGATTTAATTGCAAAACACATCACCTCTCCGTTTTAAGAAACTATAAATTACAGAAACTTTTTTCATTTTCATTGTGAATTTTCTGAAATTCCTTTATGACTGTAAAGGTGATTTTGGTCGTATACGCAACAACCAATAGGGAGCTAAAACCCCTAAGCTCTAGCGTAAAATGAACCCACTCTGTGGGTATCCCCGGATTCTCGGAGTTTTTGCTATGTCCAGGTTCTCTAAGCACTAAAAGCAAAAAACTGACTAGAGCTCAGTACTTGTTACTCCCGAAATACCAATACGAGGCCGCTCGCAACCGGTGGGGGGCATAAAATGCAAGCCAAAAATCTTTTTCACGATATTTTTAGGCAAAAAATTCGTTTTAAACGAAGAATGTTGAAAATGTCTCAAAAAGAATTAGGGAACCACTTGAGGGTAAGCGCGCAACAAATTCAAAAATATGAAACAGGATTAAATCATATAAGCGCTGGACGTTTGAACGAAATTGCCAATATTTTCCACGTGCCACTTTCCTTTTTTTACGTGGAGGTCATCACAAAACAACAGCCCCCATACCATCATGATGAAATCATCTGGAGCGAAGAAGAATACCTGCTTTTAAAAAGCTTTAGAGTTCTGAATTCTGTCAAACAAAAAGCAATTTTACAATTAATCTCTGATCAGAAGTGAAACTTCAAATAAGCATGGGAAAACACTCCCCTCTCCACTCATAAGCATTCCATAGAAGAAAGCATTTTTGCCCATCCTTTGATCATGCTTGAAATGACGAAGAAAAAATGTCAAAATCCCCACTCGTAATGGGGAGAGAGCATCTATGATAAAAAAAAGCACGATAAAAAGAAGCTTTTTCATCCTGATAGTGGTTTGGCTTGCAACCATTGTTGAAAGCTCTGCTAACCTCACCGAAGAATCCTCAAATCTTGAACATTCCCTCAATACCATCCAAGAATCTTCAGAGACAAAAGAACCGTTCCAGCCCCTACAAGCAGGACAATATGATCAAGCCTATGACTATTACATCCAAGGCTATTATTTGAAAGCTTTTCGTGAAGCATTAAGACGTGCGGAGCAAAATGATCCTTTTGCACAAACGCTTCTTGCGCGCATTTATATGGAAGGATGCGCTGTTCCTATTGATGGCGCGCGCGCCGCTTTGTGGTATGGACGTGCCGCAAAACAAGGGGAACCACAAGCGCAATTGCGTTATGGTCTTATGTTATTTGATGGTCATTTTATTGCACAAAATCAAGAACTTGGCGGACATTTTATTCAAAAAGCCGTAGAGGCTGGTGTAAAAGAAGCCTATTTTTATTATGGACAAATGCTTCTCTACAAAGCCTCTCGTGAAAAGCAGGCTCTTCCTGGTGTTTCCTCACAAAACCGTGAAAGTGAAGCAAATGAACAAGCTTTAAAATGGTTCTTAAAAGGCGCTGCCCTTGGTGATGCTAATGCTGCTTTTGCCGCCGCAAAAATACTTGCCACCGGCACATTAACACGGCCAAAGGATGACCGTAATGCACGCAAACTCATGGAAGCTGCTGCGCAAAACAAACATTTTGGAGCGCAAATTCTTTTGGCACAATGGCTTGTGCAAGGGCGTGGAGGAGAAACCGATTTTCAACGTGCTTTCCGTTTGCTTCTCAGTAATGCGCATGACATGATCCCTCCAGCACAGATTTCTCTTGCAAGGCTTTATCGGGATGGAATAGGCACAAAAGGCGATATCATCACGGCTGCCGCGTGGTATATACTTGCCAAGCAAGCGAAAATGGAAGCGCCTGACCTTGAAATGATGCTCCAAGGGATGAACAAGACACAATTGGAAAAAGCGCAAAAAGAAGCAATAAAGCTCCTTCCTATTTTTTAAGAAATCTCTAAGAACAATGCTGTTTTTTTACTTCCAAGAGATAAAATTTATAGAAATTCCGAGAGTTTTTGCTATGTTCAGGTGCTTTAAGCATTAAAAGCAAAAAAGCTGATTCGAATTCAGTATTTTCAAGCTCCCAGAATACGCATAAGAGGATGCTCGCAACCGGCGTGGAAATGCAAACACAAGATCTTTATAACGACATGTTCATAGGCAAAAAAATTCGTTTTAGGCAAAAAATGTTGAAAATGTTTCAGAAAGAATTAGGGCGCCATTTAGGTGTAAGCTCTCAACAAATTCAAAAATATGAAACAGGATTAAATCGTGTAAGTACTAAGCATTTGAAGGAAATTTCTGAGAGATTCGATACCCCACTTTCTTTTTTTACGCGAATATCCTCACAAAACAAGAACCTCCATACCATCATGATGAAATCATCTCGAGCAAACAAGAATATCTGCTTTTAAAAAGCTTTAGAGTTTTAAATGCTGTCAAAAAAAAAGCCATCCTACAGCTCATCGCTGATCAGAATGAGAACTTTTAACATCATGATATAGGGAGGCGCTACACTCTCTGTTCTTGACTTGCCTCACACACCTCAAAGGACAAAAATCCCTTCCCTATCCAGTTGGTAAACAATCCGTCTTCTCAGAACAGCACTCTTTTAGCTTCCCATTTCATGTGGTGCATTTTACAAAATTATCCAGCCAAGCTCCCCCTTAAATATTCACCACACATTCTCATAAAAACATCACATGTTCAAAGTCTTATGCCTTATAGTACCACACCTCAAACGATAGTATTTTACAATAAACAGGATAAGCATTCATGCGTATTTTAAAAAGGTAGCCTTCAAAAAGCAATGCTTGAAAATTTATTTGGTCGATCTGAAACAGCGCCTAAAGCATCATTTTATAATGGTGATGGAGGACGTGATCTTAACATGCAAACACAAAAATTGCTTTTTATCGCAATCATAAAAAGCAGCAGTTTATTAAACTATACACCGCAAGAAACATTTCAAGCAGCCTTAAATTAAAGCTGTGGCTATTATTCATTGATTAATTACCGCTTGATTGAAACCCGATATGTTGTTAGTGTAGTTATGAGTAGAGTTGCTCTTATTTCTGGAATAGAAACTTCTCAGAAGAGCCTAGCAAGAGTAAGGGGGATTAAGATGTTAAAATACTTATTACTGCCACCGGTTGTGTTGGTAGCGGGTTGCGCATCTTTAGGAGGTTATTCATCAAATTATGTTGATCAAAATCTTACGAAGCGTCAGGCAAAATTAGTCGCTAACGATTTTATTGGCAATATAAAAAGATCTTTACCACCAGCTACAACCACACTTCTTATAAAGAAAAATGATACAGTAGAAAATTTTACTCCTTTATTTATCAATCTGTTGCGACAAAATGGATATAATGTAATCTATATAGATCAACCTCAAAAGCAGAAAAACATGGGCGTAAATTTGAGTTATAGAATACGATTAAATAGTAGAGCTATAGTATCTCTTCTTCAGTATAATGTTGCCGGAGAGCCACGTGCTTATATAAGTACTCGTCCTAGATGAACCGGCTATTTAATGTGAACGTTATCTATATTTTAAACGTCAAGACTTAAAAGTTCTTGCGAAAAGCAAAAAGATTTGCACCTCAATAAAAACCCTCATTTTAGCCAGAGCGGATAAATTTTATTATATATTGTAACAATACAAAATAATGTAAATTACGGCTTTAAGACTTAAGGAAAGAAGAGTACTAAAAACAATGAAAAATGCTCCACACCCTAGCGAATTATTATGTGAAGATGTAGATGCAAAACTTGGCTTATCTGTGATTGAAGCAGCTGAATAGCTTTCTATTGTAGCATTTTCTAGGATATTGGTAAAATCCTCATAACGACATTTTCATTGACAAGTTCATTGGCAAAAAAATTACTTCAGATGAAAAAAGCTTAAATCGTGGCAGCGCAGGGCACTTAAAAGAAATTGCCTATATTTTGAATGTTCCGCTTGTCTTTTTTATGCTGGTCTCTTAACAAAACAATAACCTCCTGATGAAATCACATCAAGCATAAGGAATACCTGCTGCTCAAAAGATTTTAGAGTTCTAACCTCGATGAAACAAAGAGCCATTGTAACACTGATCTCTGATTAAAATGCAAGTTAACATTATACGATAGTACACACCAAGCTCTATCACATGAGACACTATAACAAACTCCGTCCTCAAATATTCATCACATATTCTCATAAAAACATCTCATGGTTTTACGGAACTTATATCATCTTCATCAATTATATCATTGCCATCAATTATGATATTTTACAACACAACGGGATAAATTCCCCCAAAAATTCTAAAAATTTTGTGCAAATTTTTAAAAAGCTTGCGTCTGAGCACTTTTTATGGTCTTGCAAAGAACTGAAAAGCAAAAATACATAAAGGTCCTTTTTACTTAAGCTTTTCTCTTTGCCAAAAACATGAGAAAGCCCATGAAGAGCACACAGGACCATGAGAGAGCTGCAAAGCTAATCAAAGGGATTTGAGCCTGAAAATAACAAAAGAGCTTACTGTTAAAGGCAGCAAAGAAAAGCGCCATAAAGACAACAAGAGAGTTCTTTTTGCAAGAATGGAATTGGATAGAAACGATGAAAATTAATGGCAATGAAATTCGTCCTGGCAATGTAATCGAGCACCAAGGAAGCTTATGGGTTGCTGTGAAATGCAATGCTGTAAAACCAGGAAAAGGTGGTGCCTTTAATCAAGTTGAAATGAAAAATTTGATTGATGGTACAAAACTCAATGAACGCTTTCGTGCTGCTGAAACAGTTGAACGCGTGCGCCTTGAACAAAAAGATTTTATTTTCCTTTATGAACAAGGGGATGCTTTAGTCTTTATGGATTCGCAATCCTATGAACAACTTGAATTGCAGAAAGACTTTGTTGGTGAGCGCGCTGCTTTTCTCCAAGATGGGATGACTGTTACCGTTGAACTTTATCAAGAAAAGCCCATTGGCATATCGCTTCCAGATCAAGTCACTGTAACGATTGCAGAAGCAGATCCTGCTATCAAAGGGCAAACGGTCACATCCTCTTATAAGCCTGCCATCCTTGAAAATGGTATGCGGATTCTTGTACCACCTTTTATTAATGCCGGTGAACGTATCATTGTCGACACCAACGAATTGATCTATTTGCGTCGTACGAATGAAAAAGGATAAATAAAGGAAGAACAGATGGCCCATTCTGCAATCATGAATGTCATGGTGCAAGCCGCAATGAAAGCTGGACGCTCTCTGGTGCGCGATTACGGTGAAGTGCAAAATTTGCAAGTGTCTTTGAAAGGACCAGCAGATTATGTAAGCCAAGCAGATCGCAAAGCAGAAAAAATTATCTTCAATGAATTAAGCAAAGCACGGCCCAAATTTGGTTTTCTGATGGAAGAATCTGAAGAAATTATTGGAGAAGATTCACAACATCGTTTTATTGTTGATCCATTGGATGGCACAACAAATTTTCTTCATGGCATTCCTTTTTTTGCTGTTTCCATTGCCTTAGAAAGTCAGGGGAAAATTGTTGCTTCTGTCATTTATAATCCCGTGAGTGATGAACTCTTTACCGCTGAACGCGGTGGTGGTGCTTTTTTTAATGACCGGCGCTGTCGTGTTTCCGCACGCCGCCGATTAGAAGATTGTGTCATTGCAACGGGCATGCCCCATTTTGGACGCTCAAATCATGGAGCATATCTTATTGAATTGCGCAATGTAATGGCGGAAGTTTCTGGACTTCGCCGTTTTGGCGCTTCTGCTCTTGATTTAGCGTATGTCGCTGCTGGTAGAACAGATGGATTTTGGGAAAACAATTTGCAAATTTGGGATATGGCTGCTGGAATATTATTGGTTCGCGAAGCAGGTGGTTTTGTTACCGATAAAGACGGAGGTGACGCTATCTTTCGCAAAAAAAATATCATCGCGGGCAATGAACGCATTCGCCTCAAATTGGAAGAAGCCCTCAAAAAAGGCATTTAAGCCTCAAAAGAAAAGTCTCCCTAAAGGCAATATTTGAGAACATCACTCTCCACTTTCTAAACCAGCATATTGCTAGTTCGCAAAGCTAGTGATTTTGAAACGGATAAAGCAGGCAAAAACACTCTATTTCGCAAAAAATATCATCACAGATAATAAATACATTCCCATGAAACGGGAAAAAAAACACCTCAACAAGGCATTTCTCTCTCAGATATTCGCCCCCTCTATCCTATACTGTCCATAATAATATTTCCCCCCCATTTCAATCCAAACAGTCTGGCACACCAGATTTGCAATCCTTTTAAAAGCCCCCAATTTTGCTAAAGCTATGATTGAAGCAACCAAGCCCGCTACCTTTCTCTCATCTTTCTGCAACACCATCAAAAAACCATCCCCCACGCACATCTTAAAGCCCCCCCTTGCGTTTTACTCTCAACATTCCTCAATATTTTTCACCAAAACACGCGAGAAACTCCAATAAATTACTGGATTTCTACGATCATTCCACACATTATAATCATTGAAAATACTTTATCAAATAGGAACGAGATTCGTGACAACGAAAATATTGATCGCTAAGAATCGCTGCTTCTATTTTACTCGCAAACTGTTCTTGTTCTTTTTTGATAGTTTCTTTCAGTGCCTCCACCTTTTCATCACCAAAAATAATTTTTAGCTTTTCTATTCCTACAAGACTCTCCCAAAAGCTTAACCGATCATAACATTCCTTATTTGCTACCTTCATCCATTCTATAACTCCCAATTTATAAGCTTCTTCAAATGTTGGAGACTCCTGATCAAAGCACAAACCTTTTTTATCCTCTTTATCTCTCTTTTTATACTCATTGAGTTTGTACTCAACTGTCCAATAACAACAATCAAAGTCAAAGGCAATATAGCCTTCTTTCATTGCATCAATAAGCCTTTTATAGTAAATAAAAGTTTCTCTTGCCGCTTTATAATCGTTGGAAATATCATACAATAATCATAAAAGCTCTCTTTTACAAATGCATAGTACCTCACAACTACTAGGCATAGAACCAAATCCTCCTATTATCTCTTTTAGCGTTTCATATTCTGTATATTTAGTTATATCTTCAAAGTAGATTTCTAAGGATGCTAAATCACGATAGTGCCCTGAAGCCTTATCTTTTTATTGCTGTTCGTACAGCGCCATAATCATATCATCAACCATATATAACCACCAATGAAGCAACAACATCGTAGGTTTGTGTTGTTTTTTTTCGTAAGCGGATCTATAAATCTTTTAACAATTATCCCATTCTTTTTCATCAATCCCACAACTTTACGATAAGTGGTCTTAAAAATTGGGCGCGTCATTAATTCGTTGAATCTTTCAATGTGCTCACCAGTGAGCTTTGCTTTCAGCGCCTACTCATAAAGAAAAAATGCATCTGCATATCCTTGTGCACAAATATCTTTTATCATGGGATGTCGCTGTCCACTAGCTTCAGAAATATGTCCAAGATTCTTTATCTTGAGTACACCTCTTTTCCACTGTTTTACTCCCTCATCCCATTGTTCAATCCATTCTCTTGGTATTTTTCGGGTTTGTTCAAAAAGTTTTTTCTCCCATTGTGCAATAATATCTTTATATATCTCACACTCGCGATTTTTGAGTGCCTTAGATTGCATCAATTGCTCAAGTGCCTCAATTAATTGCTTTTTATGTCTATTTGCGAATGCCAGCAGTAAACTTTCCACACAACACGCTATAACCGCCACACTTAACAAAATTTTCATTGAGAATTCAAAGTACCAAAACGCACCGATAATGATGATAAATAAAATCGTATCTCCGAACCCTGCATTCCAACTTTTTTCCACGCCCTTCCAAATGGAGTAGATTATACTCACCACTATAAGTATTCCAGCTATAAATATTATTTATCGTCCATTGCTGCTTTTTTATTAGTTAATCATTTGCGCAACTCTTTAATTGATTCTTTACCGTTGTATCAATATGTTTTATTGAAAACTTCAAAATACCATATAACCTAACATCAAAAGAACAACATACAAAATATAGATAATAACATAAGCAATTATGCAACAAATTGTATTTAATAATGCCGCTCTCTTTGCTTATAATCTCTCATAGGGTGCTGCGCGCTCAAAATCCGCAAAACGTGCGTTTTTATTATCGACAGATGCGTTTTTACCAACAACAGCCGCCCACAAAAAGCCGAAAGAGGACGTGCAATTGATAGTAAAACAATAAAAATACTAATCTTTATTGAGAGAACTTATTTGTGTGCAAATTGCAGTTTGGCTAGATGCGCATAAACCCCATTTTGGGCAACGAGTTGTGTATGTGTTCCTTCCTCAACAAGAGCCCCCTTATCCATAACAAGAATGCGATCTGCTTTCAAAATCGTTGCTAAGCGGTGCGCAATCACCAATGTTGTGCGATTTTGCATCAACCCTTCTAAAGCTTCTTGCACCAATTTTTCACTGTTTGCATCTAAGGCTGATGTTGCTTCATCAAGCAGTAACAAGGGAGCATTTTTTAAAATCGCCCGTGCAATACCAATACGTTGCTTTTGCCCACCAGAAAGCATGGTACCACGCTCCCCCACTTGCGTATCAAAACCGTTTGGTAAAGCTTCGATAAACTCGAGCGCGTTGGCGGTTTGAGCAGCAGCAATAATTTGCTCTTCATGAACATTTTCGCTCCCAAAAGCAATATTATCACGCAATGTGCCATCAAAAATAGCAACCTCCTGCGGAACATAAGAAATTGAGCTTCGCAAATCTTGAAGAGAAAGGCGGTTAATTTCCACGCCATCAAACCGGATTTGACCGCTTATTGGGTCATAAAAACGGAGAATCAAAGAAAAAAGTGTACTTTTTCCAGCCCCCGAAGCGCCAACAAAAGCAACCGTTTCTCCTGCTTTGACAGAAAAGGAAACAGAGCGCAAAATCTTTTCCTGTGGTCTGGAAGGATAACTAAAATCAACTTTGTCAAAAACAATGGCTCCTTGCACAGGTTGTGCCAAGGGAGCAGGAACTTTTGGTGCTGCAATGGTAGGTTGTTCTTGCAACAATTCGGCAAGCCGTTCAGCGGCCCCTGCCGCTTGCATGAGTTCTGCGCCAACTTCAGACAATTGTGCAAAGGTTGTGGCTCCAAAAACAGCATAGAGAACAAATTGCCCCAATGTCCCCCCCGTCATGGTGCCATCCAAAACATCGCGCGATCCAATCCATAAAACAGCAACCACGCTGCTAAAAACCAAAAAAATCGCAAAACCGGTAAAAAAGGAACGCAAGATTACCGAAGCACGCGCTGTCTGAAAGGCACGTTCAATCCACTGTGAAAAACGCGCAGAAACAAGTTTTTCAGCAGTAAAGGCTTGGACAGTGCGAATAGCACCAACCTGTTCGGTTGCCAAAGCGTTGGCATCTGCAAGCCGATCTTGTGCAGCGCGTGTACGTGTGCGAACTTTACGCCCAAAAACAACCAATGGAATAGCAACAAAAGGGATGGCAAGCAAAACCAGTGAGGAGAGTTTAGCATTGGTGATCACCATCATGACAACCGCTCCAATCACCACAATTATATGACGCAAAGCGATAGAGGCGGTTGAACCAACAGCTAATTTTATTTGTGTTGTGTCTGTCAACAGACGCGAAACAAGTTCACCAGAATGAGAACGGTCAAAAAAATCAGGGGAAAGTTGCGTAATATGGATAAAAACATCGCGCCGCAAATCGGCAACAATGCGTTCTCCCAAGGTGATAACACAATAATAACGGCAAGCAGAGGCAAGTGCGAGAAGCAAAGCTAAGACAAACAAAATAAAGAAGTAAAAATTGATATGCCCATGGCTTGAAGTGGAAAAACCATGATCAAACATTTGGCGAATAGCAACGGGCAAAGCTAGCGTAACAATGGCAGCAACGGTCAAAGCAAGAAAAGCAAAAATAAACAACCAACGATAGCGTACAAAATAAGGAACAAAAGTTGAAAGCGAAGACAATGAAGGCTTCGCATTGGAGGGTTTTACAGTTTTTTCTGAATGATTGAAAAAATTCATAGAATTTTGCTCACTTATAAGGTTGTCTATAACCGTTGATGCAATGATGCATCTTGAACACTTGTTTTTTGATGCGTGCTCAGTTATAGGAGTGGTACTTTAACCAATTTATCAAAAAGACAATAGAAAAGCACTTAAAAAAGTGAAAAAGTGCTATTTCATTTTAGAGATGCAAAAGGTTTGCCACATGAAAGCGAATATTCACCCCGACTATCACAGGATTACCGTTGTTATGACGGATGGCACCAAATATACAACGCGCTCCACTTGGGGAAAAGAAGGGGACGTCTTGAATTTAGATATTGATCCAACAACCCATCCAGCTTGGACAGGCGGCTCCCAGACATTGGTAGATCGTGGTGGTCGTGTTTCTAAATTCAAAAATCGTTTTGGGAATCTCGGACTATAAAAACCTCCTTCTGATTATAATAAGTGAAAAGATTCTTCAAAGCGTTGAGTGGTTGTTGCAACAGTCAATCTGCTCTAGCCCTTGAGAAAATACAGTTTTAGGACTTTTATAATTGAGCGTTTTGTCAATAAGCAAAGAAAGCTTAAACTGTCTAAATAGCAACTGAGAGAAAAAGAAACAGCTTAGAACACGAAGCGAACAACGCATTCACCAGACCAACAACCCGCAAACAAAGAAATTATAAACGCGGGTGGGGGTTATTTTCATTTTTTACATTCAAAAATTGTTCTGAGAAGCTTTAATCTTCAAATGTTGCCTGCTGCTCTACGCACATGCGGTCCACAAACCGCATGCGAAATTTCGCCATCCACCATCCGATCATGTTTTGACACATGACAAAAAAGAGTGCACAAAGAAAACACTCCCACCATCTCAGACTCTTTAAACAGCATGAAATTGAGGCGCTCGTGTTACCTTATGTGTGATTCTTCAAGCACAAGCTTTTTCGTGGTCTTTTGTCCATTGTCCCAAAGCAGCAAGATGGTTCATCCGTGCACGATGACAAAAAGCTTTTTGTGCAGCAGCAATATTTTCTGCTTTTCCACCCCATGCCTTTAAGGCAGCTGCTTGCAATGCCCGCCCATAAGAAAAGGTCAATTTCCAAGGCTGTTTTCCCAAAGCATTCATAGCAGACAAATGTGCAGTTGCTTCCTGATCAGACTGTCCTCCAGAGAGAAAAGCAATTCCAGGAACAGCCGCAGGAATAGTTTGTTTAAGAACCTGAAGCGTTTTTTCAGCCACTTCTTCAACAGAAGCGTTACGCGCATCTTTTCCATCAATCACCATATTGGGCTTTAAAATCATGCCTTCAAAAACAACACGTGCCTCAAACAATTCCTTAAACACAGTATTTAAAACAGCTTTTGTCACCTCAAAACAGCGCGCAATAGAATGTTGACGCGAAACCCCATCCATAAGCACTTCTGGTTCAACAATCGGCACAAGTCCAGCTTCCTGACATAAAGCAGCATAGCGCGCGAGAGCTTGTGCATTTTGCCTTAGTGCCCCTCTTGTTGGCAAAGTGTGTCCATCAATTGCAATCACCGCCCGCCATTTGGCAAAACGAGCTCCTAAAGCATAATAATCTCTTAAACGTTCACGAAGACCATCCAATCCTTCTGTAATCATTTCCTGAGGAAAAGCCGCCAAGGGTTTGGCACCGCTATCAACTTTAATACCAGGCAAAGCACCGGCATTACGAATCAGATCTGTCAACATTTGCCCAGATGATGCTTTTTGACGAATGGTTTCATCAAATAAGATGACACCAGAGATAGCGCTTTCCATGGCTTCTTTTGCGCTAAAAAGCATTTCACGATAAGCACGACGATTATCCTCGTTGCATTCAACACCAATGCTTTCAAAACGCTTGCCAATCGTTGCAGTACTTTCATCTGCGGCCAAAATACCTTTCCCTGCACAAACCAAAGCAAGTGCTATATCTTCGAAACGTTCATTCATTTAAAAAATCCTCTTTATTCTGTCTTAACTTCCAAAAGTGAGCAATTTACTCAAAAATGAGCAACACATTGGCATACTTTACACAATCCTATGGAATATAAATTCCCTTCACATCAGCTCTTTACGCCTGCATGAGAGCAAAAATACCAGGCAGAACTTTGCCTTCCATCCATTCTAAAAAAGCACCTCCTGCAGTTGAAAGATACGTAAAATCATGCGTAACACCAGCATGGTTGAGAGCAAAAACCGTATCTCCTCCTCCAGCAATGGAAACCAATTTCCCTGTCGAACTGCGTGCTGCTGCATAGCGTGCAACAGCGATTGTTCCTTGATCAAAGGGCGGCATCTCAAAAACACCAAGGGGTCCATTCCAAATAAGAGTAGCAGCCTTATCAATAACAGCATTGATAAAGGCAATGGAGCGTGTTCCAATATCCAAAATCATGCCCTCCTCAGGAATATCTCCAATATCATAGAGACGATGTGGAGTATTTTTTTCAAAGCGGAATCCCACAATTGCATCTACAGGAAGCAGAATTGTACATTGGCACTCTTGCGCTTTTTTAATAATTTTTTTAACCGTTTCCATGAGTGCATCTTCACAGAGAGACTTTCCAATATGAACACCCTGCGCTGCTAAAAAACTATTAGCCATGCCCCCACCAATGACCAAATGATCCACCTTTTCAACCAAATGATTGAGCACAAAAAGCTTACTAGAAACCTTTGCCCCTCCAACAATTGCGACCACAGGATGTTTTGGATTGCCAAGCCCTTTTTCTAATGCCTGCAATTCACACTGAAGCGAGCGCCCTGCATAGGAGGGCAACAAATGTGTTATTCCCTCCACAGAAGCATGCGCACGATGAGAGACTGAAAAAGCATCATTCACATAGAGATCGCCATGATGCGCTAAAGCTTCAGCAAAACAGCAATCATTTTTTTCTTCCCCAGAATGGAAACGCACATTTTCAAGCAGCAAAACACCACCATTTTGCAATGCCTCAACCGCTTTCTGCGCTGCAAGACCAATACAATCTGATGCAAAAACCACAGGTTGATTGATTATTTTTTCCAACACTGGCACAATGGGGCGCAGTGAGAATTCTGGTTCCACCTTTCCCTTGGGGCGCCCACAATGAGAAAGAAGGATAAGCTTAGCACCACGCTTTTGCAGTTCCACCAGTGTCTCTTTATGCCGTTTAAGACGCGTCTCATCACAAACCTTGCCTTGCGCCATTGGAACATTAAAATCGACCCGCACAAGAACACACTTTCGCGTAACATCAACATCATCAAGTGTCCGAAAACCCATCATTGCTCCCTCTTCACTTTCCGTTGTTTCAAACAAAAACGTACCAACTCAAACTTTCTCTCCATTCACTTCTTTGGCATAAGAGCAAAGAGACCCGCGCCTTCTATTTGACCCCAAGCTTTGTCTCCTTCAGGTGTTACTCTTGCAAATTTTGCTCATTGATGTGGTTAAAAACCAAGCCTACCAAAACAGAACACACCCTCACCCTTGAGACAACATTTTTTCTAGCGCATAAAAAACAATCTTCAACGAGGAACAGTCTCTCCTGCTTTTTTTCAAAAAACACGCTTCAATACTCTTACAGCAATTTGCCCTTTTATGAAAAAAGAGGACGAAAAGGTCCTCTTATATTGTTTTGGCAAAAGCTACAGCTGTATCACTCATACGGTTTGAAAAACCCCACTCATTATCATACCAAACCAAAACACGACAGAGCTGACCATCAATCACCTTCGTTTGATCATTGTGAAAAATGGCGGAATGTGGATTATGGTTAAAATCACAACTGACGAGCTTTTCCTCTGTCACATCCAAAATTCCTTTAAGCAGTCCCCGAGCAGCGGCGCAAAGAGCTGTATTAATTTCTTCAACCGTAGTCGAACGCTTAGCCGTAAATGTCAGATCAACAACGGAAACATTGGGGGTAGGAACACGAATCGACACACCGTCAAGCAAGCCCTTTAATTCTGGCAAAACAAGACCCACAGCTTTTGCTGCCCCTGTTGAGGTAGGGATCATAGAAAGAGCCGCCGCCCGCGCACGATAAAGATCCCGATGCATTGTATCCAACACAGGTTGATCACCGGTATAAGAATGAATTGTTGTCATAAAACCCTTTTCAATGCCAACAGTGTTGTGCAAAACTTGCGCCACAGGCGCCAAGCAATTGGTTGTACAAGAAGCATTTGAAACAACCCGATGCTCTTTATTTAAAGACTGATGATTAACCCCATAAACCACGGTAAGATCTGCGCCTTCAGAAGGAGCAGAAACAAGCACACGCTTTGCCCCAGCATCTAGGTGAACACTTGCTTTGTCATGCGCAGTAAAAATGCCGGTACATTCTAATGCAATATCGATATCCAAAGCTTTCCAAGGCAATTGTGCTGGATCACGTTCTGCGAACACTTTTATCAAACCACACCCGACATCAAGTGTGTCACCTACCACCTCAACGGGTCCCGGAAAACGTCCATGAACTGAATCATAGCGCAACAAATGGGCATTTGTTTCCACCGATCCCAAATCATTAAGAGCGACCACTTCAATATCTTTTCGCCCACTTTCCACAATGGCGCGCAAGATATTGCGCCCGATACGTCCAAACCCATTAATTGCAACGCGAACAGCCATTTTTCATTTTCCTTATCGATCTCTGAGAGTGCAACAAATGGACTTTTATTTTACCAGTCCCAAATCATGAACTCCAACAACCTTCACTATCTTGATCCGTTACTTTCCACAATGGTGGGCAAAACCAAAATATTGTGCCCAATACAACAAAACCCATTTATTGCAATGCGAAAAGTCATTTCGCATTTTCCTTATTGATCTTTTCAAGCTCTTTTTCAACAGTTGCAACAACATTCTCACAAGTGATGTTGAAATGCGCATAAAGCGCACCCATTGTCCCGCTTGCCCCGAAGCCCTCCATACCGATAAACACACCATCACCACCAATAAAGCGGTCCCATCCTTGCCGAATGGCAGCCTCAATGGCAATTTTAATGGGCGCATCCCCAATAAGAGCACGCTGATAGGAGAGAGATTGCTGCGCAAAAAGTTCAAAACAAGGAACAGAAACCACACGCGTTGGAATAGACTTTTCTTCTAAGAGCGCATGTGCTTTTACGGCAATTTGCAATTCTGAACCGGAGGCAAACAGCGTCACTTTCGCATCATCACTTGCGGTCAATAATTCATAAGCGCCTAGCATACAAAGATTTTCCTCTTCATGCTCTTGACGCAAAAGCGGTAAATTTTGTCGGCTCAACGCCAAAGTGGAAGGTGTGTTGCGTGCTTTTAAAGCCAATTGCCAGCACTCGACGGTTTCAACTGCATCTGCGGGGCGGAACACGAAATGATTGGGCAGTGCACGCAAAGAAGCCAAATGCTCCACGGGTTGGTGTGTAGGACCATCCTCACCAAGACCAATGGAATCATGAGTCATGACATAAATAACACGCAATCCCATCAGAGAAGACAAACGCATTGCAGGACGCATATAGTCAGAAAAGCATAGAAAGGTTCCGCCATAAGGAATAAGTCCTCCATAAAGGGCAAGACCATTCATCACCGCGCCCATAGCATGTTCGCGAATTCCATAATGCAGATAGCGCCCTGAAAAATCTTCAGCAGAAATACTTTTCATTTGACTGCTTTTAGTATTATTGGACCCCGTTAAGTCAGCCGAACCACCAATGGTTTCAGTAACCACTTCATTGATAACTTCAAGAGCCATTTCTGAAGCTTTCCGTGTAGCAACGCAAGGGCGTTCTTCAATAAGCTGCTGTTTATAAGTATCAATAGCGCCATCAAATCCACCCAACAGATCGCCCCGCATCAACCTTTCAAACTCCAACCGTTCTGAGACAGGTAGATTTTCCAATTTTGTTTCCCACTTCTGCCGTTTTTTAGCGGCATTGAGACCAGCCAAGCGCCAATTATCGAGAATATCGGCTGGAATAACAAAAGGCTCCGCCTCCCATCCCAAAGCGATACGGGTTTCAGCAATTTCCCGTGCCCCCAAAGGTGTTCCATGAACTTTATTGGTTCCTGCTTTATTTGGTGCTCCAAAACCAATAGTTGTTTTACACGCAATTAAAGTTGGTTTATCGGAATTTTGTGCTGCTTGAATGGCATGTGCAATGGCGGCTTGATCATGCCCATCGACTTTATGCGTATTCCAACCAGAAGCTTTAAAACGCGCAATTTGGTCTGTACTGTCAGCAAGGGCAATCTTTCCATCGATAGAAATATTATTATCGTCCCACAGCACGATAAGCTTCTTGAGTTTTAAATGACCCGCAAGAGAAAGCGCTTCTTGGGAAATTCCTTCCATGAGGCAACCATCACCCACCAACGCGTAGGTGTAATGACTGATGAGATCGCCAAAACGGGCATTTTGCAAGCGCTCCCCAAGAGCCATCCCCACAGCATTTGCCAACCCCTGTCCCAGAGGCCCCGTAGTTGTTTCAATTCCGGCAGCATGTCCATATTCTGGATGCCCAGCAAGCTTTGAGCTGAGTTGGCGGAAATTTTTGAGATCCTCAAGGGAAATATCTTCATAACCAGAAAGATAAAGTAAGGCATAAAGCAACATAGAGCCATGCCCAGCGGACAATACAAAACGATCACGATTGGGCCAATGAGGATTTTTAGGATCATGGGCAAAGAACTTTGTATAAAGAACGGTAGCAATATCAGCCGCCCCCATTGGCAATCCAGGATGACCAGAATTTGCTTTTTCAATTGCATCAATAGCAAGAAAACGGATAGCATTGGCCATCTGATTCTGTTGTTCAGTATTTGTCATGAATGATAAACCATTTCGTTAAATACGTTTGCAGGTTGCTTCCTTTGTATTCTCTTCGTTTTTTAAGAAATACTTTTCAATTTTTAAAACCATCAGCGCGAAATCTCTTGTTATTGCAAATAACATCCGCCTCACACTTCCTTTAATCTAATCATTTATGTCAATACTCTTAAAAAATCTAGCCTTTAATTCACATACCTCCCCTGCTTTGCTTGCTAAAATGTCCTACATATTGAAAAATAAAATTCGCGCAAGAAAAGAAAATAAGTGATTCGTTTTTGCATAAAAAACTAATAAGGGATACAATGAGCTAAAGGATAGAAGCATCATGAACCAAGAAAATACGGTTCTACCACAGGCTTTAGAGCGGTTGGAAAAAGCACTCAGAACTTTAGAGATTACCATTATAAACCGTAATGCCGTTATTGATAAAAACAACGAATGGGAAGAAGAAATTCAACGAATGAACGCTGATCGTAGTCATCTTGCCCAAGCACTTGACAAAGCCGAAGCCCAGGTTGAGCGGCTAGAGGGGGTGAACAAAGAAGTTTCTAGACGTTTAATTAAAGCAATGGAAACAATTCGTGTCGTAATTGATAGATAAAGGTTTGAATGTATGGAAACTGTTTCCGTCACCATTGATAGTAAAGTTTATCGCATGGCTTGCGATAAAGGACAAGAAGACTATCTCATTGCGCTTGCCGCTCAATTAGATCAGTATATCACACACCTCAAAAACAATTTTGGTGAAATGGGTGACCACCGTTTATCGGTTATGGCCGGTATTATGGTACTTGATGAAATGGAAGAGATAAAACGAGAAAATAAAAAACTAAAAGAAGATTATGAAGCTCTTTTACGACTCCACAATGAAAGAGGCCGCACCATGGACAAGATTATGCGTGACACAACAGAACGCATTGAAAAACTCACCAATCAATTGCTTAAAGATAACCAAAACAGTTTTAGTGTTCCAGAACAGGAAAATTCATAACGGCACATGCATTCTTAAATCAGCCGGCCATATCCCAATGACATCCCAGTGACATCATTGTAAAAGAATCCGAGCGCAAAGAACAACAACAAACAAAAGCCGCAAAATAAAAAATATGTTCTTCGAGAAACAAAGGACTCGTATTCCCCATAAACAGCTTTTTTCACATCGCATTTTCTCCATGAATGGATAAAAATCCATGAGATACCACCATCTCTTTATGCATACAGAAACAGCACTATCATTCTCTTATACAAACAACACATTGATTTATAATAATAATTTACTGTTCTGCCTATTGAATAAGCCCCCCGAATATTTTAAGATTTCTCTCATCTCAAATCCTCTCATATTGAATCAATTAAAATCACTTACTTGCACGTCACAAGCAGAGCTAGTGTGTGGGTAAAAAACTGCACAAGAAAGGAGTAAAAATGCCTGTTATGAATCGTCTTAAATGCCAAGGGCTGTGGCAACATTTCAGAGCTAGCAAATAAAATGATGGAACCGGCTTGCACGCGTCATAAGCATAAAGATAGTGGTGTTCAGTGGCTTTATCGTTATACCTACAAGCAATCTTACAACTGCTTTTGCATGGAAACAATTATTGAGAGATAAGCGAACATATTTCTCAAACTGTTTTCCTTCATACCTCAAGCTTTCTTGTGACAAAAAACTTCAACTCTGATCAGAAATTAACTGTAAAATTGCTTTCTGTTTGACAGTATTCAAAACTCTAAAGCTTTTTAAAAGCAGATATTCTTCTTCGCTCGAGATGATTTCATCATGATGGTATGGGGGTGGTTGTTTTTTTAAGATCTCAGCATAAAAAAGGAAAGTGGTACATTGAGAATATCGGCAATTTCTTTCAAGCGCCCAGCGCTTATACGATTTAATCCTGTTTCATATTTTTGAATTTGTTGCGCGCTTACCTTCAAGTGGTTCCCTAATTCTTTCTGAAACATTTTCAACATTCTTCGCTTAAAGCGAATTTTTTTGCCTATAAAAATATCGTGAAAAAGATTTTTGGCTTGCATTTCATGCCCCTCACCGGTTGCGAGCGCCCTCGCGTTGGTATTCCGGGAGTCTAAAATACTGAACTCGATCAGCCTTTTGCTTTTAGTGCTTAAAGCACCTGGACATAGCAAAATCTCCCGGAATGCCGGGATACCCGCACAGTGGGACAAATTTATATATCGAGTTTTCGGGTTTTAGCTCCCTATTGGTCGTTGCGTATACGACCAAAATCACCTTTTTAGTCATAAAGGAATTTCAGAAAATTCACAATAAAAATGAAAAAGTTTCTGTAACTTACAGTTTTTTTGTAAAACACAGCGTTTTTGAGTAAAAGGCACAGCTTTTTCAAGATAAAGACCAGATGCGGATTGAGCAGATAATATTACAGCATTATTCTCTCATCACATTGCTCTCAGTCTAAGCTGTTAAAGCACATCCAACAATGCTTTGCTGAAATAAAGTTTCACCCCAGAAATACTCTTACCAGAAAGGAACAAAACAAGAAGAAAGCATTACGTACAAATATTCAAATGCCTTTTGTCCCTGCTTTCAGAGACCGCGGTAATCCGCAACAAGTTCGTAGCACCAAACGTACCAAGAGGAACCCCTGCTGTCACAAGGAACCGGTCCCCTCCTTGGCAAAAACCTTCTTGAAAAGCAATGGCTGCCGTACGATCAACCATATCCTCCAAATCTCGTGCATCTTCTGTCACCACACAAATAGTAGCCCCCAAACCAAAGCCAAGCGCCGCGCTATATCCACGAGAAGGGATACAGATACAATCTTTCCAGAAAACAACAAAACAAGAAGAAAGCACTACGCACAAACATTCAAATGCCTTTTGTCCCATCTTGAGAGAGAGCAGCAATTCGCAACAAGTTCGTAGCACCAGGCGTACCAAGAGGAACCCCTGCTGTTACAAGGAATCGATCCCCTCTTTGGCAAAAACCTTCTTGAAAAGCAATGGCTGCCGCACGATCAACCATATCCTCCAAATCTCGTGCATCTTCTGTCACCACACAATGCAGCCCCCAAACCAAAGCCAAGCGCCGCGCTGTTTCCACGATAGGGGATAAAGCAATAATGGGTCTATTGGGACGCTCCCGTGATGCACGCACACCCGTTGTGCCTGAAGCCGTATAAGCAACAATCACTGCCAATTGAAGTGTTTCAGCAATTTGTCGTGCGGCAAGAGAAATCGCATCTGTTCCCGTTAATTGTGGTGCAGGATGCTGTACCTCCACCATAGCAGCGTAAGTGCGATCTTGTTCGATTTGCCGCGCAATTCGGTCCATCATAAGCACTGATTCTTCAGGATAACGGCCAGAAGCCGATTCAGCAGACAACATCACAGCATCACTTCCCGCATAAACCGCTGTAGCAACATCAGACACTTCTGCGCGCGTTGGAACAGGCGATGTGATCATTGATTCGAGCATTTGTGTTGCCACCACAACAGGTTTTCCTGCTAAACGACACGCTTTAATCAACTCCATCTGCAGAGCAGGTACCCTTTCTAAGGGCATTTCCACACCGAGATCTCCTCGTGCAATCATAATACCATCAGCAATATCAATAATTTTTTCTATGTGCTCTAAGGCTTGAGGTTTTTCGATTTTCGCCATCAAAGACACTTTGTTTTTTGTCAACCGGCGCACCGCCATAATATCTTCTGGACGCTGGATAAATGACAGTGCCACCCAATCAACAGGTTGTTGCAAAAGAGCCTGAAGATCAACTTTATCCTTCGATGTCATAGAACCAAACGGCAAAATCGTATCGGGAAAACTAACCCCCTTTCGGTCAGAAATATGGGTTCCAGCAGCCACACGACACTGAATAAAATTCGGATCACACACTTCAGCACGCAATTCCAGCCTTCCATCATCAATCAACAACCGTTCCCCAGGTTTAACAGCTGTAAAAACTTCCTCATGGGGGAAAAAAACACGTTGTGCATCACCAAGAACATCACGATGATCTAAGGTAAAGCTCTGCCCCACACGCAAATCCTCCTGCCCCTTAGCAAAACAGCCAAGACGCAATTTGGGTCCTTGGAGATCTACTAAAATACCAATGGGGCGACGAACAATTTTCTCAACTTCTCGTATACGCTTAACCAAATCAGCCATTGTTTCACGGTCCGTATGGCTCATATTAAGACGAAAAACATCCGCCCCCGCCACAAAAAGCTTTTCAATCATCGAAGAAGAAAAAGAAGAAGGACCAAGAGTCGCAATAATTTTTACTTTACGTGCGCGCTTCACGGTGAAGAATCTCCTGAAAAAGAGGGAGAATTAACAGCCGAATCATTAAACAAAGACTCTTCGGTCAACTGCACCATCCAACTGGTTTGATTGCCCGTATCAATTTCCTTAAACGCAGCCTTTTGATAACCTCGAGGAAAACAATCATGAACCCCTTGAATGGTAAATTGACTATCTTGCACACACATGGTGATAGAGCCCGCCCAACTGCCTTTTTTCTGCGCTCCCTCCGCATAAAAATAATAAAAACGCGAAGCAAGAGGCCCCTCGATTAAGGTTTTACACTCTGTCACCGGAATCGTCCACCATCCTTCGCTCACCCAGCCGGAAAGCGTACGATAACCAAGCGCAACACCAACAGACTGTTGTGTCGTATTACAAACCCTAAAGTCAGCTCTCGCAAAAACAACCAACGGAAACAACAGCAGAATACTTAAAAGAAAAACCTTCAGTCCTTTTCCTCTCAATCTCTTACCCCTCAGTCCTTTGCAAATCACCCCTTGCTGTTTTTGAGAAACCACAAAACCACTCATATAACATAAGCCTTTAAGACAAAACATACATTCCTTTTTTTCTCTTTTTCAAGAACCTTTCAAGTGTGTAGAGATATATTTTTATTTTTTCTGCTTCTTATAGCCTTTTTATTAAAACCCCTATTTTAAATTTTACAAAATATTTAAAGTCAATTTGTAAAAAAAGCGTACAGCTTGAGTCACTTTTTGTTTTTCAAGCTTTCCCAACCAAATTTATCGTCGAAAAACAGCTTAAATAAAGTATGGAGAAAAATGCAATGAATAATACAGTGACTGATCAAACACATGCTATATCTGTAAACCAATTACGTGCTTTTATCGAACGTATTGAACGGCTAGAAGAAGAGAAAAAAACCATTTCTGATGATATTAAAGATGTCTATACCGAACTTAAGGGCTCTGGTTTTGATAGCAAAGCTGTTCGAAGCATTATCAGATTACGCAAAAAAGAAGAACATGAACGCATGGAAGAAGAAGCCGTTATCCAGCTTTATAAAAATGCGCTTGGTATGAGTTAATGCCCTTCAAGCACACGAGACATTTTTTCAAAATAAAGAGAGGATGCAAAAAATAAACAATTCCTGTGTATTTCTGCCAGAAATCCTAGCAATTGATGCAATACGTCTTGTGATGAAAATATCTGCAAAACATTCTCGAATATGAGAACATTGCACAATTTAGCAATGAATCTCTTGAAAAGACAGAGAGGATCAAAAGCATAAAATCAAGGATATAAAAAACCGTACAATGTCTCTTACACCCAGAAATGTTCTCATATTTCAATCAATTATTGAGAGTAAGCAATTACTGAAAGATGAGATGAAGGAAACAAATGGGTGTAAAGACATTTACTATGCGGTATTTGTACAAATCAAAATGCTAAATACACTACCAACACAGCATTCCCAATTCATTTGCATTGGCAACGGTCTCATGCTCTCATTCCTATAACTCTCTAATGAACAAATACATCAAGCATAAAGAAAGCCTATAGTAGAAAGAAGATCATTGACACACATAGAATGAACCTCTTCATTAAAAAATCAAACAAGATATATAGAGGGAACTATGGCAATCAAAACGAAACGAACAATTTCCACATTGATCAGTGGTAAAGATGCTGAAGAACTGTCTTCCTATAGCCTGCGCAATGCGGATTTTCTCCGTCCTTTAGAACCAGTAAAATTTGATGACTATAACACCTTAGTAGCGTGAAAAACGCGAGCAAATGCATTCGCTTGTGAAAGCAGATAAGATCAAGCCTACCGATACGCCGTACAACTGAAAAATGAGAGCACAATCATCTCCGCCGTTCATTTTACAAATATCGTTCGTGGTGTTTTTCAAGCTTATCATCTTGTTTTTTCTCTGGATGAAAAACAACAAAGCAAAGGCTTAATGTTCGAGATTTGATCTACTCTGATACCCCATATCTTTCATGTGACTCACCTACATAGAGTGATGGCAAATAGAGGAACCATATTCTCACTTCACGAATAAATGATTCGTATGAACCTTCCAAGAAACCAAAATAAAGCATACGAAGGCATTTTTTACCGGATATTAAAATGTAATACCCTAATTTTATGGAAACTCAAAAAATTCACTGTCTTCGCACATTCAGTATTGTTCACTGCCCACACGTAAAAATTCAAACTCCAAATATTCTTCTCACCTTTACGCACATATTTTCTTCTCCCACATACGCTCATCCTATAAAGAATGATGCAAAAAACAAATAGAATATGAAAGTGAAAGAAAAACACACATCCAAATCTATAAAAATCTTATTGAGAAGAATAACGCTATAGCGTTTTATGATTTCACACACTCTATATCTTCGCGCAACAATTCAAGTTCCAGCCATTCTTCTTCTTTTTGTGCGCAAGCATTTTTCTTCTCTTCTAGCGCTGCTGATAAACGCTCGAAGCGCTCTTTATCATTGCAATAGAGTGCTGGATCAGAGAGCTCTTGTTCAATTTTTTTGATTTCATCTTGCAAAACAGCGATTTGTTCCGGTAATTTTTCCAGTGCATAAACCTGCTTATAAGACAATTTGCGCGGTGTTGCTTTCTCCCGCCCCCCAAAACCCTGATTTGTTGACGAAACCTGTTTTTCCTGCCCCCGCGCACGAAGATTTGACAACACTTTACGCTGTAATTCTTTATCTTTGCGTTGCACCAGTACAGCTTGCTTGTTTTGTGCGATCATATCACTATAACCGCCAGCGTATAAAACCCAATGACCATCCCCTTGAGGCGCCAACATATGCGTTACAGTTCGATCTAAAAAATCCCTGTCATGGCTCACCAACAACACTGTTCCAGCAAAATCGGCGATAAATTCTTGCAACAAATCTAATGTTTCAATATCCAAATCATTGGTTGGTTCATCAAGAATCAAAAAGTTTGCTGGACGTGAAAAAAGGCGCGCAAGCATGAGGCGCGCTCTTTCTCCCCCTGAAAATTCTTTGAGCGGTGTGCGTGCTTGTTCGGGTAAAAACAAAAAATCTTTCATATAAGAAACAACATGGCGTTCTTGCCCATTGATCAAAAGAGTATCGCCCCTCCCACCGGTCAGATACTGCGCTAATGTTTCTTCTTCATTTAAAATACGCTGTTGATCAAGCAGTGCCATGGAAAGGTTATATCCATGCTTCACGGTTCCACCATCGACCGCTTCCTTACCGATCAGAGTGGAAAGCAATGTTGTCTTTCCAATCCCATTGGGACCAACCAAACCGATTCGGTCTCCACGCTGAATACGCAAAGAGAAATCTTTCACCAGAGTACGATCACCATAAGATTTTGAAATACACTTTGCTTCGAGCACCAATTGACCAGAATGATGGCTTTTAACCGCTGTGAAAAGTGCACTTCCCGGTTGCCCTTTATAGGTTTGGTGAGTCTGTCTCAGTTCTTTTAACTCTCCCAAACGGCGCATATTCCGTTTACGCCGTGCCGTTATCCCATAGCGCAACCATTGTTCCTCACGCACAATTTGGCGCTCCAATTTATGTTGCTCTAGCGCTTCTTCTTCAAGCATCTTATCACGCCAATTTTCAAACTGCGAAAAACGCATTTCCAATCTTTTTGTCACACCGCGATCAAGCCAGAGCGTTGAACGTGTGACATTTTCTAAAAAGCGCCTGTCATGGGAAATCACCACAACAGCTGAACGCAAAGCACCTAAAGCGGCTTCAAGCCATTCAATAGTAGGTAAATCAAGATGATTGGTTGGTTCATCTAAGAGAAGAATTTCTGGTTTGGCAGCAAGAGCGCGTAACAAAGAAACGCGCCGCTTTTCTCCACCAGAAAGCGTTGCTAATTTTTCGGTTCCTGAAAAACCAAGATTTGTGCGGAGGGTATTTACCCACTGTACATCAGGAGTATTGCCCAAACCAGCTTCTAGAAAAGCGTGAACATTTTCAAAGCCTGAACAATCAGGATTTTGCGAGACATAACATACAGTCACTCGAGGGTGGCGAAAAATTTCGCCACCATTGGGCTCTCTTATTCCCGCGGCAATTTTTAATAGCGTTGATTTCCCACAGCCATTACGGCCCACCAGCGCGATACGCGCCCCTTGCTCAACCGATAAACAAGCTTGGTTGAGCAAGGGAGTTGTTCCAAAGGTTAGGAAAATGCGGTCAAGCCGCAGCAGCGGCACCACCATTAACGCCCATAACGATGACGACAAGGCGCCTTATACATCACACCTTTTCCATCATGATAAACGCACAAACGTGGTGAATGTGCTTTATGGGGTGTGCGGGCTCTTTGAGGACAAGGTGCTTGATAAACTTGTCCTCTATAATCACGATATGCGCACAATGTTGACTGATAAGCAGCCATCTGTCTTTGCTGTTTTCTCTGATTAGCAGCAACCCCTGTTACTGTTCCTGCAAGTGCACCAAATGCTGCACCTGTCAAAGCTGCTTCAGGTGTGCTTCCAGCAATTGCTGTTCCTGCCAAAGCGCCTATTGCTGCTCCCCCGACACCATAACGCGCGACTCTTTCATCAGTTGTCGTACATGCCACTGTACTTAAACCAATGGCTGAAACAACTGCTACTTTTAAAATTGATTTCAACATATGAAAACCTTTCCTTCTCAAGATCAATACATAAACATATTTTATGCCAGCACTTCCTCACTATACCCCCCTCTGCCTTAATTTAAATATACTGGAAGAGCTTCATGGAATAGGTACAGACGCCAACAATATAGCTTTTCCAGAACCTAAATGGCAAGAAAAGGTTCCACAAGTACGATTAGAAAGTGTTAAAGATGACCCAAAAGACACATTCTTACCACAAAGTGGCCATTTCACCCCTGTGAGCGTTAATTCTCGTAAGTCAGAAAAACCGATAATACTAAACAAGCAGCCTTCAGGCAAATCACCTGAAAAAGGCTTTGGCAAAAGCGGCCACCCTTCTTCAAGACCACTGGTTAATAATACTGAAATGCCTTTTTCTTCCATCATCACAGCTTGTGTCATATGCGAAAGGCTATGATCACTTCTTTCCCCTCCCAAAGCCCCACATAAAATAAGCTTTTTGGCACCATTTTGCAGAGCTCTCTCACATGCCAAAGCACAATCCGTCATATCTTTATCAGAGGAAAAAACCTCACAGGGAACATGACGATATTTGTCTCTTAAAGCCTGATCAGAGGAATCGAAATCCCCCAACCACAACTCAGGCATCACATTCAGCGCTGCGGCATGACGCATTCCACCATCAGCAGCAATCACGCGACTGTTGCCAATTTGATGAAACAAACGATCCGTGACACAAAGATCTCCATTTAACAATATTGTAAATGTTGTCATGCCATACTCTGCCTTTCGTACTATTTCCCTTTATTATAAAAATAGCCGTTTTTTATAGATAATAACCGTGATATAGGCAAAAGAGTCCTTTTCAAAAGCTTCTCTATTGTAAAATAACACATACTAAAGACACCAATGAACATCGCCAAAATACACGCAGAAAACAAGGGGCAAAAGAGTCAAAAATACCAGATCTTTCTGCACGGCCTTCTTCAACGCGCTTTTTCTTTTCGCCGCAAAATCTATAAAGCAACTCTCCTAAGCTTCATGCTTCTCCTTTCTGCTTGTCATACACATTTTTCCAAAAACGATACGCTTTCTTCTTTAGATTCTTCTGAAACGATCAAACCTACCAGCAACAACAATATGTATGTCACCTTAAGCACGATACAACACCCGCGTATTTTGCAATTCTATGGCGGCGCCTATTATGATGCAAAACTTGATCGCTTATTAACAAAGATTGTGCGGAAACTTACCGCTGTGTCACACAATCCTCAACAAAACTATTCTGTAACAATTTTAAACTCCGAAAGTGTTAATGCCTTTGCACTCCCAGGAGGTTTTATTTACATCACACGTGGTATGCTGGCATTAGCCAATGATTCTTCAGAAGTTGCGGCCATTTTAGCCCATGAAATAGCCCATATTACCGCAAAACATGGTATTTTACGCCTACAAAAAGCAGCCGAATTGAAGAAGACAAATCACACGCCAGCGCAGCTTTTTTCTCACGCAGAAAAGAAAACTCCCATTGAAAACAAGCAACAAATTGCGCAATTTTCACGCAATCAGGAATTACAAGCCGACTCACTTGCACTCGATATGCTCCAACAAGCAGGATATGATCCCTTTGCTTCCTCGCGTTTTCTCCAAACAATGGAAGCATATAGAGTTTTTCGTAAATCGCAGGCGCGCGAAATGCCTCCTTAGACTTTTTAGCAACCCATCCAACCACTCCACAACGGATTCGCCTTGCAACAAAAAAAGCACGCAAAATCAGTACATCTCTCATGGAAATCACTGATCGTGATTCTTTTCTGAAAAGCCTTGATGGCATGATTTTTGGCGGCAGTTTTCATACGGGCTTTATGCGAGAAAACCAATTTATTCACCCGAAACTGCGCATCACTTTTTCCGTTCCAAACAATTTTACAATAGAAAATTCAGCACACACAGCTTGGGCAAGTGAACCAGATAAAATTGCCATTCGCTTTGATGCTCTCCCGCGCCCCAATGAAATGTCTGCGTGTGATTATCTGAAAAGTGGATGGATTGCAGGACTCGATGAATCGTCTGTCCAGCCAATTACAATTCAAGGATTCCTTGGCGCGCATGCCCGCGCCACCAATGAGCAATGGCAATTTGATGTCACTGTTATTCTACGCAACAAGCACGTGTTTCGTTTTTTGACAGCTGCTCCGCATCATTCTCAAAACTTTAAAGAAGTTGCTGAAAAAACAGTACAAATTTTTCATGTCCTTTCCTCATCACAGTTAAAAAAATTGAAACCCTTAAAGATCCGTATTGTGCGCGTTAAACAGGGAGAAACTGTTGCAAGCCTCGCAAATCAAATGCAAAACACACCAGATAAAGAAAAATTCTTTCGTATTCTCAATGGCCTCTCTCCAACCCAAACTTTACAGAGAGGGTCAAATGTTAAAATTATCACACAATAGCTTCAGCTTTCTCCATAACTTTCTGCATTCTTGATTCCCTCCTCCCCCCCCTCTTATCCCTTGGCACGGTGAGGCATTCTCTACAAAAAATCTACTTAACCTTTAAAACCAACCTCCCGCGTGCACTTTTCTCCCTCCAATGTCCCATACCCAATCCAGAATTTCTCAAGAAACTCTCCAATATTTACACATCATAAGCATCTGCTGGATTAACGGTAAGCAAAGCGGAGCGTAATTTTTGCAAAGCCCTTGCTTCAATTTGGCGCACCCGCTCTTTTGAGATTCCCAACTTTTCACCCAAAACTTCTAAAGTAGCTCCCTCTTCATTCAGGCGACGGAAACGAATAATTTCAAGCTCACGTTCATTGAGAATTTGCAATGCATCATAAAGCCATTGTGCACGCCGTTGACCATCAATCGCTTGCTCAATTAACACATCAGGAAGAGGACTATCATCCACAAGAGCATCCATTTTAGCAACGGGATTATCGCTGTTTTCAGAAACAGAAACACTCAAAGAATTATCAGAACTCGAAAAACGAAAATCCATGGTTTCCACATCACGCACTGAAACACCAAGTTTTTCAGCGATTGTGCGAAAGATATCTTGTTTTGAAAGAGCACTATCATCCTGTACCAATTTGGCCCGCAAACGCCGAAGATTAAAGAAAAGCGCTTTTTGCGAAGAACTGGTTCCCCCTCGAACAATAGACCAATTGCGTAAAATATAATCTTGAATAGAAGCGCGTATCCACCATGTTGCATAAGTCGAAAAACGCACCTCCCGATCAGGCTCGAAACGTGCAGCAGCTTCTAGCAGCCCCACATACCCCTCTTGCACCAGATCCCCCAATGGCATTTTGAAACGTTTAAAACGATTAGCAATCGCAATCACCAAACGCATATGCGCTGCTGCAATTTGATGCATAGCTTCATCATCGCGCTTGTCTTTCCATCGCAGAGCCAAATCATGTTCTTTTTCTCGTTCAAGATAAGGCGCCTGCATAGCAGAACGCATCATATTACGTCCCAAGCTTTTGTCTGCGTCGCTATAATTTTTGCTGCTTTTATAAACAACATTTGAAAGATTACCCATAATAACCCCTTGCGATTAAAAATATCAAAATTGATTTGGCAACGACATCATTATTCTTTCTTAAAAAGAACGCAAAGGTTGTTTGCTTGCATTTCCAACTACTTTAGCGTGTAAATTTATAATCGCAATTGTTTTTTTATGGTAATTGTAAAACTTCTCGTGAAAAGGCTGCGATTCATGAACAAAAAACGCTCTGCTCTACGCCTCTCACCGGTAAGAAATGCGCGCATGTACGAAAAAAACATTCCTTACATCGTGATAACAGAACAGCAAAAAACAAAAGGTTCAGCCGAACCAAAGACTGTTTTGTTTACATTTCGACTCATCTTGCCTTTTTCATAAAGAAGTTATTTTACGCTTCCAGTATGGCAATACAACCAAAAGATGTAGTGCGTATAAAGCATATCGAATGAATGAAACATGAATGAAAAAGGAAATAGCGCAAATTAAAGCATCAAAAAACGACAAGAATGATTGAAGCAAACGTAACAAACGTGTTAAAGGAGCAACACAATGATAGGATTGTAGAGAATAAGCTTTTTACCAGTGTGTTGCACTGAGAAAGAAATTGATCATGGATAGCAAGATTGTTCCGCACAATGATATTCTTCAGGATGATATTCTTATTGAAAAACATGGAAATGGTAAGTTTGAAGGTTTTCGTTTTTATGCTAACAAAAACCAGACTGATCAAACCCCTGAGAGACAAAATTTAGCCGATAATGAAAATTTAGTTCTTGCTTTTTCCAAACGTGCAGCGCGTTTTTGTGCTTGTGCTAATGGAGATTTTACACTCAATTCTGATGGAATTGTGCGCTGGATTGGCCAACCTGTAGGGCAGCTTGTTGCAACGGAAGATTTTTTAAAACCCAAACTTATTGTTTTAGCAGATACGCAATTAATGGGAGAAGCGCGAGATAATGTGATAAAACGGTTAGAGCGTTTTGTTACTTTTCATTTTGAGACAGCTTTAAAGCCCCTGTTTGATTTGCGCAATGCTGAGAGCTTGACGGATTCAACAAGCAATCTTGCCTTACAACTTGTCAACGCTTTAGGAATATTACCGCGTCGAGAAGTTGCCGCCGTTGTCAAAAATCTTGACCAAGAATCGCGTGCAGTTCTGCGGCAACTTGGTGTTCGTTTTGGCGCTTTTCACATCTATATTGCAGCAATGCTTAAACCAGCACCGGTCCAAGCAATTACGCTGTTGTGGAATCTTCAAAATGAGGGGCATGATCAAACGGGTATGGGTGAAATTTTTTCCGCATTGGCTGCTGGACGAACCTCTTTGGCTGTTGATCCTAGCTATAATCGGCAATTTTATCAATTAGCCGGTTATCGAATCTTAGGGCGACGTGCTGTACGCATTGATATTTTAGAACGCCTTGCCAACCTGATCCGCCCCACGCTTCATTGGAAACAAGGAAGTGAACCAAAGCCCGAAGGTGCTTATGATGGCAAAAGTTTTTTTGTCACATCGGCAATGATGTCCATTCTTGGAGCCAATGGAACCGATATGGAAGAAATTCTTAAAGGGCTTGGCTATCAATCGCAACCCATAAGCAGTACTGTTCTTGAACAACACCTTCTTGTACAGCAAAGCTCTGCTCATACAAATATAAGTGTACAAGATATTCCAGCAGCAGAATGTGTTGGCGATCAATGGCAAACAATGAAAGCCTCAAAAACAGCAGGAGAAAAAGAAGCTTTGTCTTCTTGTGTCCAAACACAGCAAAGGAGCACAAATTGCCTACCGGCGGCTGAACCCGTTGGTGATTTTGCCAAACAAAAACGTGTGACAGCAGAAGAGAAAGTTATTTTATTGTGGCGTTATCATCCTCAATTTCACCACTCTGCACACAAAAATCGTGATAAATCGAGGCACAGAGGACAACACAAACCGAAAAAGGCTTTCAAGAAAGGAGGAAATGCAAATGAAAACGCCTCCCAAGCAACCATATCACAGGCAAAACATTCTTATAAGTCTCATAAACCCCTTACCAAACGTGCCAATCATAAATCCTTTCAAAAAGAAAAACGCCCTAACCCTGATTCTCCTTTTGCAAAATTAGCTGCGCTACGCGATCAACTCACAAAGGATAAAGATACCCATACAGTTTCGTCCAAGGATCATTAAAAATGATGGAGTTCAATCTTGGCTTATGTAGTAACTGACAACTGCATTCATTGCAAATATACAGATTGTGTTGAAGTTTGCCCTGTTGATTGTTTTTATGAAGGTGAAAATATGCTTGTCATTCATCCCGATGAATGTATCGATTGCGGTGTCTGCGAGCCAGAATGCCCAGCGGAAGCTATTAAACCTGATACAGAACCAGGTCTAGAGAAATGGTTAGAGCTTAATCTTCATTATGCAAACAAATGGCCTAACTTAACCACCCGAAAAGATCCTCTTCCCCAAGCAAAAGAAATGGATGGCGTTGCCAATAAATTAGAAAAGTATTTTTCAGAAAATCCAGGAAGTGGCGAATAACCCTATAAACCCTCTCATGCTCCTTCAAAAAGTTGAGAACATTCTTTTTTAAAAAGAAAAATTCTTAAGCGAAATGATTGATTCTTTTAAAGTTTGGTGTTAATGTTGCTTTAACATGATCATCTTTCTAAGTATTGTTTTTTGCTTTATTCTTATAAAGCAATGTATTTTTGTTGGATTTAAAAGTAATCAGCTTTTATGCTCATTCAATTAGTATAATATACTTAGTTAAAGAGCGCTCAACCCTCAGGTTTATAGCCTGTTTTCCGGTACATTTATTGGTCATAAAGGGAGTAAACTAAGATATGGCATCCCAGTACGGAACGTCCTCCAATGCTAAAGGATTTGCAACCTCTGAATATATCGTCTACCCTAGCCATGGAGTAGGGCAAATTATTGCGATTGAAGATCAAGAAGTTGCAGGACACAAATTAAAACTCTTTGTCATTCATTTTGCAAAAGATAAAATGGATGTCAAAGTGCCAATTGCTAAAGCCATTTCCGTTGGAATGCGCAAACTATCCGCTGGTGATTCCGTTGAACGCGCCTTAAAAATCTTACACGGAAAAGCACGCGTTAAACGAACCATGTGGTCACGCCGTGCACAAGAATATGATGCAAAAATCAATTCGGGAGATCTTCTTTGTATCGCTGAAGTGGTACGTGATCTTTTTCGCTCGAACGTGCAGCCTGAACAATCTTATTCTGAGCGTCAACTTTATACCGCTGCCCTTGAGCGGATGGCGCGTGAAATAGCTGTTATTAATAATCTTTCTGAAACAGAAGCCGTAAATCTTATAGAGATGCATCTCTCAAACAAACCAAAGCGTGAATTTAAAGCTGAGAGAGATGAAACAAATGCAAACGGTAATGTTTACGCTGCGTAATCATTAAACGAAGATATTTTTATCACAACAAAACCAGCGCTCTGCTGGTTTTGTTTTATGATTCACATATTTTTCGTGACAAAAGAAGTTGGAAGCCTGCCAAGCGTTGTGATTCAATACTTTATTGTTGGTGGAATGAGCATGATATAACTGGTATCACAGCCTTACATCTCATAGTAAAATTGATATTCCGATTGCCCTTTTGGAACTCTCAATGCATATGCGTGATGGAGAGAAATACACCCCCAGAGCCTATCGAGGCGGGAGCTTTCACCACACTCCCTCAGCACACGCCATAGCGCACAAAAATCCTTTAAGTCCTTTATCAGATAATAAAAAGAAGCTCTCTAACAAGCGAGAAGAGAAAGAAAGCTCTTACTATCCTCCCAGTACACGGATTAAAAAAAACGCATGCATAACGCTTCAAATGATCACTTAAGAAAACAAAGAAGCCATAAAATTCACCGCATGACCAAAAAGAAAACCTTTCTTTTCGAATCCTCATTGAAAAGAATATCGAACAGCACACCCATGGTCATGAATATAACTTACTTGTGGAATCAAATAAACCTTACCACTAATAGAGAGAAGAATCTCAATCTTTAGCAGGTAAAATCTGACGCCCGCGATACATCCCAGTCTTCAAATCGATATGATGGGGACGACGCAATTCACCAGAATTTTTATCCTCGATATAAGTCGGCGCCTTAAGGGCATCAGCCGAACGGCGCATACCTCGCTTTGATGGAGAGGTTTTTCGTTTAGGTACAGCCATAAAGAGACACTCCAAATCCACTAAAAAAGAACAGGCAGTATCAAAAATGATACAGCCTTTCCATAACATCAGAAAATCTAGCAGCCTTATACACTGATAAGAAAGAAGAGGCAATGTCAAAATGACCGCACCTTCATGAAAAAATACAAACATGATAAAGTTATTATCAAAACCGACTATTTTATACTTTGATGAAAAGCTTTTAATGAAACTTTCACATCATTTTTTATTTGGCTTTAAGATAGTGCCCGCATACAGTATGTTTTAAAGGTCAAAAAAGAAATTGATTTTTTAATAAAAAACGACGCAGATTGTTTAAAAGAAGAAAAAACGACACTTTTCTCTTTTTCCCTCATTTTGCAAAAATAAAGGAAGCAAGAATGCACGCATTTACCACCCTTCTTGCACAACATGGTCGTAGCGTTGAAAAGCGACTTGATGCGTTATTAAGCAACAAAATCGAAAGTGGTGAAATTGCCCGCCCTGAGATTCTCCTCAAAGCCATGCGTTATGGTGTCTTGAATGGTGGAAAACGCTTACGTCCTTTTTTGGTCATTCAAAGTGGAGCACTTTTTGATATCCCTCCTGAACACTCTCTTGATGTAGCCTGTGCCTTAGAATGTGTACACTGTTACTCACTCATTCATGATGATCTCCCCGCCATGGATAACGACACCCTTCGTCGTGGAAAACCCACCGTCCACAAAGCATTTGATGAAGCAACAGCAATTCTAGCGGGCAATGCTCTTTTGACATTTGCCTTTGAAATCATTGCCCATAAAGCTTGCGCACTCCCCTTTGAAACGAGAATAAAACTGATGACAGCTCTTGCGCAATCCGCAGGACTTGGTGGTATGATAGGCGGTCAAATGCTTGACATTGAAGCAGAAAAAACACCGCAAGAGAGCATCAATATTATGACTCTCCAACGCATGAAAACAGCCGCCCTTATAAGCTTTGCCTGCCAAGCAGGAGCAATCATAGGCAATGCACCTCAAGAATTAATGGAAAAACTTGCTGCTTTTGGAACATATCTTGGTTTAGCCTTTCAATTAACAGATGATCTTCTGGATGTGACCGCCAACAGTGAAGTTTTAGGCAAAACTGCTGGTAAAGATGAAACGGCTCAAAAAGCGACCTTTGTTCGTCTTTATGGCATTCAAGAAACGCAAAAAAAACGAGACGAACTGATTGCTAAAGCAGAATCACTGCTACGCCCATTTGGTGAAAAAGCAAAACCACTCCACCAAGCAGCCCATTTTAGTGCAACGCGCAAAAATTAACAGCTCCCTGTTTTACCAACAGCAAAACACCAGCAGAAGGATTTGCAAAACAAAAGCTTTTTTCTGTTCCCATACATGTACTTTTCTTAAGGTACAAAAGCCCATCTCACGATGGCGCCCACGAATGCTATAACCAAAGCCTTCTATAACCGTAAAACCATTGCCCATCACCATCTGACCTTTGTGAAGAAACAAGCTGCCACCATCATTTCATTTTCTAGCGCTCAATGTTACAGCAACCCTTGCATGAAGGGAGACCATGAGAGGTCATTTACTTCTTTTTCAGTGTTTTACCTCCCACAAAAACTCCGTTTATGGCGTGCAAGCAAGTGATTTTAAAGGATTCAAGATAAGACAATCTTCGTCTATTCGGCGTTATAATTCAAACATGAAAAACGAGGAGTTCTCATGATAAATCAACAGCATGCTAATGATAAACAGCGATTTTGTTTCACTCTTTTCCAAAGCGTTTATGAATATAGTCACTTAAAAGAGCTTCAAATTCCTCTGCAATATGATTACCACGCAAAGTCTTTACCTTTTGTCCCTCAATAAAAACAGGTGCTGCTGGACTTTCCCCCATTCCAGGCAATGAAATTCCAATATCGGCATGTTTTGATTCTCCCGGTCCATTGACGATACACCCCATCACTGCAACCTTTAAACTTTCAACCCCCGGGTATTTTTCACGCCAGAGGGGCATATTTTTGTATAAATCCATTTCAATTTTTTCTGCCAATTGCTGAAACACTGTGGAAGTTGTACGTCCACATCCAGGACAAGCGGCCACAACGGGCAAGAATTGCCGAAACCCCATCACTTGCAAAAGTTCTTGCCCCACCCTCACTTCTCGTGTCCGATCTCCACCGGGTTCAGGTGTTAATGAAATACGAATTGTATCGCCAATTCCTTGCTGTAACAAAATTCCCAAAGCCACGGAAGAAGCAACCACCCCCTTTGTTCCCATCCCTGCTTCTGTCAATCCCAAATGGAGTGCATAATCACAACGCTCTGCTAAAGAGCAATAAACAGCAATGAGATCTTGAACATCACTCACTTTAGCAGAAAGAATAATGCGATCACGTCCCAAACCCAACTCTTCAGCGAAAGTAGCGGAATGCAAAGCCGACTGAACAACAGTTTCCCGCATAACCTCAACAACAGATAAGGGATTTTCCTGTTGTGCATTTTCATCCATAAGCCGTGTCAATAATACATTATCAAGAGAACCCCAATTCACACCAATGCGAATAGGTTTTCGATACCGACAGGCAATTTCGATAATTTCTGCAAATTGCCGATCCTTTTTCACACCAAAACCAACATTTCCAGGATTAATGCGATATTTTGCAAGCGCCTCAGCACAAGAAGGATGATCTGATAAGAGCTTGTGACCAATATAATGAAAGTCCCCTATCAAGGGTACAAACAAGCCTAACCGCTCCAAACGTTCTCGTATTTTTGGCACAGCAGCAGCAGCTTCGTCACGATCAACGGTAATCCGAACCAATTGCGAACCTGCTTGCCAAAGAGCAGCAACTTGGGCAACCGTTGCATCAACATCAGCAGTGTCAGTATTTGTCATTGACTGCACAACGATCGGGCTCGAACCACCCACCACCACATCACCAACTGCAACCGCAACAGACCGGCGGCGCTCAAGAGGTTTAGAGAAAGAATAGGTTGTACTCATCAAATCCTCAAATTTTCAAAAAAAGCGCTCTTGATCATCATTACGGCAACACCCGTCATAGTACAATTTTAAAAAGGAATAAAAGAAAATGCCTCATTGTGCCAAAACTTTCGCCTGCTCTCACATGCCAACAAGCAACGCAATCAACGCAACCTTTCTATCATAAAGCCGTTATACAAAAACCCTGAACATCATTTCAACTGTCGTAAAACATTATAAAATATGAAGGAGTCAACAGATGTGTCTATTTTCGACCCATTCCAAAAATGCTAAAATTAAAAAATCTATTGCACAATTAAAAAATAAACTGAGCTCCGCGAGCCTATGGCTTTCCAATAACAGCAGCTTTGAGACCATTTCTGATATGTTTGACACATGGAAACAAAAAAGCCAGCATGCACTTTACCACCTTAATGAACATGCTACACAATGGAAGAAAAAAGCCAAAGAAAATCCTAAAAAAACCATTGCATTAACCGCAAGCATCCTTTTAGCAAGCTTCTTGCTAATGGGAAAAAATTAACAACGCAACCAACAATCAGACTTTTAATCCCGCCCAGCCTCTTAATGACCGACTCAAAGCGGGCATTTTTCTATAGCTTTAAACAGCGTAACAAAACACCATCATCATTTTGTCTAAAATAGATCTCCTTCCCATTCTAAAAGATGAGAATATTTAATACCAATCTGATGACCAATTGGCTTCTCCCCGTGGATTCCACACATTCCTGAGTGAATTGACTTCACAAGCACATAAGACAAATTCAGTCCATGCATCTCCTCTTCAACTTTACATTTCTGCATAGAGTGGATACAAAAAAACACTGCCTTTAAGATGCCTCTAAAGATCCTAAAGGACAATATTTTACAGCACAGCAGATAAGAATTTAAAGAGATGAAGCATAATATACCAAACAAAATCTTCTAAAGTGAAAGCCCACTTACTATAATTAAAGGGGATAAAAATCAAAGTTAAAAAGCCCAAAATCTAACCTCCAGAAGCGCGCTGTGAAGTATCCACATAGGTGACGACGGACATTCCAGGAATAAGTTTTTCAATCCCCTCTTGTCCAGGATCTAAAGCAATACGCACCGAAATACGTTGCGCAATTTTAATGAAATTTCCAATTGTTGTATCTGTTTTTAAGAGAGAAAATTCTGAACCTGTCGCAGGAGCGAAACGTACCACACGCCCTGTTAGTTTTTTATTATCCAACGCATCAACAGAGAAAATAACCGGTTGTCCCACACGCATTTGAGAAAGCTGTGTTTCCTTATAATTGGCGATAACCCAAACATCATTAGAAATGACCGACACCAATTGCGTACCAGGCAAAACATACTGTCCTACTCGTGCACCAACCAATCCAACAGTTCCTGTTCTAGGAGATAAAATCTTCGTATGCTCCAAATTGAGCTTCGCCAATTCAACACCAATCTTTGCTTCTGCAACCTCTGACTCTAAATTTTTTCGTTCAAGATCTAATTGTTTTTGCAATTGCCGTTTTGTTTCAAGTGCAGCCAACAATTGGGAAAGAGGACGAGAAACGGTATTGCCAGTATCACCAAAACCGAGCTTTTTGCTTTCAGGAAGAAGATTGGAGAATGCACGCGACCGCGCCAATTCTGCTTCTGCTGCATTAATTTCTCCCTGCAAAAGCTTATCCTGAAAGACAATGCTTTCAAGTTTTGCATTTTTGGCATCCAGAACAGCCTGTGCCCTTGCAAACTGTTGACGAAAGAGAGAATCATCGAGTTCAAAAAGAAGCATTCCCTTTTCAACGCGTTGATAATCTTGCACATAAATGCGTGAAATCACCCCAGAGGTCCGTGAACTCACCAAGATCACATTCCCTTTAATGGAAGCATTATCGGTTATTTGTATGGTACTAACAAAGGGAGGAAGTTTCCAAGCCCATAAAATCAACAAAACACCAGTAATCCCAGAAAAGAATGCAATAAGCGTCGCTTTTGACCGGAGTAATTTTATCATTTTTGCATCCCTCTCTTTTATGGCACTACCCTATCATGGCATTACCCTACTTTTTGCATCCACGCAAAGAGCATGACTTGACAAATATTTTGACAAGGAAAACAGCAAATACACCCATTGCAATATAAAAATAAAGTCGAAAAACATCACCATAAGCAAAAATATTTGCTGTTAACTTAAACTTTTCAATCAATTTAGATGCATCTTGCTCTTTTCCCAGCAGATGAGGAAAGGAAACACCGTAAGAGGGCGAAAATAAGGTATTAACCTCTCCTGAAATAATCGGATCCGCAACAACAATATTTTGTGTTAAGGACTCAAAGTTTTTATGAGCAAAAAAGAACTGCAGGCTGCCAAAAAAAGCTGACCCCATCAATCCGCCTGTAACTTGTGTCAGCAGAAAAACAGCAATAAAACTCAAAACATAGCGCGGTCCTCGCGCACCGGCTATCACAAACCCCTTCGACAGAGCAGGAGGTAAAAAAAGCGCGTAACTAAAACCCACCAACCCTTGACTCAACATCATATCTTGCGGGCGTGTTAAATGATTGACATAACTATCTAAATAAGCCCCAAGCGCCAAACAACCCAAAGATAACAGATAAAAATAATCCTCACGTCCCTCACGTAAACAAAGGACACAAACGGCTCCCCCCAAAAGGACACCCCCTATAACTGCAAGATACATGGGAGCCATCTCACGATTCAACAAACCAAAAAGGCTAAAAAAGCCTGCTGCTAAATTTGATCGCTCCAATAAGAATACGTGAAAAACAAATAAAATGAGAACAGATTGGAGCATTTCTTTACTGAAAAGCCAGCGTAAATCAATCAACGGTTTTTCTCTATTCAGTTCAATAATAATCGCAACCACCAAAGAGGAAACAGCAAGCGCAAGTCCCCAACCAATCCATGGTGCCTCATACCACCAATATAATATACCAACAGACATAATCACTGCATTAAGCCCCAGACCGAATGCAATCAAACTGTAGCTTAACCAATCTAATTTCTGAATAACCTTATTACGAACAACAGGGGTCAGTGGAAGAGAAAAAATACAGCCCAAACTGATAAGAACCAATCCCATTTCAAGTGCGGAAAGACTAGAAAACCCACCATTTTCCAATAAATCAGGTGAAATTAAACGCGAGAGAGGAACAGCTAAAGCCGCATTCATATAATTCAAACTCAGAGCAATAGTAAACTTTTTTGCTGGTGCAAAAGCTTCCATCATATAAAGAAGCGCAAGTGAAGCCAAAGGTGCAGCAGCAATACCAGCAAAAAAGCGAATAATCAGTGCAGAACGCAAATCCGTCACAAAGAGTTGCAACACACAAACTAAAACGAAACCAAGAATTGATAATTCGGCAAAAGCACGAAGCCCAAATTGGTAGCGAATTTTGATCAACATGATCGCAACACTGACATTTGGCGCCATATAAGCAGCAACCAACCATGTGGTTTCTGTCAGAGTTGCATGGAAATCGCCGGTAAGTTGGACAATGTTAGATTGAACAACATTGGCTCCCAAACCACAAGCCCACTGCAAAATAAGAGAGGCAAAAATATAAACAAAACATTTTGGCAAGGGCCCTGCAAAAACACGACCTGGATGAGGAAAAGGCTTTCCTCCCTTTTTAGCAGACATAACCGTACTTTTTTTTCCGCTCATGTCACCTTTTCCTGTATAATCTCTTACGCCTCTATCACCCCAGCACCAGCCGCCAGTTGATGAAAAAACTCTTCTACCTTACGATTTTCCTCATCACTTGTCTCCCCTTTTAATGTTGCTCGAACCTGCAAAATCTGCTGTTCCAAAGCATCAAAAGAAAGATGCTCAACAGCAACCACTTTTTCTACCAAAAGTGAACACCCCGAAAAGGTAATATTCGCAACACCTCCACAAACAGCAAACAGCTTTTCCCCTGAAGAGGTGAGAACACAAACACTCCCCAAAACAATGCTTGCTACCAAAGGCGCATGATGTGCCATCACTGTTAGAGCCCCTGATGCTGAAGGAAGAACAACAGAGACCACTTGTTCTGAAAAGACAAGTTTTTCAGGGGACACAAGCTCAAATAAAAAACACTCTACTCTATTGTTTTCCACAGTAACCTCCACGAAGCTCGATACAAAGACCTCTTGTCCTTTCTACAACAAGCATTCGTTACAGACTTCTTCTTAAGAAGAAGCTTCTGCAATGAGACGCTTTCCTTTTTCAATGGCTTCATCAATTGCCCCCACCATATAAAAAGCAGCTTCTGGCAAATCGTCATAGTCACCAGCACAAAGCCCTTTAAAGCCTTTGATTGTCTCTTCTAAAGAAACAAGTTTTCCAGGTGAACCAGTAAAGGCTTCCGCGACATGGAAAGGTTGAGAAAGGAAACGTTCAATTTTACGTGCTCGCCCTACCAGCAGCTTATCATCTTCAGAAAGTTCATCCATTCCAAGAATAGCAATAATATCCTGTAGCGCTCTATAACGTTGTAAAATGGTTTGCACTTGGCAAGCCACCATATAATGCTCTTCACCGACAATCAATGGATCTAACATACGTGAGAAAGAATCGAGCGGATCAACCGCTGGATAGATTCCTTTTTCGGCAATAGAGCGCGAAAGAACTGTTGTTGCATCCAAATGGGCAAAAGACGTTGCGGGGGCGGGATCTGTCAAATCATCTGCTGGAACATAAATAGCCTGCACAGAAGTAATAGAGCCTGTTTTGGTACTGGTAATACGCTCTTGCAAAGCGCCCATATCGGTTGCCAAAGTTGGCTGATATCCCACAGCAGAAGGGATACGTCCCAACAGAGCAGACACTTCAGCACCTGCTTGCGTAAAACGGAAAATATTATCGACGAAGAAAAGGACATCTTGCCCTTCATCACGGAAACTTTCTGCAATAGTCAATCCGGAAAGAGCAACACGTGCACGCGCTCCTGGTGGTTCATTCATTTGCCCATAAACGAGCGCACACTTCGACTCTTCGGTTGACCCATTATTCTCTTTGGGATTCACATTGACGCGGCTTTCGATCATTTCATAATAAAGATCATTTCCCTCACGGGTGCGTTCTCCCACACCAGCAAAAACGGAATAGCCTCCATGTGCTTTAGCAATATTGTTGATAAGCTCCATAATGAGAACGGTTTTGCCAACCCCAGCACCCCCAAATAGGCCGATCTTTCCACCCTTAGAATAAGGTGCTAACAAATCAACGACCTTAATCCCGGTGACAAGAATTTCTGATACGGTTGACTGCTCCACATATTCAGGAGCGTCTTGGTGAATAGAGCGCATTTTCGTTGTTGCAATTGGTCCAACATTATCAACGGGCTCTCCAATCACATTCATAATACGACCAAGCGTTGCTTCTCCAACAGGCACACAAATCTGTGTTCCCGTATCAAAGACCTTTTGCCCACGCGTTAATCCATCTGTGGTATCCATAGCAATTGTGCGCACCGTATTTTCACCCAAATGCTGTGCAACTTCTAAAACCAACCGATTCCCTAAATTGTCTGTTTCCAATGCATTGAGAATATTTGGCAATGCACCTTCGAACTGCACGTCAACAACAGCGCCAATCACCTGTTTAATCTCACCAACAGCGCCTTTTTCACGCACATCTTTAGAACTTGCACGCGTAGCTTTTTGAGAAGAAGCAGATACAGAACCAGAAGTGTCCTTCATGCTCGTTTGAGATTTTGAGGCGGCTTTTTTTACGCCTGAACGAGCAGATGATTTTTTTTCTGTAACTTTTTCTGCTCCCTTGCTTGACGTCACTGCTTTTACCATCAATTCTTACCTTTTCCGTTTAAAGCGCTTCTGCGCCCGCAATAATTTCGATCAACTCTGTCGTGATTTGTGCCTGACGCTGACGATTATAAGCCACCGTCAATTTATTAATCATTTCACCCGCATTACGGGACGCATTATCCATAGCCGTCATCTTTGCGCCCATTTCACCCGCAACATTTTCAAGCAGAGCCCGAAAGATTTGCACAGAAAGATTGCGTGGCACAAGCGTATCCAAAAGAGAAGCAGCATCAGACTCATATTCATAAACAATCGATTGTAGATCTGCGTTTTTATCATTTTTCCTAACAAGCTCTTTTGTCTCAAGAGGCTCTTTTGGAGAAATCATGGGGATCAAGCCAAAAGCGGTGGGACGTTGATTGATCACCGAAACGAACTCAGAGTAAAGCAGCGTACACACATCGAATGCGCCCTCACTGAATAAATCAACAACCCGCTGGCTAATCATCACTGCTTCCGCAAAACCAATACGTTTTACAGAATGCAAATCAATGTGATCAATCATCAACGCTTTGTAATCGCGTGATAAAATATCTGCTCCCTTTTTACCCACAGTCAAAATTTTGACGATTTTACCAGCCGCAAGGAGTGCCTTAATCTTTTCGCGCGCACAACGTGCAATTTGCACATTAAAAGCACCACACAATCCGCGCTCAGCGGTACAGACCACCAAAAGATGCACATCATCTCGACCAGTCCCACGCATAAGAGGGGGCGCATCAATCCCATCAACATCAGCAGCAACATTGGCCAAAATAGCAGCCATCCGCGTAGCATAAGGGCGTGCAGATTCAGCTGCCTCTTGCGCACGGTGCAACCTTGCTGCTGCAACCATTTGCATAGCTTTGGTAATCTTCTGGGTTGCCTTAACCGAGGCGATACGGTCTCTCAGATCCTTCAACGAGGCCATTCAAGCATTCCATCAATTCATTACGAAAAATTCTTCGCATAACTTTTAAGGACAGTAATCAACTTCTCCTTAAGTTCATCGGTTATCTGCTTTTGATCTGCAATTGCCTTCAAAAGATCTTGGTGATCACTCCGGAAGAGAGTCAACAGCCCCTGCTCAAATCGAGAAACATCAGAAACCGCCAAGGAATCAAGATAACCATTCACACCAGCAAAAATAACAACCACCTGTTCTTCCGTTTTGAGTGGAGAAAATTGCGGCTGCTTCAACAATTCTGTCAAACGCGCTCCACGATTTAAAAGACGCTGCGTTGAGGCATCCAAATCGGAACCAAATTGCGCAAAAGCTGCCATTTCGCGATATTGTGCCAATTCACCTTTGATTGAACCAGCAACCTGCTTCATCGCCTTAATCTGTGCAGCAGAACCAACACGCGAGACAGAAAGACCAACATTTACAGCAGGACGAATTCCTTGATAGAACAAATTGGTTTCCAGAAAAATTTGCCCATCGGTAATTGAAATCACATTGGTAGGAATATAAGCAGAAACATCATTTGCCTGTGTTTCAATAACGGGCAACGCCGTCAAAGATCCAGAACCATTTTCCGCATTAAGTTTTGCAGCACGCTCCAAAAGGCGCGAATGGAGATAGAAGACATCACCAGGGTAAGCTTCACGACCAGGCGGACGACGCAGCAAAAGGGACATTTGGCGATAAGCAACCGCCTGTTTGGAAAGATCATCATATCCAATCAAAGCATGTTGACCATTGTCACGGAAATATTCCCCCATTGCACATCCCGCAAGAGGTGCGATAAATTGTAATGGAGCAGGATCAGAAGCGGTAGCCGCGACAATAATGGAATATTCAAGAGCACCACGCTCTTCCAAAACCTTAACAAATTGCGCCACGGTTGAACGTTTTTGACCAATAGCAACATAGATACAATAAACTTTATCTTGGTCTTTTCCAGCACCCTTTTCGTGGAATGGCTTTTGATTTAAAAATGTATCGAGTAAAATCGCGGTTTTTCCCGTTTGCCGATCTCCAATCACCAATTCACGCTGTCCACGCCCAATAGGAATGAGTGCATCAATAGCTTTCAATCCGGTAGACATTGGCTCATGCACTGACTGACGTGGAATAATTCCTGGCGCCTTAACATCTACACGACGACGTTCTGTTTCTTTAAGAGGACCTTTACCGTCTATAGGATTTCCCAATGCATCAACAACACGGCCAAGGAGTGCAGGACCAACAGGAACATCAACAATAGTGCCCAACCGTTTAACGGTATCACCTTCACGAATATCACGATCTGATCCGAAAATCACCACCCCGACATTATCGATTTCTAAATTTAGTGCCATTCCGCGCACACCATTTGAAAAGGAAACCATTTCCCCTGCTTGGACATTATCCAAACCGTAAACGCGGGCGATACCATCTCCTACAGACAAAACCCAACCAATCTCTGAAACTTCAGCCTTTTGGTCAAAGTTTCTGATTTGCTCTTTGAGAATTTTTGAAATTTCAGATGGTCTAATATCCATCAACTGACCTCTTTTTTCAATGCAAGCTTAAGTGAAGATAATTTTGTTGCAAGAGACGTATCAATCTGAGACGACCCCACACGAATGACCAATCCACCAAGAATTGTTGGATCCACAAGGGTATATAGCAAAATTTTTCCCCCAACGACACCTTCCAAAGCCACGCGCAATTCTTGTTCTTGTTGAGAACTCAACGGACGAGCAGAAACAATCTGTACCGAATTTTCTCTACGAAAAAGAGCAACACGGCGTTGAAAAGCATGTAAAATACCAGACAAAGCACCAAGCCGACGGTTTACTACGACAACGCGCAAAAAATCACCAAAAATCTGACCGGCACCCTTATCATCAAACTTCATGCACTCAAAGACAGAACGCATCACTTTAACCTGCTCTTTCACCGAAAAGAATGGACTCTGCACAAAGCGTTTTAAGTCTTCATTTTGATCCAAGACAAGTAAAAAAGATGCCACTACCTTTTCAACCTTTTCAACGACTCCTGCTTCTTGAACACAATCAAAAAGCGCTTGCGCATAGCGTTGATCTACCAATGGCAGCGGTATAAGAGAAAATGAATCCGACACGAAATACCGCCTCTTTCCCTTGAGCGACTCTCTGATAATTATCAGATGAAATAAATCAGACACCCCGAATTTTAAGAATCTTCCCCTTAAAATTCGGGACAAAAAACTTTTCGAGTTCTAGCATACACACAATCGACTCGCAACACTTCAAATCGATGCTTTCTGAAAATTTCTTATAAAACATTCAAAATGTTTTTAAAAACAGTTTTTTAGATATGCAAGTTATCACCACAGTTTTTCTTACGTCTCTTTTTGACATTTCCTGATAGATTTTTCAAGTCTCTATTATCTGTGCTTTACAAATGATCTGACAACAGAAAAAAATGCTGCTTATCAGAAAAGCTCCATTTACGTAAAAACCTCATTACTTCAAAAGAATAAGCAAACAATAATGAATCTCTATTCCCCTTTAAAAAGCAGAAAAAAGATCTTTCATTCTTTCCTTCAAGCATCTTGCAAATCCCCCCATTCTCTTGCCTTATTATATTTGCAGTATTTTCAGAGAAAACTTTGCGGATCAATATCAATCTGCACCCGAACAGAAGAAGGCATTTTAGGAGCATTTGCAAGCATTGCACGAATAAAGCCTTGTACATCAAAACAACGCTGTCCCTGTAGCAAAAGCCGAAAACGATAACGTCCTCGAATCAGCGCCAATGGTGCTTCTGCTGGTCCCATGACAGAGATATTTTTCTCCCGTGGAGCCACTTGGCGCAACACCCGCGCATAATGTTCCGCCGCTTGGCGTTTTTCTGAAGACACAATCAAAGAAGCAAGCCGCCCATAAGGTGGAAGATGATAATGCTGCCGCGCAGCAATTTCATGTGTGTAAAAATCCTCACATTGTTGAGAAAGCAAAGCTTGTATCACGGGATGATCAGGTTGGTAAGTTTGCAATAATCCTACACTTTCTAGCCCTATACGCCCTGCTCTTCCTGTCACCTGAGATAAGAGTTGAAAAGTGCGCTCCGCCGCCCGCAAATCACCATTGGCAAAACCAAGATCAGCATCAATCACTCCAACCAGAGATAACCCAGGAAAATGGTGCCCCTTAGCAACAAGCTGCGTGCCAATAATAATATCCACCTCACCATTGGCAATCGCTTGCAATTCACGCCGTAACTGACCAATCCCACCTTTAAGATCAGTTGAAAGAATCAATAATCGCGCCTGTGGAAAAAGTTTTTGTGTTTCCTCAGCAATTCTTTCCACTCCTGGTCCACAAGCCACGAGATGATCTAAAGTCCCACATTCAGGACACGCGTCTGGAATTGGTTGATGATACCCACAATGATGACATTTAAGCTGCCCTTGTAAACGATGCTCAACCAACCAACTTGAACAATCTGTACACTGAAAACGATGTCCACAAACCCGACACAAAGTTAAAGGTGCATAACCACGTCGATTGAGAAAAAGCAGCGCCTGTTCACCCTTCTCGATAGTTTTTGTCAGAGCCTCTTCAAGAACAGAGGAAATAAAGCGTCCCCTTTGCACACCTCCTTTACGCATATCAACCACCCGTAACTGTGGAAGTGCCGCCGCGTTAAAACGCGATGGCAAATTGACCCGTTGATAACGTCCCCACAAAACATTTGCTTGGCTTTCAATCGATGGGGTTGCTGAAGATAAAATAACAGGAAAATTCTCGAAAGAGCCCCGTGCAACCGCCATATCGCGTGCATGATAAAAAACGCGCTCTTCTTGTTTATAAGCACTATCATGTTCTTCATCCACCACAATTAAGCCAAGCTCTGGAAAGGGGAGAAAAAGTGCCGAACGCGCCCCAGCCACCACCCGCACCTGCCCTTCTGCAACTTGCCGCCATACACGTTCCCGACGCCGCGGCGCTAAATCTGAATGCCACTCCGCTGCAGATGCTCCAAAACGCGCATGAAACCGATCTAAAAATTGTTGTGTTAAAGCAATTTCCGGTAACAAAATCAAAACCTGCTTGCCATTTGTGAGTGCCTGCGCAACCGCCTCAAAATAAACTTCTGTCTTTCCCGATCCAGTAACACCCTCAAGCAGAAAAACTTGAAACTGAGAAGACAAAACCCCCTCTCGCAAAAGTCGTGCTGCCTTACTCTGCTCTCCTTCCAACTGAGGAGAACAAAAATCAGGATTGGGCAACGCCACAAGAGCAGGAGCCGGCACCATAACGTCTTCAAATACCCCAAGCGCTTTCAACCCCTCAACAACAGAAACAGAAGTTCCCGCCGCATGCGCCAGACCAGAACGGGTCCAAATCCCACCATCATGCACCAACTCCAAAACCCGTGACCGTGCTGGTGTGAGACGCTCCACATCTCCTCCACGATACCGCAAACCCAGCATTGGTGCTTCGGGTTCTAAAGCAGCCGGCACACATAAAACCAATCGCGCCACAAGACCGAAAGGTGTCATTGTATAGCGGCTTACAAAACGCAAAAATGCCATCATCTCCGCCTTTAAGGGCGGACAGTCAAAAACATGAAGGACAGAGCGTAATTTTTTACGCGCCACAACTGTAGCTTTTTCCCCATCTTGTGTGATCTGCTCTTCAACATCCACCACAAAACCACAAACTTGGCGCCCCATTACCTGAACACGAACAAAACAACCAACTTCACACTCCAGTAAAGGAGGAACTTCATAACTATAAGCCTGAGAAACAGGAAGAGGCACCAAAACCGAAACAATCTTTTTCTCTGTCACATCCTCTGTCGCCTTTGATCTCATCTTTATCTTTTGTACCAACAACAGGCCCTTTATACAAACAATGCTTCTACAGTCTATTTTAACGGCATCTCTTTTAAAGCCCCGCTTCTTCTAAAATCATTATGAAAAAGCCTTTACGTGCTTTATCATTGCATCCCTCTCAACAACAGCCAGCAAGTAAGGATTCCTTCATCATACCCCTCAAACAAAAAAGAACGCCTTTCTCCCATAACAGATAGAACTCTATCATTATAAGCATTTCATAAGAACACCGTAAGTGCTAACAACCAAACAAAATGCCTCACACATTGTGTGCTTTCTCCATTCCCCCATTTTTGCCCTCTTTATATTTCAACTTATCATAGAATAACACACATCCTCCCTCTTGCTTTTGCGATAAACAAGAGCGCATAACTAAAAAGAGAGAAAAACATCAGAAGCTTTGAAGTATAAAGCGCAAAAACAAGGAGGCTGAATATGAAATTTTTTGTGGATAGTGCGGATATTGAAGAAATCCGAGAATTACAAAATTTAAGCCTCGTTGATGGTATTACCACCAATCCCTCTCTTATTCTCAAATCGGGACGCAATATTCTTGAAGTTACAAAAGAAATTTGTGCGCTTGTCGATGGCCCTGTTTCGGTCGAAGTTACAGCAACTCAATTTGAAAGCATGATGAAAGAAGCAGCTGTTTTAGCAAAAATTGCTGATAATATTTGCATCAAGCTTCCCCTAACGCTCGATGGATTAAAAGCCTGTAAAGCCCTTACAAAAGAGGGATTAAAAACAAATCTCACACTTTGTTTTTCCGCCAATCAAGCTCTCTTAGCCGCCAAAGCAGGTGCAACATTTGTTTCACCTTTTGTTGGCAGAATTGACGATTGCGGAATGGATGGCATTGAACTGCTTCATGAAATTTGTACAATCTATAACAACTACGGTTTTGCAACACAAATTTTGGCCGCCTCCATCCGCACCGTGAATCATGTCAAAGAAGCAGCCTTAAGTGGTGCGGATATTGCAACCGTTCCACCAAAAGTCTTAAAAGCGCTGGTCCAACATCCCTTAACCGATAAAGGTTTACAAATCTTTCTAGAAGATTGGAAAAAAACCGGACAAAATATCGCTTAATGATGTGAAAGATCTTTTGAAAGCAGCAGAAGAATCTCTTCAGCTAATTCTTCTGCCACACGTTTTTGCGCATCTTCCTCTGCTTGCAGGGTTGCATATTCTTGGCGAAGCCGTTCAAAAGATGCACTCATGCTTACCGTGCTTTCGGCAATCACAATATTTTTCATATTTTGCAAAACATAGGAAACCTTCCCCATCACGGTTCCAACAGAAGGGCGCCCTTCTCTTTTCCTATCGCGATCCATCTCTATTTGTACAGAATTTCGTGTAAATGTAGACGTTTGCAATGCCAATTGATAAGCCGGAGCAGAAGGTTTCCGCCCATTTCCATAAAGAAGAAACAGCAAATGATTGCGCACCATTTGACCAAAACGATCTGAAGGTTCTGCAACAACAATGGAAGCAAGCTTTTGGGAAAGACTCAAAGCTTTTGGTTTTGCAGACGAATGCTCAAAAACAGAATCCACAGAACTTATTGTCGTCGAAATCTGTGTTTCCTGATGATAAAGCGGCTCCACTATGCACCCACACAAAAGCATGAGAAAACCAACCAAACCCACAAAAATAAATTTTCTAAACAACGACATTTACAATCCTTTTTGGAACAATAATCATTTTTTTTACTGATTTTTCAACCAGATGCCCTTGGACAAAATCAAGAGCTAACACAGCTTCTTTAATCACCGCTTCACTTGCTGTTGCTGCCACAATCACCTCACCACGTTTTTTACCATTAATCTGTACCGGCAAACTATAGCATTCTTCAACGGTTAAGGCAGGATCATAAACAGGCCAAGGAAGCTCAGAAATCAAGGCTTTCCCTCCTAAAACAGCATGACATTCTTCCGCTAAATGGGGCATGATAGGCGCAATCAATGCAAGAAAAAAGTCCATCGCTTGACGCAAAGCCGCCTTCATTTCATCTTCAACACCTTCCACTTTATTTAATAACGGAGCCATAATATTCAAGAACTCATAAAGGCGTGCAATGGCGCGATTAAAGGCAAATTTTTCCAAATCATCCTCCACAGTGCAAACTGTGCGATGTGCAACTTTTGAGAGCTCCAAAGCTGCTCCCTGATGCCCTGCACATGGTGCAACTTCTCTTAACACTGGAGCACTCAAAGCCACACAGCGCCAAACACGTTGCACAAAGCGATGCGCTCCTTCAACACCAGCTTCTGTCCAGATAACATCCCGCTCAGGAGGAGAATCCGACAACACAAACCAGCGTACAGTATCGGCTCCATAGGAGGCGATAATATCATCAGGATCAACGACATTCTTTTTTGACTTTGACATTTTTTCAATCAAACCAATTGTCACTTCGCTTTGATCAGACAATTTGTAAGCTTGACGTTTTCCATCCTTTTCAACAATGGAAATCTCTTCTGGTGAAACCCAACCTTGATCATCCCGATAGGTTTCATGAACCACCATTCCTTGGGTAAAAAGCCCCTTAAACGGCTCATCCACCGTCACATACCCCACCATTTTCATAGCACGCATAAAAAAGCGCGCATAAAGAAGATGTAAAATTGCATGTTCAATTCCGCCAATATATTGTTGTACAGGCAACCATTCAGTTGTTGCATTTTTATCGACCGGTTCTTGTGCAAAAGGCGCGATAAAACGTGCATAATACCAAGAAGAATCAACAAATGTATCCATAGTATCGGTTTCACGTCTAGCCTGTTTCCCACAAACAGGACAAACAACAGCTTGCCACGCTTTATGGCGATCAAGAGGATTGCCCGGCTGATCAAAAGTCACATCCTCAGGCAATACAACGGGTAAATCGGAGCGCGGTACCGGAACTACTCCACAAGCATCACAATGAATTATCGGAATCGGACATCCCCAATAACGCTGCCGCGAAATTCCCCAATCCCGCAATCGAAATTGCACTGTTTTTTGCCCTTGCGGTTGACCATAAAGCACTTGCTCCTCAAGCTTTTTCGCTGCGGCTTCAAAAGCTTGCTGCCGTGTCAAACCATTCAAAAAATCTGAATTGATCATCACACCATCGCCTGTATAAGCCGTTTTTTCAACCACAAAATCTTCTGGATTCATCCCCTTTGGCAAAACCACGGGCTGCACAGGGAGATTATATTTACGAGCAAAGTCTAAATCTCTCTGATCATGGGCAGGACACCCAAAAACAGCTCCTGTCCCATAGTCCATAAGCACAAAATTGGCGATATAGACAGGAATATGCACCCTTGGATCAAAGGGATGAACCGCCAAAAGGGGTGCCAGGAAACCTTGTTTTTCTGCTGTTTCAAGTGCTGCGGTTGTCGCCCCACCACACCGACACTCTTCAATAAAAGTGCTAAGCGCTATATCCTTTTGTGCAAGAGCTTGCGCAATGGGATGATCAACAGAGAGCGCCAAAAAAGAAGCGCCAAAAAGTGTGTCAGGACGTGTTGAATAACAGACAACCTCTTTCAATGTCTCACAAGCCTCATAGGCACATTCTGTTGACTTTAAAGCCCAACGAATGAGTAAGCCTTGTGACTTCCCAATCCAATTTTTTTGCATAGTGCGGACTTTTTCCGGCCACTGTTCAAGCTTCTCAAGTCCAGCCAAAAGATCTTCACTAAAATCACTAATTTTAAAAAACCACTGCGTCAATTCACGCTGTTCAACTAACGCGCCAGAACGCCATCCCCGCCCATCAACAACCTGCTCATTTGCCAACACGGTCCGATCAACAGGGTCCCAATTGATCTTAGCAACTTTACGCGTCACCAATCCCTTTTGATAGAAATCAAGAAACAACATTTGTTGGCGGTGGTAATAATCCACATCACAAGTAGCAAACTCGCGCGACCAATCCAATGAAAGCCCTAATTGCTTTAATTGCCCACGCATCACAGCAATATTTTGATAAGTCCAAGTTTTGGGATGAATTTTATTGTGCAGTGCAGCATTTTCTGCCGGCATACCAAAAGCATCCCACCCCATGGGGTGAAGCACATTAAATCCCTTTGCACGTTTATAGCGCGCAACAACATCCCCCATGGCATAATTACGCACATGCCCCATGTGAATACGTCCAGAAGGATAAGGAAACATCTCTAAAACATAATATTTTTCACGGCTATCTTTTTGAACGGTTTGGAAAACCTTTTTTTCATCCCAAATCGCTTGCCATTTTTGTTCGCGTGCACGTGGATTATAGCGTTCGCTTAAATGAGAACGTTCAATTGTCATTGTCATTATACTCTTTATAAAATTGAACTAAAAAACTTGTTTTTATGCTTCACCATGGATTAACTCCATCGTCAATATTTTCAACCAATATTTTATTAAGTATCTTACAAAGCTCTGATAAGCAATTACTATAAAGAATTATCTCGTCTCTCAATAAAAACAGAAAGAATACAACTTATGAACACAGAACAGCATCCCTCCATTGAAGCGTGGAAAAATCTTCAAAAAGACATTGCTGAAACATGTGAAGACTATAACCGCTCCATAGAAAACATCCAACTTATCGCTGTTTCAAAAACTGTCCCAGCAGACAACATATTTCCCCTTTTGCAAGCAGGACAGCGTCTTTTTGCAGAAAACCGCGTACAAGAAGCTGCTGAAAAATGGCCCTACCTGCGTCAACAATTTGAAAAAATTGAACTCCACCTCATCGGTCCTTTGCAATCCAATAAAACAGCAGAAGCTGTTAAAATCTTTGATGTCATTCAAACAGTTGACCGCGAAAAAATAGCCAAGAGCTTAGCTGAAGAAATGCAAAAACAAAACAAACACCTCCCCTGCTATGTTCAGGTCAATATTGGCTTAGAACCGCAAAAAAGTGGACTTGCACCGCAAGAAGTGGTCCCTTTTGTTGCCCAGTGCAAAAATCATTACGGACTAGATATTATCGGTCTTATGGCAATTCCACCTGTACAAGAAAACCCCGGTCCCTATTTTGCACTGCTAGCAAAACTAGCAAAAAAAGCCGGTCTCCCAAAGCTTTCAATGGGCATGTCCAATGACTTTAAAACAGCTCTTCAATTTGGCTCTAATATTCTTCGTATTGGCTCTGCTTTGTTTGGAAACCGCCCAGTCTAACCGCTTTACCCATAACAATACTGCAAAAAAGAATCCTTTTGTCATAAGAGAAGGATAAAAATGCATTGCACATGAAGGGAAAAAACTGTGAGATAAACAATCAATGGCAAAAAACATTGCGTGCAGTTATTGCGAAGCTACCCGTTTAAAAAAAATTGCATTTGCGGGATTCCTCACTGCACTTCCCCTCGTTTAGATACAATAAGCCAAGCACAACAATGTTATTGAAGATGATTTCAACACATTGATAATACTAAATAACACATATTGATATATTCAACGTGAATCAGTTAGATAAGTGAGGTGTAAATTAAAGGTAGAAAAAAATAATTATCAAAAAATCTTTATTTAATAAAAGCCTATTAATTATCACACTTTTAACAACGTATCTTATATCTGCTTCAAAAGGATATGCTAATTCGAATGAATTATTCTGTTCAAAAGCAATTACAGAACGAGAGAATGCATTTCGCATCCAACTTCTTAATGAAAACGAATGGTGGGAAAAAAGATTTAATAAAATCATAATGATAGAAGAGATATATTTCTTGGATAAAACTTCGCAGTTATCAAAGCCACTGTTTGAAAAACATGTAAAAATGATAAAAAAATGGCACAACATGCTTCGAAAACGAACAAGTGAACTATGCTCTATCCACTAGTATAGCACGAAAAATAGCTGCAATAGAAGAATTAAATGAAGCAAAACAATCTAAAATCATGTAAAGGTATCATACATTCTCAAAAACATTCCCAAAATTTAAGAGTATATAGATACACATAAGAGAGAACTTGAAAAACTAGACCATGAAATTAAAATATTATATGATGTTATCATTAATTTTTATCAATAATTACACACTGTTATGAAAGTGCTTTTGAAGTGCATTAAGAATAACCCGCAACAAACTCACAAGATGCGGTAGCATTTTATCTTCTATAATAAGATATTCTATTGTGGCGTAAAGATTATACTGTCTATAGAGGCATTGTGCTTCTTTTATTTGCCGCTTGTATATTTAAAAACTGCTCTGTAGCGAATTCTATCCATTTGTCTCTTGCCTTATCATCAATCGATGAAGACATTTCATCATTAAGCGCTGTCAAATGATAACAGAGCAAAGCGCTCCAATTAGAATAGCCGTTGCTCTTTCAAAATTGGTTATGTACGCAGCATTATGATTTAATATCTGTATCTTAGACTCTACCGCTTTTAAGGACACAAAAAGGCGTACGAGACTCTTTTTAAGTCAATTGCACCAGATTTTTAAAATTGACTATACAAATCTTTGTCATTTAGTCTAATCTCAAAATGAAAATTTTCATATAAGAAAAATTTTTGGAAAAATTCTGCTAAAATACAAAAAGACAATGGCTGATTTTTCAAACAAAAAATTATAACGAGGGGACTTATGACTAAAACAATTTATCCAATACAAGAGAATATTAAAAAAAATGCTCTGATTGACGAAGAGACCTATCAACAATGGTATCGAGAAAGTATCAATGATCCAGAAAGCTTCTGGGCAAAACATGGTCAACGTATTGAATGGTTTAAACCTTATACAAAAGTAAAAAATACTTCTTTTAATGATGATGTCCCCATTCGCTGGTACGAAGATGGGATAACAAATGTTGCCTATAATTGCATCGACCGCCATTTAAAAAACCATGGTGAGAAAATCGCGCTGATTTGGGAAGGGGATAACCCTTATCATGATAAAAAAATAACCTATAATGCACTCTATGAACATGTCTGTCGCTTTGCGAATATTCTAAAGGATCATGGTGTTAAAAAAGGCGACAAGGTGACCATTTACTTACCGATGATTCCCGAAGCAGCTTATGCCATGCTTGCTTGCGCCCGCATTGGTGCTATCCATTCAGTTATTTTTGCTGGTTTTTCTGCTGAAGCAATAGCAGGACGCCTTGTTGACTGTGAATCGACTTTCATCATTACCGCTGATCAAGGCTTACGTGGAGGAAAACAGATTAACTTAAAAGACAATGCTGATCATGCCATTGAGATTGCAGCACGCCAACATGTGCATGTAGATCAAGTTATGGTCATACGGCGTACCAGTAAACCCATTCATTGGGTAGAAGGGCGTGATTTCTGGTATCATGAAGAAGTCTCCCATGCCAAAACAAGCTGTCCAGCCGAACACATGAACGCTGAAGATCCACTTTTCATTCTTTATACCTCCGGTTCAACAGGAAAACCAAAAGGTGTGTTGCATACAACAGCAGGTTATCTTGTTTACGTCTCGATGACACATCAATATGTTTTTGATTATCATCCTGATGAAATTTACTGGAGTACTGCCGATATTGGCTGGATTACAGGACACTCTTATTTGATTTATGGACCTCTGTGCAATGGTGCTACAACTTTAATGTTTGAAGGAACACCAACCTTTCCAGACAAAGGCAGATTTTGGGAAATTGTCGATAAGCATAAAGTAAACACGCTCTACACCGCACCAACGGCTATTCGTGCGTTAATGGGAGCAGGAGATTCCTTTGTTGAACACTCTAAAAGAACATCTTTGCGCCTTTTAGGCACGGTAGGCGAACCGATCAATCCAGAAGCATGGAAATGGTTCTACCATATGGTTGGAGATGACCGCTGTCCCATTCTCGATACATGGTGGCAAACAGAAACGGGAGGGCATATGATCACCCCCTTACCCGGTGCAACACAACTTAAAGCGGGCTCGGCAACACGACCGTTCTTTGGTGTTCAACCTCAAATTGTAGATGCGCAAGGCAATATTTTGGAAGGTGAAGCAGAAGGCAACCTCTGCATTATTGACTCATGGCCAGGTCAAATGCGTACCCTCTACAATGATCATGAGCGCTTTATTGAAACCTATTTTTCATCCTATAAGGGAAAATATTTTACAGGCGATGGCTGTAAACGCGATAGTGATGGTTACTATTGGATTACAGGACGTGTTGATGACATCCTCAATGTCTCTGGACACAGGCTAGGAACCGCTGAAATTGAATCAGCGCTTGTTTCCCATCCCGCTGTTTCAGAAGCTGCGATTGTTGGCTATCCTCATCCCATTAAAGGACAGGGTATTTACAGTTTTGTCACCTTAATGGAAGGCAAAACCCCAAGTGAAGAGTTGCAAAAAGACCTTATTCGGCATGTCAGAAAGGAAATTGGCTCCATTGCCATTTTGGATAAAGTTCAATTTGCCCCTCAATTGCCAAAAACACGCTCGGGGAAAATTATGAGACGTATTTTGCGAAAAATTGCCGAAAACAATCTTGATAATTTGGGAGATATTTCAACCCTAGCCGAACCACAAGTCGTTGAAGATCTCATTGCCAACCAGCAAAATGGAGAGCCCACAACGTAACATAAAACCAGAACGGTGACTTGAGCTTTCCTGCTAAAATGAGCTCGGCATTCGTGCTCAAGTCACCGGTAAAGAAAATGACTATAAAGCCCCTCAATCTCTCTAAAAACAGATATTCTTTCTCAATACCAACGAGGAAAGATTGAAAAAAATATTCCAAGAAGTATGAACTTTAACGAAAACTTGACAAAAGAAAAGCAAAGTAACCTTTACCAACCGCAAAACACAAAAATCTCTTGTCAAAAAACAGGCGTATTGGCTTTTATGTTTCTGCTAGAAACACTTTAGAATTCCTGCTAAAATCATAAATAAAGGTAAAATAAGGAAAAATTATCATTGATCATATTCTTTCTCAAACACAAACTGAAAACAGTGAAAGAAAAAAGAGAGAACTGGAGCGTATGAACGCAACCAAAAGCTTAAAACAATGAGAGCAAAGGTCCTGAGAATGATGCACTATAAAAGCAGAAGTGGTAACAAAAAGTGATTCATTTTGAAAATGTTGGCCTGCGCTATGGAATGGGCCCTGAGGTCCTTCGTGATATTAGCTTTCATATTCCTGCTGGATCATTTCAATTTCTCACGGGCGCCTCTGGAGCGGGGAAAACGTCTTTGATGCGTCTGATGTTTTTAGCACTCAAACCAACCCGCGGCCATATTGATCTCTTTGGAAACGATACCGCATTGCTCAAACGACAAGAGCTTCCTGCATTAAGACAACGTATAGGTGTTGTTTTTCAAGACTTTCGTCTACTTGATCACATGACCACTTATGAAAATGTCTCTTTACCTTTACGCATTAAAGGACAAGAAGAAGCAACCTATCGCAGTGAAGTGGAAGATCTTCTCTGTTGGGTAGGCCTTGGAGACCATATTCATGTTTTACCACCCGTTCTTTCCGGCGGAGAAAAACAAAGGGTAGCGATTGCCCGTGCATTGATTGATCAACCTGAAATTCTTTTGGCTGATGAACCAACAGGAAATGTTGATCCACCTTTGGCAAAACGTCTGCTCCGCTTGTTTATTGAATTAAATCGTTTTGGAACAGCTGTCATCATTGCTACCCACGATATTGCACTGATGGAACAGGTTGCAGCACGGCGGATGCTTCTCCATAATGGACGGATGACAATTCATGAATAAGTCTTTGCCAATTTTTACAAGCAATAAAAAAAATACAACTCCGATTATTCCAAGCGGCAACATTTCTGGTCGAGCACTGGTCACAGTGATTGCTATTATGACCTTTCTCTCCAGCTTTACATTAATTGGAGTTGATCTGGTACAGCGTGCTGCGAAAAGTTGGAGCAATCAAATTAGCTATGAAGCAACGATTCAAATACGCCCTATTGAAAATGTTGATATCGAAAAAGCTCTTCATGACGCAGTGAAATTGGTTAAAACATTTCATGGTGTACAAGATGCCAAAATTGTTGACCAAACAGCAACCGAAAAATTGCTTGAACCGTGGCTTGGTACGGGATTAAGCCTCAATGAATTGCCCCTCCCCCGCCTTATTATCGTCACACTAAACGAGAAAGAAACAATCGACTTTCATGCCATTAATCACGCCATCAAAACACAAATTCCAGGAGGACAATTTGATGATCACCGCGTTTGGGTGGACCGTTTTACAACAATGGCACATACAACTGTTTTCATTGGTTTTTCAATTTTAATGTTGGTTTTAAGCTCACTGATACTCACGGTTATTTTTTCCACACGCAATGCATTGGCAGAGAATGCGCATATTATCAATGTCTTATACTTTCTTGGAACTGAAACCCTTTTTATTGCTCGACAATTTGACTGGCATTTTTTTAAAACTGCACTGCGTGGTGCATTATATGGCGGTGTCACAAGCATATTTCTGTTTGCTGCTTTTATCGTTTGGACAAACTATAACCTAGGGAGAGTAGAAACCAGCCAAATCACCGCTATGTTTGGACATCTTTCCATAAGTTCCATTCCCTATGGGAAAATCATTAGTCTTATTTTTTTCGTTTCTCTTCTTACCATGTTTACAAACCGTATGACTATTTTGGCACAACTTAAAAAAATTGATCAATGTGAAAACGGCTTATTTTAATTTATGACCCAAAACCTATACGATTCCAAACCACTCATACAATGCAATCCAGAGCATTCTGTCCAAAAACATACCAGAGGCAATCTATGGTCTCTACGCTGCTTGTTTCGCTATTTTCCACCGACAGCGCTTTCTCTTTTAACAATCGTTCTCCTCTTTTGTATTGGTTTCATACTTTTTGCTGAAAAAACCGAACGGCTTCAACCCCCAAATCCTTTGCCGCAAGCAGATGCAATTATTGTTTTGACAGGGGGAGAAAACCGAATAGAAGCAGGGCTAAGCCTCCTCAAAAAAGGGCTTGGTTCACGGCTTTTGATCAGTGGAGTAAACACAACAACCAACCTGAAGAGTTTGATGCACAGCACGCATATGACTCCCCAACTTTTTTCCTGTTGCGTCGACCTTGGACATAAAGCGACGAACACAAAAGAAAACGCCAAAGAAAGCGCAGCTTGGATTAAAAAACACCACTATAAAACACTTTATATCGTGACCCATGACTACCACATGTGGCGTTCTTTGCGTGAACTTCAATATTTAATGCCTGAGATCAATTTTATTGCTTATCCTGTTAAAAAGAACAACAATGAAAGCACGATACAACAGATCAATCAAATACGCATTCTTTTATTCCAATACATCAAAACAATCCAAGTATACATAAGAACCATATTCTAAGCTTTGCACATTGATTTTCTTAAAATTTTTCAAGGCTCTTCGACGTCATAAAACATGCTTATACAGCAAATATTTTAGGTCATAGACACGATAAACTCTTTTTATAAACGCTTCATACAGTATGAACAGAACACAGGAAAAAAGCCATATTCACCGCAATGGTTGATGCCTAATCGCGTGAGAGAGCAACAACAGGATCAAGCCGTGAAGCTTGCCTCGCTGGTGAAAAGCCAAAACATATCCCAATGAGGGTCGAAAAAGTAAGAGAGAGGATGATGGAATCCATTGTATAAATCAGATGGATAGGCGCCTTAAAGAGCAAAAACAAACCACCGATGGAGAATCCAAACAGGATTCCCAAACCACCACCAATGACACAAACCAAAATCGCTTCAATTAAAAATTGCTGCAAAATATCACTCTGACGTGCCCCAACCGCCATACGCACACCGATTTCATTAATCCGCTCTGAAACTGTAACCAGCATAATATTCATCACCCCAATCCCCCCCACAATCAATGAAATAGCTGCAATAGAAGAAACCAACAGTGTTAAAATATGTGTACTTTCTATGATACGTTCACGAAAGAATTCTGAATTTCTAATGAAAAAATCTTCTTCACCATGCCGCATTGTGAGAAAGCGCTTTACCATGGTTTCCGCTAAATGTGCATCCACATCATCATCAATCTTAACTGTAATGGCACGAACCTGCGTTGTTCCAAGAAAACGCGTTTGTACAGTTGTATAAGGCAAATAAACTTGTATTGTATTTGATACACCACCATTTGTAGGATTTTGCGGATCCACAACACCAATAATACGCGCTGGAACTCTACCCACCTGCACCACTTTCCCAAGTGGATTTTCATGGCTATGAGGAAAAAGAACAGACAGTGCTTCTTTTTCAACCACGAGATCCACCGCTCGATCATACACACTTTTCTGATCAAACAACTGCCCTTTGACAGCCTTGAGCCCCTGTGTCTGAAAGAACTGTTCTCCCACCCCCATAATGACAGCATTCACTTCAACGGCACCAAAACGCACCTTTGTGCTTGTTGAAATCTGTGGCGTTACACCAGAAACATAGGGCAAACCAGAAAGCGCTTCTGCATCAGCTTCAACAAGGCTTGTTATTTTCTCTGCTTGTGGATCAGAAAAGCTTTTGCCTGGCAAAATTGTTAATGTATTAGATCCTAAACTCTTAAAGTTTTCTAGGATTTTTTCTCGTGTGCCATTTCCCAAAGCAACCATGGCAATAATGGCACCAATACCAATAATCACCCCAAGCATTGTTAAAAAAGTTCGCATCCTATGGGAATTCATAGTTAACAAAGCCATAACAAATGCCTCACGGAAACGCTCGAAAAAAGAACGCAAAAAACCGAGCTGTTGTTTGTTTTCGAGATTTTTTTCTCCATATTGATTATCGGTTTTTGTTTTTTCATCCACCGCTTTTGTTTTTGTATCCTTTGTCACATGATCGGCAATAATTTCCCCATCACTGATTTCGATAATACGATCTGCTCTTTCCGCCACCTGCATATCATGGGTTACAATAATAATGGTGCGCCCTTCTTGATGAAGCTCATCTAAAATACGCAACACTTCTTGTCCACTTTGTTTATCTAATGCACCGGTTGGTTCATCAGCCAGAATAACCTCTGCATTATTCATGAGAGCACGGGCAATAGAGACCCGTTGTTGCTGACCACCCGAAAGCTGATTTGGGCGATGATTTATCCGATCACCCATCCCTAAACGCGTTAAAAGCTTTTGTGCACGTTGTTTTCTTGTTACCACGGGGCAGCCTGCATAAATAGCTGGAACTTCAACATTGCCTAAAGCTGTCAATTCATTCAACAAGTGATAGCGCTGGAAAATAAATCCAAAATGATTACGCCGCAAAGCGGACAATTCATCGGCAGAAAGAGAGGCTGTTTCTTTTTCTGAAATCCAATAACGACCAGAACTTGGTCGATCAAGACAGCCTAGAATATTCATCAACGTGGATTTTCCTGAACCGGAAGCGCCCACAATCGCTACCATTTCACCGCGTTTAATGGTGAGATTAATGTCCTTCAAAACAGTAACAAATGTTTCCCCTGCGGGAAATTTGCGCACGATATTTTCCAAAACGAGGACAGCATCTGCTTTTTCTGCTTTCATGCTTTAGCTTTCATCTTTGCTGTGAACATCAGCGACATCTGGCATCACACCATCACGCGCCCCCGTGATCACCACATCACCTTCTTTAAGCCCTGAAACAACCTCTGCAACCATCTTATTATTAAGTCCAATCGTCACCTGTTTAGTCACCACTTTTTTTCGCCCCTCCAAAACAGAAACCCATGCTTTACGGTCTTTTGTTTCATTTCGTAAAGCATCACTTGGAACCAACAAAACATTCTGAGCACGACCTAAGATAATATGAACTTGGGCAGTCATATAAGTCTGTAGAAAATTATCCTCATTATCAACATGGACAATCCCATTATAATAGATAGCCGATGATGATAAAGCGCTAGAATCCGTCACACCAGGATTAATACTGACATCCGCACGAACGGATTCAGGAGCTGGCTCTACCCTTTCTAAAGTTCCCTCATAATGACGCTGTGAATTGCCTAAAACTGTAAAATAGAGAGGTTGTCCAGCCTGAACTTTAAGAATATCAGCTTCGGAGATTTGTGCTTTAATGGTCATCTTTGACAAATCACCTAAAATCACAATTGTTGGCGCCGACTGAACCGCATTAACATTCTGCCCTTCTTCTACAATTGTTGCTAAAACTGTTCCCGCTGAAGGGGCGGTTACCCGCGTATAACCTAAATTAACCTCTGCACTATCCACATCAATTTGTGCTTGTACAATCTGTTGACGAAGCTGAGCAATTTGCGCCTCGCGTATTTTCACCTGCGTTGCAGCATCATCGAGATTAGCCCGTGAAATCGCATGTGATTCAATCATTTTTTTCTGACGTTCTAAATTTTTCTGTGCAAGAGAAAGATAAGCTTCTTGTTCTACCAAACTCGCCTCATAGTGTGATAATGCTGCTTTTTTTCTTTTTAGATCATTTTCTTGATCTATAGGATCAATTTCTGCTAAGAGATCCCCTTCCTTCACCACACTCCCTGGGGAAACACGCATTGACACCACCCGCCCTGTTGCACGTGCACCAACAGCAACCAACCGATAAGGACGGACAAGACCAGAAGCCAAAACACTTTCCTCGATATCACCACGTTTTACCACCGCGGTCATATAAGCTGGTGTTGATGTTCCAAAAAAAAACGGAACGCAACCATAATAAGACAAGAACAAATATAACGGTTAAAAATAAGGAAAGTTTTTTGCGTTTTGTAATGAAATTTTTGATAAAGTTTTTTTTCATTATCCTACCTTTGCACGCGAACGGGATGTACCATCAACAACCTCTGGACGATATACATCAACAACGCCATCCCAGCCACCACCCAACGCTTTCATAAGTGCAATATATTGAGTAACCAAAGCAACACGGCTATCTTTAAGAGCCATTTGCGCAGAATAATAGGAGCGATCAGCATTTAACAATTCAAGGAAGCTGGTATTTCCATTTTCAAAAAGGCTTCGAGAAAGTTTTAAAGAATGTAGCGAAGCTTTATTTGCAACAATAAGCTTCTCTAGACGCTGATGTTCTTTCGTTAATCTTACAAGCGCATTTTCCACATCTTCTAACGCTTCCAACACAGCAGCCCGATAAGTAATAAAAGCTTGATCACGTTGTGCCCGCGCTATGGCAATAGAAGCCTCAATTTGCCCCCCATTAAAAAAAGGAAAACGAAGACCAGGTGCCAACAACCAAGAAATTGTTGACGTTTTCCAAAATTCATGAATTGTCCCTGGTGCTGTTGAAATATTACCTGTCAAGGTGAGTGAGGGATAACGCTCTGCTTCACGTTGACCAATCCGTGCTGTTGCTTGCGCATATTGACGCTCTGCTTGCCGTAAATCTGGACGTGTTAACAAAATATCCGCTGGAATTCCTGCTGGTATTGGCCATTTTGGTTGCGGAATTTTTGCCTGTCGCGCATTTTTTTGTAAAAGATCCTTTAAAGCCATAGGAACATGACCCGTCAAGATGGAAAGGCGATGAATGCTCATTGCCAAATTCGCTTCCATCTGTGCGATATCGGCTTCTGTATTAGCCATTTGTGCTTGTGCATTGGAAACATCGAGTTCTGAAACATCACCCGCTTTTAATTTGGCACGCATCAATTCATATGTTTTGCGTTGTGATACAGCAATTTGCCGCACAATGAACAACTTTTGTTGCCAACCACGCATTTGAACGTAATTTGTTGCGACATCTCCCAACAACGTCACCATGGTAGCACGCATATCTTCTACAGCGGCTTCAAAACCATAACGTGCGGCTTCAGTTGCTCTTTTGTGTCCCCCAAAAAAATCTAACTCCCAACTCGCATCAAAATTACTACTATAGTGATTCATATATTGGTCCATAATACCAGGAACTTCCAGATAGCCGGTACGATCTGCTGAAACTGAAGCGGATATATTCGGCAAAAGAGCTCCCCTAACTTGCCCTAAAGTAGCACGTGCTTCGCGAATCCGTGCTTTGGCAACAGCAACATTATTATTACCAGAAATTGCAGAATCCATTAATACATTCAAAACAGGATCATTCAAACGCCGCCACCATCCAGCAAGCTCCACCGGACGCCCTGCTGTCTGTGCAGTTTGTTCTCCCCATTTTTGGGGAACGCGAAAAAATGTTTTCTTGTAATTAGGACCAACCATACATCCTGATAAGATAAAAAAACACAACAAAATACTACAAAGCAATCTGTTAGAAGTAACCCACTCTAGACTTTTGATCTGCATCCATTCTCCCATATGTTTTCAGAATCAATCCATTAATACTTCATTTACTATGTTCTTATTTCAAACTTATTGTGAAAAATCAAATACTGTTTGTACAGGAACGTGATCTGAAGGTTGATTCCATCCCCGTGCACTCCGAAAAATCGTAAGATCCGTAACAAAAGGTGCAAGATCTGGAGAAGACCAAATATGATCAAGCCGCCGTCCACGATCAGCAAGCGCCCAATCGCGTGCACGATAACTCCACCATGTATAAAGCTTGGTAGGAACGGGAATATGTAACCGCATCAGATCAATCCACCCTCCTTGGCAACATAAAGCTTGTAAGCGCTCAGTCTCAATGGGTGTATGGCTCACAACCTTTAACAATTGCTGATGAGACCAAACATCTTCTGCCAAAGGAGCAATATTCAAATCCCCCACCAAAAGAGAAGAAAGACCATTTTCCTGATCCGCCCGAATGGAAGACATGTCTTCTAAAAAATCAAGTTTATGACGGAATTTTTCATTTACCTTTGCATCAGGAACATCCCCCCCAGCAGGAACATAAAAATTGTGAATTTGTATGTCTCTGCCATAGGCCTCAACAATCACCGAAATGTAACGACAATCTTGTTTTTGACAAAAGAAACGCTTTTCAACGTTCTTAAAAGGCAAGCGTGAAACAATTGCCACACCGTTGTAAGACTTTTGTCCACTCAATGCGATATGCTTATAACCCGCTGCTTCAAAAGCCTCCCTTGGAAAGAAAGCATCTGGGCATTTTGTTTCTTGAAGACATAAAATATCCGCAGGAAATAGATCTAAATATTGAAAAATCTGTGCAAGACGTAAACGGATAGAATTAATATTCCAAGTAGCAAGACGAAAGAACATTTGTCAATTCCAGTGTTGGAGACACCACATTATTTCTTAGCGGGAAGTGTGAACATCCCATCAGCAAACCGAACACCGGTCCTTACATTCATGATTTGCACAGTCGTTTCCAAATTCTGTTGATCAACAATTGTCCATTGGCGTAAATCATAATTTTTAGAATCAAAAACCATTCTTATTTGCCCTGCCCCAATAGTTTTATCACGCAGAACAATTGTCACGGCCCCTGGAACTTCACGAAACGCTAACAAACGCCCTGAGGATACATCAATTTTATTATCTAATAGAAATTTCATCGGTGTTTGAAAAAGTTGTGAAAAATTCCAAGTGTTTAGAGCACGATTGTTAACTCCTACGAATTGACCATCTGCAATGATCTGTAAAGGTATTTTTTTGTAAATAAAACGAATTTTCCCTGGACGCTCTAAATAAAATGTCCCCTGAGACATTTTCCCCTTTGGACTAAACTGAATAAAATCACCTGTCATTGTTTTAATTGCGGCAAAGTGATTAGCTATATTTTGTGCCCTTGCCACTTTATTGGATGCCATTACCACTTTATTAGATGATTGCGAAAAAGCAGGAAAAGTTAAGCACCAAAAGACCAGAATTCCTACAAACCCAATGGTTCTTTTTTGTGGTGAAACAGACGTTTCCATAGAAAATGCTCCCAAAGAATATTCATTTATCTTATAATAATGATAAAGAGAATATCCTTCTTTAAAAGATAAAGATATTGTTTGAACAGACTATCAAAAGATTTTTATTTCAAAAGCGTTCTTCTTCAGAAGAGATTAAAACTTCTCGTTTACCGGCATGATTTGCCGCACTAATGATGCCTTCTTCTTCCATCCGCTCAATTAATGTAGCAGCACGGTTATAGCCGATGCCTAAACGGCGTTGAATATAAGAAGTGGAAGCCTTACGATCTCGAAGAACAATAGCAACAGCTTGACTATAGGGATCATCTGCTGCAGGAGAAGTTAAAGAAACATCCGCACTATTTTCTGCAATCTCTTCTGTAATAGTTTCCAAATAATCAGGAAGCGCTTGTGCTTTGAGATGTGCCACCACCTGCTCCACTTCATCATCCGCCACAAAAGGCCCATGAACTCGCTGGATACGCCCTCCTCCCATCATAAAGAGCATATCTCCTTGTCCCAACAATTGCTCAGCACCCTGTTCGCCAAGAATTGTCCGGCTATCAATTTTTGAACTGACAGAAAAAGAGATGCGTGTAGGAAAATTGGCTTTAATGGTTCCAGTAATAACATCCACTGAAGGGCGTTGGGTCGCCATAATCACATGGATACCAGCAGCGCGTGCCATTTGTGCAAGGCGTTGAACAGCACCTTCAATGTCTTTACCAGCAACCATCATCAAATCGGCCATTTCATCAATAATGACAACGATATAAGGCATAGGACTAAAATCAAGTTTTTCGGTCTCATAAAGGGGCTCACCGGTTTCATGATCAAACCCCACTTGAATTGTGCGCGTCATTGTCTCACCCTGTCCTTCTGCTTCCTTAAGACGCGCATTAAAGCCATCAATATTGCGGACACCCACCTTTGACATTTTGCTGTAGCGTTCTTCCATTTCACGCACAGCCCATTTCAGTGCAATGACAGCTTTTTTAGGGTCCGTTACCACGGGAGTTAACAAATGGGGAATGCCATCATAAACAGAAAGTTCAAGCATTTTGGGATCTACCATAATGAGGCGACATTGTTCAGGTGTCATCCGATAAAGCAGTGACAAAATCATGGTATTAATGGCAACAGATTTCCCCGAGCCTGTTGTCCCAGCCACCAAAAGATGGGGCATTTTTGCTAAATTCGCAATCACCGGTTCCCCACCAATTGTCTTCCCCAAAGCAAGCCCTAATTTTGCTTTGCTTTCCACAAATTCTCGCGCTTGCAAAATATCCCGCAAATACACCATCTCACGTTTTGCATTGGGCAATTCTATTCCAATCACATTGCGCCCTGGAACCACAGCAACACGGGCTGAAATCGCACGCATAGAGCGGGCAATATCATCTGACAACCCAATAATACGAGAAGATTTAATACCAGCAGCCGGTTCAAATTCATATAAAGTCACCACCGGTCCAGGGCGTGCATCAATAATTTTTCCCTTAACCCCGAAATCTAACAAAACACCTTCAAGTTCATGAGAATTGGCTTTCAAAGCAGCAGGAGAAAGTTTTGCATCCTTTGCCGCCGGTGGAAAAACTGAAAGATAATCCAAAAGTGGAAGAAGAAAACGACCGTTTGAAGAAGCCGTTATAGACTTAGAAACACGGTTTTTAACGGGAGAACTCTTCTCTTGATTTCCTTGACATTTAGTTTTTTCATCCACGAAAATTGGTTCAACCCGATCAAATACTTTTCCTTGTTTCTGAGAGCGTTTGATAGAGAAGAAACGAAAAAAACGCGCTTGTAAAAAATAAAAAAGATGTAAAATAGCTCCCAAAGTTGTAGCAAAAAAGCCATATCGGCTCCTCTCTTCAACATGTTCTGTATCTTCTGACATATCAAAGAGAGGATCAACGATTTCGTTGTCCTTGACCTTTTTTATTTTCCTTTTACTGGTCCGACGCCTCCATACCACATTGCCCGCAAAAGCAGCTATTAAAAAACCTAAAAGGCTAAAAGCCATCCCCAAGAGTACATTCTGAAATGGAGAAAAAAAGACTGGAAAAAATGAATAAACAGCACTGAGAATTTTATCCCCCAAAACGCCTCCCAACCCCATTGGCAATGGCCAATACGTAAAAGAAGCAAGAGGTGTCATAAGAGCAAAAGAAATTAAAAAACAAACCGTCGATATTCCCCACAAAAAAAGGCGAAAAATCAAATGATAGATATCCTTTTGTGCCAACAAAAGAAATGACCAAAATAATGGCGGCAACAAAACACCAAGACTTGCTAAACCGAAGAACTGCATAACAAAATCTGAAAAAATTGCACCTGGCCACCCCATAAAATTTGTAACTTTATTTGTACTTGCATGGGTGAATGATGGATCGGCTGCATTCCAAGTTGCCAAAGCAAAAACACAAAAAACAAGGAAGCCCAAAAGCCCAAGCCCAATGAAAACGCCAATCTGGCGCAAAAACATTTCAACGAGCTTTGAACTGTAAGATTTTTGTGCTTCTAATGAATTATAAGGAGAAGAACTTTGGTGCATCCATCAATTCCAAATTAAAATCCTCGCATGAAAGAGTTATAGAATTATGACCGCAAAATATTAACACAGTTTTAACCATCGTAATCATAACAATTTTCCTACCATGCTTGTGAAATATGATCCTTCAAGACAATCACATAAGAGACTTTCATTCCATCTTAAAAAGACCACATCGTTTCTGTCTTATTTCAGTTTTCTTTTGCATTGATAAAGTGTAAAGTTGGTATGCAACATTCAGGACAAAACTTTCCCTGTAAAATTATGAAGTCAAGTTATGGAATGAATTTCTCAATAATCGGTAGAAAGAATAAATGAAAAAAAGCCAATCTGTTTATAGACCAATGCGCGGAAAAGTGCGTTCTTTAAAACAAAAAGGGAATAGAAAGAATGTAGAAAAGGTAATATTAAAAAAGATATTCTGTTTATAAAAAAAAACAAACTGCCAACAATGGAACAAAGCGTTGTGTATCCTCATCCCAATAAAAATGTAAAACCCCATAAAAAAACAAGATCCAATACAAGTATCAGACAATGCGATCTTCTTATTGCAGGGGGAGCAGCTGTTGGTCTCGCCTTAGCAATAGCGCTCAAGCAAGCAGCTCCTAATCTGAATATTAATATTGTTGATGCTGCTCCTCAAGAAGAACCTCCCACTTCTCATATACGAACCATCGCCCTTTCTGCTGCTTCTATTCGTATGTTAAAACAGCTGCGATGTTGGGAATATATCAACCCCTTTGCACAACCGATTCATTCAATGATCATCACCGATACATGTGCAAATGATCCTGTCAAACCAACGCTTTTAACCTTTGAAGGTGATATTACTCCTAACGAACCCTTTGCTGCTATGGTGGAACATAGAGAACTCATTAAAGCTTTAAAAAAACGTGTCAAAGATCTGGAGATCACTTTTATTGCAAACATGCATGTCGTTGATTTTCATCAAGAAGACCAACATACAACTGTCACTTTAAGCAATGAAGAAATTTGGCAAACGAAACTGCTTATTGCCGCCAACGGAGCACATTCAAAATTACGCGAAAAAGCAGGTCTTAAAAACTTTTCTCATTCCTATAAACAAACAGCCATCATTTGCACGATTAACCATGAAAAACCCCATCATGGTCAAGCAATTCAACATTTCTTACCTGCTGGACCTTTTGCTCTTCTCCCTCTTAAAGGCAATCGCTCTGCTATTGTATGGAATGAACACCATAAAACTGCACAATATTATTTTAAAGCTGATACTGTTATTTTTGAAACAGAACTCGAAAAACGCATTGGTCATCGACTTGGAAAACTCTCTTGGAATGGAGAGCGACAAATTTTTCCCTTGAGCCTTTCTTTAACACGTCAATGCATTCAACCTCGTTTTGCTCTCGTTGGTGATGCAGCCCACACAATCCACCCGATTGCAGGACAAGGGCTCAACTTAGGATTACGTGATAGCGCCGCACTTGCTGAAGTTGTTATTGAAACAGCACGATTAGGCCTTGATATTGGATCCCTCATTGCTTTAGAGCGCTATCAAAGCTGGAGACGTTTTGAAATTGTCCGTATGGCTTTGAGTAATGATTGGCTTAATCGCCTTTTTTCCAACGATAATCTCCCCTTACGCATGCTCCGAGATGCCGGTCTTGGAATTATCAATCAGGCACCAAAAATAAAGAAATATTTCATTCAAGAAGCTTCCGGACTTACTCCCAATGCGCCACGTCTTCTTCACGGACTCCCACTTTAAGTGACATATCATTTCGCTTTTTATCCTCTATGAATAAGCCTCTCATTTAACAAGGGAATCCCCTTGCTTATTTTTTTGAAATACCAAGGTTTCTAGAGAAATCCTGGAGATATATAACAAAGCAATCCACACCCTACTCTATTTTTGATGAATACTGCAGTCCTCCCCTCCCTGCGCAATACAAAGAAAACAGACAAAGACTAGAAAATAATCCTATATTTTTGGCTTCAACCTGTATTTTCTCAAACTTATGTAAGTTTCATCATTTAATACATGAGCCGTTTATTTCCTGCTTTTTTAAAGGCAATTTCATTAAAACGACAAAATCCTAGCAGAAAATCTTCTCTGTACAGATTAAAAAACAAAACACATTGCCAACTTTTTTCAAATAAGCACAGTCTTTCTATTACGATCAGAATGTACACACAATAAAAACATCTCCTCACAGGGAAATGAAGCGGCAATTTTTCAGCCTTACATCCATACCAATAAAACAAAAAACGGTTTTTGGCATACCAAATGATCTATAAAACCATAGAGTGTTGGCTTATATTCTTATTCCCTCATAATTGTTAAAATACAAAAACTTAAACTCTATAAAAAATAGTTTAGCAAAACCACAGCAGCTTGTCGTTAGCAAAACTGAGTTTGGTCAGACATTTTATTTTAATGACTCTCAATTTCAGGATGGTGAATGCCCACTCTATTTTAGGACCTCATCTTGATCTTCACATGATTACGCAAGTAATTTTTATGTAAAAGAATTAACGATCATCCGGAAGATGATACATGAAAAATTACACACACACTCTCTCTGATGTGCCATCATTATTCAAAAAGTAAATCATGATGCAAACTAAAAACCCGACAGAAATTCTGAAAAGGTTTGGCTGAAAAACATATCACTATGAAGCAGAGAATTGCTTATTATCATCTCTCCTATCGTATTGTGTCTATTCTCCATGATTTTGAATTTTGTAGATTATGGAGAGAGTGGCAAGGAGTTGCAGTTATAAGTTGTTCTCACTACCGCTACCTATTCCCTTGCCAAAGAGTACAATAATGGCGAACAATCACATTATGAATATGATGATATGTTGCTTTTTGCGGAAGAACATTTCGGAGTTACGCACGGGTACTTACGGAAAACCATATCGAAGCAGCCTTAAACAGAGTGATTGCATGGATGCACGCACAGGATACTAAAAAAATTACGCGAAGAAACTGCCAATCATTCTGCCCTTGCAAAAACTCTACTTGGTAATATGGAAACTTTTAAAAGTGATGGATCTATTCCAGAAGGAAATGTGCCAGAATTTTTTGATTGTAAAACAACAGGGCGATTGAGCATCTCATTCTTTTTGCAGAGTCCTATAAAACAGAAAATTGGATAATATTCTGGTGCGTAAAAAAATAAACAGTGCTCGATGAGTCTTATCGCAGCAAACTGCATTCTTAAAACTCAAGGGTGGTTTGTAACGGAACCTAAAAAATATGATTCTCTTTACCGAACCGTTTTATTCAAATTTGATTTTATGCGTCTCTATGATAAGTTAAAGCCCATAGTGAAGTAGAGATTTCCAATAAAATTTTTTATAGCTTAAAAATATATTCTCTCTAATAAGAAATATGATTTCCTACGGATATTTCTATGTCTTTAAACACGATTAGAGCGAGAATTGATTTGTCTTGATAAAGGATTAATACTTATGTTGAAACACATTACAATGAACGAAAGCTTATCAAAATCTCCGAACAAATAATCATGGACTTAAGATTTGTAAAAAACGATAGAAAGAAAAAATACTCATCCCCCAATATAGTTACAATGTAGATATAGTTCGGCATTTGGCTTGCTTTGCATTAACGGACCAAATTGATATACTGAAGTTCTATCAAAATTCTCTAGCAACAGACAATTTCTCAATTTCTAAACATTTGGGTGCCGATGATAGAGAAACCCATTTAATTACGCTGTCTAACTTGCTGTAGAACCTTACTCATATTCTACATGAACCCTAAGTATTAAGAACAAATCTTAGTTTGCAAGAATTAGTTTTTCTCAACACAGTTACAGTTACCAACTGCTTAAAACTATGAGAATTGGCAATCTATCGCAATAAAGACTACAATTATAATGCTTATTTATAAATAAAGACTGCCTCTCCAACATAGTGTATAATCTTGATATAACAGTGCATCTTTCATACTCGAATAAACGCATTTGCGCTTTTATGGTTTTATCATCGCTCGGTACTTAAGATATCAGCGCAGCATTTTTATATATCAAATTCCCAAAAGAATATACTGCTTGAATTCATGTTTCTTGATATTCTTATAACTTTGCAAATATTGCCTATGCACTATGTTATTTCTAGTTCTTCAAGCGCATAACCATTCTCCAACCATTCTTTAATCCACTTAGGTCTACGCCCACGTCCATTCCACAATTCCCACTGGTTATTGGGATTTCTATAATGACGTTCTTTACTTACAAGATCAGCGATATCAATTCCATGTGCGTTAGCAATTTCAAGAATTTTTCGTCGTGCATTCTGCTTTTCTTTTGCGTGTCGTTTTTTCAATTCCACATCAATTTTAGCACGCATCTCTTGTAACTCATCAAAGTTCATATTTTTGAGATCATTCACCTTAATTACTCCCCTTGCAAAAAAGAATTGTGCTTTGTCATAATTTAAACACAATTATAGACAATTTTTGTCTATTTATTATCAAAATTAAAATTACGATGAATATAACACTTTGACGGAGATATCCTTTGGACCACGAAGAGTTATTAATTTGTATCTTAGCTTTCACAGCTACATCCTTTTTCAGTTTGCTCACTGAGATTGGTAAGTGGAGCATACAAATTTCATCACGCCTCACTAACTCTTGTGAACCAGTGGTCAAAAGTGAATATAAATCGTCATTTTATAAATTATGGCAATACATGATAAAGAGCAAGCCCTCTATATGTAATGAAAGTGCAGTTCGTTTTAACAATAAGAAATACATTCATATACAGCAATCTTCTCCTTCATATTCGTACTCTCCAGAAAAATTGAAGCAATCAGAAAATTACACGAAAATATTAAACTTAGCGCCCTATAGAAAACAATCATCAATTGAAAATAATCTTTCTTTCTATAAATGCAATAATTATAGCGTTGGTTCACTTAATGTGTGCAATTTTATTCCATATGTTTACATGGTTTGTGGAATGTTGGCTTGTATTAAAAATGTTCTTAGAAAAAATCAAATCTGTGCGTGTAAAGAGTCTTTTAAATTGGATAATTTTACTTCACGGGTTAATGGAAATGCAGTGTGTCAGCGCTTAGAAAGAACGCACAGAATTTACGTTTACATCAATAGAGTTTTTTATCATCAGGTGTGTTGCTTATGACTATTCCAGATTTCATAATGCTTGCTGCTGCCTGTGCGCCAGCTCCATATTCTGCAACAGTTTCAACTGTTGTTATGGAGGAATCATGGGATAATATCTGTGAAATAAGTATGCGTAATGAATTATTACATCAACCATTTACGTTTAGAGAAACCACCGCAACAGCTAAACAGCTTAAGCAAAATGAATATGATTTTGACATATCTTTAGAACAAATTGATGTTCAACATTCAAAATGGTTTCATGTTTCTCGTTCGAGTGCATCTAGTTCATGCAAAAATCTTAAAGCTTTACAAACCGCTCTAACGAATCGCTATAAACAAACAATATCGAAATGCAACTCTGAACAAACTATATTGCGAGCTGCACTAAGTTTTTACAAGCCGAGAAGTTTTCAAAATGATTTCATTGATACTTCTGTGAAGAAGGTTGGAATCCATATCGCAATGCAAACTCCTGCACACTCAAGTCACTCATCACAAGAACCTGTAAAGCTTCATGCAGAAGAGCCAGTTCAAACATTGGAAACAAAAACTCTATCTCCCTCCTCGGAAGAACTAGCGGATGTTTTTGTGCAAAAGATAAGTGGTGCTTATGATGTCTTTACAGCAGAAGATACTTCTTCATTGGAAAAGCAACAGGAATAATAATGACGACATTTATGAATGAGAATTGCAATTTTGATCAGATACAATAATAAAAGGTAGATAAAGAAATGTTAAAGCTCTAAATTAGTAAGATAAATAAAATCTTTTCTAATTGAGGGCAAAATAATGAAAATGATAGAGCAAAACAGTGTTGATATAGCATTCCATCAAAAAGCAGCGCGTGAAATTACAGTTGTGATGCGCTCAGAAAGAGAATGGTTTTTCACATTTGTTGCAGATGATCCAGTAACCGGAAAAGCAAATAAATATACACTTCTTACGCAAAGAGGAAAATTAAGAACTTGGGCTGATCCAAAATATCTCTTTAAATTTCTTCATGAAAGAGGAGTTATTTATGGCAATTTTAAACTTAATCAGGATGAAAAAACATGAAACAATCGAATATTCTCCAGACAGTAATTCGTAATAAACTCATCACAAGTGTTGCGGCTATGACTGTATTTTTTATGGGCAGTTCTATATGTGCCCAAGCACAAAATTTAACTAATGCAAAAACTGTTTTAGAGAAATTCCAGGCAGAGTTGGGTAAAATTATTCCTGTTGCCGCTGCGGTTATTCTCTTGTGCTTAGCAATTGGTTATGCAGGGCGTTACATCGAAAAAGATACCTTTGTACGATGGGCAATTGGCGTTGTTATTGCAGGCTCTGCAGCTGAACTTGCCAATTTATTATTTACAAAATGATAGTGAGAATAAATCGTGAAATTGTATAGTAGAAGTGTCCTTTGTTATTTAAACAGAAATATAAATTTCAGTAATTTTATTCATATCAATATAAAATATTACTTATAAATAAAAAAGTGTTTTTTATGCCAACTATACTTTAAATAAAGGTAAATAATATGAAGCAATTCAACGTTCTTAGAGAGACAATGAGCAATAAAATTAACGTAATTATTGCAATAGCAAGTGTATTTTTTATGACTCATTCCGTGTATGCTCAAGCACAAGGCTTAGAAAATGCAAAAAAAGCTCTAGAGGCATTCAAAAAGCAATTAGATATCCTTATCCCTTTAGCTGCTGCTGTTATACTTTTATGTTTGGCAATTGGTTATGCAGGGCGTTACATCGAAAAAGATACATTTGTACGATGGGCAATCGGCGTTGTCATTGCAGGCTCTGCAGCCGAGATCGCTAAATTATTATTTAAAGGATAATAAGAATGAATCATAAAGTTTTATAGTATGAAGTATCTTTTGTTATTCAAACAGAAGTATAAATTTCAGTGATTCTACCCAATCAATATAAGCTATTACTTATAACTAAGGAAAAATGTTTTTTTTGCAAACTATACTCTGAATAAAGGTAAATAATATGAAACAATTCAACACTCTTAAAGCAACAATAAGCAATAAAATTAATGTAATTATTGCAACAACAAGTGTGTTTTTTATAACACGCTCTGTATATGCTCAAGCAGCAGGTTTGGGTAATGCAAAAAAGGCTTTAGATGCATTCAAAAAAGAGCTTGTTGAAAACATTATTCCTATTGCCGCGGCTGTTATCCTTTTGTGTTTAGCAATTGGTTATGCAGGGCGTTACATCGAAAAAGATACCTTTGTACGATGGGCAATTGGCGTTATCATTGCTGGCTCAGCAACCCAAATTGCCACAATGTTATTTAAACCACAATGAGGTTAATATTCAAATAGTGGAATACAAAGTATTTTTTCAAAAGCGAAGATTTTTCATGAGTTGCAAAAGACCAATGAATGTCTCGCCCATATCGAGAGTATAAAAACGTTAGAGTAAAATATGAAACCATGTAATAATTCCCAATCAAAAATTAACAGCAAAATTATCACAATTTCTGCAGCTATAACCGCATTTTTTGTATCTCATCCTGCATATGCAAAACTAGAAAATGCTAAAAAAGTTTTAAAAACATTTAAAGAAGAACTTGTTGAAAAAATTATCCCCATTGCCGCGGCTGTTATACTTTTATGCTTAGCAATTGGTTACGCAGGACGCTATATCGAAAAGGATACATTTGTGCGGTGGGCGGTTGGTGTTATCATTGCTGGATCAGCAACCCAAATTGCTACCATGTTATTTACGCCAAATTAAAGCAAATCATGAACTTAAAAGGCATAAAGTGTTTTTAATAAGCCATGTCAATTGGTTGTAGATGTATCTATAATAACTTTTCTTATGCTATAAAAATAGGTGTTGTTTATGGCGATTTCAATCATAATGAAGGTAAAAAAATGAAACAATCAAATATTCTTGATGCAGAAACCGGTAAAAAGATCAGTGGTATTATTATAACATCAATTGTGTTCTTGCTGACCGAACCAGCATATGCTCAAACGGGAACCAAGGCCATAGATATTTTTACAGGTATGCAATATGGGTTAAGTATGATTATTCCCATTGTTGGCGCTATTATTTTTTTATTTCTATTGCTTATTTATCTGTTTCGCATCATCTCAAGGGCTACATTCATACGGTGGTCGTTCAGTGTCATCGTCGCAGGTGCAGCGTTTTATATTAGCACTCTCTTATTTTACATCAACTAACCGGAGCAACCAGTGAAACCACAAAAACATGAAGCATTTCCTTTATTTAAGGGAGCGACCCGTGTTCCAACAATTTGGGGTGTGCCTATGATGCCACTTATTGTTATGGTTGTAGGTGTTGCTACTATTGCTATGACAGTAAATATCTTTTTGTGGGTAATCGCGCCACCATTATGGTTCATTATGGTGCAAATTACCAAAAACGATGATAAAGCATTCCGTATCTGGTGGTTGTGGATTGATACCAAATTTCGCAACCGTAACAAAGGCTTTTGGGGCGCATCAAGTTACAGTCCTTCTAATTACCGCAAAAGGAGATAAATATGACGGTTGTTGAAAGCAACAAGCGACTTCTATCAGAGACACCAGTAAGCCTGTTTATTCCCTATTCACACCACATTACAGATACGATCATCTCTACAAAAAATGCGGAATACTTGTCGATCTGGAAAATTGATGGGCGTTCACATCAAAGCGCTTCAGAAGAAGATATTTTCCAATGGACAAAAGAGTTAAACAATACCTTACGCGGTATTGCATCAGCCAACTTATCACTATGGACTCATATCGTACGTCGGCGCGTCTATGAATACCCTGATTCAACATTTGATCAAATGTTTTGCTATCAACTCGATGAAAAATACCAGCAAAGCTTTACTGGTTATAATCTGATGGTCAATGACTTGTATCTGACTGTCGTTTATCAACCTATAGCTGATAGAATTATGTCCTTCTTTTCCCAGCATGAACGTGAAACGCTTGATCAAAAAAAGATGCGGCAAGAGTCGTCTATAAAGGCTCTCAATGAGATTAACAATACCTTAGGTCAATCGTTAAAACGTTACGGTGCAGAGCTTCTTGGAGCTTATGAAAAAAATGGCCATGCTTATTCTTCTGCACTCGAATTTCTTGGAATGCTAGTCAATGGCGAATACCGTCCTATGCCGATATGTCATGACCGTTTTGCTGATTATATGTCTATTAATCGGCCTTTTTTCTCAAAATGGGGAGCTCTTGGTGAACTACGTACAACCAGTGGAACGCGTAGATTTGGCATGCTAGAAATTAAGGAATATGACACGACAACAAAGCCAGGACAACTAAATGTTTTGTTGGAAAGTGATTTCGAATTCGTGCTAACACAAAGCTTTTCGGTACTTTCACGACATGCTGCCAAGGATTATTTACAGCGGCATCAGCGTAATCTTATCGACGCTCGTGATGTGGCGACGAGTCAAATTGAACAAATTGACGAAGCACTCAACCAGCTTGTCAGTGGACATTTTGTCATGGGGGAGCATCATTGCACACTAACACTTTACGGCGATACAATTCAACAAGTTCGCGACCATATGGCAAAAGCGAGTGCTGCACTGCTAGACGTTGCAGTATTGCCAAAACCTGTAGATTTAGCTATAGAGGCTGGTTATTGGGCACAACTTCCTGCAAATTGGAAATGGCGACCACGTCCTGCACCAATCACATCGCTGAACTTTTTATCATTCTCATCCTTTCATAATTTTATGTCAGGTAAACCAACCGGGAACCCATGGGGACCAGCGGTTACAATTCTTAAAACAACCAGTAAAACGCCTCTTTATTTCAATTTTCATGCCTCCAAACTTGAAGAAGATTCAACAGACAAGCGATTACTTGGTAATACCGCACTTATCGGACAATCAGGTTCTGGTAAAACTGTACTTCTCGGATTTTTGTTAGCGCAAGCACAAAAATTCAAGCCAACAACTGTTGTCTTTGATAAAGATCGTGGTATGGAAATTGCTATTCGGGCGATGGGAGGTCGATATCTGTCATTTAAAGCTGGCAAGCAGAGTGGTTTCAACCCATTCCAACTCCCGCCTACACAAGAAAATCTGATTTTTCTGAAACAATTTGTTAAAAAATTGGCAGAAGCTGGTGGTGAAGTCACGCACCATGACGAAGAAGAAATTAACCAAGCTGTCACATCTATTATGAGTAGCAACATTGATAGATCCCTGCGTCGTTTGTCTTTCCTCGTGCAATTCTTACCAAATCCGCATCTGAGTGATTATAATGCCTCTCCATCTGTCCATGCTCGTTTAATAAAGTGGTGTGAAGGTGGTGATTATGGATGGTTATTTGATAATCCCAGTGATGCACTTGATCTCTCAACGCATCAAATTTACGGCTTTGATATTACTGAATTCTTAGACAACCCAGAGACTCGTACTCCGGTGATGATGTATTTGCTTTATCGCACAGAAGGAATGATTAGCGGTCAACGGTTTATGTATATCTTCGATGAATTCTGGAAACCTTTACAAGATCCGTACTTTGAGGATTTAGCAAAAAATAAACAAAAGACTATTCGTAAACAAAATGGTATTTTTGTTTACGCTACACAAGAGCCTGGAGATGCGTTAGAAAGCAATATCGCTAAAACGCTCATTCAGCAGTGCGCAACCTACATTTTTCTAGCTAATCCAAAAGCAAATTATGAAGATTATACAGAAGGCTTTAAACTCACAGATGCTGAATTTGAATTGATTAAAGGACTTGGTGAATTTAGTCGTCAATTTCTCATAAAACAAGGTGACCAATCTGCCCTTGCAGAACTGAATCTTGGCAAATTCCATGTGACAATTGATGGAAAAACCATTGAACGCGACTTTAGTGATGAACTTCTCGTGTTATCGAGTACACCCGACAATGCAGAGATAGCAGAAAATATTATCGCTGAAGTAGGCGATGATCCAGCAATATGGTTACCAGTTTTTTTAGAACATGTAAAAAATAATAAGAGGGAAACATGAAAAGAGTAATTACTTTAGCAACAATAGCAGTAATTTTGTTGACAACAAACTTAGCAAAAGCTTTGGTGTTTGGAGCAGGTGCAGCAGATTTAAGAAGCTCAGTTCCGTCTTTACCTAATTGGTTTCTTTGGAAATCACCTTCCAAAAAGGCGGCTCCTAAAAAGCCTACTCCACCGCAGCACTATGTAGAACTCATTGAGTTAATAAAAAAACAGCTTGAAATAAATAAGCAGCAACTCAAAAAGACAGCAGAAACGCATGATTCCGTAACAGGAAATCGAAAGTTAGGTACTAATCAACTTGAAGTTATAAAAACAGATCATACCAGTTTTTTTCTTAAAGATCCACAATGGATCTATAATGAAAATTCTGACATTTCAGCATCTAAGTTCAAGTCATTCAGTGGCATTCTAGGAGAGGAAAAAATCCCTGGTTCTATTGATCAGGCACGTAAATCTATCGAAAGGCGTAAACAATATGCAGCGATTGTCGATAAAGCTGTCAGTTTACAAACTTTTCAAGAATCAGAAAATCGCTTTAAGCAAATCTCTGAACTCATAAAACAAATAAATACAACGACAGATCTAAAAGCCATTGCCGAATTACAAGCACGCATAAAAGGCATGCTCGCCATGATCCAAAATGAATCGACAAAATTGCAAATGGTCGCGCACTCACGCAATGCAGAACAAGCACTTATTAGTCAACAAAAGCAAAAACGCAATATGCAAATTCTTGACAGTACCAATAAGGGAATGCCCACCATAAGATTTACAAGATAAGTTTTTGTATAACAAACTTAATTCTACGCCATTGTTTTTTCTTTCTTTCTCGGCAGAAAGCTAAATATCATATTGAGAATTTTCTCAACATCTTGGAGAAACACACGGAGACTTAATCCATCATAATCCAACAAAAATGCTGAAATGAATTGCGTAAATAAAAATAAAACGTACGACATGCCCCCATATTTTAAGGTAATGGAAAACTAAAATTCGCTAACGAGGAATGCCATGAACTTCAAAATGTTCACGCAACTTTTTAATCACATTGATCAAGCAACAAAAACACATGTCATAGATATTTCCTCAAAAGCAATTGCTACAATTACACCCTTCGTATCAATCGGTCTCACCATCGCTTTTATTGTATATGGATGGCTCGTTATTCGCGGTGCAATAGATATGCCTGCCTCTGAATTCCTAAGCCGTTGCTTGCGGATCAGCATTATTACTTCAATGGCATTGTCTGTAGGACTTTATCAGCAAGAAATTGCAAATGTGATAATAGAAATGCCGCATAATTTATTAAGTACACTGATGAAAGATCCACCAAACAACAACCAATTAATCAGTTTGATTGACAAAGTAGCTGAAAGTGGTTTCACACGTGCAAGTGAAGCTTTCGAAGAATCTGCTTTCTTAGATGCTAATGGACTACTTTATGGCCTCTTCGGTATCCTTATTCTGCTTGCAACAAGCTTCCTAGCCGCAATTGGCGGCGCCTTCATTTTGATGGCAAAGATCGCACTTGTACTCCTCGTAGGCCTCGGACCACTCTTTATCATCACCTTGCTCTGGCAACCAACCTATCGCTTTTTTGAGCAATGGATATCTCAAATTTTGAGCTATATAATTCTCATTGTACTTCTAGCCACCATATTCAATCTCATGATGAATATCTTTGCAAATTATATGATAGATTTGAAATTCGATGGAAAACAGAATGTCGGTTTGATACTTGGTGGTGTTCTCATCTTGTCCATTATCTCCATCATACTGTTGCTCAAACTATCAAGCATTGCAAATGCTTTGGCTAAAGGCGTTACATTTGGACATCTCTGGAGATTAAATGCAGCAAGAAGCCTACCTTCACGTAACAACCGCACAATTAAATAATCAAAATACCTTAACCGCAAAATAGGAAATATCCATGCTGCAGTTCAACATTTCCATAAATAAAAATGAAATTAAGAAAAAAGAAATGATCGCAAACTATGCGTTTTACTTTTTAATCAAAATTTAAATAATAACAAAAATATTAGAGTTTTATATTATGGCAAAAAAATGAGTATCAAAATGAAATCAATCGTTTTTGCAATTTTGATCGCAAGCCTTTTATCAGCTTGCACATCGGCTCCACAACTAAAGAAGCCAAGTAATTGGAACCGTGTGCCTGTGAATAAAACAGTCCCTGCCGAAATTCAGCGAGAAACAATATGAGAAAATTAACTATCATAGTGACAATAAGCGTAATTCTTGCAACTCTAAACTCAGCAAAAAGTGCTGAAATTAAAGAAGACACTATTTCTCTTCTGGACAAAATACACAAATCTATAACAGGCATTCGAGCAAAAACGTTAAAAACAGAAGAAGATGATGGAACTTTATTACTGCCGAATCCACAATACATCTATGACCAAACTAAGCAAAGTAATATTGCCAACAAGATCCCTGAATTATTTAGAAAAATTATAAAAGACGAAAATTATCTTCACGATTCTCCTGTAGATGAAGCACGCGAAACTCTTGATTGGCGCAGTCAATATGCAGCAGTCATAGATAAAGTTATCCTTTTGCAGGCTTTTCAAGAAACAGAAAAGCGTTTTGAGGAAATTGCAAAAATTCTAACAAAGGTCACTGAAACGCAAGATTTAAAAGATATTGCTGAACTGGAGCTGCGTATGAAGGGCATGCTCGCCATGATCCAAAATGAATCGACAAAACTGCAAATGGTCGCGCATTCAAGTAATACAGAACAAGCACTTATTAATCGACTAAAACGTAAACGCAATGTGCAAATTCTTCAGCAAAAAAATACACAAATGCCTACAATAAGATAAGTTTTTGTATAAAAGACTGAATTCTACTCCATTTTTTTTACCTTCTCTCTCGGCAAAAGCCAATACATAATCATTGAGTACTCTCTCAACATCTTGAAGAAACACACGGAGACTTAATCCATCATAATCCAACAAAAATACTGAAATAAATTGTGTAAATAAAAATGAAACGTACGACATGTCCCCATGTTTCAAAGTAATGGAAAACTAAAATTCGCTAAAGAGGAATGCCATGGACTTCAAAATGTTCGCGCAACTTTTTAATCACATTGATCAAGCAACGAAAACATATGTCATAGACATTTCCTCAAAAGCGATTGCTACAATTACACCCTTCGTATCAATTGGTCTTACCATTGCTTTCATTGTATATGGATGGCTCGTTATTCGTGGTGCAGTTGATATGCCAATTTCTGGATTCATAAACCGTTGCTTGGGGATCAGTATCATTACTTCAATTGCACTAACCGCAGGGTTGTACCAGAAAGACATTGCCAATGTAATAATAGACATACCTCAGGACTTATCAAATAAATTGTTAAACAATCCACCAAACAACAACCAATTAATCAGTTTGATTGACAAAGTGGCTTTAAGTGGATTCGAACGTGCAAGCGAAGCTTTCGAAGAATCTGCTTTCTTAGATGCTAATGGACTACTTTATGGCCTCTTCGGTATCCTTATTCTGCTTGCAACAAGCTTTCTAGTCGCAATCGGTGGTGCATTCATTTTGATGGCAAAGATCGCACTTGTACTCCTCGTAGGCCTCGGACCACTCTTTATTATTGCTTTGCTCTGGCAACCAACCTATCGCTTTTTTGAGCAATGGATAACACAAATTTTAAGTTACATAATTCTCATTGTACTTTTAGCCACCATATTCAGTCTCATGATGAATATTTTTGCAAATTATATGATAGATTTGAAATTCGATGGAAAACAGAATGTCGGTTTGACACTTGGAGGTGCTCTCATTTTATCCATTATCTCCATCATACTGTTGCTCAAACTATCAAGCATTGCAAATGCTTTGGCAAAAGGCGTTACATTTGGACATCTCTGGAGATTAAATGCAGCAGGAAGCCTACCTTCACGTAACAACCGCACAATTAAATAATCAAAATACCTTAACCGCAAAATAGGAAATATCCATGCTGTAGTTCAATATTTCCATAAATAAAAATGAAATTAAGAAAAGAGAAACGATCGCAAACTATGCGCTTTACTTTTTAATCAAAATTTAAATAATAACAAAAATATTTGAGTTTTATTTATGGCAAAAAAATGAGTATTAAAATGAAATCAATCGTTTTTGCAATTTTGATCGCAAGCCTTTTATCAGCTTGCACATCGGCTCCACAACTAAAGAAGCCAAGTAATTGGAACCGTGTGCCTGTGAATAAAACAGTCCCTGCCGAAATTCAGCGAGAAATAACATGAGAAAATTAACTATCATAGTGACAGTGAGCGTAATTCTTGCAACCCTAAACTCAGCAAGAAGTACTGAAATTAAAGAAGACACTATTTCTCTTCTGGAAAAAATACACAAATCTATAACAGGCATTCGAGCAGAAACGTTAAAAACAAAAGAAGATGATGGAACTTTGTTGCTGCCGAATCCACGACACATCTACGATCAAAGTAAGAGAGATGATGTTACCAAAAAGGCCCCTAAATCATTTCAAGAAATTATAAAAGACGAAAATGAACTTCGTGATTCTCCTGTAGATGACGCACGCGAAAAGCTTGATTGGCGCAGTCAATATGCAGCAGTCATAGATAAAGTTATCGTTTTGCAAGCTTTTCAAGAAACAGAAAAGCGTTTTGAGGAAATTGCAAAAATTCTAACAAAGGTCACTGAAACGCAAGATTTAAAAGGTATTGCTGAACTGGAGCTGCGTATGAAGGGCATGCTCGCCATGATCCAAAATGAATCGACAAAACTGCAAATGGTCGCGCATTCAAGTAATACAGAACAAGCACTTATTAATCGACTAAAACGTAAACGCAATGTGCAAATTCTTCAGCAAAAAAATACACAAATGCCTAAAATAAGATAAGTTTTTGTATAAAAGACTGAATTCTACGCCATTTTTTTACCTTCTCTCTCGGCAAAAGCCAACACATAATCATTGAGTACTCTCTCAACATCTTGGAGAAACACACGAAGACTTAATCCATCATAATCCAACAAAAATACTGAAATAAATTGCGTAAATAAAAATAAAACGTACGATATGTCCCCATATTTTAAGGTAATAGAAAACTAAAATTCGCTAAAGAGGAATGCCATGGACTTCAAAATGTTCACGCAACTTTTTAATCACATTGATCAAGCAACGAAAACATATGTCATGGATATTTCCTCAAAAGCGATTGCTACAATTACACCCTTCGTATCAATCGGTCTTACCATTGCTTTCATTGTATATGGATGGCTCGTTATTCGCGGTGCAGTTGATATGCCAATCTCTGGATTCATAAACCGTTGCTTGGGGATCAGTATCATTACTTCAATTGCACTAACCGCAGGGTTGTACCAGAAAGACATTGCCAATGTGATAATAAACATACCTCAGGACTTATCAAATAAATTGTTAAACAATCCACCAAACAACAACCAATTAATCAGTTTGATTGACAAAGTGGCTTTAAGTGGATTCGAACGTGCAAGCGAAGCTTTCGAAGAATCTGCTTTCTTAGATGCTAATGGACTACTTTATGGCCTTTTCGGTATCCTTATTCTGCTTGCAACAAGCTTTCTAGTCGCAATCGGTGGTGCATTCATTTTGATGGCAAAGATCGCACTTGTACTCCTCGTAGGTCTCGGACCACTCTTTATCATCACCTTGCTTTGGCAACCAACCTATCGCTTTTTTGAGCAATGGATAACACAAATTTTAAGTTATACAATTCTCATTGTACTCCTAGCCACCGTATTTAGTTTCATGATGAATATCTTTGCAAATTATATGATAGATTTGAAATTCGATGGACAGCAGAATGTGAGTTACGCGCTTGGTGGTGCTCTCATTTTATCCATTATATCCATTGTGCTATTGCTCAAACTGTCAAGCATTGCCAATGCTTTGGCTAAAGGTGTCACATTTGGACATCTATGGAGATGAAATGCAGAAAGGAATAAGCAATATTCTCGGTAGCAACCAGCATAATTAGCTAACAAACATATCCAATAGTCCAGTGAAAATATATCCACTGCAGATGAATATTTTCATAAATAAAAGATAAAATTAAGAAAAGAGAAAAAATCACAAACTATACACTTTACTTTTTTTATCAAAATTGAAATAATGATAAAAATATGAAAACTTTATATATACTAAAAATAGGAGTGTTAAAATGAAATCAATCATTTTTACAGTTTTGATTGCAAGCCTTTTATCAGCTTGTGCATCAGCTCCAAAACTCAAAAAACCAAATAATTGGAATCGCGTACCTATTAACAAAATTGTCCCTGATGAAATTCAGCAAGGTGTCATATGAGACAAAAACAACCTAAACCAGTAAAAGCAGATCAACTTAAAAATTATTACGAAGAAAGCCGTGGATTAGAACGTGAACTCATTAGCGAATTTATAAAATCACGCAGAACGGCATGGCGTGTAGCGGGTGCTGTTGGTATTTTTGGTTTATTCGGTATGATGTGCGGAGTCGTTGGCTTTTCCCAACCAGCTCCAACACCCTTAGTGCTACGCGTTGATAACACAACAGGTGCGGTCGATGTAATTTCTGTGATGCGCGAGCATGAAACAAGCTACGGCGAGGTTGTGGATAGATATTGGCTCAATCAATATGTCCTTAACCGTGAAACTTATGACTACGATACTATTCAGCTAAACTATGACACTGCAGCGCTTTTAAGTGCACCAGCTGTTCAACAAGAATTTTATAAGATTTATGAAGGCGAAGATGCACGTGACAAAGTGCTTTCCAACAAAGCACGCATCACGGTTAAAGTACGATCGATTCAGCCCAATGGACATGGACAAGCAACTGTGCGTTTTACGACGCAACAACATGACACTAGCGGTGCCGTTGGACCAAAACAACATCAAATCGCAACAATTGGTTACACCTATGTTGGCGCACCAATGAAATCATCTGATCGATTGCTTAATCCACTTGGTTTTCAAGTGACAAGTTACCGCGCTGATCCGGAAATACTGTTGAATAATTAAGGAATTGATTATTATGAAAAAAATTGTGTTCATTGTCCTACTGTCCTCATTTTTATCTCTTTATACGGTATCTGTGCAAGCACTCAAAACTCCATCCAATTCACAATATGATCATCGTATTCGCTATGTAACATATAATGTAGCTGATGTGGTTCAAATAGAAACCGTTCTCGGCGTAGCAACACATATTATTCTTGAAGAAGGTGAACAATATATCACCCATGCTTTTGGTGATTCTGATGCTTATGCCTTTGCTCATAAAGGGCGACATATTTTTATTAAGCCCAAAGCAGAGCTTGCCAATACAAACCTTATTGTTGTTACTGACAAGCGTAGCTACAAATTTCGATTACAATTTCGAAATGACCGTGCTGGTGCCACTTATGAATTAGCTTTTCATTATCCCAGTACCGATTCTCAAAATTTAGAGGAAAATAAGCAGCGCCTTGCCATTGAACGTGGTTTTCACCAAGTCGTGAACGGATATAATCTGAGCTACACCATGAGCGGCAACCAAAATATCGCCCCGATAAACGCTTGGGACAATGGACGTATTACCTATTTCAAATTTCCTACCAACATGGATATGCCATCAATTTACGTAGTGGATGCTGAAGGCAATGAAAGCCTTATACCACGTACTGTTGTAGGCAATGCTAACGATATCATCGCCGTTCACAAGGTCAGCCCCAAGTGGCTCATACGGCTTGGCAAAAGTGCTTTGGCTATTTTCAATGAAGCCTACGACCCCAATGGTATACCAAACACAACTGGAACAATATCTTCGGTGGTTCACCGCATCAATAAAGGAGGAAAATGATGTTCAACAATAAGAAAGGAGATGAGAATAACAAAGGCAGAAAACTTGATGACATCGAACAAAAACACATTGAAGGTGCCTATGGTAGCTCTGAATTAGGTGCAGAACGCCGTCCAACAGTTCCTGGTGCACGCGCATTATTAATGGTAGGTCTCATTGTTGTAGTGGCAGTGCCAATTGCTTTGACTTGGAAGGCTTTAAAAATGCGCAATGCCGTAGATGTTGAGGAAGAAAAACCACAACAAACCGTGCAACAAATTATCCCTAGCTATACTCCTCGAGTCATAGAAGAGCCTAAGGTTGTAGAAGAGGTAGACAAACTAACAGAAACAGAAGACTCAACACTTGAAATTCCACCAGCTTTGGCAAAGCTTCTTCAAACAACCATTCCGCCACATCTGCTTAAAGATTCTGAAGAGTTAGCACGCAAACGTATGTTCAGTTCAGGTCTTAACAACGGTGGCGGTAGCGAAGGTTCGACAGAACATTCAAAAAATAAGACATCTGAAAACGATACAAATAATGGCGTATTATTCGACCAGCTGCAGCCTGTACGTTTAGGTCAATCACACGCCGTTCAACTTCATAACCGTGATCTTTTAATTACGCAAGGTACGCAGATAGATTGTACACTAGAAACAAAAATTATCACAACGCAACCAGGAATGACGACATGTTATTTAACACGCGATGTTTATTCTACGAGTGGTCGTGTTGTCTTGTTAGATCGTGGTTCTAAGGTCGTTGGTTTTTATCAAAGCGGTATACAACAAGGACAAACGCGTGTTTTCGTCCAATGGTCACGTATTGAAACACCCTCTGGGGTTATCGTCAATCTTGACTCACCTGGCACAGGCCCACTTGGTGAATCAGGTATTGGTGGTTGGGTTGATACACATTTTTGGCAACGATTTGGTGGAGCCATCATGGTGAGCATAATCGGTAATTTGGGAGAGTGGGTAAAAGGAAAAATCGGTCAAGAAAATAAGGAAAAGTCACAATCTCAAAATGTGCAAGGCGCTGAATCGGTGGTGACCGACTTTATTCAAAACTCCATTAACATCGCACCAACACTCTACAAAAACCAAGGGGAAAGAGTGAATATTTTTGTTGCTCGTGATCTGGATTTCAGTGATGTCTACAGCCTCGTTACACGCTAACCCAATACAGAAAGATCAAGCAGTTGCACAACTTCTGCAACCACTTGATCATTTCTTAGAAGATCCAAAAATTACGGAATTATCAATCTGTCGCCCCTGTGAAGTATGGACAAAAAGCTTGGGGGGGTGGCAAGTGCATAGCGTACCAGAGTTAACACCTGCTTTTTTACAGACGCTTATTACAGCTATTATCGTCTATAACGGTATGGCTCCCAAAAGCGTCAATTACGTGCAGTTACCTGGAGGACAACGGGGCACGATTATACAAACACCAGCTGTTATCGATGGTGCACTTTCTTTTATGATTCGAAAACATTCTCTCACGGTTAAAACACTAGAAGAGCTTCACTGTGAAGGAGCATTTAGTGATTTTGTTGATGTGAGTTTTAATAAACCTTCAGAGAAGGAAGCAAATGATTTACTTTCAAAACAGGATTTCACACGATTAGAGCCATTTGAAGTTCAACTTTTGCAATTAAAGCGTGAAGGTAAAGTTCTTGAATTTTTAGAAAAATGCGTTCTAAATAAACGCAATATCATCATTGCCGGCAAAACGGGATCAGGGAAAACAACATTTGCCCGTTCCTTAATTGAAAAGGTGCCGGTAGAAGAACGTATTATTACGATTGAAGATGTCCATGAGCTTTTTCTTCCCAACCATCCTAATCATGTGCATATGCTTTATGGTGATGGAGTGGGACGTGTTTCAGCCGAGGAATGTCTTGATGCCTGTATGCGTCAATCGCCTGATCGTATTTTTCTTGCTGAACTGCGTGGCAATGAAGCATGGGAATATCTCAATTCGTTGAATACTGGGCATCCTGGATCAATTACAACAACGCATGCCAACAATGCGTTGCAAACATTTGAACGGTGTGCAACGTTGATCAAACGATCGGAGATTGGACGTCAACTTGATATAGAAATGATAAAGATAGTGCTTTACACTACAGTGGATGTGGTATTATTTTTCAAGGATAGAAAGCTCTCTGAAGTCTTTTATGATCCAATTTTTTCTAAATCAAAGATAGTGTGAGTAAGGTTTTTCTCTGAGAAAGAGCACATAAAACAACAACAGCCGCAACAAGTTGTTGCGGCTTTTTATTTGATCTTTTTAAAACATTCCCTCCCTCTGCTGCTACTCTGTTGAACCGTTCAGGCTTTTACAGCAAAGAAGCAATTAATGACCATCCCTGCAATGGAAGAACAAAATCATGCACAAGGTTTTTAGTACATACAATTTTATTTCTTTTAATAATTTTTTTCATTTATTTTTGAGAAATATGGTTTTGAACAATACAAACAACAAACAATGCTTAATCATACCCGCTATAGTTGCTATAGAGTCTTCTCCTCATATTGGAAAGAAATGAGGCATTTTTTGTTACCCAAACAAATTTCTTGCACTTGCTCACAAGCAACAAGAAAATTCAATGATAAAGCAAAAACCGTAACTAACCTAAACATTTATTTTTCATAGATAAACATGAAAGAATGTAAAATGAGCGCCCATGAAAATCCATAAAATGAGGTATAATTTCCATGACTGTTGAATTCGTCTAGGATACCAATCGGTTACAGCTTTTATGCACATTCAAGATGTATTTTTTCAATGAAGGGATTTTTTCTTTAAGAAATAAAGACTTCTTTTTAAAAAATGATAAGTGTTTTTTCATACAAAGCCAATGCTTTTTACAGACTGAATCTTGTGTCTCATGGCAAAAAACATGCCCCCCTTTTGGTTTTTCCATGCCTCTTATTAACTGGTAAGTTTTTAAAGGCGACGTTCAACCATGAGTTTTTTAATCTCAGCAATTGCTTTAGCTGGATTTAATCCCTTTGGACAAGTTTGTGTACAATTCATAATTGTATGACAGCGATAAAGCCGGAAAGGGTCTTCTAAATTATCAAGACGCTCACCACACATTTCATCACGGGAGTCAGCAATCCAACGATAAGCTTGAAGTAAAATAGCGGGTCCTAAATAACGATCACCATTCCACCAATAACTTGGACAGGATGTTTGACAACAAGCACACAAAATACACTCATAAAGACCGTCGATTTTTTGGCGATCAGAGTGACTTTGTAACCATTCTTTTGCAGGTTCTGGTGAGACGGTTTGCAACCAAGGTTCAATCACACGGTGTTGCGCATAAAAGCGCTTCAAATCAGGAACCAAATCTTTAACAACGGGCATAGAAGGCAAAGGATAGACCTTAATGGGGTGCTTTACATCATCCATCCCTTTGGTACAAGCCAAGGTATTGGTCCCATCAATATTCATGGCACATGAACCACAAATTCCTTCACGACATGACCGGCGCAATGTCAAAGTTGGATCAATATGATTTTTGATAAACAAAAGCCCATCAAGAATCATTGGTCCACAGGCTGAACGATCTACATAATAGGTATCTAGATGAGGGTTTTCCTCATCATCAGGCGACCAACGATAAACATGAAATTCTGTCAACCGCGTAGCACCTTCAGGCTTAGGCCAAACTTTTCCAGTTTTTACTTGAGAATTTTTGGGAAGCTTAATTTGTACCATAATTCATTCTCCCCTTAATAAACACGTTTTTTAGGTGCGATACGTTTTAAATCAATACCGCCATCTGCTTCAGATGTTAACGGATCAACATGAACAGGCCGATAGCCTAAAGTGACTTTTCCATTTTTTGATAAATGCGAAAGTGTATGTTTACGCCAATTTTTGTCATCACGCTCTGGATAATCTTCACGCGCATGGGCGCCTCGGCTTTCTAAACGCGCTTCTGCGGAATAGACAGTCGTAATTGCATTGACCATCAGATTTTCAAGCTCTAATGTTTCAACCAAATCAGAATTCCATATCAAGGAGCGATCTGTCACTTTGAGATCAGAAAGTTCATCCCAGATTTGGCTTATCCGCTGACACCCCTGTTGCAAAGAATCTGCTGTACGGAACACTGCAGCATCTTCTTGCATAGTTCGTTGCATTTTCTCACGCAAAACAGCGGTTGGCGTTCCTCCTTGGGCAAAACGCAAACGATCAAAACGCGCCATAATTTCGTCCACGGCTTTCTCATTCAGAGGAGGAATTTCGGCATCACGATCAATGACTTCACCAGCACGAATTGCAGCAGCACGTCCAAACACAACAAGATCAATCAATGAATTTGACCCCAAACGATTAGCACCATGGACAGAGGCACAGCCAGCCTCCCCCACCGCCATCAAACCTGGTTGAACACGATCAGGCGAATCGGCTGTGGGATTGAGAACTTCTCCATAATAATTGGTAGGAATCCCACCCATATTGTAATGAACTGTTGGGAGAATGGGGATAGGTTCCTTTGTCACATCAACACCAGCAAAAATCCGTGCTGATTCAGAAATCCCTGGCAACCGCTCATGCAATATAGCAGGATCAATATGGTTAAGGACCAAATGGATATGATCTTTCTTCGGACCAACGCCGCGTCCTTCGCGAATTTCAAGCGTGATACAGCGTGAAACGAGATCTCGTGAAGCCAAATCCTTAAAGGAAGGGGCATATCGCTCCATAAAACGCTCTCCCTCAGAATTCACCAAATAACCGCCTTCACCACGCGCTCCTTCCGTAATTAAGCATCCGGAACCATAAATACCTGTAGGATGAAATTGAACAAACTCCATATCCTGAAGTGGCAACCCAGCACGCGCAATCATTCCTCCTCCATCACCGGTACAAGTATGCGCGGATGTTGCCGAAAAATAAGCGCGTCCATAACCACCAGTTGCGAGAACAACCATCTTTGCTGAAAAACGGTGTATTGTACCATCATCGAGATTCCACGCCACAACACCGGTACACACACCATCCGTCATAATCAAATCAAGTGCAAAATATTCAATAAAGAACTGCGCATTATGTTTTAAGCTCTGTCCATAAAGGGTATGCAAAATAGCATGCCCCGTACGATCGGCTGCAGCACAAGTACGTTGGACAGGAGGACCTTCACCAAACTGTGTGGTATGTCCCCCAAACGGACGTTGATAAATTTTACCTTCTTGTGTCCTCGAAAAGGGCACTCCATAATGTTCTAATTCGTACACAGCAGCAGGAGCATTACGCACCAAATACTCCATTGCATCAGTATCGCCCAACCAATCAGACCCTTTGACAGTATCGTACAAATGCCATTGCCAATTGTCAGGCCCCATATTGGAAAGTGAAGCAGCAATGCCCCCCTGTGCTGCAACCGTGTGGGATCTGGTTGGAAAAACCTTTGTGATACAAGCAGTTTTTAATCCTTGTTCAGCCATACCAAGCGTAGCACGCAAACCAGCACCACCTGCCCCCACCACAACAACATCAAATTTATGATCTACAAAGTGATACGGGGCATTACCTGCTTTAGCACCGAGAGATGATCCTGTATTCACCATACGTTTAACCCCCTAATGCAATTTTCAAAAGAGCAAAAATGATGACACCCCCACAAACAAAACAAAACAAAATATTTAATGCTAAAAAGAATATCCGGAAACCTTCACGTGGAATATAATCTTCAATAACCACCTGCATTCCAAGTTTCATATGATAAAGGACAGAGAAAGTCATCAACCCCATTAAAACAGCCACAACTGGGTGTGAAAGCCGCGCACGCATAATGCTATAGTCCTTTCCAACGAGTGAGAGAATAAGAACAATAAAAAAGATCAAAAGCGGTAGATTGATAAAACCTGTCAAACGCTGCAACCAAAAATGCTCTGTTCCTTCATGGGCACTTCCACGTCCGCGTACTTTTGCAAGTTCTGTTCGAAAATCTTTTTTCATAGCCCTCTCCACCCCCAGCTAAACAATGCTATATCCAATAATCCAAATGGCGAAGGTCACAATAAGAGAAATACACACAGTTGCCCACGCAGCCACTGTTGCCTTTTTTTTAGCCAAAAGGCAAGGTTTTAGATCCCAAACAATGTGACGAATACCGCCAACCATATGATGAACGCCAGCAAGGGTATAAAGAAATAAGATACAAAGCCCCGGCAAAGATCCATAAATCTCATTCACTGTTCTAAAGGCCTCAGCTCCACAAGCAATCGAAACCAACCAAAGAGCAAGAAAGACGATACCGAAATAAAGAACCATACCGGTGATACGATGCGCAATGGACATCGCCATTGTGATAGTCCAACGATAAATACTCACATGGGGGGAACGAGGGCGCTCTTTTTTCCTAATTGTCTCTGTCATAAAACATCCTGACCTGGTTTTACTGCAACAGCATCATGCGCGATAAGATCCGCACAAAATGACCAAATGCACTCTATTTCCAATTTATTTGGCATCTTAGGATGCCAATATTACAGGTCGGTTATCTCAAATAACGGATTAAAGGTCACGCATAAAAAAACCGATTGTTCTACAGATATAAGCTATAAAACCCGCTTTATCTAATACAATTTTATCTTCACGTCAAAAGTCTAACATCTTTTCTCAAAGAGAAACATATATTTTTTCAAATATAGGCATTTTTGTTTTTCAATATCAACAACATGTTTTCTGAAGTTTTCAGTTTCAGATTACAGTTATAGTTACAAGAGAAACAGAACACCAAAACTTTGAGAGATTCAACATTTTCACGTCAACTCAAAGCCTCTTTATGAGATATCACAACAAATCACAAGAGATACTAAAAGCAACGGAAAAGTCGATTTTTCATAAATTCTAGCAGAGGTAGTATTGAAGCGATTACTCAGCAACTTGCGTTTCGACATCTAAAGCAACAGCTGTTGCTTCTACACCCTTAGCAAGCTTTTCACCTTTTTTCCGGTAATCTCTCTTTTCAGCGATACGCGCAGCTTTACCTCTCAAAGCACGAAGATAATAGAGTTTTGCGCGGCGCACTCTACCTCGGCGCACAAGCTCAACAGCTTCAATCAAGGGAGAATAAACGGGAAAGACGCGTTCAACACCTTCACCATAAGAAATTTTGCGCACAGTGAAAGTTTCATTCAATCCACCGCCTGAACGTGCAATACAAATTCCTTCATAAGCCTGAACACGGGTACGTGTACCTTCCGTCACACGCACCATAACACGGACTGTATCCCCAGGTTGAAAGGCGGGCAATTGGCGTTTTGCTTCAATTTTTGCACATTGTTCAGCTTCAAGCTGTGCGATAATATTCATTTCTTTTATCCTTCATCTTCTTTATCGAACAGTCAGAGCGCTCAACTTTTACCTAAAAAGCTTTTTCATACAAAGAAAAGAAGTTCTTTAGGCTATGCTTTATGCAGGAGCGAATACACCATTTCTTCATTATCTTGGAACGATAGAAAACCCTTCACAGAAAAACTCTTGTATAACAGAGAGCCATGCAATACACCACCTTACAACATGAATCAAGTTTTCTGACGATTTTTATCATAACGCGCATAAAGATCAGGGCGACGTTGACGTGTGAGCAATTCGGCTTGGCTTTGACGCCAATCAGCGATAGCCTTGTGATGACCTGATGTCAACACGGGCGGAATACCGCGTCCTTCAAAAAGAGCAGGACGCGTGTAATGCGGGTATTCCAACAAACCATTCTCAAAACTTTCACACTTCACAGAAAGTGCATTCCCCATAACGCCAGGGAGAAGACGGATAATGGCATCCAACAGAACCAGTGCCGCCGTTTCTCCCCCTGAAAGGATATAATCCCCAAGAGAGACTTCTTCTAGTTGTCGTGCTTCTATCACCCGCTCATCCACACCTTCAAAGCGCCCACAAACCAATGTCACGCCTGATTCACACGCCAAAGAACGGGCATAAGCTTGATTAAAAACCCGCCCTCGCGGGCTCATCAACAATCTTGGCGAATCATCTGAACAATGATCAAGCGCAGCTGCTAATACATCTGCACGCATCACCATACCCGCCCCACCACCAGCCGGTGTATCATCAACGCTATGGTGTTTATCTAAAGCAAAATCCCTAATTTGCACTGTCTCCAGTGACCATATCCCGCGCTTCAAAGCTTGCCCTGCTAACGAATGCCCTAAAAATCCAGGAAACATTTCAGGATAAAGTGTTAAAATACGTGCTTGAAACTTCATTCATCCTCACCTTGTATCACAAGCCATACTCCATCAACAGGCAATACCAACTGGTGTATTCTCAACGTTATGGTTTTATCCGACGCACAATTTCTCATTTACACTGTTTTACCATATCCCTGCTTTAAAAATTGCTCTACTTCAGAAGTCCTAAAATATTTCAGGATAAAGTGCTAATAAATCTGTTAGGTAATGTAGTCTTGCCTTCTTTCACTTTCCACTTTCATCATTTTCCTACCCCTTTATTTTTGCTTCAAGTCACCATCCTCTACAGCATTCTTTTCCTCATCGCTTAAACCAGCAGCAACTGGATCAACAACAAGAAAACCAGAAGGAATACAAATTTTTAGAACAGCTGCCTTGCTAAAAGGGATAAACACAGTTTTGCCTGTATTCAGCCGTATTTCAAGCAAATCACCAGCTCCAAAATTAAAAAAACCACTCACCTCACCCAAGATTTTACCAACACAGTCTTGGACACAAAGCCCAATGAGATCAATCTGATAAAATTCATCCTCACCCAAATCATCTAGCAATTGATCGCGCGTAACATAAAGGCGAACCCCTTTTAAACTTTCAGCAACATTGCGGTCTTCAATCCCTTTAAAATGCACAATCGCATTCTTTTTTTGCATACGAAGAGTCACAATCTCATAAGAGCGCCCCATATCATCATAAAGAACACCATAAGTTTTTAAACGCTGTGTTTCAGCACTTAAAACTTTGAGCAAAACGTCCCCTTTTATACCATGAGGTAAACCAATAATGGCAAGATAGACTTTATTTTTAGGCTTTTTTCTATTATGTTCCATACAAAAATATCATCTCTTCAAAATGATTCCCTGAATCTCATAACTTTGCATTAAATCTTGTTGCCATATAAAAATCTTCCAAAAAGACCTTTCTTGGTGACAAAAACAAATGAATAAAAGGAGAAGTCTTATGGCAAATATTATGCTATTTTACAAAGATATTACCCCAATTAATAAAGTTACCCATAAAAACCTCAAATTTTCTCCTCCAAGTGATATGTCTTTTGCTAAAGATACCCATTGGATTCCTTTAGCAAGCAGTGAATATTTTCAAGCTGCTCTAGACTATCCTATTTTGTTTATGTGCGCAGAAGATGAACAAAAGAAAAAGCACTATACATCGGCTGCTCTTGTAGGTCTTTCTAACGACGAAAATGATTACATTACCTCTGATAAAAATTGGGAACGAAATACTTATGTCCCCGCGTTTGTCCGTCGTTATCCTTTCGTTCTTGCACAACTTCAAAATGAAAAAGAGCTTTCTGTTTGCTTTGATCAACAATCAGGCATGTTTAATGAAGTTGCCGGAACAGAACTTTTTAATTCGGATGGTTCTATTTCGCCTTTTATGGAAGAGCGTATTCATTTCCTAGAAAGCTTTAAAATTGCTATGGAAAAAACCACTGAATTTATTAACGCCCTTGTGGAGATGAACCTTCTAAGCCAAAAGTCAATCAATGTAAAAAATGATCAAGGTCTTTCAGCACAATTAGAACATTTTTGGGTTGTTGATGAAGAAAAACTGAACAAACTCTCTGCAAATCAACTTGCTAAACTCCATAAAAATGGCTTTTTAGGGTTAATCTTTGCGCATCTTATGTCAACGCATAATCTTTTAAAAATACTCTCTTTAAAAGGCGAAAAGCGCGTTGTAAATAACGAAGAGCTACAACAAAAGAAAAATGGTAGCTCTGAAAGTGACACAGTGAAAAAGAAAGAAACCCTCAACTAAGAATGCCCACAAAAAAAGACGGTAGAAAAGGTAAAAATGTCTTCCTGATTCCAGCGAACCATGCCATTTTGACCGCAAGGAAAAACTGGTTAGATGGTCTTGTACAAACACGTCGCATGTCCAAACAAACTGCACAAGCTTATGAGTGTGACACAAGACAGTTTTTGTTTTTTCTCTGTCAACATTTAGGGTATGAGCCAACTTTTAATGATCTTGCCAATTTGCGCGTTCTCGATTTACGCGCTTATTTGGCCTATCGCAGAGCAAATAACATAAGCGCCCGCTCTTTAAGCCGAGGGATGGCGGGTTTACGCTCTTTTTTCAGATATTTATCACGCGAAGGGATCGTCAACGTCCCTGCTGCTAAGCTTATCCGAACCCCAAAACAGCCAAAATCGCTGCCAAAACCTTTGGCGATAAAATCCGCTCTTCATATCGTCAAACAAGAAAATCAACAGGAAAATGAAGCATGGATTATCGCCCGCAATGCTGCTGTTTTGATGCTTCTTTATGGCTGTGGCATGCGCATATCAGAAGCTTTAGCGCTCACACCAGAACAATTTTCTGATCCTGAAAAAAAAAGCTTGTTTGTCACTGGAAAAGGTCAAAAAACACGCCTTGTTCCTCTCATAAAAATTGTTTACGAAACAGTACAGAATTACCTCAAATGCTGTCCCTATCCTTTAGTGAACAACCAACCCATGTTTCGTGGTGCACGAGGCGGCCCTTTGCAGCCAGCCATTATTCAACGAGCTGTTCGAAATCTACGTGCAAGCCTTGGTTTACCAGAGACAGCGACACCTCATACCTTGCGCCATTCTTTTGCCACCCATCTTTTATCCCGTGGGGGAGATTTACGCACCATTCAAGAACTTCTTGGTCATGCCTGCCTCTCCACTACCCAAGCCTATACCCATGTTGATACAGATCGCTTATTAGAAATTTATCAAAAAGCACATCCTCGCTTTGAAAAAACTTGAATGGAAAAGCAAATTAAACAGAGGAAACTTCAAGCGCCAAAGCATGAACACAAGTGGCTAGCTCTTTCTGTAAGACTTGATAAATCGCGCGATGGATTTCCACACGCGTCATGCCGACAAAAGAAGAAGAGAACATTTTCACCCGAAAATGTGTTTCCCCTTTCCCATCAAAAGCATGCTCTTTATGAGGATGCCCCTCATGAAGGTGGCTTTCGTTAATCACCTCAAGTTTTTGTGGATGGAAAGCGTCTTGGAGCTTCATCTTTATTGTTGTTTGAATCGGGGTCGACATTTTTGTTCCTTCACAAAATGAATGCAGAAAAAAGCTTTTTCCATGAATAACATGGACAAAGAGAGTGTGAAAACAAATTTTTAAAAGTCAATTCTTGTCAAATCAATCGATTTTGCATAAACCTAAAAACATGGTAACAACATCTAAATTATTCGACTCAATTCGAATCAGCTCTCAAAAAAAGGGGAAAGCTGAATCACAAGCCCAACAATGTCAATGGGAAGGCTGTGAAAAAGCTGGCACCTATAAAGCACCTGCAGGTCGAAATCACGAAGGTCAATATCTCTATTTTTGTATTGAGCATGTGCGTGCTTATAATAAAAATTTTAATTACTTTTCTGGTCTTAGTGATAAAGATATTGCCAAGTTTCAAAAGGATGCGCTCACGGGACATCGTCCAACATGGCCTACTGATTTTAGCAATGGCACATCAAAAAAAACAGCCGCACATTACGCACAAATTCGCTCTGGAACAGCGGCTTACCAAAACCGTATGCGCGATCCATTCATGCTCTTTACCCAACGTCACGCAACCAGAAATTCCTCACGGAAATTAAAACCTTTAGAAGCTAAAGCGTTTGATACATTGGGATTACCAGCAAACGCTTCTTCTGAAAATATCAAAGCAAAATATAAAGAGCTGGTAAAAAAACACCATCCTGATTCCAATGGTGGCAACCGTTCTTCAGAAGAGCGCTTTCGCGATGTTTTGCACGCTTATAATTTGCTTAAAAGATCTGGTTTGTGCTAAAAAAAACACGTGCTTTTATAAACCTGTTTTCCTTCAAATCATCATTGTTTTCACAAAAATATATAAGATATTGGTTTATAATGGTATTTCATAGTTTTGCATGTTGAATGAAAATCCTGAATATGGTTAAAATTCTCTCATTTCAAACCTGTTTTATGTTGAATCAAGCAAAACCATTCCCTTGCAGATCACAAGCGGAGCTAGTGTGTAGGTAAAAATCGTTTAAGAAAAAAGTAAAAATACCTCTTATGAATCGTCTAAATGCAAGGGCTCTCACAAAATTTAAGGGCTAGAAAATAGAATGAGGGTAGCAGCTTGCATGCCTCATAAGCTTAAAAATGGTGGTACTCCATAGATTTACCGGTATACCATCCACGTGCGGTGCCGCGAAATGAGCTTGAGAACGTTGAGAGATATTTCTTTAAAACAAACACGTGAATACGAAAGAACATCTGGTAAAAGATTCTTTTATATCCAAGACTCCCATGGATAGAGCATTGCATAAGTGCTCTAACTCTTGTATCGTTATTTTAAAGAGTGAAAACAAAGAGCGTCCTTTCCCTTCCAGAAAAAGAATGACAAAAACAAAGCTTACAGTCGAAAATGTGCCCGATATCACACTTTGTGCGCGTGATTTGTTTCATATTGAAACAGATATGAAGGTTCCTGCTTTTAGCACAAGAAGCCCCCACGTTCCCGATAGAGATCCCGATTATCTTTTTGATCAACAAACAACTTTAGCAATTTTAGCAGGCTTTGCCTTTAACCGCCGTGTCATGGTTTCTGGTTATCATGGTACAGGGAAATCAACGCATATTGAGCAAGTTGCTGCACGTCTCAACTGGCCTTGTATAAGAATTAATCTCGACAGTCATGTCAGCCGTATTGATCTGGTAGGAAAAGATGCCATTGTTTTAAAAGACGGCTTACAAATCACGGAATTTAAAGAAGGCATATTGCCATGGGCTTATCAAAACAATATTGCTCTTGTTTTCGATGAATATGATGCTGGTCGTCCCGATGTTATGTTTGTCATCCAACGGGTCCTTGAAGCTTGTGGGCGACTAAGCTTGCTTGACCAAAGCCGTGTCATCACGCCTCATCCCGCATTTCGTCTTTTTGCGACGGCAAATACCATTGGTCTTGGTGACACAACAGGCCTCTATCACGGTACACAACAAATTAATCAAGCCCAAATGGACCGCTGGTCTATTGTGACGATACTTAATTATTTACCCCATGATAAAGAGGTTGACATTGTTTGTTCAAAAGTCAAATGTTTTCAAACAACAGAGGGAAAAAAGACAATTTCACAAATGGTTCACGTTGCTGATATGGTACGGCAATCTTTTATAAATGGAGATCTTTCAGCCGTCATGAGTCCACGTACAGTCATCACTTGGGCAGAAAATGCTGTCATTTTTCAAAATGTGGGCTTTGCCTTTCGGTTAACCTTTCTCAATAAATGTGATGAACTCGAACGTGCTACTGTTGCAGAATTTTATCAACGTGCCTTTGGAGAAGAGCTTCCTGAATCACTCATTCATGGTGTTTTGCCTTAAGGAATATGTCAATCATGACGACCGAAGCTGGCAACAATAGCAAAAATCTCGTAAATGATTCTCCCAACAATACTTTTAATACCACCGCTTTTAAAAAAGCACTTTCCAGCTGTATGCGTGCCATTGCTGCTACACCCAACCTTGAAGTTTCCTTCAGTCATAACAGACCATCTTTAAGCAAAAATGATGCGCGTTTACCGGAATTACCCCAACAAGCAACTAGCAAAGATATAACGATTACCCGCGGTTTAGGTGATTCCATGGCTCTGCGCACAGCATGGCATGATAATCGCATTCACGCACAATTTGCTCCACAAGAATCAGAAGCACGTGCTGTCTTTGATGCTCTGGAACAAACACGTGTTGAAGCAATCGGCACTTTAGCCATGGAAGGAATTGCACAAAATCTTGATGGAATGCTTGCTGATAAATATCAAAGAGCCCATTATCAAAAGATCAGTAGCCAAAGTGAAGCTCCCATCCAAGAAGCCATTGCACTTTTATTGCGCGAAAAAATAACAAAACGCCCTCCCCCCAAAGAATCTGGACCTGTCTTAGAGTTATGGCGTCAAGAAATCGAACAAAAAGCCGCAGCAGAACTGAACGAATTGACACATCATATTCACAACCAACATGCTTTTGCACGCATTGTTCGTCAAATGCTTTTTGCCTTAAAAATGTCAGTCCAACGAGAAGAAACGTCCGACAACGAAAAAAATAAAATAGTAAAAAACGAGGGTGAACTTCAAAATCAATCAGAAGAAGAAAGTAATAACGAAAAAAAAACACAAAGTGACGAACAAACAACAACAGAACATGAAAGCAATGCGCAAGACGAAAGAAAAACGCAAACAACACAATCAAATGACAATGATAAAACTGACGAAGAACAAGACCTAAGTCCTTGGCAAGAAAAATCGAGCCGATCTAAACGCCTTTTCGCCATTTCAGAACAAATGGAAAAGCTCAACGATTATAAAGTTTTTACCCGACAGTTTGATGAAGTTTTGGAAGCGACAGATTTTTGTTCTGAAAGTGAACTGGATCACCTACGCCATTATCTTGATAAGCAAATCAATCATCTTCAAAACATTGTTGGACACTTAGCAAATCGCTTACAGCGCCGCCTTATGGCGCAACAAAACCGCAATTGGAATTTTGACCTTGAGGAAGGATATCTTGATACAGCGCGACTCCCCCGCCTTATCATTGATCCCACGCAACCACTTTCTTTCAAAATGGAAAGCAACACAAAATTCCGTGACACAGTTGTTTCACTCCTGATTGACAATTCGGGATCAATGCGTGGCCGACCAATTACTGTTGCAGCAAGTTGTGCAGATATTCTAGCACAAACTCTTGAACGTTGTGGTGTCAAAGTTGAAATTTTAGGCTTTACAACAAAAACTTGGAAAGGTGGGAAATCACGCGAACATTGGCTTAGCCAAAACAAACCCCATAATCCAGGACGCCTCAATGATTTGTGTCATATCATCTATAAAAGTGCAGATACCCCATGGCGCCGTGCACGGCGCAATTTAGGTTTAATGATGCAAGAAGGGTTGCTGAAAGAAAATATTGATGGTGAAGCGTTGATTTGGGCGCATCAACGGCTTTTATCACAACGTGAACAACGCCGCATTCTCATGGTCATTTCTGATGGAGCCCCTGTTGATGATTCAACACTATCCGTGAATTCTAGCAATTATCTGGAAAAACATTTACGCGCGGTGATTCGAGAAATCCAGACCCATTCTCCTATAGAACTCATTGCCATTGGCATTGGTCATGATGTCACACGCTATTATCAACGCGCTGTCACAATTATGAACGCCGAAGAGCTTGGCAATGCTATAACAAAACAATTAGAAACGCTTTTTAGCAATAAAAAATCTTCTAAACGAAGAACATGAGATCATATGTAGACATGAAGACAGCTATCGAAAATACCTCCAAGCATAACCCTAAAATGCTACTTTCATAAAAGACACAACACGCAATCTTTTTATCTGCAAAAATAAAAAGATAACGTTTCTTATTTGCTCCCAACAAAGGAGGATTTATCTTTTGCATGACTTTTATAAAGAGGACGTCTGATAGTTTTAAGAATTGTTCCATAAGGGACAAGCATCAAAAAACTCATAATAACTTTTATAGAAAAATCACCAAAAGCAAGCGAGAGCCAAACTGGAATCTCAAGCCCGAAGAAAAACACACTTCCAAAGAGCGAACTATTCGCATAACCTGTCATCTGATCGATAAAAGTAAAAAGGTCACAAAAAGCAAGAGAAAAGAATAAAATTGTATCCAGAGCTGAACCAACCAATGCTGCTGCTAAAGGTGCTTTCCACCATGCTTTACGCCGCAAAGGAGTAAAAACAACAATATCGAGAAGTTGTCCAAATAAGAATGCTAAGCTAGAAGCAATTGCAAGCCGCGGTGTTGCCAAAATCCAAGAAACAAAAACACCAGAACAAAAACCAGCATAAACCACACGCCGCGCTGCTGCTGGACCATAAAAACGATTGGTTAAATCATTGATCAAAAAAGCAATCGGATAAGTAAAAGCACCGTAGGTCAATAATTCATTCAAATCAAACCAATAGACAGGATACTGAACCAAAATATTAGAAGCAGCTACCGTAAAGCACATGGCAAAAATAGAGAAAGCAATAAAGTTTCTCTCTTGCTTTGGAAATAAAAGACTGGGCGCTGAAGACATTTTTTTAACCTGGGATATGGAACCAATAAAATACAGCGATCAAATAAGTAAAAATCCAAAAAAACAACGCACCCTCAGCATAAGGAAGTGTTGATCTCACTCTGTCGATAAACAAAGAGAATTAGGCAGTTTGCTCAGCTGCATATTCAGCTTTTTTCTTAACAATTTGGCGTTTTAACAAACGCGCACGTTGCGACAATTCCTTATCATCGGCTTTGATCAAAAAGCTATCAAGGCCACCGCGATGCTCAACAGAACGCAAAGCACTTGCCGAAACGCGCAAGCGATAACTTTGCTGTAACACTTCAGAAATCAGCGTCACATTACAAAGATTTGGTAAAAAACGACGACGGGTTTTATTGTTCGCATGGCTCACATTATTACCATAAAGAACAGTTTTCCCTGTCAATTCGCAAGCACGAGACATAAACTTCACCCTTAAACTCTAAGAAACTCTTAAATCTCAATAGCCGAAAAACAGAATAAACGCAAAAAGCGCATAACACTCCCTTAAACAGCATTATTGAGAAGTTGTGTTTTAATAGGGTTTCGATAACAAAAGGTCAAGTCTTTTATAAAGCCTTTTGCATCTCCTATTTGCTAATTTTGCATAATTTCCCATGAAAGATATAGAAAATATTTTTTTTAACGCGCAACCGTGCTAAAAGAATATGAGTATTCTAAAAGGAAGCGTTAATCATGAGCAAAACCGTCCCCTCCATGACAGAGCTTCAACAAAAACACATCCGTTTATCTTCACTTTTGTTTGGTATTTTATGTACGTGTTTTTTTCTTCTCTTTAGTGCACTGGGTGTATGGCAAATACAACGCTTAAACTGGAAAACCAATCTTATTACCAGTGTTCATCAGCGTGTTCATTTGCCTCCCATAAAAGCACCACCGCAAAATCAATGGAAGCACGTTACTTTTGAGAAAGATGAATACCGTCCGGTCATCATTACAGGAAAATTTTTGACAGATAAAAATATTTTTGTCACTGCTGTCGCTCAAGATACCACGGGCTATTGGGTTTTAACCCCTCTACAAACAGCCGACAACACACTGACCTTTGTAAATCGTGGTTTTATCCCCATGGATGCACGCCACGACTTTCAAAATGCAGAGCAATCACACACAGATGCCTCTCCTCAACAATATTCTGCGAAAAACACCGAACAAACCACGGTTATAGGTTTGTTACGCATGAGCGAAAAAAATGGATTCTTTCCACGCAAAAATAATCCGGATACCAATTTGTGGTATACACGCGATCTTCCTGCTATGGCACAAAGACTTGGTTTATCCAGCGTTGCCCCTTATTTTATTGACGCCGGAAAAAAAACAGCTCCGCAAAAAAACTTACCCATTGCTGGCTTAACTATTGTACACTTTCGAAATAATCACCTTGTCTATGCCCTTACGTGGTTTACCTTAGCTGCTGGTGTTCTAGGGGGCTCTCTTTTCCTGCTACGACAAAAAAGTTAAAAAGGATACAAAACAAAATCCCCACCTCATGAAACATATGTAGTTAAATGACTTTTCGATACATACACATCTTTTTCTAAAAGCAACACCCTACCATTGATTTTCGAGTGAGTGCTTTTATAGGAAGCAAATAAACAGGTTGATAAGCACTCCTGATATTCAGTCTTCAAAAAAGCATACGTTTCATACCAGAGCATATCTTCACTCTATTTGTTGAGAATTTCACACACCCCTGTGCTTTTTTTCTCAAAAAAAGCGCGTGGTAGAAATTATTGTCAACGCATTAATTTATTTTTAAAGATAAATCATCGTTTTCAACTTCTATCATAACCCTGAATATTGTAAGATTTTCTCCTCTCAAATCCTCTCATATTGAGTCAAGGTAAATCACTTGCTTACACATCACAAGCAAAGCTAGCATCAAATAAAAAAACGTTTGAGATAAGGAGTAAAATGTCTCCTCTGAACAGCCTGAATCCCGCCTTAATTCAAGAACTATCGCAATATTGGGAGCTGAAAAATAGAATATAGAATGATGACACCAGCTTGCACACATCATAAGCGTAAAGATGGTAGCACCCGATAGCTTCACGGTTATACCATTCACGGGCTTTTCGTGAAATGAACTTGAAAACATTGAGAAATATTTCTTTAAAAAAAAGCCCGTGAATTTTAAACAGACAAATGCCCCTCTTACAGGTGCTTTTTTTTAATATACTCAAAATGAAGAAAAAATACCCAACTAAAAACTCTCCCCCTCCTCTCACAAAGTAGCCTCTTAAATGCTCTCACAAAAAATTGAGAAAGCAAATTTTAAAAAGACTTACGTGAATAATACCGCGCAATCGAATTAATATTGCCACGGTAAATGCCAAGATCATTAAGCTCATCTGTTGAAAGATGGCTCAACGCACTAACTGTCCGCCGGTAACGGCGCCAATTACTGTAAGAACGTAGAATACTCATAATTATTACTCAACCTTTAATACAATTTCCCCTAAGAGATAAGGTAAAGCAAATTACAAAAAAGAGTCGTGCTATAACCTCATAACAGATATGCACTTAACACATAAGAAACTTCTCTCATTCAAAAGAAGCAAAATCGCAAACATTAATGGCGAAAATGCCGCACACCTGTAAAAACCATGGCTAAACCATGTGCATCAGCTGCTGCAATGACTTCTTCATCACGCATTGAACCACCCGGTTGAATCACTGCTGTTGCACCAGCTTCAACAGCTACCAAGAGACCATCTGCAAAAGGAAAAAATGCATCTGATGCAACCACAGACCCTTTTGCCGGAGATTCTGTTAAGCCTGCTCTTTGAGCGCTTTCTTCAGCTTTACGCGCAGCAATTTTCGCAGAATCAACACGGCTCATTTGGCCAGCACCAATCCCAACAGTTGCGCTATTTTTTGCATAAACAATAGCATTTGACTTCACGTGCTTCACCACCCGAAAAGCAAATTGAAGATCACGCATTTCCTCTGGAGTTGGTGCTCGCTCTGTCACCACTTGCAGTTTGAGATCATCAACCACCATATTATCACGCGACTGCACTAACATACCACCAGAAAGCGTTTTAGCAATGAAACCTTCGCAACGTGGATCAGGCACACCCCCTGTTACCAACAAACGGAGATTTTTCTTCCTAGCAATAATTTCACGTGCCGCCATTGTTGCATCAGGAGCAATAATCACTTCCGTGAAAATTTTGACAATCTCTTCTGCACATTCTTCATCAAGGGTTTGATTTAACGCAACAATTCCACCAAAAGCCGAAAAACTATCACACAGAAGAGCTTTCAAATAAGCCTCTTTCAAACTTTGCCCTTCTGCAACACCACAAGGATTTGCATGTTTAATAAGAGCAACAGCAGCAGTTTTTTGAGGATCAAATTCTGCGACAAGTTCAAATGCCGCATCCGTATCATTCATATTGTTATAAGAGAGTTCTTTGCCTTGCAAAAGTTTGGCTGTTGCAACGCCAAAACGTTTTTCTCTATTACGATAAAATGCTGCTCGTTGATGCGGATTTTCCCCATAACGCATAACGCTTTTAAGATGACCCGAAAAACTTTGCCACGATGGCACTTCAACCTTTAACTCCTGTGCAAACCACGCCGCTATCGCTGCGTCATAAGCAGCTGTATGTGCATAAGCGCGCATTGCTAATTGACGTCGCATAAACAAACTTAAACAGCCATCATGCTTCTTTAATTCCGCAAGAACCAAATCATAATCACGCACTGCTGTAACAACACCCGTATAAGCATGATTTTTTGCCGCAGCGCGAATCATTGCCGGTCCACCAATATCAACATTTTCCAGTATTGTTTGTCCATCGGCTCCAGATTGAGAAATCTCTTCAAAAGGATAAAGATTAACCACCAGAAGATCGATTCCATGGATAGCATGCTTTTCCATAGCAGCAGCATGACTAGGATCTTGTCTTACACCTAAGAGAGCTCCATGAATTAAAGGATGGAGTGTTTTAACACGCCCATCCATTATTTCCGGAAATCCAGTCACTTCAGCAACATCTTTGACAGCTAAGCCACCATCCATTAAGGTTTTCGCTGTTCCTCCTGTTGAAATCAATTCAACGCCATAAGCATGAAGTGCTTGTGCAAATGGAACCAAACCCGTTTTGTCCGATACGGAAAGAAGAGCACGACGAACCCGATGAAAATCAGGTATGGGAAAATTTTTTGCAACAATACCCATAAGAGGAATCCTAAAAATAAAAACGGTGATCATTCGAGAAAAACGCGCTTAAGTCATATAGCACATGCCTTTATCAAAATACACTAAAAGAAAAGAATATCTTTTTTAACGCACAAAGAATGACTTTATTTTTATTCGTGTAAAGAATCGCATCATTGTTTTCATTAACGACATGTAAAACGCCAACGAACTTTTTCTTGGAATGCAGGACGAAAATACAAAACGATCTGTTGTGTGCGCTGTGGACCTATAAGTTCAGCAAAATCAATTGAATCTTCAAGAAAAATATCAGCGTCAGGTGATATAAAATACCACTCCTGTCCGCTTTTAGCAGCTAAACATACGCCATTGCCATCATAGTTGACTTCAATGTGCGGATGAAGATGAAACCGAACAGCAACATTATTCTGCTCATTTTGATCTAGCTGATGTCTTTTTGAAAGCCCCTTTGGTGGTGTAAAAAAGCGATCAAAACCCTCTATCATTGTCCCATCTGTTGCTAAAATAAGACCACGCTCATGAATAAAATTAAAAGATTGCACATAGCCATCATGGCTTGCAATAAAACCAGTTTTCTCTGAATCCTCTAGACGGCGTACTTTAACATTCGTTGGTCCGTTAAGCAAAAGTGAAGTGCCCCGTTTCCTTTTTTTATGAAAAACGCCCACCGAACAATCATTAAGTGTTGCCGTCGAATGTGCTGCGGTAACACGTCCTAAATGTCGATATTCCTCACGCCCATAAGGATTAACACCCGTATTAATAATAAAGCGGCTTCCTCGTGAAGACATTTCAAAAGATAAACAGCCAGACCCAGCATGTTGCGCAACAGAGCGTGGTGGAAATTTTCCTGTATCGGCAAGCACTGTCGTTTGATTGGCTTGTAAACGCTGAAACCCCGAATAACGTGCATAACTAAAAGGATGCCCAGCTGTTTCATCAAGCGCTAAAACTGTCGATAACCGTTCAGAAACCAGTGGTCCAACCCCATTAAAATGCGCCAATGTTTGGTCTTCATGGATAAAAAACCGTAATGCTGGTAACATACGCTCAACAGAATCAATGAGAAGTTGCGGTGCTTTTTCATGACTATGCATAAAAAGATGACGTAAAGACAATAAATCCGATAACAAGTCGAGTAAGAGAGCAGGACTACGTGATATATGACCACCATCAATCAAGATCTGACACGAAAGTTCTTCTATAAGAAAGGTCTGCACCTTCTTTTTCATTCGCGCAGAAACAGGCAAAGCAAGAGATGCAAATGTTAAAGCAACAGCGGCTTGTAAACGTTGTTCATTGTTTTCCATACTACAAATCGTTATGCGCAAATAACGAAATTGAAAACCAAGTGCACGCAAAAAGCGTTTTTCAAACCGCTCACTTGCCCCTTGCAACAACATTTTCGAATGACAAATCCACGAAATTAAACGCCGTGCCACAACTGGAGCACTCCAAGCAAGCCCTTTGACTTTTTTGCCACCATGGTCAAGCCAATCTTCTAAGAGAGAACGCGCATGTGCTACAGCTAAATCACTCTCCGCTGCCGCCATATGCCTCAACCAATGAAAATCATGAAGAGCTTCCTCCCATTCCGGTGTTGGTGGTACCAACGAAAAAGGTGAATCCGCACCAGCGTGAACAACATGACCAGCAAAAGCAAAACGACCGTGATAAAACTCGTGTGCCAGCGTTGGATTCGCTAAATGCAAATCAATGGGATGCGCTAAAATTTTTTGGGGAAGAAACCCCGAAAACCGCCAACGAAACAGGGGACCAACCGATAAACGCCGTACAAATTGGTGTATCATATACACAAAGTCTGACGACTTTGCCTGAGGACCTTTTAACGCAATCGCCACAATCTCATCTCCGTACATACCGAATCGTGGACAATCTCAGCCATTTTAGTAAATGAACCGTTAATTAAGCTACTTTTCGTAAGCGCGCTGCAAAAAAACCATCCATACCTAAAAACATGTTTTTCTCAACGTTAGAATTTTCATAACAAAAATCTGCAGGCGTTGTTCGTAAAGTCCCCTGAAGTGAGAGCAAATGAGCCAGTGGGCCCATTTCTTTCCTATCAATAGGCTCTAAAACAACATCATCCCGTTCTGATAAAATTTTTTCAATGAGATCTTCACCTTCTTCTCTTGCTAGGGAACAATTGGAAAAAACAATAAGCCCTCCCTTTTTTACCAAAGTAATTGCCGCTACAAGAAAATCATATTGCAATGCCGCCAATTTGGCGATACTATTCATTGATTTTGTCCATAAAATATCTGGATGACGACGTATTGTTCCAGTAGAAGAACAAGGAGCATCAAGAAGAACAGCATCAAAAAGCTGTTCGGGTTGAAAATTTCTTACATCTCCCTGCCGAATATCAACTGAAAAATGAAGCCGCTCCATATTTGCCTTTAAACGCGCTACCCGATTAGCAGAGAGTTCAATTGCTGTCACTTCAGCCTCTTGCAAAGCCAGTTGTGCTGTTTTTCCCCCAGGGCTTGCACAAAGATCAGCAACCTTTTTACCCCGTATATTTCCAAGTAAACAAGCAGGCAACGCCGCAGCAAAATCCTGAACCCACCAAGCCCCTTCGCTATAACCTGGTAAATCAGTAACAGAACAATCCAACTTGCTTAACCGAATGGAATCATTAGGCAAAATAACACCCCCAAGCCGTTTAGCCCACCCAACACTATCGGATTTTACTGTCAAATCGAGAGGAGGCTCAACACTTTGAATGTCCACAATTTGATCAGCTTTTTCTTTTCCGTAAGTTGAAACCAAAAGCTGTCCAAACCATACCGGTACTCCTTCAATGGTGGGGACTTGTTGACGTAAAAAGTCTGCCTCACGTGCAACATTTCGTAAAAGAGCATTCACCACCCCTGAAAAACAATGCATTCGGGGATCAAGTTTAGCCACACGCACGGCTAAATCAAGCGCAGCATGATCAGGAACATCAAGGTAAAGAATTTGTGCTACACTGATATGCAAAAGATGCTGAAGTGAAAGTGCCTGAGAGGGCAAAGATCGCTTTAAAAAGCGTGATAAAGCAGCTGTAATCTGCCCCCGATGACGCAATGCTGCTACCAAAATGGCTCGGCATAATAAGCGATCTCGATGTGAAAGTCCTAAATATTGTGGATGTCCATGTTCATTATCCGTTAAACCAGAAAGAGACGCATGCTTATCAAGCACAGCTCCTAGAAGACGAACACACAACTGCCGAACAGCCAATCCGGGAACATTTTTTTCGGACACACGCCCGGCTTTCCTGTGGTTCAAAACAACACCTTTATGCTTTTGCTCTCTTAAGAGCTGTATGATCACGATCTCTTTTTATCTTCATAACGAAGCCAAGAAGGGCGTTTTGTAACGCGCTGAATAGCATTTTTTTCCAGACTCTCTGAAACATCAGCTGGAGCACTCTGACAAAAATCTCCATAATCCAAGCCTCTGCTTTTTTCATACAGACCGCCCTCTTCATTCCATCCCATAGTTTTAACCATGTTTCCCTTCATCTCTTCTGCTTGCCGATAAAGAGCGGCAATGCGATTTGCTGTCGCCGGATGGGTAGAAAAAAGGCTATCGGCTCCTTCTCTGCTTAAGGGATTGATAATAAACATATGTGCTGTTGCTGGATTATGCTCTGCCTTTTCATTGTATACCCCATGTCCACCATCGGCAATTTTACGCAATGCCGAAGCCAACCATAATGGATTACCACATATTTCCGCTCCCCGACGATCAGCAGCATATTCACGCGTGCGACTAATAGCCATTTGCACTAGCATTGCTGCAAAAGGTGCCACAAGCAGAGCAATCACACCGCCAAGCCCTCCACCATGAGAATGTTCTGAAGAATCACGCTGCCCCCCCATAAAAAAAGCGAAATTCCCAAGCATAGAAATTGCTCCCGCAATTGTTGCAGTCAACGTCATTGTTAAGGTATCACGATGTTCAATATGTGCTAGCTCATGTGCCATAACGCCGGCAATTTCCTCTGTACTCAATTTCTCCAACAATCCGGTACTTGCAGCAACAGCCGCATTTTGAGGATTGCGCCCCGTAGCAAAAGCATTTGGCTGTGCGCTCTCGATAACATAAACTTTTGGTTGAGGAAGAGAAGCTTTTTTAGCTAAATCGCTTACGATTTTATAATAAATCGGTGATGAATGCTGGTCAACTTCACGCGCACTATACATGCGTAAAACAATTTTATCCGAATTCCAATAAGAAAAAAAATTTAAACCGCTTGCCATCAAAAATGCAATGATCATACCCCCGCCCCCTCCAACAAGATAACCACCTCCCATAAAAAGAGCGGTCATAAAAGCCAAAAGCATGGCCGTACGCATTATGTTCATTACTCAAAAAACTCCATGATAAAATACAATTTATATTATATGATGGGGTTTTCTTTCTGCTTCTTCAATAGAATAAGGATAAAATGACGAAAAAAGACCAACAAACGAGCAAATCAAAAGCAACAGTTAATAAACAGCAATTCCTCTGCGCCGCAGCACAACGTGCCTTAAACGAAGCTGAAGAAAGACGTAAAAGTGAAACTCACGAAGAAAAGCTTGTAGAAAATGGTGGACGCGGCGGCAAAGACCCTTCACGCTATGGAGACTGGGAAATTAAAGGCCGCGCTATTGATTTTTAAAAAAATCAAACACCCTTCAAAGAAGTTCCGTTTTTGAGAAACAAAAACGGATAACAATCACTCTTCTTTATAAAAGCTTTTAAAGGCACAATTGATTATATTTTACAATCATCACGCTTCTTCTGCTCCTGCAGCAGTAGCTTCTTCAGCAGCTTGCTTTGCAGCAGCTATACGTTCTTGTGCTTTTTTGCCAGGCTCACCTTTGCGCGGATTATTGCGCGTTGGACGCTTTTTCAAGCCAGCTGCATCTAAAAACCGTAAAACGCGATCTGTTGGCTGTGCGCCTTGTTCAAGCCAATATTGGATACGTTCTTCATCAAGTTTTACACGCGGCCCATCTTTAGGCAACATCGGGTCCCATGCACCAACACGTTCAAGAAAGCGCCCATCACGCGGACTACGAACATCCGCAACAACAATATGATAGTAAGGACGTTTTTTTGAACCTCCACGGGACAAACGAATTTTTAATGCCATATTTTATCTCCTATTGTCAGTTCTGGCTTTCGTTTAAATTGATTTACTTTTTTGTCCTTCAGCAATAATTTCATGCTGACGCACAACCTCTTTAATGACAAACTTCAAAAATCTTTCAGCAAAATCGGGATCGAAATGGCTCTCTTTCGCCAATTTTCGCAACCGCGCGACTTGGCTCTGCTCACGCAGAGGATCAACTGTAGGCAAATCATAACGAACTTTTAAGTGCCCAACGGCTTTTGTACAACGAAACCGCTCTGCCAAAATATGAATCAACGCTGCATCAAGATTATCAATGGATGCTCGCAAATGCGCTAATTCATCCAATATTTTTTCCTGCATTATCTTTCCTTCCCTCTTTGCATCTTATTTTTTCTTGGGATGCTGAGGAAAATTTCCCCTATCTGCACTGCCACTGGAAAGACCAGGAAATGTAAGTCCACGCCCTGGAAGACCAGGTAAGACCTTGCCTCCATTACCACTTTCAATTTGTTTTTGAAGTGCTGAAAATTGCTTTGAATCAAAACCCGATAAATCAGGGAGTGCTCCAGAATCCCCGCCAACAGCTCCCATACCACCAAGTCCCATTTTAGAACCAAGTGCTCCGAACATTTTCCCCATCAAACCACTCTTGCCTTTACCTCCTATGGCTTTGACCATATCAGCCATTTGGCGATGCATTTTCAAAAGCCTATTAATATCAGCAGCACTTGTGCCAGATCCTTTAGCAATCCGTTGCTTACGGCTATGTTTTAAAACTTCAGGATGAGCGCGCTCTAAAGGTGTCATAGACGAAATAATAGCCAATTGACGATTAAACAAACGGTCATCAAGTCCCGCAGCAGCAATTTGATCTTTTACCTTCCCTAAACCCGGCAACATTCCCATAATACCGCCCATTCCGCCCAGTTTTTTCATTTTCTGCAATTGTTCTGCAAGGTCATTGAGATCAAATTTTCCAGCCTGCATTTTTTTTGCAAAAGCAGCGGCTTTTTCATGATCCATTGTCTCAGCAGCTTTTTCAACCAAAGAAACAATATCGCCCATTCCAAGAATACGATCGGCAATACGACGAGGATGAAACTCCTCCAAAGCCTCTATTTTTTCACCGATTCCAATTGCTTTAATAGGTTTTCCCGTAACAGCACGCATTGAAAGAGCAGCACCCCCGCGGCCATCACTATCCATACGTGTTAAAATAATACCTGTGATTCCCACACGCTCATCAAAAGAACGGGCAAGATGAACAGCGTCTTGTCCCGTAAGACTATCAGCAACCAACATAATTTCATGAGGAAGGGAACAAGCTTTAATTTCAGCCAATTCAAGCATTAAAGCTTCATCAATATGGTTACGTCCCGCTGTATCAAGAATCAGCACATCATAACCACCCAATTTTGCTGCCTGTACAGCACGTGACGCAATATCAACGGGAGACTGCCCCGCAATAATAGGTAAACTTGCAAGTTCTGCCTGTTCTCCTAGTTGGCGCAGTTGTTCTTGCGCCGCAGGACGGCGTGTATCCAATGACGCCATGAGAACTTTTTTATTATTTTTGTCAGTTAACCGCTTTGCAAGTTTTGCTGTCGTTGTTGTTTTTCCGGAGCCTTGCAAACCAATCATCATGATAACAACAGGTGCTGGTGCATTTAAATCACTTAGAACGCCTTCATTTCCAAGGACATTAACCAATTCGTCATGAACAATTTTAACAACCATTTGGCCAGGTTTAATTGATTTAACAATTTCGGCTCCAACAGCTTTTTCACGAACCCTATCGGTAAAAGAACGTGCAACATCAAGTGCAACATCGGCTTCTAACAAAGCACGACGAATTCCGCGCAAGGCTTCTGTTACATCCTGATCTGACAAAGCTCCACGCCCTGTCAAATGAGACAGTATGGAACCAAGCCGCTCTTGTAAGGATTCAAACATTCTCTACCTCATTGCTGCATAACAAACAAACCAAAATGACATCCGAGAACGCACCGCGCCGTCGGATGTTGACCTCTGAGATCTCTTTATACCCTTCAACTGGGGTCTCAGTCGGTTGCTCCAAATTAATTTGGTCACTGAAAACTTATTCTTTCAAACAATAAAACCCTACCTTTGTCAAGATTTATCATATAATAGCTTCACTTTTAAAGTTATTTTACTAAAGAAAGAGAAGGTTACACTTCAAAATTACCAAACCTCAACACGCACAAAACAACCTGTTTTTTGTTCTATACTCCACAATTCACCGCTTGAGATATCGAACCAAACCCCGTGTAATGTCAAAACACCCTGATCTTTGCGCGTCTTTATCCACGGAAATGTCTCTAAATTTTTTAACGAATGATGAATAGAAAGCTGCTCTAATGCGATCTGCTGTTCTGGCATAGCGAGTAATTTATTCCTTACAACCGTTTGTGCAGCTGGTGCCAAAAGATCAATCCATTGACCAATAAAATCTTTTGATGATAAAGACTTATACGTCTCTTTAAGAGCAGTACTCACCCCTCCACAATGAGCATGACCAAAAACAACAATATGTTTAACTTCAAGCAATTGTACAGCATATTCAAGAGCTGCAGATGTTGCATGATATTGGTTATCAGGAGAAAAAGGCGGAACCAAATTTGCCACATTGCGCAGTGTAAAGATTTCACCAGGTTTGGCATCAAAAATCGTTTCTGGTACCGCCCGCGAATCACAACATGCAATAACCAAAACTTCAGGTTTCTGCCCTTCAAGCGCCAATTGTTGATAATGTGTCCTTTTATATGAAAAGTGATTTTTTATAAAGGACCGGTAACCGCTTAAAAGTCTTTCTGGCAAACGCGTCATTCTTTACTTACTTTCATTGTGTCTCTTTTGAAAAACAAACTCTTAACATACAAAAATATTAAAAATATCCTTTCATCTATGCACAATGACTCCTTTAAGATAACAGATTATTACTATACAATAGAACAAACAAGTTTACCCTTTCTCAGAAGAAATAACTATTCTCTTTGGGCAGAAGATGTTACAGTGGAAAAAATGATATAATGGTCTTCTTCCACGAAGAAAAGACTCTAAAAAGCAAAAAGGGAAGGTTATTGTGTTACAACAAAAAGCAGCAGAAACAAAAAACAATCAAGATAAAATAGAACAAATCCTTTTTGCTCATACCGATAAAGAAGATATTGCCTGTTACGTAAACGATGAACTCAAAAAAGCTACAACCACTGCCATTAAAGCTTTTAATCTCCATCAGGCAGGAAAAACAATCATTTGCTTTGAACAAAATTTAACGCGTAACAATAAGCCTATAACTATTATTACGCTCGTAAATGATAACAAGCCCTTCTTGCTCGATTCTATTTTAAATGTCTTCAATCAGAACAAAAACCATATTTATTTGATTGCACATCCTGTTCTTGATTGTGTCTCCGGACAACGCATCAGCCTCATGCAAATTCACATCGAGTCCTTAAATGAACAACAAATACAAAAACTCAAAGGGGAGCTCACTCTCGTCCTTGAACAGGTCAATACAGCTGTACAAGACTGGAAATCTATGCTTGAAGAAATTAAAAAGCATATCCGCGCCTATCAAACAAGCCTCCCACAACACTACAAACAAGAAGGTGAAAAAGCCATTGAATTTCTTAACTGGCTAATGGACAATAATTTCATCTTCCTTGGCATGCGCACTTATCATTTCATCAAAAGTCAAGAACCTACAAAAGCCTTTATAGCAAGTGATATTGAACTTGGTATTCTCACAGATGCCTCAATCCGCATTATCGGTGATTCCCGTGTAGAAGAACCTTCCCAAGAAATCTTATCCTTTATGGAAAGTGATAATTTGCTTATTGTCACAAAAGCAAACAGTCGTTCAAAAATTCATCGTCCTGTTTGGCTCGATTATATTGGACTTAAAATCTTTGATAAAGAAGACAAGCTGTGTGGAGAATTACGCATTGTAGGATTGTTTACCTCCTCCGCTTATACGCGTTCTATTTTGCAAATTCCTTTCTTAAAAGAAAAAGCCAAAACCATCATTCAACGCCTTGGATATAACCGCGCAGACTATTCTGGAAAAGCACTCATTAGTGTTTTGGAAACCTATCCAAGAGATGAAATGTTTCGTTCCGACGTTGAAACATTGACAGAAAATGCCAAACTTATTCTGCAATTAGATGAACGCCCTCGTTTGCGAGTCCTTGCACATACTGATTCTTTCGGACGCTTTGTTTCTATACTTGTCTATGTACCCCGTGATCAATACAGCAGCAACATTCGCGAAAAAATTGGCGAATATTTTGTTGAAATCTACAAAGGCGATTTCTTTGAATCCTATCCGTTATTTTTAGAAAGCACACTCATCCGCGTTCATTATATCATCCATTGCAAAGGAAGCGAAAGCGCCCCTGTCATTGAGCGCATGACACTTGAAAAAAACGTTCGTTCCATAGCACAAAGTTGGGAAGACAGTGTTCAAACCATAGCTCAAACCCGCAAAGCGACAGACCAACAAATGCGTTTGGCGAGCCAATTTCCCAACAGCTACCGTGATTTATTTTCAACGGAAGATGCCATTGAAGACGCAGGACATATTTTAAGCCTTGATGATAAAAAGCCTCTTTTTGTTACTTTTTATCATACACACAAAAAAGAAAAACGAAATATTTCTCTCCGGCTTTTTCACCGCCACGAAGCTCTTGCCCTTTCTAAACGTGTACCACTTCTTGAAAATATGGGGTTTCGGGTCATTGCTGAACAAACGCTTGAATTACCAGATGGCAACGGACACTCTGTGTATCTTCATGATATGCAACTGGAAAGCGCTTTCCAACTCTGTATCGATTTTGATAAAAACAGTCAAAAGCATGCTGAAACATTCGAAGCCATTTGGTCTCAAAATGCGGATAATGATGCCTTTAACGCTTTAACTCAGACAGCAGAGCTTGATTGGCGTGAAATTTTTATTTTGCGCCATTATGGACGTTATCTCCAACAAGCTGGAATTCCTTATTCACAAGACCGCGTTGCCCAAACTTTAAACGCTTACCCTGATATTACACAAGATCTTTATGCTTTGTTTCATTTGAAATTTCATCAAAGCCATACAGAAAAAGAACGGGAAAAAAACCAGCAAGTTATTCAACAACGCATCGAAGAAAAATTACAGAACGTCTCAGGGTTAGATGATGATCTCATTTTACGCCGTTATCGTAATCTTATTGAAGCAAGTTTACGAACCAATGCCTTTACTCCCCTAGCAAATAGCACCGCACGGCGTATTTTAGCAACCAAGTTAAACCCGCGCCAAATTGAAGGCTTGCCTGAACCACGTCCCTATCGGGAAATTTTTGTTTATGGGCCAGAAGTTGAAGGGGTTCATTTGCGCTTTGGTCCTATTGCCCGCGGCGGAATCCGTTGGTCTGATCGTGCACTCGATTATCGCACTGAAGTTTTGAGCTTAGTTAAAGCCCAACAGGTTAAAAATGCTGTCATCGTTCCCGTTGGTGCAAAAGGGGGATTTTATCCTCATCGCCTTCCCCAAACAAATGATCGTGCTGTCATAATAGAAGCTGCACGACAAGCTTATATTGACTTTATCACAGCGTTGCTTTCCATCACCGACAATCTGGTTAACGGCGAAATAAATACTCCTCACAATATTATTTGTCATGATGGTCATGACCCCTATTTTGTTGTTGCTGCCGACAAAGGCACAGCAACATTTTCTGACACAGCCAATACACTCAGCCAAGCAAATCACTTCTGGCTTGATGATGCTTTTGCCTCTGGAGGTTCAGCAGGCTATGACCACAAAGCCATTGGAATTACCGCAAAAGGTGCGTGGGAAGCCGTTAAAAGACATTTTCGAGAATCCTTTAATCACGATATTCAAACAACCCCCTTCACCTGTATTGGTGTTGGTGATATGTCTGGTGATGTTTTTGGCAATGGAATGCTTCTTTCCAAACAAACAAAACTTATTGCTGCCTTTGATCACCGCGATATCTTTATCGACCCAAATCCAAACATAGCTGAAAGCTATGCAGAACGTATGCGTCTCTTTCAACTTCCTCGTTCAAGTTGGCAGGACTACGATCAAACAAAATTATCAAAGGGTGGTGGTATTTTCTCACGCACAATGAAGACCATTACCCTCTCACCCGAAGCAGCACAAGCTATTGGTTTTGAAAAACAAACAGGAACTCCCTTTGAAATTATCTCTGCACTTCTCAAAGCACCTGTTGATCTTTTATGGTTTGGTGGTATTGGCACTTATATCCGTGCAACAACAGAAACGGATGCGCAAGTAGGGGATCGCGCAAATGATGCAATACGCATTACGGGTGATCAAGTTCGTGCAAAAGTTATTGGTGAAGGAGCCAATCTTGGTGTTACCCAACGTGGGCGAATTGAATATGTCTCAAATGGTGGACGCTGCAATACCGATGCCATTGATAACTCCGCAGGTGTTAATTGTTCAGATGTTGAGGTCAATATCAAAATTGTTCTAGCATCAGCACTTCGAGCAAAAACGCTTACGCGCGAAGCCCGTAATGAACTCTTGAAAGAAATGACTCCACAAGTTGAACAATTAGTTCTACGCAACAATTATCTACAACCCCTTGCTCTTTCTTTGGCTGAAAACCAAAGCATTGCGGATTTGCCTTATCAAATACGCTTTATGCATGATTTAGAACAGAAAAAAATTCTCGATCGGAGAGTGGAAATTCTCCCTGATGAACAAACTTTGCGGCAAAGAACAACACAAGGCCAAGGACTTCTCCGTCCAGAACTCGCCGTTCTTTTTGCATATGCTAAATTAACTCTCAAAGAAGAAATCGTCCATAGTCCCATTGTCGATGAACGTTATTTTGATGCAATCTTGTTACATTATTTCCCAACGCAAATTCAGACAAACTTTGAGAAAGAAATCATTCATCATCAGTTACGTCGTAATATTATTGCAACCCTCATTGCCAATGATATTGTGAATCGCGGTGGACCTACTTTTGTTAGTCGCCTCCAAGATGCAACAGAACAAAAGATTGAAAATATTATTCGCGTTTTCATCGCACTGTGCGATGGTTTTGAAATACCCCAATTGTCTGATCAAATTGATAAGCTGGATAATAAAATACCAGGTCTTGTCCAAAACAAATTTTATGCAGCCATTACGTCAATGCTCTTTGAAACAACAAATTGGGGATTACACAATATGGATCTCTCGATTCCCTTAGAAGAGCTTGTGAAAACAATGAAGCAAGCCCGTACGGTTATTGAAAAACTGCTGTCATATTCCACTGATAAGGATATTAATCAGAAAATTAAAGAAAAAACGACATATTATAGAGAAGAAGGAGCGCCTGAAGCTTTAGCAAAACAATTGGCTCTCCTGGAAGCTGCTCCCATAATTTGTGACATTTCTTTGATTGCAAAACAAAGCAACAGCGACCTTATTAAAACCGCAGAAATTTATTTCTCACTTGCTCAAATCATCCGGATAAACCGCATTAATGAAGCAAGTCAAACAATTCCTGTCCTTGATTATTATGATAGTATGGCCTTAAGCCAAGCTAAAGAAAATATTGCTGAAAGCTTACGAAAAATTGTTATGAAAATCCTGAAAGATTACGGAACAAAAGAAGATCCGTTCGCAACTTGGAGCCAAACAAAAGAAGAACAAATTCATAATGTAACAAATCGCATTGGTGCACTCATTGAAAGTGATCTTAACATTTCTCGCTTTACCTTTGCAGCAGGAATGATTGCACAACTTTAAAATACACCTCAGACTGAAAAGAGAGCAAGACAGTCAAGTTTTAAAAACCCTCATTTTTCCACTCAGGGATAATCACCAAGGGGAGAATGAGGTTTGCCATCTGCACTGTTAGGCATAGCATAGCACTTAAAAGACTCTATCTTAGCAGGTAGATTGATGGCATAATTTTAAAACTCAGCTTGCAAACTTAAAGCGGTGGAAAGCGGCCAAGTTTTAAAAACCCTAATTTTGCCCATCCATGATTAATGACCAAAGAGAGAACGGGGTTACCATCTGCACTTTTAGGCATCACACCTAAAACAAAAAACAAAGCCTGCAGATTGTTAGCTTGCTCGGGAAACAAGCGTTGCATGGTCGTAAGAAGCTCCATATGCCGAACAAAGACAAGCTCAAAATTTGCTGTCAAATATCCTTCATTATCGAAAGAAAAAGGTCCACTAACACGCAATACACCCCCTGTATGAAAAATCAATTCACCGTGCTCTAAAAGTCCATTTTTCCCATATAAACGCTTTTTCCAACTGTCTTTTCCATTTTCAAACAGATGATCTACATCATTGAAAATCCATTTCAAATCGCCATCAATTTTTGGAAAATCAATAAAATAAGGTGCAAAAAACAGAGAAGAGTCAAAATCATCGAAAGTAAGATGCCCCGATAAATGATTTTTTTCATGTTTAAGATCAAGACGCAAAAATTCTGCTGTTATTTTTTGCAGCACATTTTTTTGATCTAACGGAGGAAAAATCACATCCTGAGCATCTTTCAAAGATGCTTGTTCTCCAGCCTCCTCCTGCATTGCCCTTTTGTTTTTCGTTTGTGGTTCTAATTTTCCTTGAAATTTTTGTTCTTCAAGAGGTGAATTTATAGTAGAAATTTCAAGTCCTTCAACCATAAGTTTAAATGTCTTACCCGCTTTCCAATAAGGTTCCGTTTCAATCACCAGATTGCGCCACTGTGATGCGATAAGCGCTTTCCCGGCCAAAACAATTGATGTAGGGGAATGAACATTAAACTCTACAAAACGAGGGGCATAAATTGATGCACCAACCGTTAAACGCTCCGTTGATAAGGAAATCCCATGCAAAGGCCAAGCAAACTGAAATTGATCACAAACAACACCAATACGTAAGGGATAACCATTCTTGTGGAAATGCTCGCACACAAGCGTCATATCATGAGCGGACGCCCTAGCGAATAGATTGGAAATATGATCCTCTATTTTACGTGAAAAAAAAACCAGAGTGAGGTATAAATAAGTATCAGAACAAGACAAAAGAGCCCGCCAAGCAAAGTGCTCAAAGAAAGGCTTTTTCGCAATGATGTCAAGTAAGAGAGCATAGACAAAATGAAAGCTTTCCTTATCTCAAATGAACAAATTTCTTAATTCTCACGCATGTAGAACAGGTGCACAAAAGATTTTTTGCAATGCATTTTCAAACCATTGACTTAAAGCCTGATCATAGATCAAACGACCTTTCAAATGTGCAGAAGCAGGCTGAGCACCTTTTTCGGTCAATTTATGTGCCGAACGAACCACTAAACGCCGCATCATAGCACGCGTGAATTCGGCATGAAATTGCAAACCCCATGCATTTTTTCCATAACGGAACGCTTGTGTAGGATATGTATGTCCTGTTGCTAAAAGCAACGCCTCCTTAGGTAAATCATAAATCCCTTCATCATGAAAATGATAAACCATTTCTGGCCAATCCATCAATGCCTTTCCTTGTGAGGTGGCTTCTAGTGGATACCAACCAACTTCGACAATTCCATCACTTCTTGTACCAACACGCCCTCCTAGATTTCGTGCTAACATTTGTGCGCCAAGGCAAATACCCAAAAAAGGTTTATTTTCCTTCAATGATAGGGAAATCCAATCAATTTCCTCACCAATATAGGCTTCGTTGTCATTCACACTCATCGGGCCCCCTAAAATAACAACACCAGCATAGTGTTCTAATGTATCAGGAAGTTTTTGTCCCAAAAGAGGGCGGTAAATATCAAGCACAAAACCACTTTGTTGCAAGAATTTTCCCAAACGACCAGTATATGTAGAGTGACGATGCATAACCACTACAATTCTTGGTTTACACTTTCCTTGCTTTTTATCAAGACACCTTTGATGTAAAAACATTTTTTAACCAATCACTTCTGCAATCAAATAAAATTCCATTTTTCAAATACAAGAAAATAATTTTAGCAAATAATATTCACTACGACTTTCTTCATTTAAAAGAAACGAAATTTCTTTCTCGACAAAAATGCACCTTATTCTTCTGTTTTAATCCCTGGATCATCAACATTTAAGTGAACTTTATTGAATATCTTGATATCCTGATCTTCTGTATCTTGTTTTTTTACTTGTGGATGATGCAAAAGAGTATCCTCTACAGGAGGTAATTCTTCAAGTATCTTAACTTCAACATCAGCACTTTTTTCCACAATATCTTCTTCATCTTGTTTTTTGGACACAATATCGGTAGCCTCCAATGTAAGAGGAGGAAGGTAGGGTGGCGCTTTCCACTCAAAACAGCCCAAACGACCACTTATTGGAGAAACCACTGACCAAGAAGGGAAGACAACCCCATCACACATCCACACCGGATCACGTTCAGCACGAAGTGCCAAAGAAAGCAATTGACGCACTGCTCCCTGATTATTTTCTTGTGCCTCTTCAATGTCTGCCAACAATAAATAAACACTTTCCCGTGGGTGATATTGAAGTGCTTTTTCTGCCTGTTCCTTTGCCAATACTGTTTCACCAGCATCCAAAGCAGCTTTGGCAATAAGGAAAGCCGCTTCAAATGTATCTTTATTATAAGAAGCAAGTGTTTTAGCCCTTTTCAATCGCCCAACAGCTCCTTTCTCTCTTTCAAGATAAAGCGCTGCTAAATCAGGATGTGGTTCCTTTTTCCAAGCTGTAATAATCATTTTATCAGCTTTGCGCATTTCATTGAGTTTATAAAGAATATCAGCAGCGATAACTATGATTGGAACAAAATCAGGTACCAATTTATGTGCTTTCAAAATGGCTGCACGCGCTGCTACAGGGTGTGTTTCAAACAAATGAAGCGCCTGCCCACTGAACAGCAAAGCCTGTATATGTTGACGCTCCGCAGTTGAACGAGTTGAGCGCGGTAAAGCTTTTTGCGCGCGTTCAAAAACAGCCAGTGCTTTATCCCACCGACCCTCAACACTCAATCGATCAAGCACAGCTTGATGCGCCCACAAAAGTGCTGGTGATAAAGCCAATGCTTCTTCTGCATATTGTTGCGCTGCTTCATAAGCTTTGCTCTTGAGAGCTTCACGAAACAATCCATAAAGCCCCGCCAATTTTGTTGACGTCTCTTTTCTCATCTCCTCATAAAGACTGATGGCAGAAGCAGAATTATTTTGCAAAGATAAGGTTTGAGCTTGTAAGAGTTTTGCCAATGGTTCCTGTTTGCCTGCAAGATATTTGGCAACACGTGCCTCCATTTGTTGTGCCAAAACACCATCGCCCGCAAAAACAGCAAGAATCCCCTGTGAAAGAGCTTGATAACCACGCTTTTGATGACGTTGATAAAAATAATGAGATAAAGCACTGGGTACTAAAAAAAGGACAGACAAAAACCACCATAAAAGCGCTAAAATTCCAAGAAATAAAATAAGCGCGCACAAAACTGTTAGAAATGAAACAGAAAACCGCAAGTGCAAAAATGTTATGACAAAGACACCGTTATGATTAGCAACCCACCCAAAAGCCAGTCCGATCACACATACAAAAAAACAATAAATAAAAACACGTATCATCTTAAGCCTATTTACCTCTTCGTTGCCTTAAGAGATCCCTGTTGCACAGAAATCAGCAACTGTTGAAGAAGTTGATGAACAGCAATATGTCTTTCAAGTTGATGAACAAAATCCACCGAAATATCTTTTGCATTTTGAGGTAATGTTTGCCATTCACTCAAAGCTTTTTCGTAATCACCAGCTTGAATAGCAACTTCCATTCGTGCTGCAATTGCTCCCAGCGTCATGCCTTTAACATTTCCAACAGGACGTGACACAACTAAGCCTTTTATCCATGCCAAAACCCTTTCAGAAAAACCGGCATCTGAAGCAACTATATTTTGCATACGAACAATTTCATCTGCAACATTAGCAAAATTCGCAGCAAGTTGTGCAGAACTTGGAAAACCTATAGTGGCTCTTTCTTGCAATAAATCAAGTCCATCAAATGAAGGAGATAATTTCTGTACTGTTTTCAATTCATTGCTATAAGATCCCCCACGCTCTACAGCATTTTTTAGAGAACTGATTGCAATAAATAGCGCAGTGTTGTTTTCGTTTTTCTCACTATTTTTAACAGCAAGTTCTTTTTGCAGAGTTTCTAAACGTTGCTTTAAAACAGCAAGAGCATTTGCATTATTCTGTCCAACGGACAAAGCCGTTTTTATATCTTTTGATACTTCAACGAAAGATTGCATAGATTCTTCAAGACTTTTCACTTTTTCTTCTAAAGCAGTTAAAGCTTTTCTGCTTTCTTCTTGCGATATTTCATCAGTTTGAATTGTTTCAACCTGTTGTGATAAAAAAGAAGAAAATTTCGTTTTCAATGTATCAATTTCTTGAAGCACATGCGCCAATTGCTTTATTGTTTCTTCACCTTGACTCTTTGCAATTTCAGCAATTCGCAAAGCTTTTTCTCCTCCAACACGATTTTCCACGAAAGAAGAAGGAAGCACACGCGCCCATTGCAACCCCATGAAAAGACTTAAAGCAATGAGACCACCTAAAATTCCTGAAAGAAACAAATATAGCCAAGTCATAGGGGATATGGATTGAAGCTGCATATTGTTGTTCTGCTTGTCTCTTGCATCCAATTCTACTGAATTTTTTATGTGTTCTGAATCAGGATGCACAGTTTCATGCTCAATCACAGGCTTTTTACGGCGGGTACCAACATAATGTGGTTTAACTTTTGGTTTTGAAGAATCTACCATTTTAGTCACTTTTTGAGCACATTTTCATATAACGATAAAAGAATAAAATAAAAAAAGTTTTAAAAATGAAGTTTTTCTCAAACATCATAGCTTGTTTTATAATCTTTTTACAAAGAATATAACTTTACAGAAATTTTCAACACTACATTTTTATCCGCAACATTTATAAATATATACTTTAACCAACAAATTTTTAGAAAAGTCTTAACATTTTATACTGAAAAATACAGCATCCCTTTTTGGTGAACAGTGCTTTTCATATAGAGAAAGCATTACAACGGATTTTTTATAGAGGTATCAACTCCAAGAGAATTTCTTTGCATCTTTTCCTATCCATGATACGCAGACAACAAAGAAACTTCAACATAAGGTTTTGTTTGAAATGCATTTGTTGGGAATAGAAACAAGTTGTGATGAAACTGCTGCTGCTGTTGTTGAATACAACAATGAAGAAAGCAGCCGAATTCTTTCGAATATTGTTTGGAGTCAAATTGATCATCATGCACCCTATGGCGGTGTGGTTCCTGAAATTGCCGCCCGTGCTCATGTTGAAATTCTTGATAGTTTAATTCTAAAAGCACTCACAGAAGCAAACACACCATTAGAAGATATTGATGCCATTGCTGCTACAAGTGGTCCTGGTTTGATAGGAGGACTTTTAGTAGGCGTTATGAGTGCAAAAGCACTCTCTCTTGCCATGAGAAAACCTTTTATTGCCGTAAACCACCTAGAAGGGCATGCTTTAACAGCCGTACTAACGCATAATGTCCATTTTCCCTATTTACTGCTGTTGGTTTCAGGTGGACATACACAAACAATTCTCGTCCACGGGATAGGCAATTACCAGCGTTTAGGAACCACTATTGATGATGCATTAGGAGAAGCTTTTGATAAAACAGCTAAACTTTTAGGACTTCCTTACCCTGGTGGCCCAGCACTTGAAAAAATGGCTCTCTTGGGTGATAAAAATCGTATTCCTCTTCCACGACCTTTAAAAGGTGAAAAACGATTAGACTTTTCTTTTTCCGGCCTTAAAACCGCTGTCCGGCAAGCCGCAACAGCTATGGCTCCTCTTACAGAAAGGGATGTTGCTGACATTGCAGCAAGTTTTCAAGCAGCTGTTACCGATACCGTGCATGATCGCATTCATTTAGCTCTACAATGCTTTACTCACCATTATCCACTCTCTCATTACCAAGGGCGCCGTCCTCCTGCTTTAGTTGTTGCAGGCGGAGTTGCTGCCAACCAAGCTATACGATCGACATTACAAGAACTGGCACATCAACATGGTTTTGAATTTATAGCTCCACCTCTTTCCTTATGTACCGATAACGCTGCAATGATTGCTTTTGCTGGTGCACAAAAACTTGCACGAGGGGAAATAAGTTCTCTTGACATTGCTCCTCGTTCACGCTGGCCATTAGATGAAAAATCCCCCCCCTTAATTGGAATGGGACGCCGCGGAACAAAAGCATAAGAAAAACAAATTGGCTGCTTTTGTTATTCACACAGCGTTTTCACGCACCCTATGAGGTAAAAAAATTACCCATTTTTCTATCACAAAATGTGTCTCTAAAAAAGGAAATAAATTGATAATGCAATTCTTTACCCCATTTTAAAAATTACTCTTGATGGTGTGTTATACAGAGGCTTATAAAAAGATGTACATGACTTGTAAAAAATATCAAAGTTCATAAAAAGGAGAGCTTATGGCTTATTGGCTTTTTAAGTCTGAACCCCATAAATGGTCATGGGATATGCAAAAGCAAAAAGGTGCTGTTGGTGAACAATGGGACGGTGTGCGCAATTATCAAGCCCGTAATAATATGCGCGCTATGAAATATGGTGATAAAGGTTTTTTTTATCATTCAAATAAAGGATTAGAAATCGTAGGCATTGTAGAAATATGTGCTGAAGCACATCCTGATTCCACGTCTTCTGATCCACGCTGGGAATGTATAGATATCCGTGCACTCTGCGATATGCCAACACCTGTTTCATTAAAACAGATTAAAGCAAATCCAAAACTGAAAAATATGGTACTAGTTAATGCCTCTCGCTTATCAGTACAACCCGTGTCAGAAGATGAATGGAAAGAAATCTGTTTGATGGGCAACCTTAAAGAAACATTCCTCGTTACTCCCAATTCCATTTCACAACAGCACTCGTGAAGGATATAGCACAACCGAACACGGAAAAAACGGTAGGAATTACAGAGAAATCCTTCTAAAACGCATATGTGCTAGAAGCGTTGTACCATCTCCTTCGCGCTAAAACACAAAAATGGTTCTCATCAACTTACAAAATACTCCGTCCGCAATTCCCTACCTGTCAGCAAATAACCAGAGAAACAAAAAATTTCGTTTTTAAAAAGTTTTCTTTCTTAATTTCTCTTGCATGAAATCCCATTTTTCATGAAACTAACTCTTCACCAACTGGTGCATCAATATATTTCTATAAGGAAAAAAATGAACTGCTATACCCTTTTAATTGTTGAAGAAGATGATGATCTGCGCGCTATTTTGGTAGAACAACTGCAAATACATAAGGAATTTGAAGTCTTACAAGCAAAAACAGCTGAAGCAGGAATAATAATAGCCCAAGAGAAACATATTGATCTCACTATTTTTGGTATTGAATTTTCTGATCTTGATGGTCGTACCACTGTTAAAAAATTACGCTCCCAAGAATTTCGTGCTCCCATCATCATGATTACCAATCATGACACAAATTGCGATACTCTTTTAGATCTTGAAACAGGCGCCAATGATTATGTGACAAAACCCTTTCGCTTTGCTGTGTTATTGGAAAGAATCCGCACGCAATTGCGCCAATACAAACAAAACAATGATGCAGCTTTTCACATTGGTCCCTATAGCTTTAAACTAAAACAAAGGCTCCTCATTGATCAAGGCAATAACAAAACGTATCTCACAGAAAAGGAAGCCGCGATTCTTAAATATCTCTCTTCCACCCATGATAAAATTGTGAACCGTAAAACACTGTTAGAACAAATTTGGGGCTACAATGAAAATATTGTCACACATACCTTAGAAACCCATATCTATCGTTTGCGACAAAAAATCGAAAAAGACCCTTCCAACGCACAAATTCTCATTACCGATCAAAATGGCTATCGCTTAAACCTTTAAAATTTCTCTCACATGAGCTGGTTCAAAAACGATTTTGATACCCTCAATTTTTACTCTGAGACCCCCAAATAGAATATTTTGTGACTTAGTAAAGAGCATTCATCACTTTGCGCTTTGAATACGCATTCTGAAGAGAGCCATGTTTCTCATTATATACCATATACCCATCTTATAATGGATTAAAAAGTTGCCTGCACACCACAAGAAAGAAGCAACATGGAAAACAAGCCAAAGAGAATGACAACGCCACTTGACCATTACATAAGAAAAAGTTTTTCCTCTTGGATTTTGAGATTCTTCAGGAACGGCGTCGTGAAAGGGGAGTAGAAACAAAATAAGAAGCATTTTCATAAGCTTGTGGCGATAATGCAGGAATAAAAACACGCCGTGATTGACGACGCTGTACAAGCAAACCTTGATAAACACGTTTTTGTGCCTGACACATTAAGAGCCCACCAAAATAAGGCAAAAGATAACGTGCAAACGGCTCATAAAAAAAAGAGAATAACCGTGAAGCATAGCCCGAAGAAGGCGCATAATGTACAACTTCTTGCACTGGTCCAGCAATAAAATTTGTTTTTTCAAACAAACGAGCGATTTGTTGCCGACTATAAGGTTCACCGTAACCAAAAGGTGTACAGGCATTGCGCGCCCAAAATCCAGGGCGATGAGGAACAATAACAATTAAGTTCCCATTGGGTGCTAAAACGCGCCATATTTCATTCAGTGTTTCAAATGAATTTTCTGTATATTCAAGTGCATGAACCAATAAAATACAATCAATTGAAGCATCAGGAAGCGGCAAATCTTCTTCAAAAACAAGAGCCGTAGCAACCTTATCATTACAAGGCCAAGGCGAAGCACCCTGAGCTGCTGGCATGAAAGCGAAACATTGTTGTGCACGTGCACGCAACGCAGAAAGATAAGGAAGCGCATATCCTAACCCCATAACCCGTTTATCAGCAAGATCAGGCCACCATAAGTTTAATTGCTCACACAACGTTGCCTGAACGCGCAGTCCAAGGGCAGAATCGTAAAAATCTTTCAGTGTGACTATATCCAACTTAACATACCGTGTAGAAAAAAACTTCAAACATCACAAACTTTCATATCCCCCACTTATATGGACTTCTCCCTTTTCTCCGCAATAGCAAAAGCTCTCATATTTCATATTTAAAACCCAAAGAACAAAAAACGGCACAGAATATTTTTCATAATCCCTTCATAAAAAACACTTCATCACGCTTGTTATCTCAAGCCCTAAAAAATTTCTCATATGCTCTTTTCAACATTAGACAAAAGAAAAAGCGATTAATGAAAATGAAGCAACCTTTCAAGATAGTTTTTTTCTTCTTCCAAAATATGCTCCTTACTAAGGCGTTTACGAATTTCTTCTAAAATCCGCCGCGCATGCATTTGATCACTTTCTTGTGGTAGTGCTATACCTTCTTGCCCTTCTTGATCTGGCTTTGAAGAAAGTGAACGCCCTAATGGATCTTTAGGATCGCGCGTAGCATTTTGACTGTCGCCGGATTCTTTAAGTATTTCACGCATTTTTTCTAAAACATTTTGTGCGCCTTGCCGCAAAGATTCTAAAGCATCTGACTGATTTTGTATGGATTTCTGATTGTTTCCATGTTCAAGAGCATCTTCTGCAGAGTTCATTTTCTCTTCTGCTTTTTTGAATGCATCACTTGGTTCAAATCCTTGTTCTAACAATTCTTTTTCTAACGTTGATAATTCAGACTGCAATTCGGATTGACGTTTTTGTAAAGATTTTTTTTGCTTTTCTGGTACATTTTCTCCCCGTCGTTGTTCCATTTCTAATTGGTGTGTTTCATTGAGAATTTCCTGTTGACGACGCATTAAATCTCCAAGCTTATCCATCTTTTCTTTCATTTGTGCAGATTGACTCTGATTTTGCTTGGAACCTTGATTGCCTTTTTGAACTTGTAAATGATCAAGAGTCTGTTCAATTTCAGCCAACAACTGTTCAGCTGCTACAGAGGAACCCGTCTTAGCCATTTCTTCAATTAAATCCAGCTTTTTTTCTAATGAATCCTCTGAAAGATTGGAACGACTAAGATTATGATTGCTGGACTTGCTCTTGTCTTGTGCTTTTTCAGCCAAAGCATGAATATAATCATCCATAGCTTGGCGCAAATCTGCCATAAGCCTTTCAATTTCTGTATCTGGAGCACCATAACGAAGAGCATCACGCAAAGCCGCTTGCGCTTGTTTTAAATTTTTCTGAACGGATTCGAGTTGATTATCTTCAATACCCAACGCAATCTGCCATAAATAATCGACCACATTTCGTAAGTCATCCTCTGTTTCTGCCATAGAAAGTCTTGTCCATGCACTCTGTAGAGCAAGAAAATGTGTGATATTTTTAAGCCCATCTTCTGGACGCACAAGCAAAGCAGAAAGCATATCGAGTACACGCTCTTGTGCTAAAGCATCAAGAGCCAACAAACGACGCAATTCACTCACTGCGCGAGCAACAGGATTCGAAAAAACGCGTTGTGGTAAGGTCATAACAAAAGTTTTGCTCCGCCCTTTCTGTCCTGCACCATCTTCTGCCACCAAAGTAATTTTGACTTCTGAACCAGCCCATGGATGGGCCGATACATCTTGGACCATTCGCATTTTACCTTTTCCGCCACGCGGTAGAAGAAGCTTTATTTCAGGTGCCTTATAAAGAGAAGAAGCGCCTTTACGCTGATTACAAAAAGGCTTTATTTCAACAAAAGCCTTTGTCACTCCATAATCATCATCCAGCTCATACTGAAGTTCTAATGAACCCGTCAAAATCCGCCCTGGTTTTTCTAACCAACGAATTGTTGGGACCTGATCTTTAATCATTTGCAAATGCCATTGCTGTTTTTTATGCCGCGATGACACTTCTAAATTCATTGAACGTTCTAAGCGTGTTTCAAACTGAACGATAGGATCATTCAAAGCTATCTTTTCGTTTTTCTTAGAAAACAGAATTTCCTGTGCATCCTCTTCAGAGTTTGCTTTTACTGTAACGCCGGCACCATTAACAACACGTACAACCACATTACTTCCTTCAGGAACTGCAAATTGTGTTGCCTCACCTTGTGTTAAATAAAGAGGTGCAACACCCGTATAAGCAGGTGGCGTTACCCACGCATCAATACGGATTGATGTTTCATCGACCAGAGGGCGTAAATCGAACGCATCTGCCAAATGTCCTCCTAACGAGCCAAAAGAAAAACTAAAAGCACATACAAAAAGGAGAGCACATAAAGCTCTAAGAGCCAGAGGATCACAAGTTGCACTATTAGGATAGATAAATCCGGTTTTTAAAGAGTATAATTGTTCTGCCATACGGCGTTGATGTTCACGCCAAACAAAAGCACTAAAATCTTCATCATTCTCAAGACACAAACGATCTGTTTGAACGCTTAAAGGTTGATTTTTAAGACCGTTTGCTTGTTCAAGACGCTGATTCACTTCTCTCGTTGTAGGAAAGCGAAAATGAATAAGAAAAAACAAACTCCCTGCAGCCAAAAAAAGCATAATCCCGAGTAAAAGCAAATGTAGCCAATAACCCAGAATTCCAAAAATACCCAACCAACTAAGCGAACAAAAGAGACTGAGAACTAAGAAAAACGGTAACAACCGTATCCATATCCGCTCAAATGAGAGGATAGACCACATCAAAACGCGCGCATACAAAAGTTTTATCTTTACAAAACTTTTGATGTTTTCATTTCTCATAGACAAACATGTGTCCCCTTTTACAACGGTGAACTGAGATCTTAATCTCCTCCTCACTTTAAAGGATGAAGATTCTTAACCAGCACCCATCTGTAATCAGATTGGTTTTTCTCGAGAGAAGTCCTACCCGCTGATCACTTATGTGACTCATAATCCTTCTGAGCAAATCTTACCCTGAATATTACGTTCAACTTTATGCTTTTACACTTGGTTGACGCAAAAGAAAACTGAAATCAAACAGAAACAACGTTGTATTTTTACCCTGCATGAATACACCTTATTATTGTACTAAAAAAATATTTTATGACACTACCGATAAACCACACACAAAATAATTTTCAGACACGAAACTGTTTCACCAAACTTTAGTAAAAATAAGACCAAGAACGCTCAACAATGTTCAATCCAATCCGGAATATGATCACAACCTATCAATTGAGCATAATCAAGACGCGGACGAACAACCGCATAACGCATATGCTGAACGAGAACTTCTGGTACCAAAAGTCGACTATTGTAGGTATTCGACATCACTGCACCATAAGCACCTGCTCCCGTAATGACTATAAAATCGCCCGCTGCAACAAGCGGCATAGAGCGATTTAATGCCAAATAATCCCCTGTTTCACAAACAGGGCCAACAACATCTACATTGATCAATGGAGCATTCATCGCTGCTTTCTCTACCAGTATCACATTCTGCCACGCATCATAAAGTGTGGGACGCATAAAATCATTCATTGCCGCATCAACAATAACAAAATTGCGTCCTTCACCTTTCTTTAAATACAAAACAGATGTCACCAACACACCAGCGTCCCCAATAATACTGCGCCCAGGCTCTAGGATAATATGAATCCCTAAGGGAGCAATATGTTTTTTTACCAGTGCCGCATAATCAAAAGGAGAAGGTATTGGATGCTGCTCATGACCATAAGGAATACCAAGCCCACCCCCAATGTCGACATGGGTTATTGCATAACCACCATTCCATAATTGGCGCACAAAATCTGCGGCAATCACAAATGCATCTTCAAAGGGTTTTAAGTCACAAATTTGGCTACCAATATGAAGATCAACACCACAAACATCAAGACCAGGCAATTGGGCTGCTTTTTTATAAGCATCCCAAGCCAACGACAACGGAATACCAAATTTATTCTCAGACTTGCCAGTTGTAATCTTCTTATGGGTTTTAGCATCCACATTGGGATTAATGCGCAAAGAAACACGTGCTGTTTTTGAAAGAGCAACCGCCCGCGCTGATAATTGTTCAAGTTCTGGTTCTGATTCAACGTTAAAACAACAAATATCTTGTGCAAGCGCAAAATCCATCTCTTCAACTTTTTTACCCACACCAGAATAAACAACGCGATGAGCAGGAATACCAACAGCAAGAACACGCCGTAATTCTCCTTCTGAAACCACATCCGCTCCCGCTCCATGATTCGCTAAAAGCCGTAAAACCGCTTGATTGGAATTTGCTTTAACCGCATAAGCAATCAAACTAGGCATATCTTGAAATGCATTCTGATAGTCTTTAAGATGTGCAAGGAGTGCATTGGCTGAATAGCAATAAAAAGGTGTTCCAACATCCCGTGCAAGTTGCAAAAGTGAAACACCTTCAACGTGGAGCACATCCTGACGATAAGAAAAAAAATGCATAAAAACCTCTATTGTATCAGCCGATCAAGAACAAAAGGTTTATCTGCTTTGCTTTGAGAAATGGAAGCTCCTTGCAAAGAATCCATCACTTTCGCAGGAGGCAATTCTAATGCCCCTTTGCGCCCACACCCAATGATCATAACACTCCCCAAAAGAACAATTGTTAAATTCTTCAAAATGATTTTCATACGCCCTCTTCCCTCCTATCGATATTTCTTTTATTTTTTGAATTTACAATCCAACCATTCAGGCGGTTATAAGGCGTTTTTTCCAATAAGCAATTTAATAAAGCACTTCTGAAGGCGCCGTACCACCAAAACTTTTACGGCTTTTAACGGATTTTTCAACCGTCAAAACATCAAAAAGTGCTGCATGAATCTCTGGACAGATTGTTTGAAGTTCAACCAATGATAAATCATTCAAACTGCATTGTTTTTTTCTGCTAGTGCGACAGCCCGCCCAGTAATATGATGTACTTCACGAAAAGGAATTCCTAATTCACGTACAAGCCAATCGGCAAAATCTGTTGCGGTAGCATAACCGAAAGCAGCCGCTTGTTTCATGGCATCTTCATTGACTTGCAAATCACCAAGAATCCCTATCATTGCTTCCGGTGTTAATTCTAGACTCAAAGCTCCATCAAACACATATTCCTTATCTTCTTGCATATCCTTCGAATAGGAAAGAAGCAGTCCTTTCATCACCGTTAACAGCCCCATCAATGCACCATTGAGTCGTCCCACTTTAGCGCGCACAAGTTCCGCAGCATCCGGATTTCTTTTTTGTGGCATAATAGATGAACCCGTTGAAAAAGCATCTGATAAACGAATAAAATGAAATTGTTCACTTGACCATAGGACAATTTCTTTGGCTAAACGCGAAAGATGCGTTGCACAAAGAGCACCAGCGCTTAAAAATTCCAAGGCAAAATCACGATCAGAAACACTATCAATCGAATTGCGTGTTGGTTCTCGAAAACCTAATACTTTTGCGGTCATAAAACGATCAATCCGAAAGCTTGTTCCTGCCAAAGCAACAGCTCGCAAAGGAGATTCATTCATTCACTCAACCGCATCACGCATTCGCGATAGATCTCGACCAAACATTCCAACATAAACCATCATATAATGCAAATGTTACAGGCTGTGCCGATTGTAAATGTGTAAAATCAGGCATAAAGGTCTCAATAATGCTGTTCTGCTCGAACAAGCAATTGCTCTATCAACCTTTTTAAAGTTTGTGCGATTCTCTGTGATGCTTCACGCACCCACAAACGAAAATCAACAGCAACTTGATCATTGCGGGAACGCGCCGTGTGCAAACATCCTGCTACAGGACCAATCAATTCGTTCAATCTTGCTTCAATATTCATATGAATATCTTCAAGTTTTCGTGAAAAAATAAATGTACCGTCCTCAATTTCTTGTTGAATACATTCTAAACCATGAACAATTTTTCATAATCTGATTGTGAAATGATCTTTGTTTATGCCAACATTGCGGCATAAGCAAATGAACCTTCAATATCCTGCCGATAAAGTTTTTGATCAAAATCAATAGAGGCGTTAATTTCTTCCATAATGGCAGCAGATCCTGCCATAAATCGGCCACCCCACATTTGGTTTTTTAATTTCTCATGCGTCATACTCTCAAAGCCCCCAGTGAAAAGGACAAAATTATGTTTCCTCAAATTTTTATAAGAAAAAAAAGGCAACGTTTCCTTCTATTTTCTATTATTTTTCCCTCTTTTATTATTGCCTTGAGTATATACGCAACAATAACCCACTCTCATAAGAAAGTACAAGCAATAAACACCGATAAAGCACGAGCCGAACAAATGATGGCGATCAAAAAAGCAGCAAAAGGCTTTTTTACCCACATGCGATTTGCAGATACGCTCTCTGATATGAAAGAACTCTCTTTCAAAGATATTCAAGGGAAAGACTACAAACTTAACGACTTTACCGGAAAACCGATGCTGGTCAATCTGTGGGCTATTTGGTGTGCACCCTGCCGCACAGAAATGCCAGAATTGGCGCAATTAAAACGTGAACTTGGTGGAGAAAACTTTGATGTCATAGCTATTAATATTGATAAAACTGCTTCTCCTGAAAAAATTCAGAAATTTTTACAAGATATTCATGCCGATAATTTGCTTTACTATCGTGATGAAACAATGGATATTTTCAACAATGTCAGAAAACAAGGGCTTGCTTTAGGGCTACCCGTTACATTTCTTATCGATAAAAATGGATATCTCATTGCTTCTTTCAACGGTGCCGCTCCATGGGCGGATGACGATGCTAAAGCGCTTATAAGAGCTTTTATAAAAGAAGCACTCTAACCTAATAACCGCGCCTTTTTAAACGTTGTATAACGAGGTCCAGTGCTGACAAAAAAGCCGAACGATCTTTGTGACAAAAAGGACGCGGACCACCTGTTATATTCCCCTGTCCTCGCAAATCTTCCATAAAATTGCGCATTGCCAAAGCTTGACCAATGGAATTTACATCAAAAATACGCCCCGTTGGCGAAAGACAAAAACCTCCCGCCTTCACAACGCGTGCAGCTAAAGGAATATCACTGGTAATAACGACACTAGCCTCATGCACATGTTCTACAATCCAATCATCAGCACAATTGAACTCTCCAGAAACAACCACCCTTTCAATGAGGGGTTCATCTGGAAGAGGAAAAAACCGATTCGCCACAACAAATGTTTTAAGCTGATAACGTTGCATCACACGATAAACTTCATCTTTTACAGGGCAAGCATCGGCATCAATCAATAAAGTAATGGCAGGCTTTATGGGAATATTTGTACCTTGACTTTCACACAATAACTAAATTCTTTCAATCTTCTGAATGTTGCAAATGCTTACGATAAAACATTATCGCCGCGTTTATTTCTGCTCCAAAAATAAAAATTGCGCTTAATATGTAAAGAAATATTATGGCAACCATAACAGATGCTAACCCCGCATAGGTAGAAATATAATCAAACATTGTCAAATATTGTGCAAAAGCAATAGAAGCCATAAACCATACCAACATTGTGACAACGATTCCTGGTAAAATCTCTATAAATTTCCGTCGCTCTGCTGGTAGCCATTTATGAACAATCAAGAGACTTACAAAAAGAACAACTGCTGCAATTATGTAACGCCATAAACGAATAACACCAATATATTCAGTCATGAAAAAAGAATGATTTTGCATAATCTTGAGGAGCAAAGGTGCTAAAATCAACAAAAAGCTGATCACAACAAGACCAACAGCTCCAAGAATTACAAAAAACAAACTTTGAAAACGACAAAACAACAAGCTACGCCGTTCAACAACGCGATAAGCTTTATTTAAGGCTGTTCGTAACGCCTCTATCCCATTAGAAGCAAAATAAGCCGCTCCAATGACAGAAATCGTTAACACTCCCCGACGCTGAATGGTTAAAACATTGACAATTTCCGTAGATAGAGGCTCTACAATGACATCTGGTAATAGCTGTAGCAAAGCTTTGATTTTTTGCGGTGTGTATGTAAAAGCGCCAATAAAACTAGCAAGAGATGTCCCAAAAATAAAAAAAGGGAAAAATGCTAAAAGCCCTGAAAGAGCGATATGACTAGCAAAAACACTGCCATTATCACGCCAATAATGACTTACTGCATCAACAAGAATACGATAGCTATACCAAAAGATATTTTTTAACAAATCTTAATACTTTCTGGTAACACCCTTTCTTAATCACTCCAAGCTTTACAAAAATCACCAAAACTTAAAAAAAAACTTTTTCACTATAAGGAGCAACGATCAATATAGTCAAGCTTCACTCTATACCGAAACTGTAAAGAACAACACAACAAAATAAAAAGCCAAAGATGAATACATACAAATATCAATATGTCGATAAAATAGGTAACGCATCTCTAAAAAAAACCAGCATAATTTAATAAAACACTTTTTTACTCACCCTTTTTAGAAACATTATGACGCCCAAAATCAGGAGCATCAATTTCCTGTCCAGCTTCAATAATATTACGACGCACAGCGCGCGTACGCGTAAAAAAGTTAAACAATGTCTCACCATCCCCCAAACGGATGGCTTGTTCCAAAGAAGCAAGCCCTTCACTAAAACGGCTCAACATTTCTAAAATAGCATCTTTATTATGCAAACAAATATCGCGCCACATAACAGGATCAGAAGAAGCCAAACGCGTAAAGTCACGAAAACCTGACGCGGAATAAGCAATCACTTCGGAATTTGTCACTTTTTCTAAATCACTAGCCGTTCCAACAGTATTATAAGCAATCAAATGCGGCAAATGGGAAACAATAGCCAAAACAAGATCATGATGTTTCGCGTCCATCTTCTCGACTCGCGCACCACAAGCTTCCCAAAACGCTGTCAATTTTACTACAGCCGCAGCATCACTTTCAGCAAAAGGCGTTAAAATACACCAGCGATTCATAAACAAATCAGCAAAACCAGCATCCGGCCCTGAATATTCTGTTCCCGCAATCGGATGACCAGGAATAAAATGAACGGATTTTGGTAATAAAGGCGCCATTTCTGCAATGACCAACGCTTTTGTGGAACCAACATCACTCACAATCGCCCCTGGCTTTAAATGATCACGAATGTTTTTTGCCACCTCCGCACTTGCCCCAACAGGAACAGAAACAATCACTAAATCTGCTCCTTCAACAGCTTCTGCATTATCAGTTGTATAAAAATTCCCAAGTTCCAACTCACGTGCTCTCTTCAATGTCTCTTGCCGCCGCGTTGCGATAGAAATTTGAGCTGCGAGATTTTTCTTTTTAATCACTCTTGCCAAAGACGAGCCAATAAGACCAATCCCAATGACTGCTATTTTTTCAAATTGGATATGGAGCATCTTTCACCTTTAAAGACCTTTAATGGCAACAAAACCGCAATTTGCCTCTCTGTTTATTCAAGATCTATGTATCAAACATTTTAAAAACCACAACCGGCAAAAGAAGAAATAATGAACGTCACACGCCCCCCAATAATCGCTTAAGCAAACCACTAACAGATCATTTTTACCTGAAAAATGCACCAAAAATAAATGATAGAAGAAACCTATGCCCCATTCACCATTTTAAGAGCACCCCTTTTATTTTTCAAAACAACAAACAAATTTTATAAGAGAACAATATTTATTTCATAAAATTTTTAAGCTCTTCAAAGTAAGTGTCTTCACAAATACAACGGAAGATCTTAAGCAGCCATTTGGCGTCGTGCAGCAATTGTAAGGCCCAGCAAAACCTGACGAATGATAGCCTCTCCTAAAGACGAATTTTTACGGCTTTCTAAAACAGCACTTTGAATTCTTTCCATTGCATAGGAAATATGTTCTAACTTCCAATATCTTAAAGCTTGCTCCACTGTTCTTTTGCGTTGAAAAAAAATAGGAGGGCGCGCTTGAGAAATCACTGTAGAAGGGGATTTTCCTTCAACCTCCACTTGATAACGCAAGAGTTGTAATTGCTGAAAATGCCTTTGTGCTGTACTCAAAACAAAAAAAACTGTACCGTGCATTGCGGCATATCGGCTAAAATGGGCTTCAAAACCCGCGATATCCCCCAAGAGAAGTGCATCAACCACTTCATCGAGAGAAAGAGCACTCACATTGCTGACAATCGCTTTCACATCTTCAAGAGTCATATGGATATCAGAAGCGTAAAGACAAAGCTTTTCCAATTCACTGCGTGATACAAGACGGTCCCCTCCCAAACTTTCGTGCAACCACTTTCGTGCATCCAAAGAAAGGGTTTTCTTAAAATGTCCCAAAACCTCATCAATCAATCCATCAAGAGAACGAGCATCATCTGCAAAACAGGGAAGAGCCATTGCTATTGATGCCGTTTCAACAACATTGCGCAATCCTGTTCCTTTTTTCAAATCTCCTGCTTCAATGAGAATAAAACACGCTTCTGGTGGTTCCTCAATTAAAAGCTTTAAAGCTGTAAGAAAACCTTTTTGGTTAGCACCATTAGAAACCCATATCAAACGATCACCCCCGAAGAGTGACAAAGTACGCGCTTCATTTCCCAAGCGAGCAGGGTCTTTATCAATCTCAGCGGCATCCAAACGAACCGTTGAAAAAGGATCTTCTATTGCCACCTGCGTAAGCTTAGCAAAACGCTGTGCGCGTTCACAAACAAGACCACGATCTGGTCCATAAATGAGAATGATAGGAAAAGCACGCGAAAAACGCGCTAGGAAAGGGTCAACTTCATGCGCTTTTTTCTGAGCCAAAATATCAATCCATTAAAAGTTCATCATCATCAAAGGCTTCACCACGAACTTTTTGGAACATGCCTATAAGATCACTCACACCCCACCCTTTACGTTCTTCTTGACGCACATCCAAAATCACTTTTCCACCATGCAACATCAGTGTCCGATCTCCATGATCAAGAGCCTGACGCATAGAATGTGTGACCATAATAGTGGTTAATTTCTTCTCTTCAACAATTTTTTCGGTTAACTGCATCACAAAATCAGCCATTCCTGGATCTAATGCTGAAGTATGTTCATCAAGCAATAAAACATCTGCGTGCGCTAAAGTCGCCATAACAAGACAGACAGCCTGACGTTGTCCTCCTGATAAACTGTCCATAGGATTATGAATACACGACTCAAGACCAATACCTAATTGGGCAATTTTATCTCGAAAAAATTGTCGTTTCTTATGATCTAAAGCTGAACGCAAGCCACGACGACTACCACGAAGAGCAGCAAGAGCCAAGTTTTCTTCAATTGTTAAAGAACCGCAACTTCCCACTAACGAATCTTGAAAGACACAAGCAACTTTTCCAGCACGCTCGCTTATTGATTGTCTGGAAACATTTTGCCCATTGATGATCACTTTTCCTTCTGTAGGAAGAACTGCACCTGCTAAAACACTCAACAAAGTTGATTTACCAGCACCATTTGAACCAATAACCGTCACAAAACTTCTCTGATCAATCTTAAGATTAAGATCAATGAGAGCCTGTTTTTCCAAAGGCGTTCGTGGTTTAAAAGTAACCCCAACATGCGCAAATTCAATCATGTTTACGCCTCCCCAAATAACGTGGTACAATAAGCGTTAAAACAACCAAAAGGGCAGTGATTAATTGGAGATCTGTTGATGTATTAATACCAATCCCCTGTGCTTCAAAAGCAAACTGTATGGCAACGCGATAAAGAACAGATCCCACAATACAACTGATAATAATCCAGAAAATATTGCGTGTACGAAAGAGAGTTTCACCGATAATCACTGCTGCTAAACCGAAAACAATGGTACCAGTTCCACCAGTAATATCTGTAGCAATTGCGGTTTGAATATAAAGGGCACCTCCAAGTGCAACGCATGCATTTGAAAGTCCCATACCAAAATAAATTAATGCTGATGTATGAATCCCTTGCGCTGTAGCCATTCGTGGATTAGCGCCCATTGCTCTCATAGCAAGACCTATTTCACTTTCCAAAAAGCGCCAAATGAAAAATGCTACAACCAGCAAAACTGAACCAACAAAAAGAGGACGCACAAAAATATCAGGGAGACCAAACACACCATAAAAAGGTGTTAAAGTGGTATCGGCAAGTGCCAAATTAATATTAGACCTTCCCATAATCCCCATAATACGGAGATTAATCGTATAAAGTGCTGACATTGTTAAAATAGAAGCCAAAAGATTTAAAATGCCAAAACGCAAATTCAGCAAAGCTGTTAGTAAACCTGCTGCCATACCTGCACAAAAAGCACATGCCATAGCCGTCCATGGATTAAAATCTAAAAGAATCAAAACACCACAAACGCACGAACCAAGAAGAAATGAACCATCGACAGTTAAATCAGGAAAATCTAAAACGCGAAACGAGAGATAAACCCCAAGAGCAACGAATGCGTAAATAAGACCTAATTCTACAGCACCAGAAAACGCAAATATATTCATTCAGAATCCCACTTCACGAAAACCTAACGTATTATTATTGTATCGATATCATATCAATAAAAGTCTACTGAATGATCTTTGTTGCGCGTTCCATAACTGCCTGTGGAATGATGATACCAGCTTTTTTAGCCGCTTTCATATCAATTCGGATATCATTATTCGCTGCCTGCATAATATCCATATCACCAGGCTTTTCACCCTTTAAAATACGCACGACCATTTTTCCAGCTTCAAGGCCTACATCATAGAAATTCACGCCTTGCGTCATAAAAGGACCACGTCCAATAGAGTTAGAATCAACAGTAAATAAAGGCGTATTCGTTTCCTCTGTAACCTTTACTGCTCCCTCTAAAACAGAAAGAACAGTATTATCGGCGGGAATAAAAATGACATCTACTTTACCCACTAAAGCCCGTGTTGCTGCTTGCACATCAGAAGGTTTAGGCACCGATGAAGGTATGATTTCGATTCCAGCTTTATCTGCTACATCCTGTAACATCTTCAGTGTTGAAATCGAGTTTGCTTCAGAAGCATTATAAAGGTAACCAAGTTTTTTCAAATCTGGTTTTACTTCCTGCAAAAGCTTAAGGCTTTGTGCCACATCTATACGGTCAGAAGTTCCCGTTACATTACCACCGGGTTTAGTAAGCGAAGACACGATTTTTGCTCCAATAGGGTCAGAAATCGCAGCAAAAACAACAGGAATTGTTCTCGTAGCCGCAAGCACTGTTTGTGCTGAAGGCGTACTGATAGCAACAATGACATCAGGTTTATCACCAACAAACTTACGTGCAACTTGTATTGCTGTAGAAATATTTCCCTGTGCGGATAAAAAAGTGAGTTCGAAGTTTTCACCTTGTTTATAGCCATTTTCCGTTAGCGCATCTATCACCCCTTTACGCACCGTATCTGCAGCAGGATGTGCCATGATTTGCGTTATCGCAACTTGAACGTATTTACTATGATCATCTGCTTTTGCAAAATTATTCATAGCAAAAACAGCTGCAATGGCAACTCCTAATAGGCTTATTCTTTTCGACATTTGGCTCCGCCCCTCTTTTGTAACAATTAAAAAGTGAATAATTTATTGCTGAAGAAACTTTCAAAATCAATCTTTATTTGCTTTTTTGAACCGTACGTAAAATAAATCAAACTGAAATGTTATTTTTTTGTTGCAATTCGCAAAAGGCTACGCCATACAACAGCATCTGAAGCAGAATATGTTTCGAATCGGTGAGCGGGTGTAGCTCAGGGGTAGAGCACAACCTTGCCAAGGTTGGGGTCGTGGGTTCGAATCCCATCGCCCGCTCCATGAATTTTGTATTCAGTTGTAGCTTGCCTGTAGCTTGCCATCAGTGTAGCTTGCCAGCAGGTTTTGTATAATTTGACAGTAGGTTTTGTACCAATTTATTTTTTTCAAAGGCTTTTTTAGGCGGTTCTCAGAGCCGCTTTCATGAATTTTGTTTTGCTCTGCCCAGAATCACAATTTAAGATGATTCATTTCTTCCAATAATCCCATTATTTGACAGCTAAAATCTGTAAGATATGCATGCAGAGACCAGCAAATTTTGTCTAATTCGCATCATATTTTGTAAAAATGACCTCCTTTTCAAAGGATTTTCATTTTTTCAAAGGGTTCTCAAAGGGTCTTCAAAGACCTTTCAAAGGTCATTTAAAGACCCTCTCATGGGTCTTTTTCTGCTAAATCACAATTGGTGATGATCAGTTCCTTAGCGGGAGAAGAGCAATACGAATAAATCGTTCTCACTTCTTTTAATGTAAATTGACTGAAGGTTTCTCGTATCTCTGGCACATCATTGAGAGAGAGAGAAGAAACTTCCCTTTTAATTGTCCAAGAAGCACAGACATCGTCTGGTAATCCTCTTGCTTAAACAAATCCTTCCCATAGTAATCCTCAGCACCCCAATAAGGCGGGTCAAGGTAAAACAAGGTGTTTGTCCGGTCATAGCGATGGATAAAATCAGACCAGTCTAAATGTTCAATGGTAACATTGGATAACCGGCGATAAAGAGGTTCTAATAACGATTCAAGTTTAAGAGGATTAAACTGTGCACTACGATTAGGATCAACTCTAAATGTACGTTTGGCCACCTGACCACTAAAACTTAACCGCTGTAAATATAAAAACCGCAAAGCCCGCTCTAAATCTGTAAGGGTTTTGGGATCTTGTAACGTAAAATGTTGAAACGTCTCACGGCTACTAATCTGGAACCGCAAAAGATCCATAAAAGGATGATAATGGCGTTGCAATACCCTAAAAAAATTTACCACATCACCTGAACGATCATTGATAACTTCATATAAGGGGATCAATTTTCGCCTAAAAAATATCCCTCCCATCCCAACAAACGGCTCAGCATAAATTTTATGCGGGGTGTCTTCAATGATTTTGGTAATGGTTTTGGCTAACCTGCTTTTGCCACCAATATAAGCAGCAGCTGGTGTAATGGGATCGACAGATTTTAACGTTTCCTTGTAAAGTGTATCCATAATTTTTTAACACTCTTCCCTCTATAGTAGCCATCTTCTCATTGCTTCAAGTGATAAGAAGTGGCTGCGATGTTAAGTTGTGTTACATCGGACGGGTGTGTCTCAAACTGTTCCCGTTGGCTGGGCAACCAGCCCAGCCTCTATTCTTCTTTGTTGCTTTCCTTTCCCTTCTCTGGTGCCTCTAAGGTAATTTCTGTAGTATAGCCGCTTTGTTTCTCATAGCGGTGGGTCACGGTTTCAGCTTTCCATGGTCCATTGATTTGCTCCCGAAACCCTTGCAAAATGAGAGGTTGATCGGCCATGATTTCTGGACGCCCCTCTAAAACCAAAGAACCACTGCCCATGCTACGGCACAGCCGATCTGATTCTGATGCGGCAGCAGCTAAAGCTTCTTCTCTGCAGGTGTAGCAACCACGCAAACGCCGTGTAGGACCTTGGAGGTTTGTACGATATTTGACAGACAGTTGCTTTCCTTGCGAGCGATCAAAGTAGGTTGATTCAACGCTGCCATATTGGGTGCGTGGCTCGAGGGTAAATTCCCAACTGGAACAATCATGCTTGGCAAGAGTGATTGCCGGTAAATTGTTGCCGCTTAAAAATAAAAACTTATTGTCTTTGATGAGAAAACGTGCCTGCATACGCTCAGCAAGGCGGGTTAAAAAATCAACAGCCGATTGATCTGTACGAATCACATAAGGTAAAGTTTTGTGCGTGAATTCTGGACTGACCTTTGCTTGATAACCATGGCGTTTGGCCAGGGTTTCAACAATCTCGCCAACGGTTTTGTGATCAAAATGTTCACTTGTTTGTTCTTTGAGTTCTTTACGCATTGAGGCGCTTTTGCCACAAAGGCGCA
>NZ_CADEAK010000003.1 GCF_902825225.1 Bartonella vinsonii subsp. berkhoffii ATCC 51672
CATACGCTTTAAATTCACCAAAATATTTCGTAATCGCTGCTGTTAACGATGTCTTTCCATGATCAACGTGACCAATCGTTCCAATATTAACATGCGGCTTCGTACGTTCAAATTTGCTCTTTGCCATCGCTATCAATCTCTTGTTTTGTTAGCACCTAGAAACAGGACTGCACAACCGAATTAAACTGAGCTTGCATACCAGTTCGACCCCTACAACTCTTAGACAGGAACCCCGCCTAACGTGACGATAGAAAAATCTCCCATCATAGTTACTTGCCTAGTTATAAATAACTGTTTGGAGCGGGTAGCGGGAATCGAACCCGCATATTCAGCTTGGAAGGCTGCTGCTCTACCATTGAGCTATACCCGCAACCATGTACTAACTCTCCTTCGATGAATGGTGGAGGGGGTTGGATTCGAACCAACGTAGCATACGCAACGGATTTACAGTCCGCCCCCTTTAACCACTCGGGCACCCCTCCATTACACCGGCAAAGTTGTACGCAAGGCATCACTACAATACTTTGATCACCCATTCAATTCAACAGGTTGCGGGGCGGTTATGACGATTACTATCGCCTCTGTCAACAGAATAAATACGATTCTGTACAAATTTCCTGCTAATAATTTTAAATCACAGCTTTTTTCTCTCTCTTTTTGCTATGAATACGCTATAAACAAACTATGAAAGAAAAAATATCACAAAACTCTCATTATGCTCGTTTACGTCGCCAATATCGTGATACAAAAGGCTTCCATTCTCGCTCGTCTACCTATCTGAAAAAGGAAGCTCTTTCCCCGCAACAAGGGAAAATCTATCTTTATGGGATCCATTCGGTTCATGCCGCTTTAAAAAACCCAAAAAGAATTTTCGGACATCTCTATGCTACAGCAAATGCCTTAAAACGATTAAACATACCCGAATCAGAGTTACCTTGTCCTGTTACATTATGTTTACCCAAACAACTCGACACATTCGTTGGAAGTGATGCTGTTCATCAAGGTGTTGTTGTGGAAACTGCTCCCCTCAAACCATACCAATTGTCTGAACTCACCAATACCGATCTTGTCATCATAATGGATCAAATTACCGATCCCCATAATGTCGGTGCTATTATGCGCTCTGCTGTTGCATTTAAAGCTGAAGCTCTTATTACCACTTATCGCCACTCACCCCAAGAAAGCGGAGTTCTTGCTAAAGCCGCATCTGGAGCTTTAGAGTTGATTAATTATATCACCGTACGGAATCTTACCGAAGCACTTCAAGAACTTCATAAAGCAGGTTTTATGAGCTTTGGACTCGATTCAAAAGGTGAAATTCCTTTAGAAACAGCATTAACAGGAAATAAAATTGCTCTTGTTTTAGGAGCAGAAGGAAAAGGCCTCCGTAAAAAAACACGAGAAACCGTTTGCGCATTAACACGTCTTGATATTCCTGGAAATATTAAATCACTCAATGTTTCAAACGCAGCAACAATAGCGCTTTATGCAACGCATAAGTATCTTAGATCGTAGTGTTACATTTTTTCGACGAAATATCAAAAAAACCAATCAACAAAAAGCCCGCAAAAAAACCACCGATATGAGCCTCCCACGCTATTGAAATACCATCTCCTTCAAACAGAAAAGAGGAAATGCCTATGATAAAATCAATACCCAGCCATATGCTGACGTAAACAAGTACCCCCTTTGAACAGAGGGCATGTTTGAGAGATAATAAAGAACCTAAAAGTCTTTCGTTGTGTGTATTTTTCCCCCAATAACCAAGAGAAAAACCATAACGCGCAATAGCACCCATCATTCCAGACACTACACCCGATGCACCAACAAGCGGTATCACACTCTCTTGATGAAAGACAAAATAAGTCAAAGCAGCTATTACTGCTGTTAAGGCCCAAAAAATCAAAAAGCGTATCCCACCAAACTGTCTTACCAAAGGAGTCCCCAAAATTAAAAGCCAAGCCATGTTAAGAGTGACATGTTTCACACTACCATGCATAAATGAGTAACTCATCACGGTATGAAAAAATGTTAAAGGCTCTGCTTTGAATAGCACGGGGGTAAATGAAAAAAATCCAAGACTTTTAATATAGAGTTGCTCAGAAAAAAAATACTGGTGGACAAAATAAATACAAAAAGAGAGCGCTATCAAAACGACTATAATGAATGGAACATTCAACAATGGTTCTCTAGTTTTTTTTGGCAAAAATGAAGCATTTCTAAATTGATGATCGATATTTTTCATTATAAAAACCTAATTGAATAAATCTCATACTCTCTGAAGAAGAGCTCTTTGCGGAAAACATCCTTTTTGATAGTAGGAGATTTTTAAATTTGGTACCTTCTTCGTTACCCTTTCCTAAATGTTAAATATCTCTCCGTAAAAATACTCATCTTCAATATAAGATATCTTAAAAAGAACCGGGCATGAAGAATATTATCCAAAAAAAACTGTATCATACTCAATGAAATGGGATCATTTAAATTATCTGAAACTTTTACGGTATTAACAACCACATCGTTAATCGGTTATTTCTCAATCAAAAAAATCTCTCTCTATTCATTGGTGCTCGCTTTGTATAGAATGACATCTTACAATTCACCAATTTGATAGCGAGCGCCTCCATGAAAACCGATATAAAAGTAAGATAGACGCCTTACCAATGAAATCCAAAAACATCAACAAGCCTTTAACTTCAATATTTAAACAGTATAGTTTCAAAAGTTACTGTGAGAAAATATTCATTAATATTTAAACTTAATTTCAATACATCATTTATAAAATGAGGCTATTAAAGTAGCACAACCTTTATTAAGACTGCTTACAGTCTTTTAACCAAACATCATAAATAGGATGCTCTACAGCATTCAAGCCAGGACTATCTGCAAACATCCACCCTGTAAAAATACGCCGTATTTTTTTATCTAATGTTACCTCATTGACTTCAATAAATCCGGTTGTACGAGTTGCCTCATCCTTAGAACTTGTATAGCATGCCCGCGGCATCACCTGCAAAGCACCATATTGATAAATTTCACCAAGCGAAACTTCAAAACGCGTAGTCCGACCCGTAATTTTATCAAGACCTGCAAAAACAGCAATGCCATTGCTGATACGTTCAGCCTGCACTTCACGAGCAGAGGACATAACCACGATAATTTCTATGAATAAAAGACAAAAAAAGCGCCTTAATCCTAACACTAAAAAAACTCTCATCACTTCAAATTAATCATATCTAAAAACAACTCTAACCACAAGATAGTGCAAAATAAGAAAAATACACACAGATTCAAATATTTTACTGTTTAGGTGACCATGCATCATAATCTTCATGCATACAAGGATGTTCTCCGCTGTAAGTGATCGCCCCCTTTGGTCGATAAGCTTCATTTGTCCCTGTCATATTGGCAACATGAGGCTTCTCCCATTCATACGCTTTATAATTCTCCTGCGTCGGTGGAGTATCACAGCGATGATGAATCCAGCCATGCCACCCTGGTGGAATAGTAGAAGCTTCAGAATAATCTTTATAAATGACCCAACGACGTGGATATCCATCTTTATGAATGCCCCCCTCATAATAAATATTCCCAAACTGATCTTCCCCTATGCGCTTACCTTTACACCACGTAAAAAAGCGTGTATTTATGGTATTCCCACTCCACCATGTAAAGATTTGCTTCAAAAAACGAACCATCTTCTCTTTCATCTCTTCTAATATATTTACAAAATTAATCGTTGGAATAAATATGTTATAATATTTTAAATGAATAAAAAAACCTTATTGGTGAAAATCAATTGCCTCTTCATTTGAGAGGCTCATTCATATTTCTTCACGACAAAACACTCTATCTATGAGCTTTTCTCTCTTCTCTAAAACTTAATCCTCTAAACCAAGTTTTACCCGAATCAATTCATTAACAGTTTGAGGATTTGCCTTTCCCCCCGTCATTTTCATGACTTGTCCAACAAACCAACCAGCTAAAGCAGGCTTTTGTTTTGCTTGCATCACTTTATCAGAATTTTTCGCAATAATCTCATCAACAGCCTGCTCAATAGCTTTTGTATCCGTTACTTGCTTCATATTGCGCTCTTCTACAATCTGACGCGGATCCCCACCCTCATTCCAAATAATTTCAAAAAGATCCTTGGCAATTTTTCCAGAGACTGTTCCTTCTTTGATAAGATCAATAATACCCCCTAATTGCTTTGGTGTCACCGGTGTCTCTTCAATCCCACGATTATCTTTGTTTAAAGCACCCAAAAGATCATTAATCACCCAATTGGCAACCATTTTTCCATCACGCCCCCGAGCTACTTCCTCAAAATAATCAGCAATGGCTTTTTCTGTCACAAGAATAGAAGCATCATACACTGTCACCCCCATCTCCTTGACAAAACGTGCTTTTATGTCGTCTGGTAATTCCGGTAATTCCGCCGCCAAAGCATCAACAAAGGCCTGATCAAATTCCAACGGTAAAAGATCTGGATCAGGAAAATAACGATAGTCATGTGCTTCCTCCTTTGAGCGCATAGACCGCGTTTCACCTTTAGCTGCATCAAATAGTCGCGTTTCTTGATCTATTGTACCGCCATCTTCTAAAATTGCAATTTGACGACGTGCTTCATACTCTATTGCTTGACCAATGAAACGAATAGAATTCACATTTTTAATTTCACAGCGCGTTCCAAAACTCTCACCAGGACGACGAACTGATACGTTAACATCCGCACGCATGGATCCTTCATCCATATTACCATCACAGGTCCCCAAATAACGGACAATTGTACGCAATTTAGTCATATAAGCTTTGGCTTCATCTGATGAGCGCATATCTGGTTTGGAAACAATTTCCATAAGAGCGATACCAGAACGATTGAGATCTACGAAAGACATTGTCGGATGTTGATCATGCATCGACTTTCCAGCATCCTGCTCAAGGTGTAACCTCTCAATCCCAATTTCAATGTCCTCAAACTGGCCATTCGAATCTGGACCAACAGATATAATAATCTTTCCCTCTCCTACAATTGGATAGTGAAATTGAGAAATTTGATATCCCTGCGGTAAATCTGGATAAAAATAATTTTTACGATCAAAAACAGATTTTAAATTAATTTTTGCCTTTAATCCCAAACCCGTTCGAACGGCTTGACAGACACATTCTTGATTAAGTACAGGCAACATACCAGGCATCGCAGCATCAATAAGCGAAACATTATTATTTGGTTCAGCACCAAATTTTGTTGACGCACCTGAAAAAAGTTTTGAATTTGATATGATTTGTGCATGAACCTCCATGCCAATGATGACTTCCCAATCACCTGTAACGCCAGAAATGAAACGTTTAGAATCAGAAGTGCGCGTATCAACGATATCCATTGCCAATCCACTATCAATATTTCCAAATACATCTGATGGCTAATCTAAAATCACTCTGAGTGCAAGCTTAGAATATTGTTCTCATAAAAAAAGCCCGATTTTATCGGGCCTTTTCTGTGAATGTAATATTAACCTTTTTTAGGCGCTTTCTTTTTTGCTGGAACCTTCTCAGCACCTTTTTCTTTTGTTACAGATTTTTTCTTTACCGGTTTTTTTTCTGTTAAATCTGTTTCGTCATATTCTTTCATGAGCTCTTCAACGGTCACTTCTTTATCTGTAACTTTTATCCGTGACAGCAAATGATCAATGACTTTTTCCTCAAAAATGGGAGCACGTAAATTTGCAACAGCCTCCGGAGTCTTACGGAAAAAATCCATAATTTCTTTCTCTTGTCCAGGATACTGGCGAACCTGATCAAAAACCGCTGCTTTTAGCTCATCTTCACTTACTTTAACACCAACCTTAATTCCAATTTCAGAAAGCACCAAACCTAAACGAACACGGCGCTGTGCAAGTACACGATATTCCTCGCGCGCCTGTTCCTCTGTAACACCTTCATCTTCAAAACTGCGCCCAGCCTTTTTTAAATCGTTATTAACCTGAGCCCATATATTATCAAATTCGATTTCTAAAAGTCCTTCAGGAATCTCAAAATTATAATCAGCATCTAAAGCATCAAGAATTTGACGCTTAATTTTTTGACGTGTCATTGAGCCATATTGACTTTCAATCTGTCCACGGACAACTTCACGCAAGCGATCTAGGGATTCTAAACCAACTTTTTGCGCAGCCTCATCATCGATCTTTAGCTCGTCGGGTTTAGAGACAGCTTTAACAGTGATATCAAATTCTGCATCCTTACCAGCCAAATGTACTGCAGTGTAATTATCAGGAAATTTAACAGAAATTGTTTTGGCATCTCCTGCTTTCATACCAACCAATTGTTCCTCAAAACCAGGAATAAATTGTTTTGATCCAAGAACCAATTGTGCATCACTATCTGCTCCCCCCTCAAAGGGAACTCCCTCAAGCTTGCCAAGATAATCTATTGTAACACGATCTCCTTCTTCAGAAACACCATCTTTTAGTGAATAATTTCGCGTAGAAGAAAGGACACGCTTTACTTGTTCATCAATCTCTTGTTCAGGGATAGCTGCAATTTCGCGGGTAATTTCAATATGTTCAAAATCTTTAATTTCAAATTCTGGCAAAACTTCATATTTTAAACGAAAAATAAAATCAGCTTTACCATCCAAAATTTGTTCATCTTCATCTACATCAATTTGCGGCTGCATTGCCGAACGTTCATTGCGATTAGCTAAAACAGAATGCGGTGCATCATTGACAATCTCATTGAGAATTTCCGCCATAAAAGACTTACCGTACATTTTTCGTAGGTATCCAGCAGGAACCTTGCCAGGACGAAAACCATTAAGCTTAATCTTACCTTTGGTATCATCTAACCGTTCATTTAATTTTTCTTCTAAATCTCGCGCTGGAACCACGATCTTAATTTCGCGCTTCAGTCCTTCATTAAGCGTCTCGGTAACCTGCATGAAACAACCTTTATTTTTCTGAGGAGAGTGAATAAGCTCACTCTGATAATACTACCATTCTAACACTTGAGTGCTAAATCACCATGAAGCGGAATTCCAAACACATAAAAGTTCTTAGTGCTCAAACAATTCCTTTGGTGCGGATGGAGGGACTCGAACCCCCATGGTCTCCCGCCAGAACCTAAATCTGGTGCGTCTACCAATTTCGCCACATCCGCTCAAGCTTACAAGCCAATAACCTTATACAAGCGGCGTTTCTATAGCATTAATTAAAGAAAAAAAGCAAATAAATATATTAAAAAAAACAAATATGCGTCATTCTTGCAAAATTATAAAAAAATCTATGCTTTCCATACAAAACTGCTTCCGCTAAAAGTAAGTTATGTCAAATACATTCAGTACTCCAATTCATATCATCGGCGGTGGTCTAGCAGGCAGTGAAGCATGCTGGCAGATTGCTCAATCAGGAATCCCCGTTATTTTGCATGAAATGCGGCCTCATAAGAAATCTGATGCCCATAAAACCGATAAGCTTGCAGAACTGGTCTGTTCAAATTCATTCCGTTCTGATGATTCATCAACAAATGCCGTAGGACTTTTACATACCGAAATGCGATTGGCAAAATCCCTCATTATGAAAGCCGCTGATGCCAACAAAGTCCCAGCTGGGAGTGCTCTTGCCGTTGACCGCGATGGATTTTCCAAAGCTGTTACAGTAGCACTTGAAAATCATCCTCTTATAACGATAGAACGTGAAGAAATTCAAGAGTTCCCTGAAGATTGGCATCATATTATCATTGCAACAGGTCCCCTTACCTCACCAGCACTGACGCAAGCAATACAAGCAATAACCGGAACAGAAGCCCTTTCTTTTTTTGATGCTATTGCTCCTATTATCTATATTGATAGTATTGATATGGATATTTGTTGGTATCAGTCTCGCTATGACAAAATCGGACCAGAAGGAACGGGAAAAGATTACCTTAATTGTCCTCTTAATAAAGAACAATATGAAGCCTTTATTCAAGCGTTGAAAGGTGCGGAAAAAACAGAATTCCGTGACTTTGAAAAAATTCCCTATTTTGATGGATGCCTACCAATTGAAATTATGGCTGAGCGTGGACTTGAAACCCTCAGATATGGTCCTATGAAACCCACGGGATTAACTAATGACCATAATCCCACAGTTAAACCATACGCCGTCGTCCAATTACGCCAAGACAATAAACTTGGAACCCTTTATAATATGGTCGGTTTTCAAACAAAACTGAAATATGGAGAACAAGTTCGTATTTTTAGAATGATCCCAGGTCTTGAAAAAGCTGAATTTGCACGCCTTGGTGGACTTCACCGCAATACTTACCTCAATTCCCCCATCATTCTTGATCAAACTCTTCGTTTGAAAGAAAGACCCCAACTGCGTTTTGCAGGACAAATTACCGGATGTGAAGGTTATGTAGAATCATCTGCAATAGGGCTTCTTGCTGGGCGTTTTGCCGCTGCTGAATATCATCATAACTGCCCTTTATTACCACCATCAACCACAGCATTTGGAGCTCTTTTAAACCATATTACGGGTGGCCACATCGTGGCTGAAGAAATAGAAAAACAATCCTTTCAACCAATGAATATCAATTTTGGACTTTTCCCCCCTGTTGAGCCTATGAAGCACTTAGGAAAACGCTTACCAAGCAAAGAAAAAAAATTAGCAAAAAAACAAGCACTAACGGCTAGAGCTCTCAATGATTGTATTCAATGGTTAGCAGATAAAGAGCAAAACAGCTCTTTTCTATGAAAAACGCACACTCTGTTCAACATATCTCATGACTTTCATGCTAAATCATTTTAGAGTGTTTTTATGATACTGACTATCACTCTGAATAAACATCACGTTCCGGTCTATTATTTATTAAACACTATCAGAATCTTAAAAGATTTCTTTATCGTAAAGAAAACGCGCACCTAAGATAACGAATAATATGAAATTATACCACCTCAAATAAGGCAATTAAACATATATCAAATTCCCACGAGAATGGCTTTTTGATCGCTCTCATTATCACTCTAATATATTGATTATCATAATAATCTATCGTTTTGCATATTAAATTGAGAGCTCAAGATACTATAAATTTCATACATTTCTAACCTGATCATGATGAATTAAAACCATTCCCTTACACATCACAAACGGGATTATCATGTGAGTAAAAAACACTTGAAGAACGGAGAAAAGACGCCTCTCATGAATCGTTTCAATGCAAGAGCTATCAACATAGGGAGCTAACAAATACAATGATGGTACTCGCTTACTCCTTGATAAGCATAAAGATAATGGATTGCTATGGCTTTTGCATTATACTATTCAATAGTATTTATGGAGAGACGCCATTGTGTAATGGACTTGGGAGTATTGAAAGATGTTTCTTTAAAACAAGCACACAAATTTGCAATACAAATACTAAAATCTAAAATTTTTAAAAAGCACTAAATCGCCTTAAAGTAAGTACATACTATAACTACCCACATGGAAAAGCATGCAAAAAACCTCTAAAAAAACCCGATTTTATTTATAAGCGGGTTTTTTTAGGGCTATTCAAATTACTTTTTATTCACAGCTTCTTTAAGACTTTTTCCTGCAGAGAATTTAGGTACAGAACGTGCTGGAATATTAATTTCAGCACCCGTTGAAGGATTACGTCCCTTTGTAGCAGCACGATGAGAAACTTCAAAAGAACCAAAACCTGGAAGACGAACATCTCCTCCTGAAGCCAAAGCCTCTGTTACAGAAGCGATAAAAGCGTCTACAACAGAGCCAGCTTGCACTTTCGAAACACCCGCTTTTTCAGCAACGGAGCTAACCAATTCACTTTTATTCATGGAACATTTCCTTTCCTATATTACCGAATAACACAACTTAATCGTGTTATTGAGCAGTTTATTGAAAAGTACAGCAAACTGAAGCCTTATTTTTATCCAAAACATTGTTTTTTTAGCAATAATCACAGTTATTCACGGAATTTTTTACTTTTTTTTCAAAATAAACAGAAAAACAACTACAAAAATACCTTCTGCTGCTTTAAAAGTGCTTTTTCAAATGAAATAAGTGAATCAGTGTGCAATTTGTATTCTCTCACTGTCACTCTCTGTCCTAAGAGGCACAGGTACCGTGGAAGGCTCTGTCCATTCAATAGGTTCAGGAAAATGAACCAAAGCATGCTTAAGAACTTCACTCACATGGTTTACTGGAATAATTTCCATATTATTTTTGACATCATCGGGAATATCAACCAAATCTTTTGCATTCTCTTCAGGAATAAGTACTTTTTTTATTCCTCCTCGAAGAGCTGCCAATAATTTTTCTTTTAATCCTCCAATCGGTAAAACACGCCCACGTAAAGTAATTTCACCGGTCATTGCTATATCTTTATGTACTGCTATCCCTGTTAAAACTGAAACAATTGCCGTTACCATTGCAATCCCTGCTGATGGCCCATCTTTTGGTGTAGCCCCCTCTGGAACATGAACATGAATATCACGTTTATCAAAAAGTGGAGGTTCAATGCCAAAATCAACAGCTCGAAAACGTACGTAAGATGCTGCTGCTGAAATTGATTCTTTCATAATATCACGTAAATTTCCAGTTACAGTCATCTTGCCTTTACCTGACATCATAACCCCTTCAATGGTCAAGAGCTCTCCACCAACCTCTGTCCACGCAAGGCCTGTCACAACACCAATTTGATTTTCTCCTTCAATCTGGTTGTAGTGATAACGTTTAACACCTAGGAAATCATCAATATTATCTTTTGTAATCTTTATGGATTTTTGGTGCATTTTAAGAATTCTTGTCACTGACTTACGCGCGGCTTTCATTAATTCACGCTCAAGATTACGAACCCCCGCTTCACGTGTGTAAAATTGAATAATCGACTTTATAGCATCTTCAGAAACACTAAATTCTTTTTTAGTCAAACAATGATCTTTCAATGCTTTCGGTAAAAGATGCTGCTTAACGATCTCTATTTTCTCACACTCAGTATAGCCAGCAATACGAATAATTTCCATCCTATCCAGTAACGGCCCTGGAATATTAAGTGTATTTGCAGTTGTAATAAACATGACATCAGAAAGATCATATTCTACTTCTAAATAGTGATCAATAAATGTACCATTTTGTTCAGGATCAAGTACTTCTAATAAAGCTGATGAGGGATCTCCACGAAAATCTTGTCCCATTTTATCAATTTCATCAAGCAAAAAAAGCGGATTCGATTTTTTAGCTTTTTTCATAGATTGAATAATTTTTCCGGGCATAGAGCCAATATATGTCCGGCGATGCCCACGAATTTCTGCTTCATCCCGCACTCCTCCTAAAGAAATACGAACATATTCCCGGCCTGTCGCTTTTGCAATAGAGCGCGCTAGTGATGTTTTCCCAACACCAGGAGGTCCCAATAAACAAATAATAGGACCTTTTATCTTCGATGCACGACTTTGTACTGCTAAATATTCGATAATGCGCTCCTTGACTTTTTCAAGACCAAAATGCTCATTGTCCATGACTTTTTCAGCAAAATCTAAATTGTTTTTAATCTTTGATTTTTTACCCCAAGGCATTGCTAATAGCCAATCAAGATAGTTACGTACAACTGTCGCCTCTGCAGACATAGGGGACATATTCCGTAATTTTCTCAATTCTGCTCCAGCTTTTTCCTGCGCCTCCTTCGAAAGTTTTGTTTTCTTGATGCGTTCTTCTAATTCAGAGAGCTCATCACGGCTATCATCACCCGCTCCCAACTCTTTCTGAATAGCCTTCATCTGCTCATTGAGATAATATTCTCGTTGGTTTTTCTCCATTTGCCGTTTCACATGTGAACGAATACGCTTTTCAACCTGTAAAACAGAAATTTCTCCTTCCATGAAAGAAAGAACACGCTCAAGGCGAGCACGGATAGGTAATAGCTCTAATATTTCCTGCTTTTCTGAAAGTTTAATCATTAAATGGGAAGCAATAGTATCGGCAAGCTTAGAAGGATTATCAATCTGACCAATAGCATTGACAACTTCAGGAGAAATTTTCTTATTAAGTTTTACATAATTTTCAAAGTAAGAGATTACCGACCTTGAAAGAGCTTCAATCTCAACATCATTCTCTCTAGACTCTTCTGTAGCAAAAGCATAGGCCTGATGATAATCTTCATTGGCTGCAAATTGGCTAATTTTTGCACGTGCGGTGCCTTCAACCAAAACCTTTACAGTTCCATCAGGAAGCTTTAAAAGTTGAAGAATATTCGCAAACGTACCAATATCATAAATATCCTCTGATTTTGGATCATCGTCAGAAGCATTTTTTTGTGTGACTAAAAGTATCTGTTTATCAACCGCCATTGTTTCTTCAAGAGCACGAATCGATTTTTCTCGACCCACAAAAAGCGGAACAATCATATGTGGGAAAACAACAATATCACGAAGAGGTAAAACAGCGTAAAACCCCTCTCTTACTTCATCTGTCTTTTCATCAATATATTGCATAACTCTCCTTTCTGGAGCCTATAATCTATCCACTACACAAACCCACCCTTAGAAACCTCAACTTTCCACAATACATGAAGTGGTAACTGCGAACATATAAATCAAGCATTATGACTATAATATTCAGAAACATCCATCCTCAAATAGTTTTTATACCACTTATCGCACGACATCATGCCGATACATTTTCTTTATCTTCTAAACGCTCTGAGTAAATGTAAAGAGGACGTGCTTTTCCATCAACCACATCACTTGAAATGACCACTTTTTGAACCCCTTCAAGAGACGGCAGTTCAAACATCGTTTCAAGAAGTATTTTTTCCATAATAGAACGTAAACCACGTGCACCAGTTTTACGCTCAATTGCCTTCTTAGCAATAACCCGTAAAGCATCTTCATGAAATGCTAACTCAACATTTTCCATCTCAAAAAGACGCTGATATTGCTTCACCAACGCATTTTTAGGTTGTGATAAAATTTGAACAAGGGCATGAACATCCAAATCCTCTAGCGTGGCTACAATAGGGAGACGCCCAATAAACTCTGGTATTAAACCAAACTTTATAAGATCTTCAGGCTCTAAATCACGAAAGATTTCACCAACACAACGTTCATCAGGGGCCTTAACGGTAGCAGAAAAACCAATAGAAGTTTTCTCACCACGCCCTGAAATAATCCGTTCTAAACCAGCAAAAGCACCACCACAAATGAATAAAATATTTGTTGTATCAACCTGCAAAAACTCTTGTTGCGGATGCTTACGCCCCCCTTGAGGAGGAACAGAAGCAATCGTTCCTTCCATAATTTTTAACAATGCTTGCTGAACACCCTCCCCCGAAACATCCCTTGTAATAGATGGATTTTCAGCTTTACGAGAAATCTTATCGACCTCATCAATATAAACAATACCACGCTGCGCACGTTCAACATTATAATCAGCAGCTTGAAGAAGCTTTAGAATAATATTTTCAACATCTTCACCAACATAGCCTGCTTCAGTTAAAGTGGTTGCATCCGCCATCGTAAAAGGCACATCAATAATACGCGCCAGTGTTTGTGCTAGATACGTTTTACCACATCCCGTTGGACCAACAAGAAGAATATTTGATTTTGCCAACTCAATATCATTGCTCTTAGACTGATGCGCAAGTCGCTTATAATGATTATGAACAGCAACAGAAAGAACACGCTTTGCATGTTGCTGACCAATGACGTAATCGTCAAGAACTGTTATAATTTCCTGTGGAGTAGGAACACCATCACGTGCCTTAATCCCAGAAGATTTATTTTCTTCACGAATAATATCCATACAAAGCTCTACGCATTCATCACAAATGAATACAGTGGGCCCTGCGATGAGCTTACGCACCTCATGCTGACTTTTGCCGCAGAATGAGCAATAGAGAGTATTTTTTGATTCGCCCCCACTATTGCCAATTTTGCTCATTTTTCTTTCCTTTCACCACAGTATATGAATACTTCGTCTTTTCAAAGGAAGTTTTTCATAACAAAAATTAAAAGACATATAAAAACTGCGTCTCATAATATCTTCAGGTATTTTTCCTTATCTTTCACGATATTCTTACAAAGCTCTCTTTTTAAAGTAGTTCTTTTTTCTATAAAAACTCTTAATCTTTTTCTTCTTTTTCAGTTTCTGCGCGATATTGTATAACATCATCAACTAAACCAAATTGCTTGGCCTCTTCCGCCGTCATAAAATGATCACGATCAAGAGTCCTCTCAATAACCTCATAATCCTGGCCCGTATGTTGCACATAAATTTCATTTAAACGCCGTTTCATCTTTATAATATCTTGTGCATGCCGTTCAATATCTGAAGCCTGACCTTGAAAACCACCAGATGGCTGATGCACCATAATACGTGCATTTGGTAATGTAAAACGGTGACCTTTTGCTCCAGCCGTTAAAAGTAATGATCCCATAGATGCAGCCTGCCCCATACAAAGTGTAGAAACAGGAGGGCGAATAAACTGCATAGTATCATAAATTGCCATACCAGACGTCACAACACCACCAGGTGAATTGATATAAAGACTAATTTCTTTCTTAGGATTTTCGGCTTCCAAGAAAAGCAATTGTGCACAAACAAGCATCGCCATATTATCTTCAACAGGACCATTAATAAAAATAATCCGCTCTTTTAAAAGACGAGAAAAAATATCATAGGCCCGCTCACCACGATTAGTCTGTTCAATAACCATAGGCACAAGGCTTAATGCTGTTTTCATTAGATCACTCATGTTTTTACTTTCTGTTCATATAACAATCGCTCTTTACGCATTCAATGTTTTTTCCATAGGCTAATATCTTATGAAAGTCACCATTAATGCTCTTCAAGCAAGGTTAAAATCCTAGTGGTTAAAATAGTCATAATAACTCTATCGAAATAAATCATCCCCATCAGGAATGCGAGACACTGCCCAATGGTAAAAGCTTCCCTTCTGAGGTCTTTGAGTCGTCTTTGTTTTTCTGTGAATATGAAATCCTATTAAACGTGGATCTGTAAGCGGTTTAACGCCAAAAGCAGGATCAAAAATATGTTCAGTTTTTCGCCCCGTCCAATAATAAAAAGTTTCCTTTTCCTTTGCTTTATGAAAAAAACCATATCGTTTGGCTAATCGGGAAATACCATCATTGCCAAATATCATAACTCCAAGACTTCCGGTAAAATCGGCATTTTTTTCCTCTTTAACCAGAATGTTTTCCAAACACGACGTTTAAATCCAAGCCAATTGGAAACAATTTCTGTGCCTGCCCAATAATCTTCAAACACTTTTATAATAGGGTTATCGGATGGAAAATAAAGTGCAGAAACACCTACTTTTACAGCATTTTCTTTTGCAAGCCAAACTTTATCCACATTTGGGTGAAATTGTTTAAGGAGATAAACATCTGTATCTAACCAAACACCTTGCCGATATTTCATCAGCATAACACGAAAAAAATCCGAAAATTGAACAATTGTGCAGCCCTGTTTACTATCAGAAAAATTGGGATCTAGACGATAAATTGCCGAATGCGGGAGGATTGATTCGGCTTCGTGCAGTTCTACACCAATCGGTAAATTTTTTTATCATAACTGAAAAGCTTAACGCATTGCCCAGTTTTAACCATTGAAGACAAACACAGTCTATCAACCAGCCTTAATCGTCCCCTATACTAAAAAGTGCAAATATCCATAGGCGTAATATATCAAAAATATTCTAAACTGACACGAAAGAGCTGCTCAACATCACGAACATACTCAGAAAGAGCAAAAATGACTATCCGATCACCAGATAAAATACGCGTATCTGCCGAAAGCTGTATGATTGTTTTATTACGATAAATTGCACCAATTCTCAAACCATCTGATAAATTGAGCTCTGACAATGACTTCCCAACCAATGAAGATGTTTGCATAACTTCAGCCTCAATAATTTCTGCCTGCCCATTAAAAACCGAATGAACAGCACGAATACGTCCACGGCGCATTTGTTGTAAAATTCTCGATATAGTAACACTATGTGGATTGAGATAGGCATCCACACCAACGGCACGGCTAAACTCTTGGTAAGCAACATTGTTAATCAAGACCATATTGGCTTTACATCCCAATCTTTTAGCGATAATAGCACTTAAGAGGTTAACTTGGTCCTGATTGGTCAATGTAATCATTAAATCAGACTGATCAATTCCAGCTTCTTGAAGAATTACTGGATCTAAGACGTTACCATATAAAACAGTCGTTTTTTCGAGTTGATCAGCAATTGTTAACGCTCTCTCTCTGTGTGACTCTATAATCTTCAGTCTTAGTTTATGGAGGCGCTTTTCAATAGCCTGAGCAACATAAAGACCAATATGACCACCTCCTGCAATAATCATGCGGTGTGCATCTTGTTCTTTATGACCAAAAAGCCCAACAGCCCGACGCATCTGATCACGAGCAACAACAAGATAAGTCACATCGCCGATGCGTAATTGCGTCTCTGAATGTGCGACTAATAATTCTGATCCACACTTAATAGCCGTAACGGTCGTACGAAGATCTGGAAAAAGCTCCGTTAATTGACGCAAAGGTGTATTAATAACTGGACAATCTTCCATACACTCCAAAGCTAACGCAACAACATCATCATTACAAAAATAAAGAACATCTATTGTACCAGGTAACGCAATACGACGTAAAACCATTTCCCCAACTTCAACTTCAGGCGAAATAACCACATCAATGGGAATATTCTCTCTAGCAAAAAGTGTTTTATAACGTGGTTCTAAATAAGATTGTGAACGAATACGCGCTATTTTTGTTGGAACATTAAATAATGAGTGTGCGACTTGGCAAGCGACCATATTGACTTCATCAAATAAAGTGACTGCAATCAACATATCAGCTTTGTCTGCATCGGCAGCTAAAAGAACTTCAGGTCGTGAACCGTGACCAACAAAACCTCTTACATCCAACGTATCGCGAATTTTTTCAATTAATCTCGTCTCAATATCAATAACAGTAACATCGTGATTTTCAGCAGCAAGACGCTCTGCTATCCCATAACCGACCTGTCCTGCGCCACAAATAATAACACGCATAATTTTAAGAAACTCCAAGTGCTTTAAGCTTACGGTGCAAAGCTGAACGCTCCATACCTATAAATTCAGCTGTACGTGATATATTTCCACCCAAACGCCCAATCTGCGCTATTAAATACCTCTTTTCAAATAATTCTCGTGCTTCACGCAATGGTAAATCCATGATCCCCTCATCTGCATCCACTTGAATGCGTGGCAAAGAATCACTCACTTCACTAGGGAGAAACTCTGCTGTTATCGGCCCATCACCATCACGTACAAGAATGAGAAGACGCTCAATATTGTTGCGTAATTGCCGGACATTACCTGGCCAAGCGTGTGTTTGCAAAATAGCTATCACATCATCACTGATTTCACGCGGCTTAATACCAACCTGCTGCGATATTGTTTTAACAAAATGACGCACAAGTTCGGGAATGTCTTCACGACGCGCTGACAGGGGTGGAACAGTAATGGGAACAACGGAAAGACGGTGAAAAAGATCCTCTCTAAAGCGTCCATCAGAAATGAGATTTTCAAGATTTTGCGCCGTCGAGGAAATGATACGAACATCCACCTTGACACGTTTTGTGCCACCAACCCTCTCAAATGTCTGCCCTGTCAATACCCGAAGAATTTTACCTTGAGTCTCACGTGGCATATCTGCAATTTCATCAAGATATAATATTCCACCATGTGCTTCCTCTAATGCACCGATTTTGCGCTCCCCTCCCTCCATTTCGCTGCCAAATAATTCTATTTCCATTCTTTCTGGAGTCATCGTTGCGGCATTTATTGTAACAAATGGTCCATTCGAACGTGTTGAAAGCGCATGAATAGTACGTGCAACCATCTCTTTTCCCGCTCCTGACGGACCTGTAATCATGACACGACTATTGGTTGGTGCTACTTTTTCTATGATTTGGTGCAAATGTTTTATAGCAGTTGATTTTCCAAGAAGTTCCAATGTCTCACTTGAGCGCTTTCGTAATTCTAAAAGCTCCCGTTTTAAATTCGAATTTTCAAGAGTTCGTTCCGCAACCAATACAAGGCGATCAGCTTTAAAAGGTTTTTCAATGAAGTCATACGCCCCTCGCTTTATAGCAGAAACAGCCGTCTCAATATTGCCGTGACCAGAGATCATAACGACTGGAAGAGTGGGATATCGCATTTTAATTTCATCAAGCAAGGCTAAGCCATCAAGACGGCTCCCTTGTAACCAAATATCTAAAAAAATAAGCTTTGGAATACGTTCACTAATTTGCGCTAAGGCTTCATCAGAGTTACAGGCAACACGCGTTTCATAACCTTCATCATCCAAAATACCAGCAACAAGCTCACGAATGTCTGCTTCATCATCAACAATTAAGATGTCTGATACCATTCTATTCCCCTATTTTACGACCTATAGCCTCTATAACATTATCCTGCTTAATCCCATCTTCCGGAAATATCAAACGGATCATCGCACCACGACCTTCATAAAAACTCTTCGGTGCATCATGTAATTCCATAGAACCACCGTGATCTTCAATAACTTTGCGCACTATAGCTAACCCGAGTCCTGTTCCCTTTTCCCGCGTTGTTATATAAGGTTCTAATAATTTTTGCCTTTGCTCTTTAGGAAGCCCTCTACCATTATCAATAACATCTACAACCACACATCCTCTTTGCCGATAAGAACGTACAAGAATGTGACCGTGAATACTTTCCTCTCGCATAACCGAATCTATAGACTCGCTAGCATTTTTGATAACATTGCAAAAAGCTTGTACAATGAGACGATTATCAAATGCGCCCATAAGTGGTACATTTCCTAAGTCTTGCTCGAAATGAATATCATGTCGTGTCACTTCTATCAAGAAACATGCTTCACGCAGCAATCCGCGTATATCTAAAACATTCATTTGCGGTTTGGGCATACGCGCAAAAGAAGAAAACTCATCAACCATACGCCCAATATCTCCAACTTGTCGAATAATCGTATCAACACATCGCTCAAAAACCTCTCGATCTTGGGTAATAACTTTGTTGTAACGTTTACGAATACGTTCAGCAGATAATTGAATAGGTGTAAGCGGATTTTTGATCTCGTGTGCAATACGGCGAGCAATATCTGCCCACGCTGAAGTCCGTTGTGCTGCAACAAGGTCTGTAATATCATCAATCGTGAGAACCCAAGATTGTCCCTGTCCATCATCTTCTTCCATCGTAATTTGCACATTCCAAACATGCTCTTGTCCTGCAATACTTAAAGTTACCTGCTCACGATGATTCTTGCGATCTAACGAACGCGCAGACTGAAAAACCTGCCAAATTTCAGCACTTAATGATAAAAGACTGTGACCAATAACTTGTTCAGAGCGAATATCAAACATTGTCTCAATAGACCGATTGATAATAGTAATATCACCATTATCATCAATACCAGCTACACCCGCTGTTACACCAGACAAAACAGCTTCAGAAAAACGCCGTCTCTCATCAATTTGATCGCGAACTGCAATCAACTCATTACGTCTACTCTTCAGTTCACTCACCATATAATTAAAAGTTTTGGATAACTGCCCAATATCCCCATCTTTTGCGCGTACGGGCACAAAAATTTCCATATTTCCAGAAGCAACATCATCAGCCGCACTAATAAGAAGGCGAATAGGACGTACCAAACGATCAGCAACAGCGATACCAGTCCAAATAGCTGATAAGAATAAACTAAAGAAAAGACATAAATAAAGCATACCAAATGCGATTTGCGTCAGCAAACGATTTTCATTTAAATCACGATAACGATCTGTATTGATTTCTGTCAAACGCAAAGCAGACAGAACTTCCTTATCAACGTCGCGCACTAAATACAAAAATGTATTTGGGATATTTGTAAATTTTAAAATAATGCCAAAATAATCATGAACCCCCGGTTGAAAAGAAAAAGGTCTTGCGCTGGTTGCACGCTCGATAAGATGGGAAGGAGGAATCGGCAATTTATCTTCATCACCAAGATCACTCGATATAAAGACAATTCCACTAGAACTTAACAAAAATGCACCACGCAGATTGCGCCCTTTAGCGTGACGCGTCAATTGTATCCTATATTCAGCTGCGCTACGCTCTAAAAGCCTTTTGTTATCAAGTGCAAATGCCATAGCATAGGATAAATTTTTCAAATTTTGCAACATTTCATCTGCATAGGCATTGGCTAAATTGATAGAAGAACCTACAATTTGTCGTGTTGTGGTATCAAACCATCGATCAAGTCCTAAATTCAATGCAGGCCCTGATACAAGAGCAACTGCAACTGCCGGCATTGTTGCAACAAGTGCAAACAACGAAATAAGACGCACATGAAGGCGAGAACCTGCTCGTCTTGAGCGCCACGCACGAATGATGGGGATCATCTCATAAAAAACAATGATCACAAGCCCTAAAACCCAAACACTATTAATCGCTATAAGTATAAGGGTTACTGCTCTACTAGGAACAACAGGGGTTAATCCAATAAGAATAATAAACGAAACAGATGCTGTTAGCAAAGCCAACACAATAATTGTGATACCCAAAAAGATATACATCTTACTTAAGCGATACAATTCATCATTAGAGGTGTTTTGATTTATATCTTGGAGCTTCGTCACTGATGTTGTATTCATGATTAGCTTACATTATCCTACCGCATAACTCTCATATAACCTCTTGCAACAAAAGTTGACAATACCAATGCCACATTTAAAATGAAGCTCATTTAGTAAATGAGGAAAGAACTTCTACATTTTGCAAAATATCTTTAAAATAAAGTGTATTCAGTGATAATTTACAGAGGAGATGAGATGCGGTTAACAAAACAGACAAATTATGCGCTCCGAATGCTCATGTACTGTGCAAATAATCAAAGATCTTTAAGTCGTATTCCAGAAATTGCCAAAGCATATGCTGTTTCTGAGTTTTTTCTATTTAAAATTCTTCAACCACTCGTTGAAGCAGGTTTCATACAAACAGTACGTGGGCGCAATGGTGGGATTAAATTGGCCAAACCCGCAACAGAGATTTCGGTAGCTGATGTTGTCAAAGTAACAGAAGATAACTTTTCCATGGCAGAATGTTTTGATACTGCAGAACCTAATTGTCCATTGATAGATTTTTGTGGTTTAAATATCGCACTTCAAAAAGCATTAAATGCTTTTTTTGATGTATTATCAATGATATCTCTTGCTGATCTACACAGATCAAAATTTCAAAATCAATTTAAAATTGATGACCATAAAACAATAAAAATAATATAAAAGGAGTTTCAGTATTTCTATTGCAGCAATCATATTAGCCGCGGGACGCGGTGAAAGAGCGGGGGCTCCACAAAAAATTCCAAAACAATACCGGCTTCTAGGGCAAGAGCCTGTTATTTGTCATACCGTGCGCTGTTTTGTACAGCACCCAGCCATTACAATCATTATCCTCGTTATTCATCCAGAAGACCATCAAATCTGTAAGCAAACTATCGCCGGATTTAAAGAACACCTCATCATCGTTGAAGGAGGTGATACACGTCAAATATCCACCTTACGTGGGCTTCAGGCACTTAAAAAATTGAAGCCCCAATATGTCCATATTCATGATGGTGCTCGCCCTTTTATCACAAACCAACTCCTCGACAAAATACACAGCACCGTCAATCATCAAGAAGGTGTTCTTCCCGTTCTTCCTATCCCTGATACCCTCAAACGTGTAAATAACAAACACCACGTTTTAGAAACAATTCCACGCACCCATCTTTATAGTGCACAAACTCCACAGTGTTTTCCCTTTGAATCTATCTTAGCCGCCCATGAAAAAGCAAAGCAAGCTTGCAAAAAAGAATTCACGGATGATTCTGCAATTGCAGAATGGTCTGGAATTCCTATGAGGACAATCCTTGGGGATCCTAACAATATGAAAATTACATGGCACCAAGATTTTGACACTGCACATTTATATCTCCAAAAAAAAATGCAAATGTTTCCTGATATCCGCACTGGCAATGGTTATGATGTTCACTCTTTCGAGGAAGGGACTTCTCTTACATTATGTGGTATAGAAATTCCTTTTCATAAAAAATTAAATGGATACTCCGATGCTGATGTCGCTCTTCATGCACTTACAGATGCTCTTCTTGCCACTCAAGGAGCAGGAGATATAGGTACACATTTTCCTCCCTCTGATCCCAAATGGAAAAATGCATCTTCAGAAATTTTTCTCCGTCATGCTCTTGATATCGTTAAACAAGCAGGTGGTCGTATTGCCAATGTTGATATTACACTGATCGCTGAAGAACCTAAAATTGGCCCCTATCGTCATACAATGATAGAAAATCTTACGAGAATACTGACAATTTCATCTGATCGAATTTCCATCAAAGCAACAACAAACGAAAAGCTCGGATTTATTGGTCGTGGTGAAGGCATTGCAGCTTTTGCAACAGCTAACGTCCTTTATCCAGGAGAAATTCCAAAATGACATATTTTTGTGAAAAACAAACACGTGAAGTCCTTACAGCTTGTCGCCACAAAGGTTTGCTTTTAACAACTGTTGAATCTTGTACAGGAGGACTCATTGCTGCAAATCTCACCAGTATTGCAGGATCTTCAGATGTATTTGATTGTGGATTTGTTGTTTATTCAAATGAATCGAAAACGCGCCTTGTTGGCGTATGTGCTAAACTTATAAAAAACTATGGTGCTGTTTCAAAAGAAGTGGCTCTTGCAATGGCTGAGGGTGGATTAAAATATTCACACGCTGGGATTGCAGTTTCTGTAACAGGAATTGCTGGACCGGGAGGAGCATATCCCGATAAATCCGTAGGACTTGTGCATTTCGCAGTTGCTCACAAAAACCATAAAACCTTGCACACAGAAAAGCACTTTGGAAATCTCGATCGTAATGCTATCCGCTATGCAACTGTTGAAAATGCTTTGAACATGATCTTGAAAGCTCTTCAGTGATATTTTCCACATCCGATTTCTCGTTTTATGTTACTATAATTACAGCTCATGATATCTGATACGTATCATACAAAAAATCAATTGAATAATTATGTTACTGGAAGTCCATAGATTCGATGTGCGCGCATTTCAAAAGCATCGGTAAATTTACGAACAGCAATATCAAACATTGATCCCATGACTAATCCAAGCATTTTGCTTTTAAATTCATAATCAATAAAAAAATCTACACAACACGCATGACTCTTTTCAATATCATAAAAAGCCCAACGATTTTCAAGATATTTAAATGGACCATCAATATATTTCACCTCTATGAGATTTTTCTTTGGCTGAAGAAACACTTGGGTTGTAAAAATTTCTCGGATAACTTTATAACCAACTATCATATCAGCAAGAATTAATGTTTTTTCTTCATATTCCCTACGAGAACGTACAATTAACCCTTCACACATTGGTAAGAATTCAGGGTAATGTTCAACATCTGCAACAAGATTAAACATTTCACTGGCACTATGAGCAATCTGCCGATATGTTGTAAAAGTTGGCATATCTATCTCTGTAAGGCAAATTTTTCATCACGCGCTTTTTGCAAAATGGCGAAATCATCGCCTGCATGATGAGATGAACGCGTCAGAGGATTGGAAGCCATATGTAAAAAACCTTTCACTTTACCAATTTTAGCAAAAGACTCAAATTCTTCAGGAGGCACAAAACGAATAACCGGATGATGCTTTCGTGTAGGCTGCAAATATTGTCCAATTGTCATAAAGTCAACATCAGCAGTGCGCAAATCATCCATCAATTGAAGAATTTCATTTCGTTCTTCTCCAAGACCAACCATAATTCCTGATTTTGTGAAAATTGTTGGATCAAGTTCTTTAACGCGTTGTAATAACCGAATCGAATGAAAATAACGCGCTCCTGGACGAACCTTTAAATATTTAGAAGGAACTGTCTCTAAATTATGGTTAAAAACATCAGGCTTAGCAGCAACAACAATTTCTAAAGCTCCATCCTTATGGCGAAAATCAGGGGTGAGGACTTCAATTGTTGTCTTTTGAGCTTTTCGACGAATAGCATAAATAACTTTTGCAAAATGCTCAGCACCACCATCAGCAAGATCATCACGATCAACTGATGTAATGACAACATGTTTGAGTCCCATCTGTGCTACCGCATCTGCTACACGCTCTGGTTCATTATCATCAACAGCAAACGGAATCCCTGTTGCAACATTGCAAAATGCACAAGCCCGCGTGCATATTTCACCTAAAATCATGAAACTGGCATGCCGTTGACTCCAACACTCGCCAACATTTGGGCAACCTGCTTCTTCACATACAGTTACTAATTTATGAGCGCGCACAATACCATGCGTTTCTTTATATATCTGTGATGTTGGTGCTTTTACACGAATCCAATCCGGTTTTTTTTGAATGCTTGTATCCGGACGGTGCGCTTTTTCAGGATGACGCAAACGTCTATTCGTAACTCTATCAACAACCGTAACCATTTAAGCCTTGCCCTATTCAATATGGAATGACAATGAAAAATAAAATTTTTCATACACTCCAGCCATCAAGCATTTAAAACTTGATCATAAGCATCCAATACACTTTCTTTCATCATTTCCGATAATGTCGGATGTGGAAAGACTGTATGCATCAATTCTTCTTCGGTTGTTTCAAGATTCATGGCAATGACAAAACCTTGAATCAATTCTGTTACTTCTGCCCCTACCATATGCGCACCAAGAAGCTGTCCGGTTTTTTTATCAAAAATAGTTTTCACTAATCCCTGATCTTCACCCAAAGCAATGGCTTTGCCGTTCGCAGAAAAAGAATAGCGCCCAATACATATATCATAGCCTGCTTCTTTTGCAGCCACTTCCGAAAATCCTACAGAGGCAACTTGTGGCATGCAATATGTGCACCCTGGAATTTTTCTCTTATCAAGTGGATGCGTATTCTCAAAACCCGCAAGATGTTCAATACATATCACGCCCTCTTCTTCTGCTTTATGTGCTAACATAGGCGGACCAGCTACATCACCAATAGCATAAATACCCTCTACCCCTGTCCAACTCCATTCATCAGTTACAATACACCCACGATCGGTTTTTATACCCAATGCTTCTAATCCAAGATTCTCAATATTCCCCTGAACTCCAACAGCGGAGATCAGCCGATCAGCTGTTATTGTTTCTGTTTTACCCTTCACCTCAATATGCGCTGTAAGAGAATCAGAAGCTTTTTCAACCTTGGCTACTTTTGCTTGCGTAAGAATGTGAATGCCTTTTTTCTCTAACTGTTTACGCGCAAAGGTTGAAATTTCAATATCTTCAGCGGGCATAATGTGAGGCATCATTTCAACAACAGTGACCTTCGCTCCCATATTATGATAAAAAGAAGCAAATTCAATGCCAATTGCCCCAGACCCCATGACCAAAAGTGACTTCGGCATCGTTTGTGGAATCATCGCTTCAAAATAAGTCCAAATGCACTTTCCATCTGGTTCAATACCAGGAAGGACACGAGGACGCGCACCAGTTGCAATAATGACATGCTTCGCTTGATAAATCCCCTCTCCTAATGTTCCTTTAGGCACTGGATTTTGTGGTTGTATAATCGGCTTGGACGACGAAGAAACCATAATTTCCGCAGGCTGACTACCTTTAGCCCCCTTCGTAAGCTTTGCTTCTCCCCAAATAATATCGATTTTATTTTTTTTCATCAAGAAACCAACACCAGCATTTAAACGCGTTGAAACCCCACGGGAACGGGCCACAACATCTTTGATGTTTGCTTCAATCGTACCATTAAGCTTTAAACCATAGTCTTTCGCATGTTCAACAAAATGCTTCATTTCTGCTGAACGTAAGAGTGCCTTTGTTGGAATACATCCCCAATTTAAGCAAATCCCACCAAGATGTTCACGTTCAACAATCGCAGTTTTGAAGCCACATTGCGCCGCACGAATTGCCGTTACATATCCACCAGGACCCGATCCAATTACAATTACATCATAAAGATTCACCACAGTAATTCCTCCATGGATATACACAAAATGCCCTCTTCAAACTGAAAACCCAAAAGTAATACAACAAAATTTCCTTTTTTCTTTCATTTTAAAGCTTCACATAAATACTTTTACCAACTTAGAAAGTGCAATAACATTGCCCTTCAAACTCTTTAAGTCCATTTTTATCACACTAATATACCGTAACCACAACACAATTTCATAAAAAGCTTTTAAATAGTTCAAATGAGCATTGCCAATGGATTTTCAATCATCTTCTTAAAAGTCTGTGCAAGCTCTGCTGCTAACGCACCATCAACAGCACGATGATCAGCAGAAAGTGTAACCGACATAACTGTGGCAATAACCAATGCACCATTTTTAACAACAGCACGTTGTTCGCCTGCACCAATCGCAAAAATCGTCGCATGCGGCGGATTAAGAATAGCAGAAAAACTTTTTACACCATACATTCCCATATTTGAGATAGTTGTTGTTCCCCCTTGATATTCTTCCATTTTTAACTTGCGTTCACGTGCACGCTTTGCAAAATCCTTCATCTCATGAGAAATAACTGATAAAGATTTCTCCTCTGCATGGCGAACAATTGGAGTAATTAACCCATTTGCAACAGAAACAGCTACCCCAACATCACAATGTTTGTGACGAAGTATTCCCTCTTCAAGCCAAGATACATTAGCATCGGGAACTGCCTTCAAAGCAAGTGCCACAGCTTTAATAATCATATCATTTACGGAAAGCTTATAAATAGGCTTAGATCCTTCCTGCATCTTAACCATTGGTGCAGCAGCATTCAATTGTGTACGAAGCTCCAATAACGCATCGAGTTCACAATCAAGCGTTACATAAAAATGCGGAACTTTTTGCTTTGAATCCACCAAACGTTTAGCGATAGTTTTTCGCATATTATTATGGGGTGTAAATACATATTCTTCTTCTTTGAAAAGGTTCAATATTTGTTTGTCAGAAGAATCTATAGCTACGAGCTGTTCACTTTGTGATGAATAAGAAGCGGTTAAAACACCACTACTCACCGCTTTTTCTACATCACGCTTGATAATGCGCCCATGAGGACCACTCCCAGAAACAAGTGATAAATCAAGACCAACTTGTGCTGCCAATCGCCGTGCCAAGGGAGAAGCAAAAAGACGTAGATCTTTTTTACCTTGCTGTATTTCCTTCTGAATTGATGACACATCAGACATCTGTGCTGTCTTTGAATTTATCTGTTTGATATCTTTTAATTCTTTGATTGCAAAAGAGGAAGAGGCTTCCTCGGCAACCTTTGCAGCCTCTGCTAAATCTTCGCCTTCTTCAGCTAAAATAATAATTAAACTATTAACTTTAACGCTTTGCGTTCCAGCAGGCACAACGATCTTAGCAACAGTTCCCTCATCAACAGCCTCTACTTCCATTGTTGCCTTATCTGTCTCAATTTCAGCAATAACATCACCAGAGGAAACTTTATCCCCTACCTTAACATTCCATTTTGATAAATTCCCTTCTTCCATCGTTGGGGAAAGCGCAGGCATTGTAATTTTAATAGGCATAGTGCTCTCCTCCGTTATGCTCTATAAGTTACAGCCTTAACGGCTTCAACAATTTCAGCAATGTTGGGCAAAGCTAACTTTTCAAGATTAGCAGCATAAGGCATCGGAACATCTTTTCCAGAAATTGTAGCAACTGGCGCATCAAGATAATCAAAAGCTTGCTGCATAACACGTGTCGCTATTTCAGTTCCAACAGATGACTGAGGATACCCCTCTTCAATTGTTACCAAACGGCCTGTTTTCTTGACTGAAGAAACAATTGTTGGAAGATCCATCGGACGAATGGTCCGTAAATCAATTAATTCAACGTCAATACCAAGCTTTTCAATTTCTGGCAATGCTTGAACAGCATAATGCATCCCAATCCCACACGCAACAATCGTGGCATCTTGTCCAAGTTTATGGATACGTGCTTTACCAATAGGTAAAACAAAATCATCCATCTGAGGAACGTCAAATTGATGACCATATAAAATCTCATTCTCAAGGAAAATAACAGGATTGTCATCACGAATAGCAGCTTTCAGCAAACCTTTTGCATCTGCAGCACTATAAGGCATGACAACTTTAAGCCCTGGCACATGACTGTACCATGCGGCATAGCATTGAGAATGCTGTGCACCAACACGCGCAGCCGCCCCATTGGGACCACGAAAAACCATAGGAGCAGTCATTTGTCCCCCAGACATATAACGCGTTTTCGCTGCAGAGTTGATAATTTGATCAATTGCCTGCATAGCAAAATTAAATGTCATAAACTCGACAATAGGACGTAATCCTCCAAAAGCAGCTCCAACAGCCAATCCTGCAAAACCATGTTCTGTAATTGGTGTATCAATAACGCGGCGTGCACCAAATTCTTCTAATAAGCCTTGGCTTACTTTATAAGCACCCTGATATTGTGCTACTTCTTCCCCCAACAGGAAAACCATTTCATCACGGCGCATTTCTTCAGCCATAGCCTGATTAAGTGCTTCACGCACCGTCATAGTAACCATTTGTGTCCCCACTGGAATATCAAAATCAGAGCTGTTTTTTAAAACAGGAGAGGTTGGAACAGGTGAAGAAAGAGAGAGAGATTCTGCTCCCGATTTTTGATGCAAATTTAAAGAATTAGACGTCTGTGAAAGATCCTCAACACCTTCACCTTCTTCCAACAATACTGCAATAACAGTGTTAACCTTTACACCTTCAGAACCTTCAAGAACACAAATTTTACCAAGAGTGCCTTCATCAACAGCCTCCACTTCCATCATTGCCTTATCAGTTTCAATTTCAGCAATAACATCACCAGAGCTCACTTTATCGCCCTCTTTCTTAAGCCATTTAGATAACTTACCTTCTTCCATCGTTGGTGAAAGCGCAGGCATCAAAATATCAATAGACATACTCGCTTCCTTCACTTCAAACCAAAACATCAGTATAGAGCTCAGAAGCATCTGGCTCTTGATCATTTTGCGCAAAATCTGCCGCATCTGCAACGATCGCACGTACTTCTTTATCAATAGACTTTAAATCGTCTTCGCTCGCCCAACCTTGTTTAAGAATCCGATTCTTTACCTGATCAATCGGATCGTGCTCTTCCTTTACTTTTTGCACCTCTTCCTTGGAGCGATATTTCGCTGGATCAGACATAGAGTGACCACGATAGCGATAGGTCTGCATATCAAGAATAATCGGTCCTTTTCCCGAACGCGCCCAAGAAACTGCTTCATCAGCAGCTCCTTTTACTGCTCGAACATCCATACCATCAACAGCAATGCCTGGAATTTCAAAAGAAAGACCACGACGAGAAAAATCAGTCTCTGCCGAAGCACGCGCAACGGATGTTCCCATAGCATATTGATTATTTTCAATAATATAAATAACGGGAAGTTTCCAGAGCGAAGCCATATTGAAACTTTCGTAAACCTGTCCCTGATTGGCAGCACCATCACCAAAATACACCAATGTCACATTATCCTTACCAAGATACTGATTCGAAAATGCTAAACCAGAGCCAATCGGAACTTGTGCACCAACAATGCCATGCCCACCATAAAAATTCTTTTCTTTAGAAAACATATGCATCGAGCCTCCTTTTCCCTTAGAAAAGCCACCTTGACGCCCCGTGAGTTCTGCCATGACACCACGTGGACTCATACCAACCGCCAACATATGTCCATGATCACGGTAAGAAGTGATAACCTGATCACCTTCTTTTGCTGCTTTCAATGTTCCAATAACAACAGCTTCCTGCCCAATATAGAGATGACAAAAACCACCAATAAGCCCCATACCATAAAACTGCCCCGCCTTTTCTTCAAAGCGACGAATTAAAAGCATCTCACGATAAGCATCAATGTCTTCTTCTTTGGTAAAATGCACTATTGGTGCTCTCTTTGTGGTGTTTGATAATGTAGTATGCACCACCGATGCAGAACCTTTTTTAGACTTTTCTGCCATACTAAACTCCCTTTTATAATTGTTTAAGAATAACCTTTACGAACAAAAGTTACAAGTATTATCAGTAAGCTCAAACACTATCACAGGCAGTTGTTTTAAAATATTTTTTGGAATTAAAAAATTCCTTGTTAATTTTTTATATCATTTACAAGGAGTTAGTACTGTCAGTTCATTTGGCTTGGAAAAATTTAAATTCTTCCGGATATACTCATCCAACATATCTCTTTCAATATGCCCGTTGCGTAAAAGAGAAATACGCTTTTCAATAGATATCCGCTCAGATTCCACTCTATGAAGTTCTTCTTCTAATTCAACAATCTGTTGATTAACTTCACTGCGTGAATACAGACCGTATTCACCATGATAAATGTGATAACTGAAATAACTTAAAACTCCCACTGTCATAAGCGGGAGTACAAAGCGCATTTTGATTGATCTGCGTTTCTGTTTTGTCCACATAAAATAGCACAGTCTTTAGAGCACAATTTTCTTAATATTTTGCCTAACATGCATGATTTTCATTAATAGCCCATTACCAAATCCATGTGTGCAAAAAACTTGTTGGATACATTTACCACCAGAAAAGTCATCTATATTATCCGCTTATTGCATTTTATATTACTTAAGAGACGGTATTCTCTAATTCCCGACTTTATTCCCATCTTGGTCCCTAAAATTTCCTGTTACAATAATTATAAAATCAATAAATGCCTAAATCCCAGATACAAACGCCCCTAAAATTGTTAAAGTTAGAATAAGCATTATGCCACCTGTTCCAATTTTACCAACCATAAAGTGGTGGATACCCAATGCTCCTAAAAAAACAAACAAATGCTAGTAAGATCTGTGATTTTTCTGACTTTTTTTGATAGGAGAGAGGGAAAACAGACTTAACGGTGTCCTCTTCACACACAAAGTCAATGGCATTACAAACTCTGGGTGGATTTTTTCCTAACTAATCCCAAGTAACGAACTGATAACGCTTACCATCATCACCCGAAACAAGATAATTGCCTTGATCTTTACTAATGATTTTACCTTTGATTCTTACCACCTCTAAAATTGTTACTCATACGTTATTCATAAAGAAATTTTTGCTCACTTGATAATATGTTGATGAACCTCACAGCGTGAATACAATCTATACGCACCGTGATAAATACAATAATTAAATGGCTTAAAATCCCCCAATATAAATTTTCCACTGCTGTAAGCAGCAATACAGAGAACACCTTAACCGATTTGTGTCCCACTTAAGTTCATATAAAACAATACAGCCTCTTTCAATATTTTTATTCAACTGTCCATAATTTTTATGAATATCTTAACATTCAATATAAATATCAGAGCAACTTCTTATTATACATCACAACAAAAGTAAATGATATCATTTATCCTTTCACTTTTACTTGTATAGAAAAATTTTACCAACGTGTAATTTGCTTCCCATCTTTGTCAGTAAATTTTCCAGCGATAATAATTATAAAATCAATAATTGCCCAAATCCCCGTAATCATCACTCCAGCAAGAGTTAAGGATAGAATAAGCATTAAAGCACCTGTTTTCACTTTACCAACCATAAAACGGTGAACACCAAATATACCAGTGATCCAACAAATGAGTGCTAATATTACTTTTGAAGGATCTGAATCGTGCTGCAATAATGGAAAAACAGAATTGACAGTATCTCCGTCACACACAAAATCAACTGTATCACCCACCCTTGGTGGATTTTTACCTAACCAATCCCAAGTTGCAAACTGATACCGCTTACCATCATCACCCGAGACAAGATAAGTTGCTTGATCTTGACTAATAATTATACCTCTCATCTTTTAACACCTATAAAATTATTACTTATAAGCCCTTGACAAAAAAGTTAAATTTGATAACCTGAATAACATTATATTCTCAAATCCTGCCCTTAACTCTCAGCAAATTACCCGCATAACATGCCTGTTTTCCTAGCATTTCTTCAATACGAATGAGTTGATTATACTTTGCTAATCTATCTGAGCGTGCAAGCGAGCCTGTTTTAATTTGCCCACAATTCGTTGCAACAGCAAGATCTGCAATGAAAGAATCCTCTGTCTCACCTGAACGGTGTGATATAATGGCGCGATAACCTGCTTTATGTGCTGTTTCTACAGCATCAAGCGTCTCACTCAACGTACCGATCTGATTTACTTTAATAAGAATAGAATTGGCCGCTCCCATTTTGATACCATCACGCAAACGCGCCGAATTTGTGACAAACAAATCATCGCCAACAAGCTGGCATATTTGTCCAATTGAATGAGTGAGTAACTTCCAACCTTCCCAATCATCCTCTGCCATTCCATCCTCAATGGTAATAATCGGATAAGTTTCAACAAGTTGCGCTAAATAATCTACCTGTTCCTGAACATCACGACATTTCCCTTCACCTTTATAAAAATAAGAACCATTTTTATAAAATTCTGTTGAAGCACAATCTAAACCAAGAGCAATTTGTTCCCCTGGTTTATACCCACACGAAATTATAGATTCCATAATAAAATCAATTGCCTGCTCTGCACTTTTAAATTGAGGCGCAAAACCACCTTCATCACCAACATTGGTATTATGTCCTGCATCTTTTAAACGTTTTTTTAATATATGAAAAACTTCCGCACCATAGCGGACTGCCTCTTTTAGTGTAGATGCTCCCACAGGAATAATCATAAATTCTTGAAAATCAATTGGGTTATCAGCATGAACACCACCATTTATAATATTCATCATTGGTATGGGAAGAACACGTGCTTGTGTACCACCAATATAACGATACAAAGGCAAAGATAATGATTTCGCTGCTGCTCTTGCTACAGCCAATGAAACACCAAGAAGTGCATTAGCACCAAGACGTGCTTTGTTTTCTGTTCCATCCAAAGCAATCATTGCTTGATCAATGGCTATCTGATCTCTTGCATCTCGCCCGCCAAGTTCTTCAAGAATTTCACCATTGACTGCAGCAACTGCTTTCTCAACGCCTTTCCCTTGATAGCGCATACCACCATCACGAAGCTCGATAGCTTCATGCGCCCCAGTCGACGCCCCTGAGGGAACTAGAGCACGCCCAAAAATCCCATTCTCCAAATGAACATCAACTTCTACCGTTGGATTCCCTCGGCTATCAAGCACTTCACGTCCAATGATATCAACAATGATCGTCATGTGCGTTTCCTTGTCCAACAAAAATCTTGTTTCATTTTAAATGCCATAATGAAGGATTCCTCTCTATTCAATTCACTTTTTTTGACAGATAATCAAATTGCACTAAAGTCTCAAGGAGTCTTTGTAAATCATCAATTTTAATCATATTAGGTCCATCAGAAGGCGCATTATCTGGATCTTGATGCGTTTCCAAAAAAATACCAGCCACCCCAACAGAAACAGCTGCACGCGCCAAAACTTCAACAAATTGACGTTGTCCACCAGATGAATCACCTTGCCCGCCTGGTTCCTGAACAGAATGGGTTGCATCAAAAATAACAGGAGCACCCAAAGAACGTAAAATAGGCAATGAACGCATATCAGAAATAAGTCGGTTATAACCAAATGAAGTGCCTCGTTCACAAAGCATAACATTCGGATTACCGCTTTGCGTAACCTTTCTTAAAACATTCTTCATATCCCACGGAGCTAAAAACTGACCTTTCTTAATATTGATAATACGCCCCGTTTTGGCCGCTGCTACCAAAAGATCTGTTTGACGACATAAAAAAGCGGGTATTTGTAAAATATCTACCGTAGAAGCAACAGCTATGCATTGCTCTTCTGTATGTACATCAGTCAATACCGGACAACAAAATTCCTTCTTCAGATCAGAAAAAATAGCTATTGCTTTTTCAAAACCAATACCACGTGCTGCACTCAAGGATGTTCTATTGGCTTTATCATAACTGGATTTATAAACAAACCCAATACCAACCTGATCGGTAATTTGCTTAATCTGACCTGCCATTTCAAAAGCATGATCTCGGCTTTCCATCTGACATGGTCCCGCAATCAATGAAAAAGGTGCTTCATTTGAAAATACAACATTTCCAACTTTTACAACGGCATTTGGCTCAGACACTTTATCCCTCAAAAAGCAAATAACTCCATAATATATGAACTAAACCAGTCTACTTTGTTCTACAGTGGCTTCAATAAAAGAAGAAAAAAGTGGATGTGGTTCAAAAGGACGTGATTTCAGTTCTGGATGATATTGAACACCAATAAACCATGGATGATCAGTATATTCTACTGTCTCTGGCAAAATGCCATCGGGAGATATACCAGAAAAAATCAAACCACATTGTTCTAGCTTATCTTTGTAATCAATATTGACCTCATAACGATGACGATGTCGTTCACAAATTCTTGTCATTCCATAAATTTGGGCAATATGACTATTCTCTTTTAATTCAGCGGCAAAAGCACCAAGGCGCATTGTACCACCAAGATTGCCGCTTTGTGTACGTTTCTCCAGAATATCCCCTTTGAGCCATTCTGTCATCAAACCCACAATCGGATTTTTTGTTTGGCAAAATTCACTTGATGAGGCATTCTCAATCTGTGCAATATTACGTGCAGCTTCTATGCAAGCCAATTGCATCCCAAAACAAATACCTAAAAATGGAACTTTACGCTCCCGAGCAAATTGAATTGCTCGAATCTTTCCTTCTGCACCACGTGCTCCAAAAGCACCAGGAACTAAAATCCCATGGACCTTTTGTAAATAAGACGTAGGATCCTCTCTTTCAAAAAGCTCTGCTTCAATCCACGCAATATTAACCTTCACTTTATTCGCTAAACCACCATGTGCAATCGCTTCAGTAAGAGATTTGTAAGCATCCTTCAATCCGGTATATTTTCCAACAACAGCGATTGTCACTTCTCCTTCAGGATGATGAATTCGATGTGTAATATCTTCCCAACGCCCCATCTGGGGTTTAGGTACCAAATCCATTCCAAAAGCAGAAAGAACTTCTGAATCTAGGCCCTCTTTATGATATGCTATGGGAACATCATAAATCGTTGGCATATCCAATGCCTGAATAACTGCACTTGGACGAACATTACAAAAAAGTGATAATTTGCTCCGCTCCGTTTCTGGAATAGGACGATCTGCACGCACCAACAAAATATCTGGAGCAATACCAATTGATTGTAATTCTTTGACGGAATGTTGTGTTGGTTTGGTTTTTAATTCACCAGCTGAAGAAATATAAGGCATTAATGTAAGATGCACATAAAGAACTTTTTGCCTCGATAATTCATTGCGAAGCTGGCGAATGGCTTCTAGAAAAGGCATTGCTTCAATATCACCAACCGTACCACCTATTTCACACAAAACAAAGTCAAATTCTTCGTTTCCCATAGTAATGAATTTCTTAATTTCATCGGTAACATGAGGAATAACCTGAACTGTTGCTCCCAAATAATCACCACGTCGTTCTCGTTCAATGATATTTTGATAAATACGCCCTGTCGTAATATTGTCTTGGCTATTTGCAGAACACCCCGTAAAACGCTCATAATGACCAAGATCAAGATCCGTTTCTGCACCATCATCGGTCACAAATACTTCACCATGTTGATAAGGTGACATTGTGCCTGGATCAATATTCAAATAAGGATCAAGTTTGCGAAGCCGTACACGATACCCACGAGCTTGCAATAACGCAGCTAATGCCGCTGCTGCAATGCCTTTTCCAAGGGAAGAAACCACACCACCAGTAATAAAAATATAACGTGCCATGGGCTTATGGTGATAAGCAGTTTCTCATGATTTTTCCAGCAAAAAATGCAAAAAGAAAAAATTTTTCTTCTACAACAATAAAAAAGGTGAAAAATCACCTTTTTCAAATCTATATTTTGCTTAAAAAAACTATTTTGTACTGTTGTCTGGAACTGGATTTTCAAGAATCGATGGAACTGGATTTTCAGCTCCAGGAACCGTAGATTGTTTTTGCTCCTGAGGTGAAGATGAAACACCTCCTAGCTGTTCAAGAATAGAAGGTTGTTCCTTATCATTTGGTGATGATACACTTTCTGAAGTCTCTTTGCTTATAGAATTTTGTTTTGAGTTAACCGGAATACGCTTGAGAATATCAGAACTGGAGTTTGATATACTCCCCACGACAGTAAGACCAATGGATACTGCAAAAAAACAACATGCTAAAATAGCGGTCAAACGTGTTAGCGGGTTTTTAGATCCACGCGTTCTCATCAACCCAGAACCACTACTCGCACCAAACCCGTCGCCTTCCGAAGGCTGAAGTAATATAACACCAACTAAAGTGATAACAACCAAAAAATGGATAACAATAAGTACTGTCTGCATAAACCCTTCTCTTCAAATAACTTTTCTCGGTTATTTACACATAAATAGCACATAATCCAAGGGAAAACCAAGATTCCTTTGTTAAAATTTACGATAAACATCGCAAATAGTTAAAAAGTCAATCGCTTTTAAGCTTGCTCCACCTATCAGAGCACCATTAACATGATCGACACTTAAAAGTTCAAATGCATTGGATGGTTTTACTGATCCACCATAGAGTAAACGCGCTTTGTTTCCTTCATCACCAAAACGAGAGCGCATCTCATCACGAATAAAATGATGTACTTTTGCTACATCTGATGAGGTTGCCGTATTCCCTGTGCCTATAGCCCATATAGGCTCATAAGCAATAATGACATTCTCTGCTGTTGCACCATCTGGCAAAGATCCCGCAAGCTGCCGCGTAAGCACATCCAATACTTTATTACTTTTACGCTCCTCCAATGTTTCACCAATACAAACAAGAGCCACAAGACCTGCCCGCCATGCTGCTTGCACTTTAGCACAAACAATTGCATCACTTTCTTGATAAGCTATGCGACGCTCTGAATGCCCAATAATAACATGGCTTGCTCCTGCTTCCTTAAGCATAAAAGCTGAAATATCCCCAGTATAAGGACCATGGTCATCAAAATGGCAATTTTGCCCCCCTAAAAGAAGATTTTCACCACCCAACGTATCAGAAGCACGCGATAAAAGTGTTGCTGGAATACAAATAAGCGCTTCAAACAAACGCCCTAAATCAGAGCTAACGCCAGCAGCAATGGCACGCAACTCTCCAAGCGATTCACCTGTTCCGTTCATTTTCCAATTTCCAGCAATAAAAGGTCGAATCTTTGAAGACATATTTTCACCTCAAGAGCTATCCCAACATATTATTTTCTTTTAGGTATCAAATTATAAAATGAAAGCAAGTCTTTAAGCTTGCATCTTTCATATCTTTATTGCAAATTCCCACTACTTTGATAATAACTCGTTTCAAAAAATGGAATTGAACAATGCTTGACGTCATAAGAAGTGCTGCAAATTCTTGGGTTGCAAAGATTTTCCTTATTATTTTGCTCTTATGCTTCATCCTTTTATGGGGAATACCACAATTACACACAAAGGGCGAAAGAGACCTTATTGCTTCTGGAAAGTCCACAATCACTATTGATAGTTATCGTCTCGCACTTGCTGATCAAAGCGCGCGTTTAGCACTCGCATCACATCTTGGGCGAATGTTTACACCCAATGAAATGCAGCAATACAAAATCCCTGCCTTTGTTTTCAATCGGTTACAACAAGATGTTTTGTTTGATGAACAAGCACGTAAAATGAAAATTAGTCTTTCAAAAGACGCAATAGCTCGTATTCTTGGTGCTGATAATATGTTTCAAACAAATGGCGTCTTTGATCAAAATTTGTTTCGCAACTATCTTCAGCATTTACAGATCAATGAAAGTAATTTTCTTGATTATTACACCCAAAAAGAAAAGCGTAACCAGCTCATTTCGGCTTCGCTATCTGGAATGATAGCACCAGATCTCTTTTATAAAGCACTCGCTCTTTATCAAGGGGAAACTCGTATCGCTGATTATCTTGTTATTGACCTCAAAGAAAAGAAAACCATTCGTGACCCCGATCAAGAAACATTGCTAAAATGGTTTGAGACTCATAAAAATGAATTTCGTGCTCCTGAATACCGTACCGTTTCTTTATTATCTATGATATCGGCTGATCTTGTTAAACTCAAAGATATCTCAGAAGATGAGGCTAAGATTTATTATACACAAAATGCCTCGCGTTTTATAACTCCTGAAAAACGTACTCTTGAAGAATTGCGTTTCTCTACACGCGAAGCTGCTGATCATGCGGCAAAAAAAATAGCCGATGGATTGAGTTTTGATGCGCTGGTTAAGAGTGAAAACAAGACTCTTAATGACATAAAAAAAGGACCTCTAACAGAAAGTGAACTTCCTAGTTCTGTAGCCTCTGAGGTTTTTGAACTTAAACAAGGACAAATCAGTGCTGTAATCAATGATTTACAAGGTCCCGTTATCATTCGCGTAACACATATTGAACCTTCAGTCTCTCTTCCCTTTGAAAAGGTAAAAGAAAATATTCGCCAGACTCTCGCTCAAAATCGTGCTGTAGATGATATACGTAACAAGTATACAGCAATTGAAAATGCACGTTTTGAGGGTGCCTCCCTCAAAGAGCTTGCAGACCAATACAAATTGCCTATGCGCACAATTACCATTGATAAAACAGGAAAAACAATTGATGGAACAATACTTACCGATTTACCTCAAAAAAATATTTTACTGAACGCCATTTATCAATCAAATGAAGGAGTCGATCTTGATCCTCTTTCTCTTCAAAAAGGTGGATATCTCTGGTATAGGGTTGAGAAAATTATTCCTGCTCGCGATAAAACACTCGAAGAAGCCAAACAAGATGCACTTTTTCAATGGAAAAGTGAAGAAATCCAGCGTCTTCTTGATGAAAAAGCCCAAAATGCTCTCAAACAGCTTACCGGAGGAAAAAGTTTTGTTTCTCTTGCCCATACACTTGGTCTTACAAAACAAACAACACAACCCCTACGTCGTCAAGATTCCTCTGAAATCCTTGGTATTGAAGGTGTCAGAGCCTTATTTTCTGGTCCCAAAGGGCATTATGGCATCATAAAAGGTTCTGTTCCAACAAACCGTATTGTTTATCAAATCAAGTCCGTAACCATGCCTAAAGACATCGCCCCCCATACTATTTCACCTGATATCCGTACCAATATCAATATGATGATAAGAGAAGATCTAAAGCTAGAAATGCTACAAGTTGCCAGTAAAGAACACCCCTTGCAAATTAATAGCACTCATTATAATCAAATCTTCAACACTCCCCAGTAAAAATGGGGTGAATGATTTTTGGTATTGAGCTGATAAAATCATCATCAGAGCTTTTCTATAATTGAAAAAACAAGATCATTTCTTTTTCGTTACTATCAAGGAAGAAATAATATCTGTACGAATAATAGGCTTTTTTTGTAAATTTTCTTATCTTTAGAAAAATAATAAATGTAACTTGGAGAATTTTTTCAGTGTAATAAAAATGTTATCCATCCAAATGAAACGACAAAGATTGTTATGATAAATAATCATAATAAATCGTTAGCATTGCTTCCTAAATAAAAAAGGATTTGGATTCATAATCCTGTAGCTACCATCAATAGATTTTCTGATTCTCATGTCTTTGATAACACTTAATTCTATAATAGCTTTGGAAAATTACCAGTTATTGCCGCCCTTGTTATTAGCCAATAACGATGAATTAATGGTAAAGTTGCACTTTCTTGAAAAATTTCAGCTCCCAACTGTTCCGCTTTTTGAAGAGATGCTGGTATAATTGCCAATGGAAGAAATGCTGGTTTCAAATTCTTAGGCAAAGTACAAAAATCCTTATAAAACTTTCTATAATGATCTCGCGATGATGCTACTATAGCTTCAACAATATGGCATTTTTGTTTGTCATTGACACGATGAGATTCTAAATCCTCCCTATTTACTCCTACAGCTTTTAGCATATCTGTAGGTAAATAATATTGATATCGTGATTGCATAAATGATAAAAGACGTAATATACCACTGAATCCTTGAGCAATCCCTCCACATTTATAAATATCTGTAAAATCTTGTGCTGCTTCAGCAGCTAATATCTGACAAGAGAGTTGTAAAATTATACTTGCTGTTTCGCTACAATAAAATTCAAGATCATGAAGAGTTGTGATTGGATTATGGTAAAGATCTAAAATCTGCGCATCGCAGTAACGTATAAAAGCTTTTCTAGGTAAATTAAAAAGAGTTATCGCTGTAAACAAATCACTTAAAATCGGGTTATTTTGACTATTTTGCATTTTATCATCAGCAATAGAATCATACCACCAGCGTAATCGTATTTCACCAATAAGCGGATCGTGCACAGTTTCGCGAATACGAGCAATTTCTCCATTAAAAGCGTAAAGAGCAGCCAATGCTCGGCGTTTTTTTTTAGGCGCAAATAAAACCGAGATATAGCGATCACGATCTGTAGCACGTAAAATATCAAAACAATAAGGAAGAGAAGCTCCCATTCTATGATACCTATTAACTTCCCTTTTTAGCACTTAATATTCTACTTTAATCCATATTTTAAAATAATGGATGAGCAAATACAGCTAAGAGAACAAAATTTGTAAATGTATTTTTTAATCTCAATGTACTACGAATTAAGATTCCTTTTCTAGGTATTTTTGAACTTCACCAAACACCCATCATATTTTTACTTCTAAAAAATTGACTTGAAGCTATCATGTCGCCATTTTAAAATTAATAAATAGAGAAACGATCCTAAAAGTTTGCCGTTTGTGCCCGCGTTCCTCCTGAAATGAAAGAGCAGATAAGGGATACTTTTAAAGTGATAGATTTAATTGTATTAAATCTCACAGATATGGTATTTTATAAGCAATTTAAAAAAGCTGTTTGCTTTTCAATATTAGAGTGTATCCATTACAGGAAAAGCTAGAAAGTAAGTCAACGAGAGCAAAAGTCAAACATTTGAAAACATAGATGTACTTTTTAAAGATTTAGTCATCTCATACGTTGCTTCTTATTTGTTTAGGACAATTTCAAATGCGATACGCGTGCTGCATATGTTGTCGAGACTGATGATGAAAAAAGTTGTTATCAAAACATTATTACAGCACCAGCTAAAAAGTTATTGAGTAAATTAGTCATGACAGATACATTAAGAAGTTAAATATTTCAGGAATTATTTTCCAAAAGTTATTTTTTCTCTCTTTTCAAAAATAAAAGCCCATTTTTTCTCTATGCCTGCTCCCATATATTCAATTATTTATTACTGATATCCAACTCCATAGAGATTGGTTCTTTTATTTCTTTGAGTATAATTCTTAGTGCGTTTCTTTCAAACTTCTGTCTCACCATATTAAACTTATTTTTCTCAATAACTTCCCCTATTATGTTAAGATATATTTGTGATGGAGCTCTTCAGTAATCTCTGCTACGTGCACATGTGATGTTTGCGCTATGGAGATGCAATCTAATAGACTTACCTTCGTAACTTTCTTAAAATACTTAATAGACTGTTTATATAAGTCCGTGAACAGAGAACTTTGAAAAATAATCTAATTTTAGAGATGAAAAAACATCTTCTCAAAAACGAAATGCTTGTTTAAGAAGACGACATTAGGAAATATTAATCACAAACGACATCATGGACATGTCTGGATTAATATATTTTGTATACAAGCTTAAGATGGAGTGTGTAGTACAAATTTTAGGCAAGAGAGAAAGATGACATCACTCCTCTAAAAGGTAAATTCCCAATAGATAGCTTTCCCTTTATTTTACCTGAATTAAAAGAAATCATTGATAATGTGTTCCATCAAGACCTGAAACTTTCATTATACTAAAACAGGCAAAAAATTAACCAAAGTAAGGTTCAATCTCCTGTTTTATCACCTTAGATCCAAGAAAATATAAAAAGAGCAGGAATTAAGAAAATTCTAGAGAATCAATAACTAGAAAATTTCCCTATTTAAAAATAAATATTGATTTTATTAAACACATCATTCTACTGCAAATAACAACGCAGCAACTGCACGATCTTCAGCTAACAAAACATTAAATGTACGTACCGCAGCTCCCGTACTCATTGTATCTGATGAAATACGCTTTTCCCATAAAAGCATCCGTAGCTCTTTAGGTAACGGCAATAATTCAATTCCCGTACCTATTAACAAAACTTCAATCTCAGATGATTCTTCTAAAATACGAGATACATCTTCTTGAGTGGGAATAGGTCCTACCATATCAATACCATAAATACCTGATGGTACACAAACAAGAGAACCTCTATGTGACATATCAGCAAAACGAAATCCACCATTTCCATAAGCATCAATAGGTGCTCGCCTTGGAAAATGGGCCTCACGGATTTGAATGGCATGAGACATAGTAAGTATCCTTTATTTTAAAAAATTCAATCGCGTTCTTTCCTTCCTTAAAATCAGCAAAGAACCTATAATAAATACTGATCTATAATCATAATCCGTACAGCAATATTGATGTAAATCTCTTTTATCCTCTCCCCTAGCAATACAAATAAATATATCAAAACTCACAACAAACTGCAATTAAATGCTACGCTGATTTAAGCAGACCCATCCTGAAAAAAATCTCTTAATCTATTCGCTTACAAACAAGAGATTTCTACTATACAAAACACTAACCTTATTTAAAGAAATAAAAAATTTACTGCTCTACTCCACAAATGATGTAAGCACTTCAACTCATCTGCAAAAAACAAAAAATTATATTTGTTCATTGATTATAACAACCACAATAAAAATGTACTGTAAAAGACCAGAATAAACTGTCATTATATTTAATGATCAGTTTTCCTTTGACACAGCTTTTTTCTCTTGAGAGATATTCACTTTTTCCTTTGTTGCCGCTTTAGATTTTTGTGCTGCCTTTTTTTTAACAAGTTTTGATTTTTTTTCTGCAATCGGTTCGCCTTTCACACGAACATCCGCTAATGTTGAGCGGATAACACGAACTTGTATACCATCACTAATCTCAACCTCTAGTTCACCACTCTCATCGTAAACCTTCGTAACTTTGCCTATAATACCACCACCCGTTATAACCGTATCACCACGACGCACAGCATTAAGCATCTCCTGACGCTTTTTCATTTGTGCACGCTGTGGGCGGATTATAAAAAAATACATAATTGCAAAAATTAAAATGAACGGAATAAAACTCACAAGTGAGGCACCATTGGAAACACCACCTGCAACTTGGGCATAAGCATTGGTAATAAGCATTATTATCTCCTATAGATTAAACTTCAGGTATTTTCATTTTATTAAAATAAACGTTCAGCTTAAAAAAAAGCTTTCCTAGAGGATCTCTTATACAGAGCAATAACTACCACAATGTAATCACAGCTTTATACAAAGACAATAAATTCTTAAGAAACGGAAAACAACGAGAAAAAACTTCTAACGAACAGATTTGTTTTATATATATCATTCAATATGCATATTTTCACTCATGAAAAAACAAATGGTACAAAACGATTTTGCATACCCTCTCATGAGAGTACCACCTCATCTACCATCCCCAAATCTATAATTCTTATACTCAAAACCATCATCAGACTGAATTCTATCAACTGTTTTGTTTAAGCTCTATAAGTTACAGATTTCTAAAATACAGTCTTATGACTCAATTTTCTAAATATTCGGTAGGATCAACAGGTACAGCGTTCTTACGCACCTCAAAATAAACACGTGGCGTTTTAACATTTCCTGAAATACCAGACTTAGCAATCTCATCACCACGGCGTATTTTTTGTCCCTTGTTAACAACAAGCCTACTGTTACACCCATAAATAGTAATAATATTGTCTTCATGCCGAATCATAACAACATTGCCAAGCTCTTTTAATCCATCACTCGCATAGATAACAACACCATTTTCCGCCGCCTTTACCGATGAGCCCTCAGGTACAGCAATATCTATTCCCCGATTAGTTGCCGTTCCTTTTTTTTGACCAAACTGACTTAATAAACGTCCTCGCACTGGCCAACGCATTTTAGAAATTCCTGTAGCTTGCGGAGTAACAATACTCTCCGTATTGGTTATAGCATCTGGCAAACTAGCTTCATGATTTAATTGCATCATATGTTTCGAAGAATTCTTTTCAGTATTCGACCTGTTTATCTTTGCAGAAGGTGGAATTGTTGTGGAAGTTTTATTTATAGGTGAAGCCTTCTTGTATCTTATGGAAGAGGTATTTGGAGACTGAACGGAAAGTTCTGTTGTTAAGAATGCCCTATCATTATTATTGGTCTTCGAGACAGCTGGTGTACGCCTATTTGGAATCATGAGTACCTGACCGATATAAATGGAATTATTGCTTATACCATTTGCCGATTTTAACACCTCAACATTGACCCCTATTTGCCGTGCAATGCTTAACAGCGTATCTCCACTCTGGACAATATAAGAATTTCGCCGAAAAAGAGGAGAATTATCCATTTGTGAACGAGAAAGTGTTCCAAGATCGCGTGGCGGTGTCCCCATCATTCGACTATCAGAAGAAGATTCCCCTCTTTGTTGTGTAGAATTATACGGAGTATTATCGTTGCCCCATGAATCACTGCTCGACTCCACAGGAGGCAATTCAGAGCTCTGTATCATGCCACCATACGACAGCATTCGCGGATCTGCAGAAAGAGTTGTAGACATATTTGAATGAGTAGACTCCGTACGATGAGGGAAAATATTAGCGAAACGCTGCGTACCGGAACTACACCCCGCAAAAACAGTTACCATCACTAAAAAAATTATTCCCTGAAAATTACGCCCAAAAATATTACTCAAAACTTTTAAACACATAGTTTTGCTCACTCATTCATACTCAACTCATTCTATTAAAGCTTTTTAATATTACCTAAGAGTTAAAATGAGATATTTTATTCATAAATATCTTTATAATAAGCTCAAAATGAATTTAACATAAAATAAAAAGGTAAGAGAGTTCGTGCAGTATCTTCCATTTCAAAAATTAAAGTGTTTCCGCAATGCCTTTAATAAAGGGTTGATAGCGCACTTGAAACATTTTTAAACATTCAAATCGACTGCCAAGTTTTGTATAGCGCGTCACGGTTTGTACCCCTTCATGAGGTCCTATAGCTTGTATGAGAATTCCATTTTCAGCTAACAGTTCTAAAAATTCCTTTGGTTCATCAGAACGTGATGGCCAAATAAGAATACGATCAAATGATCCAAAATCTATAACAGGTTGGCTTCCATCAAGCTGCCGTACAATAATATTTTCAAGCCCCAAAGTTTGAAATTTTTGGCACGCCAAATGAACAAGCGTTTTATAGCGATCAATTGTTGTCACACGGTCACTGAGACATGCCATAAGAGCGGTACAAAAACCAGATCCTGTACCAATTTCTAAGACACGATGTTTTTTTTTCAGTGATAATGCAGAAAGAATCAAAAGCTGCTCTTCCAAACGCTCAATATATTCACCACACGCAATCGGAATAACTTTATTATCATAAGCACTGCTAACCCAAGGAGTCGCAACAAATTGTTGACGTGGAATTTTCTCGAATGCCGCAAAAAAGCGAACATCATCAATTCCTTTGCTACGCATTTTCAGCACAAGTCCAGCCAATTCCTCACGAAATCGTAAAATACCCTTTTGTCCCATAGCGTCATTTGCTCTCCACTGGGGTAGTCCCCTTATCGTACGGAGAACTCATTTTTTCAAAAATGGCAAAATCTCGCGTTTGCATGTCATCATCTTTGAGCAATAAATGCATATCGGGTTCTCCTTTCGCGAAATTAAGCAGTAATACAATGCACGCCCTTCATATAGGGTTGTAAAACATCGGGAACAATAATTGATCCATCAGCTTGCTGATAATTCTCAAGAATAGCAATAAGACAACGCCCAACAGCCGTACCAGAACCATTAAGGCTATGAACAAAGTGCAATGCTTTATCCCCCTCTTTACGATATCGAGCATTCATGCGTCGCCCTTGAAAATCTCCACAAACTGAACAACTGGAAATTTCACGATAGCACCCTTGTCCAGGAAGCCAAACTTCAATATCATAAGTTTTACGTGCCGCAAATCCCATATCTCCTGTACAAAGAACAACTGTGCGAAAAGGCAAACCAAGACGTTTCAAAACATCTTCTGCACATTCTGTCATACGTTCCAGCTCTTTTAAAGATTGCTCTTCAGTCGTAATCGATACCATTTCTACTTTCCAAAACTGATGTTGACGCAACATACCGCGTGTATCACGACCTGCTGCACCCGCCTCTGATCGAAAACAAGGAGTCAAAGAAGAAAATCGCAATGGTAAATCTGATATCTCAAGAATTTCATTGTTCACCAAATTGGTTAACGGCACTTCTGCTGTAGAAATAAGCCATCGGCCATCGGTCGTGCGAAAAAGATCATCAGCAAATTTCGGCAACTGAGCCGCTCCGTACACAATCTCATCACGAACAAGAAGAGGCACAGAAACCTCTGTATAACCATGCTCCTCAACATGGACATCAAGCATAAATTGGCCCAAAGCACGTTCAAGCCGTGCTAATGCTCCTGACAGTACTGTAAAGCGCGTCCCAGATAAACGACCTGCCCGCTCAAAGTCCATCTGTTTAAGATTTTGACCAAGATCAAAATGTTCCTTTGGTGTAAAATTAAATGCTGTGGGGGCCCCAAAATGTCGAATGACAACATTATCACTTTCATCTTTACCTTTTGGAACATCATCCAATGGAATATTGGGCAGTGCTGAAAGAACCTTTTCAAAGTTTTCAGTTAACCGCCTTTCTTCCGCTGTAGCAGAAGAAAGGAAAACTTTAATCTCTTCAACCTCAGCTCTAACGCGTTCAACCATTTCCTGATCACCCGCCGCCAATGCCTGTCCTATTTCCTTTGAAGCAGCATTGCGACGCTCTTGGGCAAATTGCACTTTAGCAACATGTGACCGACGTTCCCGATCAAGTTCTATTAATTTTTTAGCTTGCGGCTCTATACCTCTATCTTCTAGCGCTTTATCTAATTTCTCAGGGTGTTCACGAATCCACTTAATATCCAGCATCAAAATTCCTCATTTGCATCGTTGCTATCTGTTTCCTATCACACAATATAAACTTTTCTTAAGAGGATTTTTTTCTTTTTTCTATACAGTACGCAATTAAATCTATACAGTACGCAATTAAAATTGAGATCTCATAAAGAGCTATCGTTGGTAAAGCTACTGCAAACATAGTAAAAAAATCCGATGGAGTTACTATCGCCGCAATGATAAAAGAGAGAAGGATAGCCCATTTTCGTTTAGATACCAAACCATAAGAAGTTAAAAGTCCAATTTTCGTTAAAAGACTGGTTACAAGAGGTAATTGAAAAATTAAACCCAAAATCATGATAAACGGCGTCATAAAACTTAAATAATCGGAGATACGGACGATAAACTCTATTCTCAAATGAATATCTGGAAGAAATTGCTGAGAAAGGCTAAACCAAAGCATTATGGGCGCTAACAAAACATAAACAAATGCTCCCCCTATACAAAATAAAATCAGTCCACCAATGAGAAATGGTAAAAAAGCCATACGTTCATTTTTATAAAGTCCTGGAGCAATAAAACTATAAAACTGAAAAGCTGTATAGGGAAAGGATAAAATAACTGCTCCAAAAGCAGCAAGTTTCATCTTCGTTAAAAAAGTTTCCCATACTTGTGTTGATTGAAAACCAATACTCTCAGGATTACCACCTGATATTTTCATTGCCCACTGATAAGGCCATATCAAAAAATTTAAAATATAATCTTTGATAAGAAAACACATCATAACAGCTACAAAAAATTCAACCAGAGCAGCAATAATTCTCTGACGAAGTTCAAGCAAATGTTCTATAAGTGGTGCCATACTGGCATCAACTTCATCTTTCTTAACCTTCATGACAGATCTTTTTTATCTTTAGACGTTTTAGAAATACTCTCAGAACTCTGAAGATCAACGGATATGATTGTATTTTCATTGGTTTTATTTTGATCACATATCAAAATCTCTTTATTTTTTTCTAATTTATAGTGCCTTGCATTTACCTCAAAATTTTGGGTATTCTCTACTGCGTCATGAAGGGGATTAAAAGTCTCTGTCAACTCCTTGCTGAGATTAAAATCTCCGCTATTGTCTTTTGCAAATCATCAAGCTCGGCTTGTCTCATTGCATCATCAAACTGGTGACGAAATTCATTCCCTTTTGAACGTACATAAGCCATTACCCTTGCCATTGTCCCTAGCATTTTAGGTAAATCTTTTGGTCCAACCACAACAATGAGAACAAATAAGATCACGAGAAATTCTGGACCATCAATCCCAAACATCGCTTATACTCGACTCTACTTCTTTCATTTTTTTAATAATGTACAACTATGTTTACGTTTTTGTTATTTCACGCGACGTTCTTCAGCAACAGATGTCTTTTTTCCCTTAGTAGAAGAAGAACTTTTTCTGCGTGCTGCGACAGGCTTTACCGATAATGGCTCAGATTGTTGAGATTTACCTTCTATTGTTTTCGAATAATCAGCCATTGCAGACTTATCCTCAACGCTGTTCTCTTCTTCTTTCATATTCTTTTTGAAAGCCTTAATCCCCTTAGCAACATCGCCCATTAATTCGGAGACCTTGCCACTCCCAAAAAACACTAGGATAATCAGTAAAATGACAATTAAATGCGCTGGTGAAAAAATATTACCCATCACTCTCTCTCACTGCTTTTAAATTTGAATCCATATTTTTATCCTCACTCTGTAAGGAACTTTCCAAATATAATCATAACTTAACAGTACATTTTCTCTTTCGATTAAATGCAATCACAGGTTTTTTGCATATTAACTTTTTAGCATCTTTTTTGCTCAGCACATTATAGTGAAAAATAATCAATTTTTTAAATTAAACTCAAAAGACTTGCAAATTCTTCTCTTAAAGCAATTTCATCTGATTTATCTGCAAACACTATAGTAAGCACTCCATGCACATTCCAATATTTTACCTTTTTTAAAATGGTATTATTTGCATAATTGGGCAGATTTCTACCATATTATCACTATGATATGAAAAGATTTTAATGTAAATTGCTCATCCCGTTCATATAAATTTATTGCTATAAAATTATAATAAAAAACCAATAATTCACAATATTGACCTTCTTTTGAAAATATATATTTTTGCTCTCTACAAGAGGCTTTTTGTTTATATAAAGTTATTTCTATTTTATAGGGAATTTGGTAAGCAATCATCTATATTGGTAAAATTTACTCATGAATTATCGGCATATTTATCATGCTGGCAATTTTGCTGATGTTTTTAAACACATTATTGTCACCCGCATTATAGAATATCTCAAACGCAAAGCTAAAGCTTTTCGTGTTATAGATACGCATGCTGGGATCGGCATTTATGATCTTTCCTCTTTAGAAGCACAAAAAACGGGAGAGTGGCATGAAGGCATCCAACGTTTTTTTTCAGCTCCTATTCCAGAAGATTTAAAAACATTCCTTTGTCCATGGTGTGATATTATTAATACACTCAATAACGGAAAAAAAGAAATAGCCTTCTATCCTGGCTCTCCTGTTCTTATTCGCCAATTATTGCGTAAACAAGATCGACTCACCGCAATTGAATTACACGATGAAGATTATCGCATTTTAGCAAAAAAATTTACCGGTGATTATCAAACAAAAATCCTACATTTGGATGGTTGGCTCTCTTTAAATGCGCATTTACCACCAAAGGAAAAACGTGGCTTTATCCTTATTGATCCTCCCTTTGAGAAACCTGGTGAATTCTCCCGTCTTATTGAGGGATTGATGAAAGCATATCGCCGTTTCTCTGGAGGAATTTACGCTTTATGGTATCCCGTTAAATATGACAAAGAAATTGAAAATTTTCTTTACGCACTTTATCAAACAGGAATTCCTAAAATTCTACAACTCGAAATGCGTATTCGAAAAAGCTCCGTGCCACCTACAATGTGTGGTAGTGGTATGATTCTTATCAATCCTCCTTATCTTCTTGAAGAAGAAATAAAAAAGCTTAGCCCCTTCCTTCTTGCCCGTCTTGGACAAGATAGAAATGCACAAATGACCCTTAAATGGATCCAAAAGGAACATTCATTGTGTTAAATTTTTTCATTCTATATTTATGTTAAATCAGAAACTTCTTCGTGAGAATCATAGGCATGAAGTCACTCAAAACTACTGTAATACTAAGTCGGCTTCTTTGTCCTCTTGACTCTATCAACTTCCAATGTACATTATAATCAACAGCACAAATTCGATTTTTAAAACAAAACCTACCTTAATATGACTGATCTTCATCAAGAGATTAAAGTTGCTGAACTTGTAAAATTATTTTTAAAAACCGCTCTCAATGTTGCCTACGAAAGTAATAACTCCAAGATTCAATAATCTCGTATCATAATGCATTCTTTATAGGAAAAATAACTATCATTACATAAATGAATGTACTCGATGAATAAAAATATTTCTGGATAAACTGAATGATCCTGAAAAACAACGCAACTTATTCCAAAAATGAACAAGAGAATCTTTCTTTTCTCTCTCTCATACCATGGAACAATGCCAATCAGGGAAATGATGAAAATCAATTCAAAGGTGCCAAACTCATACAAGAGTTTGTCAAACATCTTCCCCATAAACCTGGCGTTTATCGGATGATTGATGAAAATGGAGATGTTCTCTATGTTGGTAAAGCACGTAATCTTAAAAAACGTGTTTCAAATTATACCCATGAACAAGGACACAATAATCGTATTGCTCGTATGATTCGTGCAACATGTCATATGGAATTTGTCGTCACCCACACAGAAACAGAAGCACTCCTGTTAGAAGCTAACCTCATCAAAAGATTTCATCCGCATTTTAATGTCCTACTGCGTGACGATAAAAGCTTTCCTTATATCATTATTACTGATGACCACCGAGCACCTGCACTTTATAAACATCGTGGTGCCCGAACAAGAAAAGCCCATTATTTTGGCCCTTTTGCCTCTTCAGGTGCAGTGACACAAACAATCAACGTTTTACAACGCGCCTTTTTATTACGCACCTGTACCGATTCAGTTTTTGAAAACCGCACACGCCCCTGCTTACTTTATCAAATTAAAAGATGTTCTGCCCCCTGTACAGATGAAATTAGTGATAGTGATTATAGAGAACTCGTGAGAGAAGCAAAAGCTTTTCTTTCGGGAAAAAGCCAATCTGTTAAAAATGATATGGTTCAAGCTATGCATCAAGCCGCAGAAAACCTTGATTTTGAACAAGCAGCTGCCTATCGTGATCGCTTATCATCCCTCTCTCATATACAAAGCCACCAAGGTATTAATCCTCAAACGATAAAAGAAGCAGATGTATTTGCAATTGCGCAACGGGAAGGTGTCACCTGTATTCAAGTGTTTTTCTTTCGCATGGGGCAAAATTGGGGAAATAGAGCCTATTTTCCTAAAGCAGATCTTTCTTTTTCTAGTGCTGAAATTTTAACAAGTTTTCTTGCTCAATTTTATGATGATAAGCCACTTCCAAGACTCATCCTTTTATCTGAATCAATCGAAGAAAAGGCGCTTCTTACAGAAGCACTCAGCCTAAAAGCAAATCGTAAAATACTTCTCTCTTTACCCAAACAAGGTGAACGCAAAACTCTTGTTAATCATGCTCATATCAATGCTCATGAAGCCCTTGGACGCAAGCTTGCAGAAACAGCTACACATACAAAATTACTCCAGAGCCTCGCTGAAATATTCCAACTGCCGCATACCCCATGTCGTATAGAAGTCTATGACAATTCTCATATTATTGGGACAAATGCTGTAGGTGCGATGATTGTTGCGGGATCCTTGGGATTTATTAAAAATCAATATCGCAAATTCAATATTCGCTCGACTGATATTACACCAGGTGACGATTTTGGTATGATGAAAGAGGTTATCAAACGAAGATTTTCACGCCTTATTAAAGAGCATGGTCTACCGCATAAAAACAATAAGATAAAAAATCAAAATGACGATTCTTTTCCTATTTGGCCAGATCTTATATTAATCGATGGTGGTGAAGGACAAATAAACAGTGTGCTTACAATATTATCGGAATTAGAATTAGATAATTTTATCACGGTCATTGGAATTGCTAAAGGCGCTGACCGTAGAGCAGGACGTGAACGTTTTTTTATAAAGGGCAAAACACCTTTTACACTTCCTCCACGAGACCCTCTCCTTTATTTTTTGCAACGTCTACGCGATGAAGCACACCGTTTTGCAATTGGAACACATAGAGAAAAACGAAAAAAAGCAGTATTTAAAAATCCACTTGATGAAATAGAACATATCGGTCCTACAAGAAAGCGTGCTTTGCTTCATCACTTTGGAAGTGCTAAAGCTGTTGCTGGTGCTTCACTCGAAGATTTAATAAGAGTTAAAGGCATATCTCTTATGATTGCACGCAAAATTCACAACCATTTTAACGAAAAATAAGACTTTTTTCATAATCTGTGTTTTGTTACATTTATGAAATAATATATTATATTTCACAAAGAATTAAAAATAGCTCTATGAAAAAACATACTTTTTCTTTTCCCAATATTCTCACTTATGCACGAATTGTTGCAGTGCCTATGGTTGTTGCGTGCTTTTTTTTAGAAGGACGGCTACAATCAAGCGATATTGCACGTTGGATTGCCGTTTCCCTTTTTGTTATTGCATCTATTACTGATTTTCTAGATGGTTACCTCGCCCGTATTTGGGAACAAACATCCAATATCGGTCGCATGCTCGATCCCATAGCAGATAAACTTCTTGTCTCTGCTTGTCTGCTCTTACTTGCTGCTGACAGTACTATCGCTGGATGGACTTTATGGGCCGCCATTATTATTCTTTGCAGAGAAATTCTTGTATCAGGATTACGTGAATATTTGGCTGAATTGAAAGTTAGTGTTCCTGTTTCTCGTCTTGCGAAATGGAAAACTTTTGTACAAATGATAGCTATTGTCCTTCTCTTAGCAGGACCTTCTGGCAATAAAATTATTCCATATACAATGGAATTTGGCATCATTATGCTGTGGATTGCTGCTCTCTTCACATTGTGGACAGGATGGGATTATTTTCGTGCAGGCTTAAAACACGTTATCACATGAAAATAATGCGCTTTCTTTATAGATACTTTCTAGGAAATTCATAACCCCATAAGAAAAATCCCGAAACAGGGAGTTGCGGGACTCTTTGCTTTATATATATGCTTTGATTAACCAACAATTTCTATTTCGGAAAACCAAAAAGCAATTTCTGTCTTTGCTGTTTCAGCACTATCTGAACCATGAACAGAATTTTCGCCAATTGACAAAGCATGTGTTTTACGAATTGTTCCTTCTTGTGCCTCCAGAGGATTTGTAGCTCCCATCACTTCACGATTTTTAGCGATTGCATTTTCACCTTCCAAAACCTGCACAATTGTTGGACCAGAAGACATAAATTCAACCAACTCACCAAAAAATGGGCGTTCCTTATGAACTGCATAAAACTTTTCAGCTTCACGCTGGCTCATCCACACACGCTTAGATGCAATAACACGTAAGCCCGCATCCTCAAGCATTTTTGTAATTGCTCCTATCAAATTACGACGTATTGCATCCGGTTTAATCATTGAAAACGTACGTTCTATAGCCATTTGACCACCTTATATTTTATTGACAATATTATCTTGTGGCGTTCTATAACGAGCAAACAGCCTCTTGCCAAGTGACGGTAGAATAATATGCATTAATTTTCAAAATCGTGTCATTCATTTTAGAGGAAACTTCCATAAAAACAACAATTCTCGCAATTACTCACCCCTTTATAACAAAACCATAGCCTCCTCCTAAAAAGATTGAACCAGCTTTCACAAAACTAAATATTCTCCCCTCAACCTACTCCTTAAAAAGTAAAACACGAGAAAAACTTCCTACGCAGCATACAGCCGCAAGCCCGTTTATCTGGAAAACATCACCCCACACATCGCATATCTCGTTTGTAAAAATACAGATAAAGCCAATTAAAGAACAAACACAGACTTAGAAACTATAGCGCACTCCTAAAATACCCTGAAGGGACTGTTTCGTCTTGTGTCCTTTGACATAATGCGCTTCTGCATAAAGCTTCAAGGTATTACTAAGGAAACTGCTTAAACCTATCCCTAATTTACCTGCATTCCCTGATAAATCCGTAACAAATTGATGCTGCTTATTAATTGTTGTGTGATTGTCATCTTTATTCTCACGCAACCATGATGCCGTAACATAACCCATCAATGAAGTCTCTAAACCATCCAAAATTTCATACCCCAATGATAACCCAACCTCACTGCGTAATGACGTAAAGGGACTTATATCACCCGTCATTTCATTCGAAAGCTTGATCTCTTTACCTTCAACTTGCAACCACATTAATTGCGCATAAGGTTGCATCCAACTATGCTGTGCCACCTTCATCCGATAACCTGCTTCAAAGGACGTCCCTACCGCCCACTGGTTATAATTCCCTTCAATGGCTAAACCGTTTGTTGAAACAGCATTCAAAGTATTTTGAGAGTGATTGTATTTTAATACACTATCCAAATACCATCCGCTATGGTCAAAATAAGTTGCATAAGCTCCTATGCCATAGGTATTGATGCCACTCACACCACCACGAGCATGAGCAACACGTGCTTTGTCATAACTGCCAAAACCACCAATATAAAACTCTCCATGTGCCAATTCATTTAAACCACCAATCCCTAATACAATCCCCATCTGTTCAAGCTTAAAATCTATATGATCTGCGAAAACACTCTCTTTACTTTTGATTGCATATGTCCAAAGAGCGGAAGTTTTTTTATTTCTCTCTAGAATTCCTCTCCCCGCACGCACAGTTTGCAACTCATTCTTAAAAACAAGTGCCGGTGTAACAGACAATGACAACACCGCATCCGTAGAGGGAGTGGTTAAAAAATCAGAAACTGAGGGCCCCTGTCTTACTTGTTGAAGAAGTTGATCTGGTCCACTTGGACGTAACAGTATCTGATCAGTGAAAGATTGAACATTTGTAGAAACAACAGGCTGCTGTTGCTCTTCAGAAAAATGAGGGGATCCTGCGGAAGAAACGGAAACACTCTGAGCCTCTCTCAAATGCCGCGGAGGTCTTGGTTTTGGGAACTGCTTATAACGCCTTCCATTATTATTGGAACGAGACTGCGTACCCGTTCCCACATCCGTAGATAACTCTCTTGAAAAAGTAGTAACTTTTGATTTCCTATTCGTAGCTGGAGGAAGAGTGCTGGAACATTCTGCGTTTTTAGCAACCATACCTAAATACCAAGTTGTAGTATCACCACTAGAATCAGCACGCCTGTCCCTTTTACACAAGCGATACATATAAGTTCCACCATCAACAGCTTCAATTTCATTACCGAAACGATTTGCAAGAGCAAAATCAGCTCCCCCGCTTTTATCGGTAATCAAATTAATTTCTGCAACTAAACCACTTGTTTGTAATAGAGGACTTGTGATTTCAGTGCCAAAATCGGCAACGCTTATTTTATGCTTACCTGCACCATCATCAATAAACAAGTAATCACTACCACCACCTATAGCACTAATATTGAACTGAAAATGTAAATTCCCTGAAAGTTTCTTAACATGAAGTAAAAGGTGACGTGGATCATACAAAATAGAAGTAAAAATAACATTCCCTCCCTCACCACTTAAATTTTCAATATCAATCTGAGAAATTTCTGCAATGTTCCGCTTACCAACGAAAAATAATATTTCATCACTTCTTCCCTCTACAGAAAGTTTTCCTTTCGTGATATGATTTGTGACATCACCAGCAAATAAATAAAGACGTCCTTCATTATTGACCTTTACTTCTCCGACGACTTCCTTTGTACCAACATGTATCAACGAGCTGGCAGTGTCAGTAATTGTTAAACTATCCAGAAATCCACCAGGATATACAACTTGAACAGCTCTATCCCTCAAGGTAGTAGCATAGGACTCTCCTCCCATTAAAACATGCTGTCTACCATTTCCCCTGATCTCCGTATTCATTGCTCTTCCCCCCTCTTTTCTTTGACCCATGTAAAGATTTTGTTCACCTCTTCCCATAACTTTGGTATCCCAAACCCAAGCCCCATCGTATACGTTTTGTTGCCCCACAACTCCATCACCATCAGAAATTATGGTCTTATAAGCACTGCTTTTCCTCACCTCTCTTGTAAGATCAAGACCTTTCTCTTCAAAAACCAACTGCTTCCCACCACGGATTTTAGTATTCATAGCAGTCCCTCCACGCGTAACTATTTGCATCCCACCTTTGTCAACAGTAGCATCTATGGAAGTTCTACCATTTTCAACAATCTCTACACCACCATCTTCAATCGTAATATTACTTCTAACAAGAAGTTCAGAAGTAATCAGTGCTGAACCTTTTTGTACCGTTCCACCATTTGTCGTACCTGTTAGCTGTGTTAATGGTTCATTTTGACCTGCACTTGCAATTTGTACAAGACAGCTACTGATCATCAATATTGAAAAACTTAATTTGCATTTATGCCGCATTATCCATACTCCACTATACAATTATGAGACAAAAATCCCACAATTACGCAGGTAGATCATTTTAGATTGTATCGTAATGTGTTTTATTTATGTCTAAATACAATTTTTTAGTGTATTATTTTATTTATACAATTATAAGTTGTAAACTTATAGTCACAAAAAACTATCCTAGCCTGTGACTGTATAACTTCATCAAATGCAAATTATGCCCTTTTGGACAGGACACAATTTACAATATCTGCAACAATAAATAAAAAAATGATATTGCTTTTAATAGAACGTAAGCTTACCCTTTTTGCCCCTACACTCCAAGAGGTTATTATATACACATTGCTTTTTTAAGTTGTGAAACAATACAATTCTAAGCTTAATCAATGCGTAAAGCACATATTTAAAAACTATAGCGTAACCCCAAAATACCTTGAAGTGACTGCTTCATCTTATGCCCTTTTAGATAATGTACTTCCGCATAAAGTTTTAGTTTATCATCGACAAAACTGTTTAAACCAATTCCCAACTTACCCGCATTTCCAGACAAGTCTGTAATAAATTGATGCTGGTTATTAATCGTTGTATGATTATTATTGATATTCTCACGCAACCAAGCTGCCGTAATATAAGCCGTTAATGAAGTTTCTGCCCCAAAAATAAATTCATGTCCTGCCGTTAATCCAACTTCATTACGGAATGAAGTCAATGGGTTTATATCACCACTCATTCCATTGGAAAGCTTGATTTTTTTGCCCTCAACCTGCAAACCTGTTAATTTTATATAAGGCTGCATCCAAGTATTTTGCGCTGGCTCAAAACGGCAACCAATCTCAAATGCCCCACCTATCGCCGACTGATTATAATTGCCTTGAATGGCTAAACCGTTCGTTGAAATAGCTTTCAAGTTATCCCGATAATAATTATATTTCAAAACACCATCCATATACCATCTACGATTATCAAAATAAGTTGCATAAGTTCCAATGCTATAACTGCTTATGTCGCTATCCCCCCCTCGTGCATGAGCAACGCGTACTTGATCATAACTACCAAAACCACCAACATACAAATCTCCATGCGTTAATTCATTCAAATGATCAGCACCTAACATTATTCCTGTCTGCTCAAGCTTAAAATTTGTATGACCTATTGTCACACGTTCTCTGCTCTTGAGCGCGTAAGCCCATAAATCTGTATCTTTCCTGTTTTGGTCCAGAACTCCTCTCCCCGTACGCATAATTTCCAACTCATTGTTAAAAATAAGTCCAGAAGCTACTGCTGTAGAAAGCATGGCATCAACTGAAGGAGTCGTTGATGCCCCACCAGAGGCGAATGGATCTGTTGGATCGGGACGTGAAGATTCTGGTCCCTTGATCCGATCTGGAGACAAAAACCAAACTTTTCCATTTTCATCTTTTCTCTGTTTTAAACCATACATATAGGTGCCACCATCGATAGCATTAATTTTTTCACCTGAGAGATCTGTCAAAGTAAAATCAGCCCCACCGCTTTGATCTGTAATCAAATCACGCTTATTTGAAAAAGGGTCGGTGATTTCAACTCCAGAATCAGCAATACTGATTGTGTGCTTACCTATACCATGATCAACAAAAAGATAATCACCACGATTATGCGCAAGAGTTGTATTGAAGGCGAAATGTAAACTTCCTGAAAGATCATTAACATGAAGTTGAGAATAATACGGATCAGAGCCAGTAAACGCAAAAATAACACTCCCTTCACCACTTAATTTCTGAATGAGAGAGTTTTTACCATCAAATTCATCAGTGATAGAGTACAGTTTTGTATCTTTCCCATTTAAAAAAATGTCTTCTGCTATAGTATGGTGTTGATCATTTCCAGCGTAAAGATGAAGCTGTCCAGAATGATTTAAAAGCGTTTTGCCTTCTAATGTTGCTCCCGCATGCACCCATGATTTTGCCTCATTATTAATTGTCAGGTTTTTCACAGTTCCATCAGCATATATTTCTTGCGCAGCAGTTTCATTTAAAGTGACACCAATAGCACTACCTCCTGCTAAGATATTCTGCTTACCACCACCAAAGACTTGAGTATCAAACGCAAAACCACCATTTCTTGCACCTTGATCTTTTTTTGCAACCTCTTGTACACCTCCTTGCATAACTTCCGTGTTCCAAACGCTTCCACCGTCATATACTTCTTGCCACCCTAATGTTTTGCCTTGTCCATAAATTACAATATCTGAAGCGCTGCTGCCTTTCATTTTCCCTCTAACATCACCCTCTCCGAAAACAAGCTGTTTACCACCATAGACTTTTGTTCCCTGTGCTTTTCCCCCATTCTCAATCCTTTGCTGTCCACCTTCTTTAACGATAGCATTTTCTGAAAATCCTTGTTTTCCTCTTGAAGCCTGAACAATTTCAGTTCCACCATATTCAATTTTGCTCTCTTGACTGAGCCCCCCTGCAGAAACATGAATCTCTCCACCATTTCTAACCGCGTTATTGATAGACTTCCCTGGTTTATCGGTATCATCATCATTAAAAAAATAGCCTTTACCGTTATTATCGAACAAATGATTGTCTAGTTCAGTCCCGCTATTAATGAAAATAAGCTCAGAATCTTCCTGCATTATAGTATTATTTTCTTCCGCATACTGTCTGGCTTGACTATCATGTTTTCCATCTTCTCCCCATACATTCCTTACCGATATTCTTGTCCCCTTACCACCACTAAGCTTTTCAAAAGAATCTACCCCACCGCTCATCTCTAATATATGATTATTTTTAGATGCTTTAATATTTATGCCCCCCCCTGTTCTCATATCCTGATTATCATAAGATATTTTTTCATTTTCCCCATAGTTTAAAGACTGATAAAAAAGCCGCGTTTCTTCCCCAAATGCTGTTTGCCCCAAACAGCTACTAACCATGAGCATCCAACAACTCAGTTTCCACTTATATTGCATAGCTACCTCCTCCCCCTTCACGTCTGAGTAGACATCAAACGTAATTAGCTCTGCAAAATCTATTTTCAACCTAAAATTTTAAGAATTATCTTTAACAGTTTATTAATATTATAAAAAATCCCTTTACACTTTTCAGTAAAGTCTTTATTTTATCGAAAGTACAAGACACTATACCTGCGTTGCCTTTTCAAGATCTTTCCAATTTTTTTTACCAAACAGTAAAAAGTAAAATACGAGAAAAATTTCCTACGCAGCATACAGCCGCAAGCCCGTTTATCTGGAAAACATCACCCCACACATCGCATATCTCGTTTGTAAAAATACAGATAAAGCCAATTAAAGAACAAACACAGACTTAGAAACTATAGCGCACTCCTAAAATACCCTGAAGGGACTGTTTCGTCTTGTGTCCTTTGACATAATGCGCTTCTGCATAAAGCTTCAAGGTATTACTAAGGAAACTGCTTAAACCTATCCCTAATTTACCTGCATTCCCTGATAAATCCGTAACAAATTGATGCTGCTTATTAATTGTTGTGTGATTGTCATCTTTATTCTCACGCAACCATGATGCCGTAACATAACCCATCAATGAAGTCTCTAAACCATCCAAAATTTCATACCCCAATGATAACCCAACTTCACTGCGTAATGACGTAAAGGGACTTATATCACCCGTCATTTCATTCGAAAGCTTGATCTCTTTACCTTCAACTTGCAACCACATTAATTGCGCATAAGATTGAATCCAACTATGCTGTGCCACCTTCATCCGATAACCTGCTTCAAAGGACGCTCCTACCGCCCACTGGTTATAATTCCCTTCAATAGCTAAACCGTTTGTTGAAATAGCATTCAATGTATTTTGAGAGTGATTGTATTTTAATACACTATCCAAATACCATCCGCTATCGTCAAAATAAGTTGCATAAGCTCCTATGCCATAGGTATTGATGCCACTCACACCACCACGAGCATGAGCAACACGTGCTTTGTCATAACTGCCAAAACCACCAATATAAAACTCTCCATGTGCCAATTCATTTAAACCACTGATCCCTAATACAATCCCCGTTTGTTCAAGCTTAAAATCTATATGTTCTGCGGAAACGCTCTCTTTACTTTTGATTGCATATGTCCAAAGAGCGGAAGTTTTTTTATTTCTCTCTAGAATTCCTCTCCCTGCACGCACAGTTTGCGACTCATTCTTAAAAACAAGTGCCGGTGTAACAGACAATGACAACACCGCATCCGTAGAGGGAGTGGTTAAAAAATCAGCAACTGAGGGCCCCTGCCTTACTTGTTGAAGAAGTTGATCTGGACCACTTGGACGTAACAGTATCTGATCAGTGAAAGATTGAACATTTGTAGAAACAACAGGCTGCTGTTGCTCTTCAGAAAAATGAAGGGGTCCTGCGGAACGTCCCATCTCAGGAGCTTGATGTCTTGATGCTGGAATAGTTGAAAGAAAAGAAACAGATTGATTATAGCTTAAATGTCTGGGAGTTCTTCTCCCCCGTGGTATACTGTCAATGGAAACCCCAGCCAAATACCAAATTTTTTTACTTCCATCCTCACCATTTTTCTGCTTTAAACCATATGTATAGGTTCCACCATCAATTTAATATTTGCACCAGAAAAGCTTTGTAGAGTAAAATTTGCTCTTCCGCTTTTATCAACAATGATATCAAGTCTTTTTGAAGAAGGATCGGTAATTTCAAGACCTGAGTCTTGAACACTTATTGTCTGATATCCTGAACCATTTTTAATAAAGAAGGAATCCCCTTTCCCTTCTGTAAGACTAACATTAAAGTTAAAATGCAGACTCCCTGAAAGATTATCAATATAAAGTTGAGAGTAGTATAAATGAGACTCTGCAGAAGCAAAAATAATCTTCCCTGCATCACTCAAATTTTGAATGTAAGAGCTCCTTCCATCAGAAATGTTAGCAATAGAGTATAATTTAGACTCTTCCCCACTTAAGGTGATATCCTCTACCGTAGTTCGAAATTTATCATCTCCGGCATAAAGATTGAGCTGTCCCAAAACACTAACTGCTATTTCTTCTCTTAATATTGCACCAGAAAAGATCCAAGAATTAGCTCCACCATGAATTGTCAAATTTTTCACGTATTCACCAGCATGAACTACTTGAACAGCACCAGCGTATAACATGACAATGTCAGCCTCACCTCCTGCTAAAACACGCTGCATACCACCTTCAAAAACTTCGGTATTCATTGCCAAACCACCACTCTTTAGTGCAAAATCATCATCTGTGAACCATTTAGCAAGATTTTGTATTCCTCCTCTCATAATTTTTGTGTCTGAAACTACCCCATCATCATACATACTCTGTTGCCCCAGTGTCTCACCTTGACCATAAATTGTGGTGCTATAAGCAGTACTATTCACAACTCCATCATTCACATCACCCTCTCCGAAAATAAGTTGGTTTCCACCATAGATTTCCGTATCTATTGCTGTTCCTTCCCCCTCTACCCTCTGTTGTCCGCCTTCATAAACAATAGTAGATTTTGAAATTCCTTGTTCTGCGACAACTTTAGAACCACCATTTCCAACGGTCGTATTCTCACTAAAACCACCTGCTTCAACATAGAGTATTCCAGCTTCCTTAACCGTATTATTAATGGAAAATTTGGCCCTTGTGTCTCTCCATCATCCAAAATATAAACTGTATGATCATCATTAAGCAGAGAGTTCTGCAAAACGAATTTATCCTCACTAACGCTGAGATCCTCTGGATAAAAGCTGATATCACTTGTATGAGAATTGACTATAGCGTCTTTTGAAACTTTCTTATCCTCTTCTTTTTCAAAAGTTTCAGCAATAGGCAATATTATATGAGACGGAATGATTAAAGACGTAGAAGGTTTTGCTGAGATCGCCAAATATCAAATTTTCCCCCGTTATGATCTTTCTGCTTTAGATCATAAATATAAGCTCCACCATCAACAGCATCAGCTTTTTCCCCGAAATGGTTTTTTTAAAGTAAAATGAGCGCCTCCACTTTTATCAGTAATTAAATCCAATGAAGAAAAAGAAGAATTGATAATTTCAGTATCAGAGTCCATGACACTTACTGTATGGTTACCTGCTCCCTTTTCAATAATAAGATAATCACCATGCCCCCTGCAAAATTGGCTCTCAAATTGAAATCTATAGTACCCGAAAGATCAGCAATATGAAGGAGAGAATAATATGGAGTTAATTCTGTGGAACCCGTAGAAGTAGCAGTATAAATAACACTCCCCTCACCACTTAATTTCCCAATCAGAGAACTTGATCCATCAACTTCCGTAGTAATAGAGCGTAATTGAGATTCTTTGCCCTTTAAAATAATCTCTTCTACTTTCGTTTGCTGCCCCTTATCTCCAGCGTAAAGATGAAGTTTCCCAGAGCCATTAATTTTTACTTCCCCTTCCAATATCGCATCAGAATAGACCAATGAAATGGCTCCATCATTAATCGTCAAAGTTTTTCTACATGCCCACCAGCATGGACTCTTTGAAGAGCTCCATCTTCCAAAGTAACGGTATTTGCCTTACCTCCTGCGAAAACATTTTGCACCCCAGCTGCAAAAACATTCGTATTTACTGCTAAGCCCCCTTTATCTCCAAACCATGTACTGAGATTTTGTTCTCCTCCACTCATAACATTTGTGACAAAAGTAACCCCATCATCATACACATTCTGTTGTCCCACTGTTTCGCCTTTACCATGAATTTCAGTGTTATAAGCAGAACTCCCCTCCCCCAAAACAATTTGTTCACCACCACAGATTTTAGTATCTTTTATTTGTCCTCCATACTCAACACTTTGTAATCCATATTCCTCAATAAAAGTATCAGCTAAAAATTTTTCTTTCCCGACAGTCTCCACTTGACCATCCTTAATTGTAAAATTTTTATTGATGAGATTTTTATCATTTTCTTCTAGATTCTTGCTTATACATACTGACGTTAATGGTCTCTCTTTTGGAGCAGCTTCTCCCTCAGCACTTGCAATTTTTACAACAAAACTACAGGTCATCAATGACCAAAAACTCAACATCAATTTGTGTTGCATTCTCCACACTCTATGATCTTTAAAAAAATCCGCATATTTCGAAAAAGTGCACAGAAAAGACAGCGTAACGCACCTGCTCAATCTCGTTTTTCAAGAGAACAAATCACCATACACGAAGCATTCAATGCACTAAGCTCTAACCAATCAAATACTACAGTGTGTGTTTTTAAACTTATAAACAATCAAAAGGAAAAATGTTTTTATAATGCACTTAAAAAGTGTTTTAATTGCATCCATAAAAAGATTTTTTGAATATTTTTGTGAGACTAAACAATTATCTGAAAAATCAGATTGCTTCCTAAACAGGCTGAAATAGCGTCTCTTGTAAAAGAAACAGCACAATGAAATTGTGTAAAATTATGTCGTTTGTAAAAATATATTTTCATCTTTTATGGCATTTAAAAGAGTACCTTTGGTGCATTGAATTTGTTTAAATACCGTACAACCATCTATGCTTATCATACCATAGTCATTGTTCTCGTACATGAGAAGCGTAATAATGAAGCGTAATAATATCGACTCGATACTGATTCGATATTATAATTAAAGAAGTTAGTTTCGTAATTTGATTTGTCATAATACTGAAAGGGACATTCTATTCATGTCTATAAACTCAGAAATACAAAGTATAAGCAAAAAAAATTCTCCTCGACGAATTTTGTTTGCAAGCCTTATTGGCCCAACAATTGAATTCTTTGATTTTTATGTCTTTGCAACTGCGGCTGCTCTTATATTTCCTCATGTATTTTTTCCAACGCAAAATGATCAACTTGCTATTTTACAATCCTTCCTGATCTTTGGAGCAGCCTTTTTTGCACGCCCCCTTGGATCTATTGTCTTTGGACATTTTGGAGATAAAATAGGACGAAAAGCAACGCTTATTGCTGCTCTTCTCACAATGGGCCTATCGACAGTTATTATTGGTTTCCTTCCTACTTATGAAACAGCTGGATGGTGGGCGCCCTTCTTTTTAACCTTGTGCCGTATCGGACAAGGAATGGGATTAGGAGGTGAATGGGGAGGAGCCGTTCTGCTCGCAACAGAAAATGCACCACCAGAAAAACGTGGCTGGTATGCAATGTTTCCTCAATTGGGTGTTCCAATCGGTTTATTCTCATCTATTATTGTTTATTTGGGGTTATTGCACTTCCTTGATCATGATGAACTTTTAGCATGGGGATGGCGGATTCCTTTTATCGGTTCAGTTGTTCTTATGATCATAGGATTATGGGTTCGTCTTTCAATTAATGAAACAGTTGCATTCAAAAAAACGCTTGAGCGTAAAGAACGTGTCAAAGTCCCTATATTAGAGGTCTTTTTAAAATGTCCACGAATTTTATTTCTTGGAACTTTTTCTGGCATGGCAACATTGGTTTTATTTTATTTGGTCACCGCATATTTGTTAAGTTATTCAACAAACTATTTGCAATTGACATTTTATCAGGCTCTTGAAGTAGAAATTATCGGTGCTATTTTCTGTGGTATTTTTACTGTTATAACTGGAAAACTCGCTGATCGTATTAGACGTAGAACTTTAATGATTTGGATCACAATAATTACTGGACTCTATTCTTTTGCAATTCCTTATTTCTTAAACTCTGGAATTATAGGAGTTCTTGCAATGTCTGTCATTGGTTTGTCGATTATGGGAATGATCTATAGCCCTCTTGGTGCTGTTTTGGCTTCACCATATCCAACTGCAATTCGATACACTGGTTCTTCCATAACTTTTAACTTATCTGGTATCGTAGGCGCATCTCTTGCACCTTATATAGCAGAACATCTAGTGCAACATTTTGATACTTCCTATATCGGTTATTACTTACTTCTTTCTTCCTTTATTTCACTGATTTGCTTCGTTGGATTTACCGACGATGAAATATCTAACTAGAACATAGTGAAGAAGAATAAAATGAGGGCTAGCGGCAAAAATGCCGCTAGTTTCATTTTTAAAGACATCGGTTGCGGTATACTCCACCACAATATTCCAGCAAACAATGCACTCAGAAAAAAGAATAAGATATCCGCAATATTGCCAATATAAGCAATAGGGAAAATTCGTGACAGGATATGCGTTGTTCCTACCAACGAAACACAAAAAAAGGCTAATATCACAGCCCATAAAACGAGTAAAATTCGATCAATGACGATCATCATCACACCGTTTATTTTTTTTGATTGCAGCCCACATCTTGAATGCTCCCAAAAGAAAAATCATAAAAAAAAACCTACGTCCCCCTCCCGATCCTTTCGCAATAAAGAACGCAGAATTTATGATTCCTATCAATCCTATAAAAATCAAAAGAACAAAGGTTACACGCATTAAGCCTGTTTTTCCCAACAGCGGTCTTCAGTCTGCTGCCAATAAGTTAAATTATGATTTTCCATTTTATATTTTTTCCACTGTGCACGAATAAGATTTAGTTGCTGATCGTTTTTTCCATCAAATATCACGACAAGCCGTTGATAAGTATCAATATTTGAGCAAACTGCTCCTTCTATAAGAAAGCGTATCTTTGAATCATTCGGATTTTCCTGCCCTGTAGTAAGAAATACAGGCTGAAAGCTTGGATATGGATCATACTCAGTCCCATGTCCAATAAAAGCTTCATCAGCATAAACCCATAGACGCATATCTATAGCATCGCGTTGTTCTTCACTCACACATTGTATGGTTATCTTGCAAAAACGCGCCAACGCACGCTCTACAAGCGTTGGCAAAATATCTCCTAGCGTTGACTGCGTCAAATGATAAAATAGAATATCCATTGAACCCTCATCACTCTTTATAAATTATAAATAAAGTCAACGTTTTCTGAAGAAGCTTCTATCACCTCTTATATAAAAAGAAAGAGTTAAAAATATAACGAACCCTCTTGTTTTGATTGTTATATTACTTTTATCAATTATCTTACAGCAAGAAAAAGACCTCTCTTCATTTCCTACGTTCATAAAAAAATATTTGAGTTTGTTTTCTCGCTTCTCTATGGACTATAGTTGAAAATAGAATAGAATATATAGTAGAATAGATTGAAGTTAGCTAACAATCTCATGTTCTTTATTTTGTGAAAGTGCGCGATATATAAAAATATTTTTTAATTGGTTATATTTTTCATCCAGAAGACAGTGTACAATATTTACTCTCTCATTAAAGACTGAGGATGTTATTCAATTTATGCGTATTATTGAGTTATATATCCTAAAGCGTGTTCTTGTGCTGTTCAGTGCTGTTATGATTGCAGCAGTCAGTATCAGTTGGACAGTTCAGATTCTTGCACGGATAAACTTTCTCACAACAAGTAAACAAACACTCTTCACAGTCTTGCAATTTTCACTCTCATTGGTCCCTTCTGTTATTTTTCTTGTCATTCCCTTTGCATTAGTCATTGCGATTACAAGTACCCTTTCAGCAATGAATCGAGACTCCGAGCTTGTAATCATCAGTGCCTCCGGTTTTCCAAAAAATACTGTCTGGAAACCCATTCTTCTCCTCGCAATTATTGCAGCCTGTGCCTCCTTTTCTATAGCTAATTTTGTTGTTCCTCAAGCTAGACTTAATATGCGACAAATGCTTGCAAGTGCTCATTTTGATCTTATTAATCTTTTCATTAGTGAAGGTAGCTTCCAAAAACTCGCCAATAATCTTTATATAGAAATTGGTGGACGAAATCCAAACGGAACACTTAAGCATCTTTTCATCGCCGACCAACGTGATTCTAAAACTGATCTTTTTTATTATGCAACAGATGCGTCAATTGTAAGCAATAAAAATGGCCATTTTTTAGTCCTCAATAATGGTGAAATAGAAAGAAACAATCATCAAAATAAGAGCGTTTCAATCGTTCAATTCAGCTCGTATACCTTTAACTTGAGTGAATTCATCCCCAACGATAAAACACCCACACTTTACCCAAAAGACCGTCCTCTTGCTTATTTACGAAATCCTGACCCGAAAGATCCCTACTATCAACGAAAACCTCTCCACTATAAAGCTGAGTTTCATCGCAGACTCACAGAATGGTTCTATCCAATTGTTTTTTCACTCATTGCATTAGCAGCAGCAGGAGATACACGCTCATATCGACAAGCACGAAACTCTGCAAACTTCTCTGCGATTAGCATTTCTTTATTGGTGTATTGGATAGGATATTTTTTCGCCGAAAAAGCAAAGGGTGATCTTGCTTACATTCCTCTGCTTTATATTACACCCATAGGAATGAGTATGCTTATTTTTTTCATGCTCTTAACAAATCATCAAATTGGTATCCCCACAAAACTTAACGAGGTTATTCAAAGTGCTTTTCAAAAATTAGTAAACAAATTTAAATATAGAAAATCTCGATACCCCTCGGATGAAATATCATGATTGGCTGGACGCTTGGGCGATATTTTTTTATACGTTATCTTAAAACAACCTGTTATTTCTTTGTGAGTATTTTTATTCTTGCTTTTTTAATCGACTTTACAGAAAATTCTGGTCGTCTATCTCATCTTTCCCATTATACCGCAAAAGATGCATTTCTTATCTCCGCTTTTCGCATCCCTTTTATTGTGCAACAACTCATTCCCTTTATTGCACTCTTTTCTGCAATGGTGATGCTGATCTCGCTTAATAGAAAACTTGAGCTTGTTGTGACACGTTCAATTGGTGTTTCTGCATGGCAATTTCTCATGCCTGCTTGCTTGGGAGCTTTTCTTTTTGGATTATTTTCAATTCTGCTGATTAATCCACTTGCCGCATGGGGATTTTCTCAAGCAGAAAAAATGATGACTGAGTGGCGTAGTAATAATGTACTCACATCTTTTCATGACACACGTATACCATGGTTCACACAACGCACAAATTCAGGCAAAACAACCATTGGTGCTAAATCTATTACTGATCAAGGGCTTTCTCTTATTGATGCAACCTTTGTACAATACAATGATAATGCAACAGTCAAAAATTGGATTAACACTAAAAAGGCAACATTGACAAACGGTGCTTGGCTGTTAAAAGAGGGTATAATCTATAAAATAGGGCATCCTCCTGAAAAATTTGCTACGTTACAAATAAAAACTAATCTAAAACCTGAATTTTTAACTGAACGTTTAGTAAATCCCGTGACCATCCCATTTTACCAATTGCCAAAAAAAATTATGATTGCACGTTCATTTGGCTACTCTGCCAATAATTTTGATATGTATTTACAATCTTTGATTGCATTGCCTGCGCTGCTTGTGGCAATGACTCTCATTGCAGCAACTATATCTTTAAACTTCACGCGCTTTGGACAATCTGGAACGTTGATTCTTGGTGGCGTAACAGCCGGTTTCATGCTTTATGTTATTTCTGTACTCGTTCAGGCTTTTGGTAATGCCGGATATATTCCACCCATTATTGCCGCTTGGACACCAGTTGCTATTGCATTGTTTTTGGGAATCTCTTTTCTTCTTCATAAAGAGGATGGCTAAGTGAAAGTATTAATAAATAAGAGAGTGATTTTAACACAATTAAGTGCACTTGCCTTTAAAAGCGTTCTTGTCTTTGTTTTGGGTCTCTCTTTATCCTGTTTTGCATACACCAAAAACCTTACTTCTCTTGCTCAAAATCGTATCTCGGATTCCATAAGTCCTCTTTCGCTCTCTGCAGAAGAACTTATTTACAATCGTGATGAAAATACTGTCTCTGCACAAGGTCATGTCCGAATCGAATATGATGGCAATAAAGTTGTTGCCCAAAAAGTCACCTATAATCAAAAAACAGGGCGGATTATAGCCAAAGGAAATGTTGAAATTGTTCAAAAAGATGGGAATAAAATTTATTCGAACCAAATTGATATGACTAAAGATTTCGGCGAAGGATTCGTAAATGCATTACGTATTGACACAGCCAGCAATGTCCATTTTGCAGCAGAAAGTGCTACACGAAACAACAATCAAATAACAACTTTCAACAATGCCTCCTACACAGCCTGCGAACCTTGCTCCTACAAACCAGACAGAGAAGTGCTGTGGAAGATTAAAGCACGAAAAATTATATGGAATAATAGTACCAAAAAAATTCGATTTGAAAAGAGTCGTTTTGAAGTTTTCGGTGTGCCAATTCTACAGTTTCCAACTTTTGAACTCCATGATCCAACTGTGAAACGTACTAGTGGTCTCCTTGCACCTCATTTTTTTTATAGCGATTATCTCGGCATGGGCATAAAAAATTCTTACTTCTGGAATCTTGCCCCCCATTATGATTTTACACTTTCTTCTACTATTTATACACAACAAGGACTTTTAACCGAAGGTGAGTGGCGTCAGCGTTTTAAAACAGGCAATTATAACATTCGCTTTGCACATATATACCAAATGAAACCGCATAGCTTTGATAACGATACAATTGATGCACATCGTAAAAACCGTTATATGCTAGCAACAAAGGGCGATTTTCGTATTAATTCACACTGGACCTATGGATGGGATATTCTCGCACAGTCTGATCGACACTTTAGTCGTACCTATACACTTGAAAACTATAACAATCCTACACAACTTTCTCAGCTTTATTTGAATGGTCTTGCAGGAAAAAACCACTTTGATATGCGTTTTTACCATTTCAACGTTCAAGATTTAATCTTAAATGACCCCGATTATGAGCGACACTCTCGGCAAGCCTGGGTTCTCCCCCGCATTGATTATTCTTTCACACCAAATCAATCAATTTATAATGGAATGCTCACTTTTCACAGCAATATGCAATCGATTTATCGTCGTCATGCTGACTTCAGATCTCCCGAATGGAACGGAACACCTCTCAACGCTGCTAGGCTTTCTGGTATGGCGGGAAATAGTTTTCGTTTAACAAATGAACTCGAATGGAAAAGACGCTTTAAAACGCGTAATGGCCTCATCTTAACCCCTCTTTTCTCTTTACGGGCTGATATCATTAAAACAAATACGCACAAAAACGACACTCTTCCTATAATAAATGACTCCTCATTAACTCTCCGTAATTCAGCATTTCGTGGCATGGCAACGGCTGGTTTAGAATTACGCTACCCCCTCCTCATGAGATTGGGCAATTCTACACATATTATAGAGCCAACCGCACAAATTTTTGTACGCAATAATGAACAATATATAGGACAGCTCCCCAATGAAGATGCACAAAGTTTCATCTTTGACGCAACCACCCTGTTTCAACGGGATAAATTCTCTGGTTATGACCGCGTAGAAGGTGGAACAAGAGCCAATATAGGTTTAAGATATTCTGGAAGTTTTAACAATAATTGGTCTCTTTACGGTCTCATTGGACAATCCTTTCATCTTGCGGGAAAAAATTCTTTTGCGGAAAGGGATTTTGTTAATGTCGGCATTCATTCTGGCCTTGAAACAAAACGTTCAGACTATGTAGCAATGCTTAGTACAAGTCATAAAAGTGGTTTTTCTCTAGAAGCCCGTGGACGTTTTGATAAAAAAACAGGGAAAATTCAACGTAGTGAAATTGAAGCATCACAAAAATGGCAAAATTTTGGAGCGGCGATACAATATGTTTATATCGCAAACCAACCAGATTATGAATATCCACAAGAGCGCCAAGAGATTTTTTTTCAAACTGGTCTTAAACTGGCTCATTATTGGTCTATCAACAGCAATGCCGGTTATGACTTAGTATCTGGTAGATTCGTAAAGCGGGGAATCACCTTAAGTTATACAGATGAATGTTTTGGGCTAACATTCGGTTATCAGCAGGTAAATGATCCAGGGAAAAAAACACCTTTGCAAAACTTTAATTTCTCTCTTTCGTTGCGCACAATTGCAGATATTGGAAAATAAGCTAAACCCAAATTTATAAAGAGAATGTAGAGGAAATTTAACTTATCATTGTTTTTATGAAAAAAAGCGTATATTTTAGGCAGTTGATCAGAATGAATAAACAATGCGAAGGCCTATTTCCATGAATAAATTAAAAAAGCGTATTTTTGCTTTATTTTTTATTGCACCTTTGAGTGCAAGCAGTATGCTGGTAAGTGAATTTTTAATTCCTCTGGTCTTCGCACAGACTGTCATTGTTGCTACAGTCAATGGCAATCCTATCACAAATTACGATATACAAAGGCGCATTGCTTTTCTCAGATTGCAACAAAAGCAGGGCAATCTTGCTGCGCAAGCTAAAAATGAGCTTATCAATGAAGTCCTTAAAAATACCGAAATAAAGCGTCGTAATATTGAAGTGAGCAATCATGAAGTTGACAGTGCTTTCGAAAACTTTGCAACGCAAAATAATATGACCATTGATCAGCTTAACCAAATTCTGACTCAAAATGATATCACAGTACAACACTTTAAAGATTACATCCGTGGGCAAATAGGATGGGGACGTCTTGTCAATGCACGCTATCAAGCTGAAACAGGCTTGATTACAGAACAAGAAGCTGTACGAAGAATATTAAAAAATGGTGGTCTAAAGCCTTCAACCAATGAATATACACTACAGCGAATTGTTTTTGTCATTCCTGCACACCTTCGTTCAGAAATCTTTGCAAGACGCCAGAGAGAAGCGAATAATTTTCGCGCACATTTCCAAGGATGTGCAAACGCTCAAAAACAAGCAAGTGGTATCTTGGATGTTACTATTCGCAACTTAGGGAAGTTTCTCGAACCCCAGCTTCCCAACGCATGGGAACAGGCTATCCTTGCAACACCTGTCGGGAAAATGACCAAATTTCAGGAAACATCTGACGGAATTGAAGCAGTTGCTGTCTGCAAAATAAAAAGAGTTTCCGATGATTACGTAGCTCGACTGATATTTTCTATTCAAGATAATAAGCGAAAAAGCCCGCACGAACTTGAAAAATTAAGCGAAAAATATTTAGACGAATTGCGGAAAGTAGCGCGTATTCAAAACTCATAATGGCTGCACTTGTTGTTAGTGGTGGTGATCCTGCCGGTATTGGTCCTGAAATAGCACTCAAAGCGTGGGCTTTGCGTGTTACGCGTCAAGTTCCGCCTTTTGTTATGCTCGCCGATCCAGATGTTATTCGTTCGCGTGCTCATTTTTTAAAGATTGATGTTGAGGTAGAATCTGTTTCAACAAATAATCCTACCCCAAACTTCCAAACTGCTCTTCCTATCATACCGTTAAAAAACCAACAAAGTACTCAACTCGGCTTACCTTCACCAAATAATGCTGCTGGAATCATTGAAGCAATTACACGTGGTGTCCAATTGATTCAAAATGGCCATGCGTGTGCGCTTGTTACTTGCCCTATTGCAAAAAAGAACCTTTACAATGCTGGATTTAAATTTCCAGGTCATACAGAATTTTTAGCCGATTTAGCTTATAAAACTTCCAATAAATGTTATCATCCGGTTATGATGTTATCAGGACCTCAATTAAAAACAGTACCAATTACTGTTCACGTTGCCTTCAAAGAAGTTCCCACACAGCTTTCTCGTCATGTTATCATTCAAACTGCACTCATTACTGAACATGATTTAAGAACACGATTTAAAATAGCTTCACCCCGTCTCGCTGTTGCTGGACTTAATCCTCACGCTGGAGAAGAAGGCACAATGGGAAAAGAAGAGATTGAAATTATCATCCCCGCTATTGAATATCTTAAAAAGAAAGAAGTTAATATTGTAGGACCATTGCCTGCTGATACAATGTTCCATGAAAGTGCAAGAAAAACATATGATGTTGCTCTTTGTATGTATCATGATCAAGCCCTTATCCCTGTTAAGACATTAGACTTTGACAGTACGGTCAATATTACTTTAGGACTGCCTTTTATTCGGACTTCTCCAGATCATGGAACTGCTTTTGATATTGCTGATAAAGGAATTGCCTCTCCCGAAAGTTTTATTGCTGCTCTTAAACTCGCAAATCAACTTGCAGAAAATAGTTTGATACCATGGCAATAGATAATCTACCTCCTCTGCGTGAGGTAATTGATATATATGGATTGCAAGCTCATAAATCCTTGGGCCAAAATTTTCTTTTCAATCTTAATTTAACATCTAAAATTGCTCATCAAGCAGGAAATATAGAAGGAAAACCTGTTATTGAAGTGGGGCCCGGTCCTGGAGGGCTAACACGTGCTTTGCTTGCAAAAGGAGCTATTGTAACAGCAATAGAGCGTGATGAGCGCTGTATACCTGCTCTCTTAGAGATAGAAAAACACTATCCACAGAAACTAAACCTTATTTGTAATGATGCATTAAAGCAAGATTTCTCAAAACTTTTTGAAAAATCTTTAGAAAAACCACGCATTATTGCAAATCTTCCCTATAACATTGGAACACAACTCTTATTAAATTGGCTATTAGCTGAACCATGGCCTCCTTTTTATGAATCCATGACACTCATGTTTCAACGAGAAGTAGCCAAACGTATTACAGCAAAACCTCAATCCGCCCACTATGGTCGCCTTAGTGTTTTAACCGGATGGCGTACCATGGCTAAAATTGCTTTTGATATACCTCCTCAAGCCTTCATACCAGCACCCAAAATAACGTCTTCTGTTGTTCATATCATTCCGCGAACAGAACCTCTTACCTGCTCCGTACAAAAATTAAGCTTTGTTACGAAAACGGCTTTTGGACAAAGACGAAAAATGCTTCGTCAAAACCTTAAACCTCTCGGGGGTGAAATACTTTTAGAAAAAGCAGGAATTGATGGAACACGTCGCGCAGAAACACTTTCAATTTCTGAATTTGTAACTTTAGCTAATTTGGTGATCTGAAAAGCGTAACTTTTTTCATTATTCTTTTTCAAAATAATGAGTTCATTCCTGAATCTTTTCAGCAATAAGCCCATCAATAAAAGTTTCAAGAAAGAAGCAGCGTTCGCGTTTTACTGTTTCGGCTAAATAAATCGATTTAATAAGCGATAGGGACTGCTCTAAATCCTCATTAATGACAATATAATCGTAAGAACGCCAATGCTGCATTTCTGTTCGTGCATTTCTCAATCGTAAATTGATAACATCTTGGTTATCTTCTGCTCGACGATGCAAACGCGAAATAAGCTCCTTCATTGATGGCGGCAGAATGAAAACAGATACGGTATCCTCTGGCATCTTTTTTTGAAGCTGTTCGGTTCCTTGATAATCAATATCGAATAACATGTCTCGACCAGCTCTTAATATGTTTTCAACGCTTTCCCGTAAAGTTCCGTAATAATTTCCATGAACTTCTGCCCATTCAATAAATTCATCACCATCACGCTTGCGTTCAAACTCTTTTTTTGAAATAAAATGATAATGAAGGCCATCTACCTCACTAAGACGTCTTTGCCGTGTTGTCATACTTATGGAGAGCTCTAATTGTCCATCTTTCAAAAGCAATCGAGAAAGTGTTGATTTGCCCACTCCTGAAGGTGAAGAGAGAATAAATAAAAAACCACGGCGGTGATCTCTTTTTTTCACCCTTAATTTATCCTCAAAGAATTTCGTCATACTGCTCTACTTTTTCAACTGTTCTTCAAACGTCCATAATACGTTTTCTATAATCTTCAAAACTAATGTTTTGCCTTCTTTAATGCACGCCACTTGCGAACATTCATATTATGTTCCTCTAAAGTTCTAGAAAAAACATGCCCTCCCGAACCATCCGCTACAAAATAGAGCACATCACTGCTGGGAGGATGTGCCACCGCTTTCAAAGAATCGCGACCTGGATTTGCAATAGCCGTTGGTGGCAAACCATCAATTTTATAAGTGTTATACGGTGTTTCCTTCTCAAGATCTGAACGATAAATTGCACGACCGGATGGTATCCCTTTTCCACCAAAGAGACCATAAATTACCGTTGGATCAGATTGAAGACGCATATGTTTTGCAAGGCGGTTATAAAACACTGCAGCAACCTGCGGTCTTTCTGCTGCAATTCCTGTTTCTTTCTCAACAATTGATGCCAATATAACAAATTCATCTATGGATTTGATTGGCAAATTAGGTGAGCGCGCAGCCCATAGAGCATGAATTAATTTTGTCTGTCCTTCACGCAATCTGTTTATAATTTCTTTGCGCGTTGTCCCTCGAATAAAACGGACAGTATCCGTCATCAAACTGCCCTCTGGAGGCAAAACTTTTGGAAGATCCCCAATCAAAACTTCATGAGCGGCTAATCGATCAAAAACTTGTTGAACCGTTAAACCTTCTGGCACTGTAAAAGTATATTCAATAGATTTCCCTCTCACAAGGATATCCATAATGTCCCGCATCGAGGCATGCGCTGGAATTGAATATTCACCAGCTTTAAGATGTGTCGTTTTTTGATGGTAACCAACTCCATAAACAAAAATATCAGATGACCGAATAAGACCACGTTTTTCAAGCAGTAAAGCAATCTCACGAATTCCTGTTCCTGGATAGATAAGAACAACTTGCTCTTCCCCCGTCATCCCCCTTCCTTCAAAAATACTTTTTCCAATATAAAGAGGGATACCGATGCTTAAAATAATAATCACAATCATCATAAGAAAAAAATGACCGAGAATGACTAACGGATTGCGTACAATAAACGATTTCTTCCGCCTCTTCTGTGCAAACATATGATTATCTGTTAAACGATTCGAAGAGGAATTACTTACGTCCTTGAATGGTTTTCCATTTTTCACATTGGACATAATTATCAGCCTTAATAACTTTTATGTACTATAACGCTCATTTCTCACCAAAACTTTATAGATTTTATAATAAAATAGAAAAATCAGAAACAGAAAAACAAATATAAAGTGTTTATTATTTCTCAAAGCGGCACATGACTAAAGACGCATTGGTTCCACCAAACCCAAAAGAATTAGAAAGAATCGTATCAATCTTTCGTTCACGTGGTTTATGTGGGACAAGGTCAATTTTCGTTTCAATAGACGGATTATCAAGATTAAGTGTTGCTGGAGCTATATTATCTCGTATAGCTAAAACACAAAAAATAGCCTCAGCAGCACCGGCTGCTCCAAGTAAGTGCCCGACTGATGACTTTGTTGATGACATGGATACTTTTGGTGCATAATGCCCTAAAACGCGTTCAACAGCTGCCAATTCTATAGTATCAGCCATCGTTGAAGTTCCATGCGCATTAATATAATCAAGCTCGCTTACATTCACTTGTGCACGTTTAAGAGCAGCCATCATACTACGCTGCGCGCCTTCACCATTCTCTGAAGGAGCAGTAATATGATACGCATCGCCAGATAAACCATAGCCAATAATCTCAGCATAAATACGTGCACCCCGTTTTTTTGCATGTTCAAGCTCTTCTAGAACAACAATCGCAGCTCCCTCCCCCATCACAAAACCATCACGATCAATATCATAAGGACGTGATGCGCGTTCAGGATCATCATTACGACAAGTAGAAAGAGCTCTACAAGCAGAAAAACCAGCAAGAGAGATTCGATTTATCGGAGATTCAGTGCCCCCTGCCACCATGACATCTGCATCACCCAACGCAACCAAACGTGCTGCATCACCAATTGCATGTGCACCTGTCGAACAAGCTGTTACAACCGAATGATTAGGACCACGCAAACCATGTTTAATAGAGACATAACCAGAAGCAAGATTAATCAAACGTCCTGGAATAAAAAAAGGAGAGACACGCCTTGGACCTTTATCACGAAGCGTATAACCGGCTTCGACAATACCTTCGATACCACCAATACCCGAACCAATTAATACACCTGTAGAAACCTGATCTTCATCACTTTTAGGAGACCACTCAGCATCTGAAAGCGCTTGGCTCGCAGCAGCCATTGCATAGACAATAAATGCATCGACCTTACGCTGTTCCTTGGGATCCATATACAAATCAGCATTATACGTACCATTTGTTCCATCCCCTAGGGGGATACGAGCAGCAATTTGGCATGGCAAATCGGACACATCAAATTCAGTAATACGCCGAATACCACTTTTCCCTTCAAGAAGACGTTTCCAACTCCATTCGACATCACCAGCTAATGGAGATACCAATCCTAAACCAGTAATAACAACACGTCTCATAACTTCTAACCTTGAATTGAGATTCACCTCTTAAAACTTACTTCTCAAAATAGCTCTAAAGAATAGAGGCAAAAGCATTTTACGCTTTTGCCTTTCAATCATCACGCAGAAGCTTTATCGATAAACTTTACTGCATCACCAACTGTGAAAATCGTTTCAGCGGCCTCATCTGGGATTTCCACACCAAATTCTTCTTCAAAAGCCATAACGAGCTCAACCGTATCAAGACTATCTGCTCCTAAATCATCGATAAAGCTCGCATTTTCTACTACCTTATCGGCATTAACTCCAAGATGCTCCACGATAATTTTCTTAACGCGCTCTACTGTGTCACTCATGTTGAAATCCTCGAATTTATATTACTTTCCTATAATTGGGTTAACTATATCGCGTCATCTAATCAAGCAATAGATGCATTTACTCTCAAGATTTTAGCAACAATTTAAAACTTCCTGTGGATATCTTCTACAAAATGAACCAATCTGACATTCCGATATAAATTGATTAACTGATTATATTAAGGAAACAGAATACATTTTTCATTTCTTTTGATATTACTAAAATAATAAAATTTATAAATCAATGTGAAAAAAAAATACTTAAATCATTGCCATTCCACCATTGACGTGTAATGTTTGGCCTGTCACATACGCTGCTTCATCGCTTGCTAGATAAACAGCAGCAAAAGCTATTTCTTCTCCACTCCCCATACGCTTCATTGGAATTGCAGCCATAATAGTTTCTTTTTGCTTTTCATTAAGCTTATCGGTCATTGCGGACTTAATGAATCCTGGAGCAATACAATTAACTGTAATGTTTCGTGAAGCAATTTCTTGTGCCAATGCTTTCGAAAAACCTATCAAACCAGCCTTTGCAGCACAATAGTTCGTTTGTCCAGGATTGCCAACAACACCAACAATAGATGTTATGTTAATAACGCGTCCATAGCGACGTCGCATCATAGAATGCGTTAATTCACGTGTTAAAATAGAAGCAGCTGTCAAATTGACCGCTAAGACATCATCCCAATCTTGATCCTGCATACGTATAAAAAGACCATCTCGGGTGATTCCTGCATTGTTTACAAGGATATCAACACCACCCATTTCTCTTTCCGCTGCTTCAGCCAATTGCTTAATAGATTTACGCTCAGAAAGATTAGCAGGAAAAACAAAAACATCTTTTCCTAGATCTGCAGCCACTGCTTTAAGTTTGTCTTCACGTGTTCCATGAAGCCCAACAATGGCCCCTTGTGCATGAAAACAACGCGCTATTGCTTCACCAATTCCTCCCGATGCTCCCGTCACAAGAGCTTTACGACCTGTTAATTTAAACATTTTTTGACTCCTTATCGATTAAACGCCAAGCATCTGTAGTGCTGCTTCTATTTCCTCAGCTGTTCCAATTGTTAATGCCTTTACAACCTTGTTAATACGACGCGTTAAACCTGTTAATACTTTTCCAGAACCAACTTCAAAAAATGTATCAACTCCATGAGCACTGATCCACTCTATCGTTTCACGCCATCTCACTCTCCCTGTTACTTGTTTAACAAGAAGCATAGCAAGACGCTCTGGATCACTTTCTGGTGTAACAGAAACATTGGCAATGAGAGGAACAATAGGAGCCTTTTTTTTAACAGTCAAAAGTGCTTTCTTCATGGCATTAGCAGCAGGTTGCATTAAAGATGAATGGAAAGGTGCCGAAACAGGAAGAAGAAGTGCACGTTTAGCACCTTTTTTTGACGCAAGCTCTACCGCTGTCTCAACCGCTTTCGCTTCACCTGAGATAACAATTTGTCTCCCCCCATTATCATTAGCAATCTGGCATACTCCTTTTCCAGAAGCAATCTCACAAATTTCTTCTACATCTTGCTCATTCAATCCAATAAGTGCTGCCATAGAGCCATCACCAACAGCAACAGCAGCCTGCATAGCATTTCCACGAATACGCAAGAGCTTTGCTGTATCACGAAGACTAAATGTACCAGCAGCACAAAGAGCCGAATATTCTCCCAAAGAATGACCTGCAACAAATTTTATCTTTGATTCTATATCAAGCCCCAATTGTTCCATCACACGAATAATAGCTATAGATACGCACATTAAGGCTGGTTGAGCATTTGCTGTTAACGTTAAAATATCTGATGGCCCTTCAAAAATGATATTTGATAATTTCTCACCTAAAGCATCATCAACTTCTTCAAAAACCATCCGAGCTGCAACAAATTGCTCTGCAAGCGCTTTACCCATACCAACAAGCTGACTCCCCTGTCCTGGAAAAATAAAAGCTGCCACCATTATTCAACTCCTAAATTATGCAATTAAATTATCTGCTTTTGATCTTATTCATCAGCACAAATCAAGACAAAGGTCTTTATTTTGAACGGATATCTCTCTTAAAGTTATACTTTAATGGCGGAATTTGGTATAAAAACTTAGGAAAATAGGGTGCCATAAAGTGAAGAATGCCCCAACTGATAAAGCAGCCTAAAATTGTGCCAGCTAAAACATCAAAAGGATAATGTACACCAACAAAGATACGCCCCCAACAGATCAAACATAAAAATACCGCTGCAAACTGAGAAGCAATTTTGTATCGATAAAAATAAAGAGTTGCCATATAAGATGCCAGAGTCAAGGCATGATTGCTCGGAAAAGAAGCGGTTGCACGATGCTTAATTAGTGGTGTTGTTAATCCTACAACAAACGGACGTGGATGAAAATAAATAAGAGAAATAAGATAACCTATAAAAAGAGCTGCACAAATGCTCACACAAATGCTTAAGGTTACGCGTCTCTCTCTCTCTTCACCGCAAAACCACAATGCACAAAGATGTAATGGAATAATATAAATCAAAAACTTCGCACAAAAAATACCCAATAAAACTAAAACTGACCAAGATTGATGATTGCCAGCAAACATTTCAAAAAGTGCAACATCAATTCGGTTTAAAAAATCCATTCTTCTTTCCTTCATCTTTATAGCTTGTCAACATCATAATCTTTTAAAAGAATGAAACCTATAAAGAATAGGTCAGATTCAATAAATCAATTTTTTTATACGCATAAACTTGCTATTTTTGAAGATACGCTGTAGACATCAAACTTTCGTTACCGGCACTTTGGCTGGAGATTGAACGGAGGACTGGAAAGTAACCAGTAGGAAGCGCAATGTTTCCGACCTCCTGTGTCTCCGCTCTCGAATGTCTCGAATTGTAAACGCGTCCTTTCTTCTTTGGATTTCCAAAAAAGACAAGTCGCAGAGGCTTTGCGCTGAAACCGGTAAAATTTAATTGAAGAAAGGCAAAGCAATGGCTCTTTATGAACATATGTTCCTTGCCCGACAGGGCATTGCACCGCAGCAAATTGATGAACTTTTGAGTGTCTACAAAGGTATCATTGAAGCACACGGTGGAAAAGTTGGGCGTGTAGAAAATTGGGGTCTTCGTCCCCTCGCTTATCGTATTCGCAAAAATCGTAAGGCCTATTATGTGCTGGTTAATATCGATGCACCCGCTGCAGCAATTGCTGAAGTTGAACGTCAAATGCGAATCAATGAAGATATTTTGCGTTACATGACTATTCGCGTAGAAAAACATGAAAAAGAGAAGTCTGCTATGCTCTCACGCACTGATCGTAATGGTCATGATGAAGAGCGTCCTCGCTCTGTGCGCCGTCAACGTGAAGATATCATGGAAGGAGTAGAATGATGACTGATATGAATCAAACTGCAGTACGTCGTCCCTTTCATCGTCGTCGCAAAACATGTCCCTTTTCAGGTGCTAATGCCCCTAGAATTGATTATAAAGATATCAAACTGTTGCAGCGCTATATCTCAGAACGCGGGAAAATCGTTCCTTCACGGATTACAGCCGTCAGTCAGAAAAAACAACGTGAATTAGCTAATGCCATCAAGCGTGCTCGTTTTCTAGGCTTACTCCCTTATGTTATAAAGTAAGCTGTCAGTGCACTCTGCAACTGGGGAAACTCCCCAGTTGCTTTTCTGGTATGTTTCAGGAAAACAACTGATTGCCAACTATACGAATAAATATTAAAAGTTGAGGCATTGGAATACCTCTAACTGCAATGAAGGCAGGACAGCGACAAATGAAAAACTTTTATATTCATAAGATGATGACCGGTGTTTTAGCGGGCTTGTTTGCTGTTGTAATAGGAATGGCAATCATGAGCGTCGCAACTGTCGCACCCTATTTTTCTTTTCTTCTTGGTTGCTTTCTTTCATTCCCAATTTTTATTGTTGCGTTTGGACAAGGAACATTAGCTAGCCTCATCGCCCTTATAAGTGCTAGTGTTGTTCTTATCATAACCACTAATATCTATACTGCTCTTAGCTTTATGCTCTTATTCTTCCTTCCTGCTGTCTACGCTTCTTGGCTCCTTGGACTTGCACGATCAACGCAAAAAGAAAACGCACTGATATGGTATCCATTATCATCAGTTATTTTTCATTTAACCAATTTTATCGCTCTTATAGCAACCTTCATCGGGCTTTATGTTCAAACCCGTCCATCCACACCCTTCATTGCAAAAAAAGTTACTGAAAATATCGCCCAAGCTATGCAAAAGGCGCAATCACTAAAAGAAGCTGATATATTCGCTTTTAGTGAGCTTTTAACAACCCATGCTGCAACTTTTACAGCTATTGCTCTGACAATTTATAGCTTGATTTTTCTTATTGGTAACCTTTATTTTTCGATGATAGCAGCACAACATATGAAGTGGCTGAAAAGACCTCGTGATGATTGGAGTAAAACTTTCCGTCTTCCTCTTTCTGGAATTATTATTTTTATTGTTGTTTGTATAGCATCAATGATTGAATTGAGCGCTCCTGTTGATTTGGGCACGCGTACCTTTAGCTCTGCATATACTGTCGTCATATCAATCAGTGGTCTCGCATACCTCCACAATATTACAAAAGGGATCAATGGTCGTGCTATTATACTCTCTCTTGTTTATGTCGCTATTTTAACTGTCGTTTTTGCTCCACCTATTTCTTTCATGATGCTTTTGATGGGTATTTGGGCCGCTATTCAATACAATTTTCAATCACGCAAGAAACTTCACTAAATTTATTTGTTGGAAAGGAAAAACTATGGATATTATTCTACTTGAGCGCATTCCTCGTCTTGGTCAGATGGGTGATATTGTCTCGGTTAAAGATGGTTATGCACGTAATTTTCTCTTGCCTCAAGGTAAAGCTTTACGCGCTAATGAAGCGAATAAAAAACATTTTGAGATACAACGTGCACAACTCGAAGCACGTAATCTCGAACGCAAAAGCGAAGCACAAAAAATTGCTGAAAAACTTGATGGGAAATCGTTTATTGCTGTTCGTTCTGCTGGTGAAACGGGACAACTTTATGGATCTGTATCAACACGTGATATTTCTGAAATCATAACAAATGAAGGCTTTTCTATTGGACGCAATCAGATTGAGTTGAAACATCCAATAAAAACGATCGGTCTCCATACCATCACTTTGAGCTTGCATCCTGAAGTTCAAATTTCTGTAATCCTTAATGTTGCGCGTTCAGCCAGTGAAGCACAACGCCAAGCAGAAGGTGAAACTCTAACCTCTGCTGAAGCAATTTATGATATTCAAAAAGAATCATTAGAAGAAAATCAGGAAGAACCATCAGCAGAAGAAGTGAACGATAATGATGCAAACAGTACCGATAAAGAAGCTTAAGAGCTATTTTTACTCTCTCTTGCATTTTTTCTTTTTCCGTCGTTTGACAACATTGTTATATTATGGAGCATTTAGCCTAAAAGGCTAAACGCTTCATTGTGTTATCGTAAAAACTGAATTCTTATGGAAAAGATCGTTTTCAGCGTAGTGTGTAAAGGAAATCACACAGTTAGAAACACAGTCAGCAAAAACATTCCCATAGGTTGCTTTATTAAAATAAAAACAATTTTAAAGATTCTGCTCTTTATAAAGAGTGCCCTGCATAAAGTGGTAAATTGATTACATCCCCCATCTTATTTGAAATCATTCAAATCATAAAGAAAAATAATTTTACTCACAGCAACATTAAAACTTTAGCATCTCATAACATCAAAAGTGCAATTTGGAAAATTTTTGTATTTAAAATAAAATATAAAGGAATAGCTTGTATATAAACTATACACAGATGATAAACTGGAAATCAACGAGAACCTAAAAAATTGAAAGTGTGATTTTAACTTAAAATGAAGATTTGTTCCTCTATCCTTTTTAGGTACAATGTTCGATCGATTTTCTAAAGTAGCTAAACGCGAAATTTTAGTGGAAAAAACTGTTATGGAAGAAACAAGCGTCGTTAATTTTAGCTCTTCACAAAAAGAAGATTCCCCTTCTTTCCAGCAACTTCCGCATAATATTGAAGCTGAACAAGCGTTGCTTGGAGCACTTCTCATCAACAATGATGCTCATGATCGTGTTGTAGATTTTCTAAAGCCAGATCATTTTTTTGAACCATTGCATCAAAAAATCTACGCTGTTTTATCTCATCTTATTGAAAAAGGAAAAGTTGCAGATCCAGTTACTATCAAGCCTTTTATTCCAGCTGATGAAAAAATTGGAGATATCAACGTATACACTTACGTTGTTCGTTTGACAAAAGAAGCAGTAACAATTATTAATACTGAAGATTATGGACGAGTCATCTATGATCTTTTTATCCGTCGTTCTTTGATTAATCTTGGAACTCAAGTTGTCAATACAGCTTTTGATGCTCCTGTGGAACTTACGCCTTCCCAACAAATTGAAACTGTTGAACAACATTTGTTTGAATTGGCTGAAAAAGGTAAATATGGAGGAGGATTTGAAAATTTCAATGAAGCTGTCAAAAAAGCTATTGACATGGCAAGTGCTGCCAAAAAGCGTTCTTCACAGTTATCAGGGATAGCAACTCATATTAAGACACTTGATGAAAAAATGGGAGGATTACAAGCATCTGACCTTATTATCCTTGCTGGACGCCCTGGCATGGGGAAAACTTCACTTGCTACCAATATTGCTTTTAACATTGCCAATGCTTGTAATCGTGATTCTAAAACACAGGAAAATGAAGGAGGCATCGTTGGTTTTTTCTCGCTTGAAATGTCCTCAGAACAGCTTGCAACCCGTATTATTTCCGAACAAACAGAGGTTTCTTCTTCTGATATCCGACGGGGGAATATTTCAGAAGAACAATTTTCTAAAATCATCCGTGCAATGAAACGCTTACAAAAAGCACCGCTTTATATAGATCAAACGGGTGGTATATCAATCACGCAATTGGCTGCCCGTGCACGTCGTCTCAAAAGGCAACATGGTTTGGACGTTTTAATTATTGACTATATCCAGCTTATGACAAGCAATTCAAGGCGTTCCTCTGAAAATCGTGTTCAAGAGATTACAGAAATCACAACAGGATTAAAAGCATTAGCGAAAGAATTGAATATTCCCATCATTGCTCTTTCACAACTTTCGCGCCAAGTTGAAAATCGAACTGACAAACGCCCACAACTCTCAGATTTACGTGAATCTGGTTCTATTGAGCAAGACGCCGACATCGTACTTTTTGTCTATCGTGAAGAATATTATCTCAAAAATGAAGAACCAAAGATAGGCACTCTTGAATATGAAAAGTGGCAAAATATAATGGACAAAGCTTTTGGGAAAGCTGACGTTATTGTTGCAAAACAACGCCATGGACCAACAGGAACTGTTCATCTTGCCTTTCAGTCTGATTTCACACGTTTTAGCGATCTAGCAGACAGTGATTATCTTCCAGAACAAATTGGGTAAATTACCATGGCACGCAGCCGTATTCAATTTATCTGCCAAAATTGTGGAACCATCTATTCACGTTGGGCTGGGAAGTGTAGTTCGTGTGGAGAATGGAATTCCCTTATCGAAGAAAATGAAAATAGTGGCATTGGCGGTGGTCCTACACAAAATTTCCGTAAAGGACGTATTGTCGCACTCACATCTCTTTCTGGAGATCTTAAAGATGCTCCACGTATCCATTCTGGCATTGCTGAGCTTGATCGTGTTACCGGTGGCGGCTTTGTCCGTGGATCAGCATTACTTGTTGGTGGAGATCCAGGTATTGGAAAATCAACATTGCTTACGCAAACAGCAGCTGCTTTATCGCGAAAAGGACATAATGTCATTTATGTTTCAGGCGAAGAAGCACTTGCTCAAATCTGTTTACGTGCTCAAAGGCTTAGTGCAGCCAATACAGAGGTAAAACTCGCTGCTGAAACGAATGTTGAAGATATTCTTGCCACCTTAAGCGAGCATAAAAACCTTGATATAGTTATTATTGATTCCATTCAAACCCTCTGGTCAGATGCTGCTGATTCAGCACCAGGAACTGTCACACAAGTGCGCATCGGTGCTCAAGCAATGATCCGCTTTGCAAAAAAAACAGGAGCAACTGTTGTTCTTGTCGGGCATGTTACAAAAGATGGACAAATTGCTGGTCCCCGTGTTGTTGAACATATGGTTGATGCTGTTCTTTATTTTGAAGGTGAAGGCGGTCATCATTATCGAATCCTTAGAACTGTAAAAAACCGCTTCGGGCCAACAGATGAAATTGGCATTTTTGAAATGTCTGATAAGGGATTACAAGAAGTCATTAATCCATCTGAACTTTTTTTAGGTGAACGAAATGAAAAAGCACCAGGCGCGGCTGTTTTTGCAGGAATGGAAGGAACACGCCCTATATTAGTAGAAATTCAAGCGCTTGTTGCTCCCTCTTCCCTTGGAACACCACGACGCGCTGTCGTGGGATGGGATGGAAATCGCCTTTCAATGATTCTTGCTGTTCTAGAGGCCCATTGCGGTGTTCGCTTTGGACAACATGATGTTTATCTTAACGTTGCAGGTGGATATCGCATAACAGAGCCAGCAGCTGATTTAGCTGTTGCAGCAGCTTTGGTTTCCTCTCTCGCAAACATTCCCCTTCCAACAGATTATGTCTATTTTGGTGAAATTAGCCTTTCAGGAGCTACTCGTGCTGTTGCACATTCAGCACAACGCATCAATGAAGCAAAAAAACTTGGCTTTCAAGGGGCCTTTCAACCTATTACAACAAACGAAACGATGAAAACGCTCCATTTTCAACAAAAAACATTCTCTGACCTTCCTGAACTGGTTGCCGCTATTACTGCTAGTAAAAAACGGTCTGCACCACACGCGTGATAATAGAGAAAAAACTCTACAAAATACAAAAGATCCCTGCTATAAGAATAAAAATGGCATAACTAGAAATGTATGTATATTCATTAAAAAAACACAACTTTATGTATAAGGAACAAACAAATGGTCATAACAGTCCTTGATGGAATTGTCGTAGCAATCATCCTGTTGTCCGCTTTTCTCGCTATGCTTCGAGGGTTTTCACGCGAGGTGCTATCGTTGGTTTCTTGGGCAATAGCAGCTGTTGCTACACTATTTTTATTCAAACCTTTCTTACCCTTCTTTGAGCAATATCTTTCTAATAAAATGATTGCATTGATCACAACATTGATCACCATTTTTATTGTTGTTCTTATTATTACTTCCATCATTACCATGAAAATCTCTGATTTTATTATTGATAGTCGAATTGGTATTCTTGACCGCACTATCGGTTTTGTTTTTGGGGCATTCCGAGGGGTATTTATCATGGTCATCGGCATGCTCCTTATTAATGCGCTTATTAAACCCGAAAACCAAGCTCACTGGTTAAAAAATGCAACAACAAAACCCATCTTAGATTCATGGGGACATAAGGTTTTAGAAATACTTCCTAAAAATCTCGATACTGTCCTCGAAAAAGCAGAAAAGATGTTTAAAAAAGACGATACTCATACACAGGATAACCACTCTCATGAAAAAGCAATTCGGCAAAATGGGGAATAATTTGTTATGGGAAAAAGTTCAAAATAACATGTGAAGGATGAGTAATCATTCTTTATATTACAACTGAAAGAATATGATGACAAAAGGCAATATTTCCTGTCAGGATTTTTTATTGGATGACGATACCCTTCATGAAGAATGTGGAGTTTTTGGTATTCTTGGTCATGAAGATGCAGTAACATTAACAGCTCTCGGGCTTCATGCACTTCAACATCGTGGGCAAGAAGCGGCTGGAATTGTTTCTTACCATAATAAAATGTTTCATCAAGAAAAGCATCTAGGTCTTGTGGGTGATCACTATACAAACCCCGCAACACTTGCCCGTTTACCAGGTAATCGTGCCATTGGACACACGCGTTACTCAACAACTGGAGAAATAGCATTACGAAACGTTCAGCCTCTTTTTGCTGAATTAAAAGCTGGAGGGATTGCTATTGCCCATAATGGCAATCTCACAAATGGTCTTACACTACGCCGCGAACTCATTGCTTCAGGTGCCATCTGTCAATCAACATCAGATTCAGAGGTTTTTCTCCATCTCATTGCCCGTTCACGTTATGAATCGTCATCTGATCGTTTTGTTGATGCTATTCGAAAAGTAGAAGGTGGATATGCCATGTTGGCGCTTACACGTACAAAGCTTATTGCTGCACGCGATCCAACAGGAATTCGTCCTCTTGTAATGGGAGAACTTGACAGTAAACCAATCTTTTGTTCCGAAACCTGTGCTCTTGATATTATCGGAGCAAAATATGTTCGTGATGTTAAAAATGGCGAAATTATCATATGTGAAATACAAAAAAATGGGGAAATTACTAAAAAAATCATAAATTCAGAGAATCAAAAACCAGAAAAACTTTGTCTTTTTGAATATGTTTATTTTGCGCGTCCTGATTCAATTGTTGGAGGACGCAATGTTTATACGGTACGTAAAAATATGGGAATCCATTTGGCGCAGGAAGCACCCTGTGAAGGTGATGTTGTGGTTCCTGTTCCTGATGGTGGAACACCCGCTGCAATCGGCTATGCACAGGAAATTGGAATTCCCTTTGAGCTTGGGATTATTCGTAATCACTATGTTGGTCGCACTTTTATCGAACCAACACAACAAATTCGTGCTTTTGGAGTCAAATTAAAACATTCCGCAAACCGTTCTGTCATCAAAGGAAAACGCGTTATTCTGGTTGATGACTCCATTGTGCGTGGTACAACATCCCTCAAAATTGTGCGAATGCTCCGTGATGCAGGCGCAAAAGAAGTTCATATGCGCATTTCTAGCCCTATGATTTTCTATCCTGATTTTTATGGCATTGATACACCTGAAGTTGAAAGCCTATTAGCTAATCAATATCCAGACTTAAAATCTATGTGCAATTTTGTTGGAGCTGACTCATTACAATTTCTCTCAACGGATGGTCTCTATCTTGCTGTAGCGGGGGAAAAACGAAATAATACGGATCCACAATTTACTGACCATTATTTTACCGGACATTATCCTACACATCTGGTTGATCAAGAAAGTATCCCCAAAATTCATCAATCTTCTGTTCTTAAAACAAGAGATTAATGATGACACAATTTGATTTTAGTCTCTCTGGTCGTGTTGCACTTGTTACCGGTGCTTCAAAAGGTATTGGCTACCATTTAGCGTTAGAACTCGCGAAACGTGGTGCTCATATTATCGCCCTTGCACGAACAGTGCGTGATCTTACTGAGCTTGACAACGAAATCCGAGAAAAAGGTGCATGTGCAACACTCGTCCCACTTGACTTACATCATATGGAAAACATTGATACTCTAAGTGTTTCAATTGCTAAACGCTGGAAAAAACTTGATATTATGGTCGCAAGTGCAGGAATTCTTGGTACGCTCTCACCAATAGCTCATATAGAGAATACGGTCTTTGAAGATGTTTTTCAAATAAACCTTATCAGCCAATGGCGCTTAATGAAAGCCGTTGAACATTTATTGCGTCAATCTGATGCTGGACGAGCGATTCTATTATCCTCAAGTGTTGCTCATATTGCACGTGCTTTCTGGGGACCTTATGCAGCCTCTAAAGCTGCTTTAGAAATCATTGCTCGCTGCTGGGCGGAAGAACTCAAACAAACCCCTATCAAAATTAATTGTGTTGACCCCGGTGCCACACGGACTGCTATGCGAGCACAAGCCATGCCTGGTGAAGATCCTCAAACACTGCCCTCACCGCAAGAAGTTGCAGCAAAGATAGCACATTTATCCTCACCCGATTTAAAGGAAACAGGAAAACTCTTTAACGTCCGTAAAAATCGGTTTATGGATTATCATGCACCTGATTGATTATAGAAAAATAGAGATAACCAACCTGAATAGAAATTTCTCTCTGCTTCTACTCTTCTTTCCCAAAATATAAAGTTTATGATTCTTCGCACTTTTCAGCATTGGTCTTTTTTTCTTCCAAAGTAACTCGTTTATTATAAGCAATAAAACTACAAGGGAGAAAAATCATATAGCAAACAGCTGTAACTAATAATGTATACCATGTGTAAGTTGCAAGAAAACCTACATAAATAACAATACCCAGCATGCACGGTACAACGATATCACGCCTTAAATTTTGATCAATTGTTTTTGCATTCCATACTGGTAAACGGCTGACCAAAAGAAAAGCAATGACCACAGTATAAAAGCTAAAAAATAATGCCCAACTCCAACTTGGGACCAAACCAAGAGCTCCTAAATACATAGGTAATAAAAGCAGTAACGCCCCTGCTGGCGCAGGAACACCAATAAAATAATTCGCCTGCCATTTTGGTATATCCTTGTTATCCAACATCACATTAAAACGCGCTAATCGCAAACAACAAGCAACACAATAGACAAGTGCCGCCACCCAACCAACTTGGTGTGCTTGTTCTAAAATAAAGGAATATACAATAAGCGCAGGTGCAACACCAAAATTAATCACATCAGCAAGAGAATCCATCTGTGCTCCAAAAGATGAACTGCCATCCATCAAACGGGCGATGCGGCCATCTGCACCATCTAGAATTGCTGCAAAAAGCACCATTAAAATAGCGGCCTCATAACGATGCTCAAAAGCCAAACGAATACTGCTCATCCCTGCGCAAATTGCCAAAATAGTGATAATATTGGGGATGACATATCGCATCGGTGTAGGTGAACGCCACCGATTTGCGCCGTCATCCTGCTGCCCATCAGGATTAAATGAAGAAAAGAGCGAAAAAATTTTCATTGTTCATCCTAATCGAATCTAAAACCAGTTGTCTCACTCTGATCATCAAAAGAACCTAAAACTGTTTCTCCCGCAATTGCTGTTTGGCCAACTGCAACACGCAATTGCACTTCCGTTGGTATATAAATATCAAGGCGAGAACCAAAACGAATTAACCCAAATCGTTCTCCAGCAGTCACAGAATCATTTTCTTTTGACCAGCAAACAATCCGGCGTGCAACCAACCCAGCTATCTGCACCATACCAATTTTACCATGCTTGCTATCAATCACCATCCCATTACGTTCATTAAACTGACTCGCCTTATCAAGTTCAGCATTGATAAAGCGCCCTGGGCGATAAACTATAGATTCTACTATTCCACTTATGGGAATACGGTTGATGTGGCACGAAAAAATATCCATAAACACGGAAACACGGATCATTTCTTCTTGACCTAATCCCAATTCTTTAGGTGGAACACACGGTTTAACAAATGATATACGCCCATCAGCAGGAGATATAACCAAATTTGAATTTAAAGGAACCACACGATCTGGATCACGGAAAAAGTATATACACCATACAGTAAGAATAAGACCACACCAAAAAAAAGGATTCCATATCCAACCAAGAATGAGCGAAATAATAAAAAACGCTACAATAAAAGGATAACCTTCTTTATGAATCGGCACAAAGCTATTATGGATAGATTGTAGAATACTCATATAATTTCCTATTCATAGTATAACTTAACAAGATATCAATCTTTTTGTTCCCCTTTGTTTTTTTTTGTGTACTTAATCATTCACTCCCTATAAAGTTATAGATAGCATTTGCACAGCTTATTTTTTACGATTAACGACACCTATCTCATCTTCTTCACGCATTTTACGTAATTTCTCTTCAGCTTGCGATGCTTCAAGCTGCTTATTCCACATTGAAGCATAGAGACCTTTTTTCCGTAAAAGCTGTACATGTGTCCCATTTTCAATAATACGTCCATTTTTAAGAACCAAAATTTCATCAGCATTGATAACAGTAGAAAGACGATGAGCAATGATCAATGTCGTACGCCCACGGCTTACGATATCCAGTGCTTGTTGAATTTCCTGTTCTGTTGCCGTATCAAGAGCTGCTGTTGCTTCATCCAGAATAAGAAGGGGGGGAGCTTTCAACAATGTCCGCGCAATAGCTACACGTTGTTTTTCACCACCTGATAATTTAAGTCCACGTTCACCTACCATAGACTGAAAGCCTTCCGGAAGCATTTCAATAAATTTTGATATCTGTGCCATTTCAGCAGCTTTGCGCATCTCTTCCTCTATAGCAGTTGGACGCCCATAGCAAATGTTATATGCAATTGTATCATTAAATAACACCGTATCCTGTGGTACCATACCGATAGCTTCACGTAAACTTTTTTGCGTTACGTCACGGATATCTTGTCCATCAATTGTGATAGAGCCTGCATCAACATCGTAAAACCGGAAAAGTAATCGAGAAATAGTTGATTTACCAGCACCTGATGGACCAACAATTGCAACCGTTTTGCCTCCAGGGACTTCAAAATTAATGTCTTTGAGAATTGGGCGAGCTGGATCATAGGAAAATTTTACCTGATGAAAACGAATGGTACCATCACGCACCATCAATGGTTTAGCATCTGATTTATCAAAAATCTCCTGCTGAACGTCTAAAAGATCAAACATGGCTTCAATATCAGTTAATCCTTGTCGCACATCACGATAAATTGAACCAATAAAATTCAGCGGAATAGAAAGCTGTATTAAAAGCGCATTAATAAAAACAAAATCCCCCAAAGTTTGTGTATTATGAAAAACTTCGTAAGCTGACATTACCATCAGAATAGTCATTCCAATACCAAAAATAAGAGCCTGACCAAAATTAAGCCAGCTTAAGGATGTCCAAATTTTCGTTGCTGCTTTTTCATAATTTTCCATAGAAGAATCAAAGCGACGTGCTTCTAGAGTTTCATTACAAAAATATTTGACTGTTTCAAAATTTAAAAGAGAATCAACAGCACGCGTATTGGCTTCAGTATCTGCCATATTCATGTTCTGCCGAATACGAATGCGCAAATCACTTGCCTTAATTGTAAACCAAGTATACAATCCCACCATGATGATAACTATGAACAAATAACACCAACCATAGTTGATATAAAATACAAATGCTGTCAAAATAAATTCTAAAACCGTTGGTACTGTGTTCAGAATTGAAAATCGCACAATAGCTTCAATTCCCTTTGTCCCACGCTCAATCACACGAGAAAGACCACCAGTTCGCCTTTGCAAATGAAATCGCAAAGATAATTCATGAACATGCATGAAGGTTTTATAAGCTAATTGGCGGATAGCATGTTGACCAACCGTTGCAAATAGAGAATCACGTAATTGATTTAATGCAGCTTGAACAATACGTACAACGTTATATGCCAAGACGAGCATAAGAGGAATAACGCAACCGGATGACGTCCACATAGAGAATTTAGAACTTACATCAAGAGTATCTGTAGCATATTTAAAGAAATACGGTACAGATATGAGAAACAGCTTGGCTAAAACAAGATAAAATATCGCCCATAGCACACGCATTTTCAGATCGCGGCGATCTGTTGGCCACATATAAGGCCATAAATTGTAGAGTGTGCGCAAAGTCTGTCCTGTATCTGACGATACGGTTTTTATCATTTCATTCTGTTTCATAAAGCACTTATTTCTTTATCATCCACTCCAAAAGCACGATAATATCCCCCGTAGCCACTACAGTTTCTATCCTCTTACCATACGCTTCTTGTAAATATACATATTAGCACTTAAAGTTAGACTGTTTTTGAAAAAGGGACAAGAAATAATCCCCCATAAGATTTATTATTTTGGTCTATATTCTCATACCATTCCGCCGCAAATAAATTCTCAGCCTTTACATGCTTTTTGTCCAGTTCTGCTTGAAGCCATTTCTTTGATTTACCAATTTCTTTAAGCCCCTTCTTAAGAATTTCCCCATTTTGTACTACAATAATAGACTTCTTCCCTTCTTCCTTTTTAATAACAGAACAATCACCATTGTTTTCCAAACGAACAAAAGCGGCTTCATGTAAACTACAGCCTTTAATACGCAACATCGTTATCAGTTCATTCACGCTGATGCCTAAATTTTTAATTTCATCCATTTGAAACACACCATCTAAAACCAATGGGATATTTTGCCCAGCAATGAGACGACGAAAAAAAACTGAATAGCGTGTTAAAAAATTAAGAGATGCGATCAAGGTTTGCCAAATGAATAACACAAGCAACAATTGAACACTGCTAACTTCCGGACTATAAATAATGCCTCCAATGATACTTCCCATCACAAAATTGCTTACTAAATCAACAGGTGTCATTTGGCTAAGACCTCCACGCCCCGTTGTTCTTAAAATGAAGAGGAAAGCGATAAGACCTACAACCAATTTAAGTGTGACATATCCGTAATGATATAAAAATTCCATCAAACTGTCTCCCATGTTACGGAAGCTGCGAGAATATCGGAATTATCAGCGTTTTATCTCCCACACGGTTACACGCTCGCCAGTCTGTGGGTCTTTACTGTCTTTTAAAATAACCCCCTCGGCTGCAAGCGCATCACGAACTCTATCCGCAGCTGCCCACTCTTTATTATGGATAAGCTGTAGCCTTTCGGCAATGCGTTGATCGATAAATTTTTCATCAAGGGAAGTTTTTTTCATAAATAATGGGCACTCTGCGTCTCTAATCCACTCTTGGCGCAATAACCCAAATAAATTCATCCCATTTGCGAGAGTTACAGCATCACCTACTTTATAGAATTGTCGTAAAAGAGCAAAGGCATTCGGCGTGTTAAGATCATCACTTAATGCGTTTATCAAAAAGCTATCAAGAGCTTCATTCTTCTCCATACAACCCCTTTCACTACGAAGCAATTCATACCAACGATAGAGTTCATTACTAGAGTGTACTAAACGCTGAGCTGTCCAATTTAATGGTTCACGATAATGGGTTTGTAACATCGAAAAGCGGGCAGACAAACCAGCCCAATTTTGCTTCATTTCATTTGTTAAAACATCATTGTGTGCAAAAAAATCATTTTCTAAAACAGAATGAATAGTAATGAAATTGCCAAGGCTTTTAGACATTTTTTTGCCTTCAACCTGCAAAAAACCATTATGCATCCAAAGATTAGCCATTCGCTCTGTTCCAAAAGCTGAACAACTTTGTGCAATCTCATTTTCATGGTGCGGAAAAATCAAATCAAGTCCACCACCATGAATATCAAAAATATTCGCTGTAGGATCATCACAGCTTAAACCACCGCCATAGGGTTCTAGCAACTTTGCCATCGACATTGCAGAACATTCAATATGCCACCCTGGACGACCTAAAACAGGAATTCCTGCTGGTGATGTCCAACCTGGTTCTCCCTCCATAGAGGGCTTCCATAAAACAAAATCCATCTCTTCCTTTTTATAAGCAGCAACATCGACACGCGCTCCCGCTCTCATTTCCTCTAATGAGCGCCTTGCAAATGCCCCATAAGAGGGCTGTTTTTTTATGCTGCTTACAGAAAATAATATATGATTTTCCGCTCTATAAGCGTGTCCTTTTTCAAGCAATCGTTCAATCAAAGAGCGCATCGCTTCTAAATGATCTGTTGCACGCGGTTGGCTGGTTGGCAATAAACAACCAAGTGCTTGTGTGTCTTGTTGAAACTGAAAATAGGTACGCTCCGTCAAGCGGCGAATAGCTTCGTTAAGTGCTAGCTCTGGATATTCGTAAGCTGCTCGTGTATTAATTTTATCATCTACATCTGTAATATTACGTGCGTATATCACGTGATCTTTACCATAGATATGGCGCAATAAACGAAATAACATGTCAAAAACAATGACTGGGCGTGCGTTACCTATATGGGCATAATCGTAAACCGTTGGTCCGCAAACATAAAGACGTACTCTCGTTGCATCTATCGGTGTAAAAATTTCTTTTTTACGTGTTAGCGTGTTATAAAAACGCAACTCTTTCATTATTATACTCCGTTAAACGATATTACTCGCCGCTTTTCAAAGTGAATTTTATTTAAAATCATTGCATTATGCGGTTTTAAGTTAAAACTTTCGTATATCTTATCTAAAATTCTTACAGTGAGCCTATTGTATCGAGGCTGTCCCCATCATTTGTCAAAAAACAATCCACTCTATTGGATTGGATTAAAACATCCTATCAATAAAAACTCTATTTTTCTTGATGAAAAAACTGCTCTAGAAGAAAATCTAGAACGCGCTATACAGCGTAAAATCATACGAAAAACAGATTGCGTACAAAAATCTGAAATTTCTAAAGACACAAAGCTTCGTCAAAATTTTTACTATCTTCATGATGCTTTCCTTACTCCCTTTCATGCCCTACATTTTACAACATGCCCGCTCTTGGTAATGATGTGCAAACTATTTTTGTCTTCACCTTGTAACCTATATTCTATGACAAAGCCATTTCATCCGCGATTGTATTCCCAAAAAGCTTTATTAAAAAGGAGCAATAAACAATGCGTACTCTGATAAAAATTGTTTTTTTTATATCTTTTTTAGCTTTAACATCAACTTTTGCGCAACAATCGCCACCCTATGAGACGAAATTACTACGACTATCAGAAATTCTAGGATCCCTCCATTACCTACAAAATCTTTGTAGTACTCCAACAAACCAATGGTATAATTACATGAGTGCACTGATTGAAGCAGAACAACCCATGCCACAAAGACGTGCTTATTTTTATGAAGCATTTAATGAAGCATACCGAGCTTTTTCAGAAAATTATCATCATTGTACACAATCAGCAATTGAAGCAAATCAAAGATATATTCAGGAAGGAAGAGCTTTATCTGAAAACCTTCTCATGCATTATACTTCTCATGCATTATAATAATCAACCTGTACAAAAAGTACCAAACCTTTGATTTGAACCATATCAATAACAATACTCTCAACAATGAATAGAGTTATAAACTGTCTCTGATATCAATATGACAACTTTTGGAGAATAAACCCTCAAGATATTTTTATTTTCCTATGACAAAACCACAACAAGCGTTTTTTTACAAAGTAAGTCATTCCATAACCCCCATCTGTTTTATCTAGTTACACCAGAGCTTCTAGAAATTTAACAGGTTCACCTTGCGAAGGGGTCACGATTTCTCCTTCCCACATAACACGCATTCCTCGAATAATGGTCCCAACAGGCCAACCCTTAACTTTTTTACCATCATAAGGTGTCCAACCTGCGCGTGAACCAATCAAAGTATTCGTAATCACTTCTTCTCGCTTAAGATCAACAATGGTCAAGTCTGCATCATATCCAACAGCAAGGCGCCCTTTACAGCTTATACCAAAAACGCGACTAGGACCATGTGACGTGAGATCAACAAAACGTTCAAGGGATATCTTTCCCGCATTGACATGTGTTAGCATAATTGCCGCTGTTGTTTGCACTCCTGTCATCCCTGAAGGTGAAGCAGGATAAGATTTGCGCTTTTCTTCAAGCGTATGAGGAGCATGATCAGAACCTAATACATCAACAATACCCTGCTGAACACCATACCAGAGAGATTCACAGTGTCGACTTTCGCGAATTGGTGGATTCATTTGAATCAATGTACCAAATCGCTGATAATCATCAGAGGTTAAAGTCAAATGATGCTGCGTAACTTCAATTGTTGCAATATCCTTATGATATTTTAAAAACTCAATTTCTTCTACTGTAGAAAGATGTAACACGTGGATGCGTGACTTTGTTTCATGGGCAATTTTTACTAAACGTTGTGTACATTTCAATGCTGCAACCTCATCACGCCAAACTGGATGTGATGATGCATCCCCTTCAATACGCAACATTTTACGTTCTCTAAGCCTTGTCTCATCTTCGGAATGAAAAGCTGCACGACGGCGTGTGTTCTGCAAAATAAGACGCACACTTTCATCATCATCCACCAAAAGATCACCGGTAGAAGATCCCATGAAAACTTTTATTCCAGCAGCACCAGGAAGTTTTTCTAACTCAGCCAATTCATGTGCATTTTCACGTGTTCCTCCAATCCAAAATGCAAAATCACAATGCATCCGGTGAAATCCACGTTTTACCTTATCATTCAAAGCTTCTTCCGTAGTGGTTAATGGAGTGGTATTAGGCATTTCAAAGACTGCCGTAACTCCCCCTAACACCGCAGAATAAGAACCACTTTCCAAATCTTCTTTATGTTCATTGCCCGGCTCCCGAAAATGAACTTGGCTATCGATGATACCCGGCAAAATATGAAGCCCTGTACAATCAACAACCTCCCCAGCAGTGGCATATGCAAGATCACCAATTTCAGCAATACGGCCATTTGTAATACCAATATCACGCTTGCTACTTCCATCATGATTTACAAGTGTTGCACCTTTAAAAATTGTATCAAATGTTTTAAACATAGCCGTACTCCTCTCACATATTCCCTCTTTGATCGATTAGGTAACTTTGAGCAAAAAAGCAAGAACCATGATTGAAAAACAAAATACCATTCGCTTTAAAAACCGTAGCATTATTAAAGTTATAGGTGAAGAAGCAACAGATTTTCTGCAATCTCTCATCACAACAGATGTAACAAAAATCGGCTTACAAGAAATTTTTCCTGGAGCCCTCTTATCTCCACAAGGAAAAGTTATTGCTGATTTTCTTATCGGGAAAATAGAAGACGGCTATCTGATCGATATTGTTGCCTCTTTCGCTGATATCCTCCAAAAGCGCCTTCTCTTTTACAAATTGCGGAGAAAAGTGGAAATTACAGAACCATTACAAGAAGTTGTTACAGTCTTTTTGAACCCTGAAAGAATTTCCTCAGAGTATGATTCAAGTTTTATTGATAAACGCTTTCCACAAAAAGAAAAAATAACGCGAATCTATGGAAATACCCCCCTTTTCGCTTCAGAAGATCACCATAACTGGAATCGTTTGCGTATCCGTTATGCAATCGCCGAAAGTGGTCAAGACTATGAAATAGGAAAAGTCTTTCCTCATGATATTAATTATGATCAAATTGGTGGATTAGCCTCTAATAAAGGCTGCTATATAGGGCAAGAAGTGGTTTCACGAATGCATCACCGTCGTGCAGCACGTCGCCGCATTTTAATCGTCAAAAGTCAGCATGAATTAACTTCAGGTTCCAACGTTGAAGCAGAAACAAAAATACTTGGTTGTTTGGGAACATGTGTTGCAAATGAAGCTTTGGCTTTAATGCGTATTGACCATGTCAAAGATGCTATGGACAGAGGTATTGCGTTGACAGTAAAAAATGCTTCTGTCACCATAAGCATTGCCGAAAATATGAACTTTACCTTTCCTGAAAACACTGTGGAAACTTAACGCATGGCTAAAGCTGAATTATCAAAAAATGGAGAAGCGCGTGCTTGGCAAAGAATGCTTTCTGGTCGACGACTTGATCTACTAAATCCTTCTCCTTTTGATGTGGAAATCGAAGATATTGCCCATGGGCTCGCCCGTGTTGCACGCTGGAACGGTCAAACACGAGGAGAGCATGCCTATTCTGTTGCACAACATTCCCTTTTGGTAGAACAAATATTTCAGAAGCTTTTTCCGCAATCTTGTTGCAATGATTGTCTATGTGCTCTTCTTCATGATGCACCAGAATATGTCATCGGTGATATGATTTCACCTTTTAAAGCTGTCATCGGAAAACAATATGAGCTTATCGAAAAACGTATACAAGATGCTATCCATATACGCTTTTCTCTCCCTGTTTCCCCTTCTCAAAAGCTCTTAAAAAAAATCAAGCAAGCCGATCGTATTGCTGCATTTTACGAAGCGATTACACTTGCTGGCTTCAATACAGAAGAAGCTCTTCGTTATTTTGGAAATCCAAATAATATTTTACCCGACGATCTCGATTTGCACCCCTCTTCTACACAACAAATTGAAAATGCCTTTTTAATCCGTTTTCTTCACCTTGATATGCAAAGATCATCCTAATACTCTCCTTGCATAGTTCACCCTTTAATCGTTTTAGTGAAAAATGCCTATATGAGATTGTCACCCTCTTCTCTTAATACCTCTTTGAATGCCATTATAAAAAGAATATCCCTCTCTCCTATTCATTATCTTGTAAATATTTCATACTCTAAAATCTCTGTTTTTAGAATAAACTGTAGCTTAGGAACAACAAAAGCGAAGAATATTAAGCCCAAAGATTTTCATAAAATATACTTACAATGAGGTCCTCGTAATTTTATGTGTTCATTGGTTTCCGATAATATCATTGCAATAGCATACAAAAAAATACCGTTCAAATTGAATACAGACAAAGAACATATGAAAAAAGAGACTTTCATTTTCCAAAGTTTTAACAACAAAGACTCTCTTGTAAAACCTTTGTATGAAAGTGGATTTTATTTAAGTTTATAAACTTCCGCATCAGCTGGGAAAACACGTGATTTGACATCTTCTGCATAACTCTTGATTGCTGTCTCCATTGCTTGCTCAAGGGCACCATAGCGGCGCACAAATTTAGGTACCCAAGCGCCATAACCCAACATATCTTCCATCACCAATATCTGCCCATCACATTGACTAGATGCTCCAATGCCAATCGTCGGAATAGAAAGGATCTCCGTAAGCTTTACCGCTAATGGTTCTACGACTCCCTCTACAACAACAGCAAAGGCACCTGCTTTTTCAACCGCTGCTGCGTCTTCTTCAATCTGTTGCCAATTCCTTTCATCACGTCCTTGCGTCTTAAAACCACCAAAACGATTTACTGCCTGTGGTGTAAGACCAATATGGCTCATAACGGGAATACCGCGTTTACACAAAAAATCAATCGTTTCTGCCATATAAACGCCACCTTCAAGCTTAATTGCACCACACCCTGTTTCTGCAAGAATATGTGAGGCATTAGAAAAAGCTTGTTCTGGACTTTCTTCATAAGAACCAAAAGGCATATCAACAACCACTAATGCTCTCTTAGACCCACGCATCACTGCCTGCCCATGCAAAATCATCATATCCACACTCACAGGGAGCGTTGTCTCAAACCCATGCACGACCATACCAACACTATCACCAACCAAAAGCAAATCGCAATATGGATCAGCAATTCGCGCACTATAAGCTTGATAAGCTGTTAAAGACACAATCGGTTCTTGTCCTTTTCTTGACCTTATATCAGAAGCAGCCATACGTTTTATGGTTTTCTGTGCACTCATCTTTTCAGCCTTTCTCTTGCAAGATATATTGATCCAGAAGTCTCACCTCACCAAAACGGGCAGTGAGTAATAAAACCGCAGGTTTTTCCAACTTCCCCTTCACTACCGATAAAGTTTCCATATCCCGTAAATCTACTGATTCAATAATCGCACGCGATTCCTGCTGTAAAATATTGCGGACAGTTTTACATAATTTATCAACCGATCGTTCACCTTGGTGATAAAGCCTTTCCGCAGCTTTACCGCTTTCAGGAATAATTTTTGCAGCTTGGCGATCTTCTAAGGTTAAAAGCTGATTCCGTGAAGAACTTGCCACTCCATCTGCTTCACGTAAAATAGGGACTCCAATAATTTCAATAGGAAAAGCCAAATCTTCAACCATACGACGAATGATCAAAATTTGTTGAAAATCTTTTTCCCCAAAAAAAGCCTTATCTGGCTGAACAATATTAAAAAGTTTAGCAACGACACTAGTCACACCACAAAAATGTCCTGGACGTAATTTTCCCATCAAAATACGTGATAATTTTTCTACTTTCACAATTGTGTCATTTCCCTGTGGCCACATTTCTTCCACAGAAGGTGCAAAAACATATTCAACACCTGCTTTTTTCAACAAAGCACAATCACCCATCAAATCTCTTGGATATTGATCAAAATTCTCATTGGGGCCAAACTGCTTTGGATTGACAAAAATAGAAACCAATATGCGATCACACATGGCCTTTGCTTGCTGCACTAATGCAAGATGACCTTTATGCAGTGCCCCCATGGTTGGCACAAAACCAATAGAGTGCCCTAAACGTCTTTCTTCTGCGAGAAAGCAGCGTACCTCGGCAATTGTTTTCAAGATTTTCATCTTCACATTCTCTTCATTTTATCAAATCTGCACATTCATGTTTGCATACGAAATCGCCGTTCAAACAATTGTATCAACTTCATGCGCACCGATGGTTGCTTCATATCTCGTGGTTCCCAAACATGACGCATTAAAAAAAAACCCGTTAAAATAAAACCATTTAATATGTCATTAAAATCAACAGGACGAACCGTTCTTTGCACGAGAAACTGTGGTAAAATTAAAAGCTTTTCTTTCCAAGGAGAGCCAGCTTCTTCGCATACAGCACGTCCTGATTTTGGTGATACATAGCAGAGCCTTTCCTGACGACCTGTTGCAGCACAACGAGATAAATCGAGGCCAAAACCCAGTTCTTCAAGAAGCCGCATTTCAAAACGTACAAGTAATTCAGCGTTCACAAACGTTTCTTCAAAATTTTGCATAAAAAGATGTAAAATATCATATAAAATGGGATGCGGATCACGCTCAGGAAGAAGACGTAAATGAAAAGCTATTAACTGCAAAGCATAAAGTGCATCCGGTAAGACTATTAATTGCGCAGCATGTAAGTCAAGCGCTTCAACCCGAAAAAGCCCCAAATGTTCATCTAAACGCGCCCACCATTCGGCTTCAACAAAATTTCCAGGTTGCAGAAGAGCCGCCATACGACGAGACCGCCCCCCTTTTACCACCCCCATATAGCGACCATGCAGACGTGTCATAATTTCAAGAATAACACTTGTTTCACCATATTGGCGTGTACCAAGGATAATGGCCTGCTCTTTCCATTTCATTTTATTTTAAAAAATCTAATCCCATTTCGCGGTAACGTTCTGGATCAGTATCCCAATTATCACGCACTTTTACGAAGAGAAAAAGATGAACCTTCTGGTCCATAATTTCCATTAATTCCTTACGTGCAGCCTGACCAATCGCTTTAATTGTATCCCCTTTTGCTCCTAAAACAATTTTTTTCTGACTCTCACGCTCTACATAAATAACTTGATTAATTTTAACTGAACCATCCGAACGCTCTTCCCAGTTTTCTGTTTCAACTGTTGAGGAATAAGGCAGTTCATCATGGAGGCGAAGAAAAAGTTTTTCACGCGTAATTTCAGCAGCGAGATGACGCATGGGCATATCTGAAATTTGATCCTCTGGATAATACCATGGCCCCTCCTGCATCATTGCACTTAATCCATGAAGCAAATCCTTGCAACCAGAACCGTTTAAAGCCGAAATCATAAATGTCTGCACAAATGGCACACGCTCATTAATTTGAGTGGTTAATGCTAAAAGGGATGACTTAACAACTGTATCAACCTTATTAAGAACCAGAATCTTATCCTGTTTAATATTTTTTGCAATATCCAACATCTTATAGACATCATCCGAAAGACCACTTTGAACATCAATCAAAACTAAAAGAATATCAGCACTCTTAGCACTTCCCCAAGCAGCAGACACCATTGCGCGTTCTAATCGCTTATGAGGATGAAAAACACCTGGTGTGTCAATCAACACAATTTGCGTATTATCATGAATGACAATACCACGGATTAAAGTGCGTGTTGTTTGTACTTTATGCGTTACAATTGAAACTTTTGTTCCCACCAACTGATTAACTAATGTTGACTTGCCAGCATTCGGCATCCCAATAAGCACAACAAAACCAGAACGCGTTTTCATAACGTCATCCATGATCACTTTTTCCTATTGCTTTCCATATACCCTCTCGTCGTAAAATTTTCTCAGCTGCCATTCTCTCAGCATATCTTTTAGAACTACCCCGCCCGATCTCTGGAGCAAAACCAGAAATGCTTACCTCTACCATAAAAACAGGATCATGATCTGGACCAGAACGTTTTATAACCCGATAATATGGTTGGGCGTTGCTCTGTATATGAGCCCATTCCTGTAACGCCGTCTTGGCATCACGTCGACCAGCATCCATTTGTTTCGCCCGATCTTTCCAATATCTTTGAATAAAAGGCCGAACACTCTCCAATCCTCCCTCTAGATACATCACAGCAATCAAAGCTTCTATTACATCGGCATGCATATTGATGTGTCGACGCCCTTCGAAGTTTTTCATCTCAAAACCAACACGAATCATATCAGGCAAACCCATTTCTTGTGCAATATCGGCACATGTCTGCGCATTGACCAGACCATTTAAACGTACCGATAATTCACCTTCACTTGCCTGCGGAAAAAATTGATACAGCATCTCTGCAATCAAAAGTCCTAGAACCCGATCACCTAAAAATTCGAGTCTTTCATAATTCCCTTGTTCCGAATCTTGTACACTCGAATGTGTTAACGCTCTTTTTAATTTCTCTTCATTTCTAAAACGATGTCCCGTCAGTTTTTCAAGCTGGTCAATTACTGGACGTTTCATTACTGATTCCTTGCTTAACAAGCGGCAAATCATGAACAGTATTGATAAAAGAAAACAAACGACTCCAACGCACATCAAATGGCCAGCGCCAAATCTGCCAAGCACTTGAACCATTACTGATAGAGAAAAAAATCACGCTCGCTCGACCAATAAGATTTTCTTCGGGAACATAGCCTACATCCAGACGACTATCATCTGAATTATCACGGTTATCACCCATCATAAAATAATGTCCTAATGGAACTTCAAAGACTTTTGTGTCATCAACTTGCGGAATAAAAGCTAAATCAAGTGTATCGTAGCGAACACCATTAGGCATTGTTTCGCGATACACATCAACAGGGTCATTAACCTCTGTTATATCAGAATTATCAATCTTCCCCATAAAATGACGTGGAACAGCCTTACCATTAATATAAAGAACACTTTGACGAACTTGTATACGATCACCTGGTAGCCCAACAACACGTTTTATATAGTCAATATCGGGATTGCTCGGTAAACGAAAAACGACAACATCTCCACGATTCGGTTGTGATGCCCAAATACGTCCCGAAAAAAGAGGAGGAGAAAAAGGTATAGAAAAACGAGAATATCCATAAGCATATTTGGAAACAAATAGATAATCTCCTACAAGTAAAGTAGGACGCATTGAACCAGAAGGAATACTAAAAGGCTGGAAAAAAAGCGTACGAATAAGTGCTGCTAAAAAAAGGGCTTGTATCAAAACCAAAATAAATTCAAGAATTCCGCCTTTTTCTTTCTTTTTATGCATTTTCTCTTTCTGAATCATTACAGACTACCTTCTCATGACAGATATAATTCATTTTTTATCATAATGTCCAAATAACAAAAGTACAATCTCCCACGATATCTATTCTATCCACGCGGAAATGCTTCGATAATAACAAATGCCTGCGCCCAAGGAAAATCATCTGTTATGCTCAGATGAATGACAGCTTCATAATCGGGAGGCAATAACTTTTGTAACTGCATTTGCGCACGATTTGTGAGTTTCATGACTGGTTTGCCAGACGGTAAGTTGACCACTCCCATGTCTTTCCAACTCACACCACAAGAAATTCCAGTCCCCAAAGCCTTAGCACATGCTTCTTTAGCAGCAAATCTTTTGGCATAAGAAGAAGATCTTTTGGAGAGAATTTCAGATTTGCTCTGCTCAATATCAGTAAAAATACGTTGAATAAAACGATCCCCATAACGAATCAACATTCTTTCAATGCGTCTTATATCAATGAGATCATTTCCAAGACCAATAATCATAAGATATTACCCGATTTTTTTGCCATAAGCGCTTTTTTTATAATCTTTTGATATCGTTTTTTTTGAAAACGGGCAATTGCTCTGTAAACGCCTATATAAGATAAGCTGCCCAAAATAAAACCTAAAAGGATACCACCTAAAATCATTGGTCTCATGATTGAGTCCCATGTCCCCTTAAAAAGCAGAGATATATTTGACAGCGTCAAACCCTCAAACAAAACACGAATTTGAGAAAGAGAAATCTCATCTACATTGCTAAAAAGCGATAAACAGAAATAGCCTACCTTATAATCAGCCATAACAATCAGCAAAAATGTAAGTGGGTTAGAAAAAGCTGTCCCGATAATTGCTGCAGCAAAATTTCCGCGTAAAATCCAAGAAAAAAATATTGCTAAAACAATATGCATCCCAAAGAGAGGAGAACAAGCTAAAAAAATACCGATAGCAAACCCCAACGCAACTTTATGTGGCGTCGCTGAGATACGCAAAATACGTTTACGTATATAGTGAAATGAGCGAGAGAATGAACGACGTGGCCATAACCAAAGTCGAATACGCTTTACAAAATCTACCGGTTCTCTACGACGAAAAAGCATTTGACTCTCTATATACATCTTGTGACAATGAAATAATCCACATGGTTCAAATTAATTTCTCCAAGATTTTGTAAAAAAAAATAGAAAGACAATTAAATATTTCGACTTCCTGGCTTAACCGCTGGGAGCATGGCAAGTTCAGCAGGGAGTGCATCACTAGCATAAGATGCTATCTCGTATTCAGCAAGAGCAATCAACGGAACCCCAACATCAACCTTACCGCCAGAACGATCAAAGATACATGCACTCGCCAACACATCTGCTCCTGCTGCCACCAGAGCCTCAACCGTCTCACGAATGGAAAGGCCTGTTGTTACAATATCTTCAACAATCACAACACGGGCATCCTGCTTGATTTCAAAACGACGCAATTCAAATACACCATTTACACGCTCTACCCAAAGGGAGGGAATACCAAGGTGACGCGAAGTTTCGTACGAAGGAATAAGCCCACCAATCGCTGGACCAACCACATAATCAATTTTTCCCTCAATAGATTTTTTGATTTTCTCAGCCAACCCACGGCATAACTTCTCCGTCAAGTCAGCATGCATAAATACTTTCGCCTTCTGCATATAAGTAGCGCTATGGCGGCCTGATGTTAAAATAAAATGTCCTTCCAAAATAGCATCTGCTTGTTTAAAAATATCAATCACATCTTGTGTATTCATCGTTAAATCTCTCTTTACCCATGAACCCGCCGTACTGCACTAACTGAACCTGCTTCTTTTAACTGAGAAAAAATACGATTCAAATGTTTTAAATCCCAAACTTCTAGATCAATCACAATTTCTGTAAAATCTGGTGCTGTACGAATAAAAGATAAATTTTGAATATTGGCATCATTGGCAGAAATCACTTGTGTAATTTCAGCTAAAGAGCCAGGACTATTAACAGCTAAAATATTAATTCGAGCAGGAAAACGTTCGCTCATTTGAGCATCAATATCCCAGCGGACATCAATCCATCGTTCTGGCTGATCATCATAGGCCATCAAAGCCGAAGACTGTATCGGATAAATAACGATTCCCGCTCCTGGTTGCATAATGCCAACAATCCGATCTCCCGGTACTGCTCCTTCAGGAGAAAACCGTACAGGAATATCTCCACGTGTTCCTCTGATAGGTAATGCTTTGGATTGATGCTTCTGCACAGTTGTATCCTTTTCATTTTCTGGAACTTTAAAAATCATCCCTTGAGCATTTTCAATGTTAAACCAACCTTCTTCTCCAGGCTTAAAAGAGGACTTTTGTACAACACGATGATCTTGGTAATCAGGATAAATTGCTTTAACCACATCAGCAGAAAGGAGTTCACCACGTCCAACAGCGGCCAATACATCTTCCACATCTTTACGTGCCAAACGTGGCAAAACTTGCTTAAGAGCATCTTTTGAAAATTGCTTTCCCATATATTCAAACGAACGCTCGAGGATACGATACCCCAAACCAGAATATTGCTTACGTACCGCTGCACGGGTTGCTCGACGAATGGCTGAGCGCGCTTTACCTGTTACAACAAGGAATTCCCAAGCTGCTGGCGGAATTTGAGCTTGAGAACGTATAATATCAACTTCATCACCATTTTTTAATTTGGTCATTAAAGGCATAATACGACCATTGATTTTTACCCCTACACAAGAATTACCAATATCCGTATGAACGGCATAAGCAAAATCGATAGGGGTCGCGCCTTTTGGAAAGGCAATTAATCGGCCTTTTGGAGTAAAACAAAAAACTTGATCTTGAAAAAGCTCAAGCTTTGTATGTTCTAAAAACTCTTCTGGATTATCCCCATCTGACAAAGATTGAATCGTTTGACGCAACCATGCATAGGCATTTGTTTCGTTTGATAACTTCAAAGTTGAATAATTGGAGCCATGATCTTTATAAATAGAATGTGCCGCAACGCCATATTCAGCAATTCCATCCATAGCAGCCGTTCTAATCTGCAGTTCTACACGCTGCCTAGAGGGACCTACAATCGTCGTATGAATGGAACGATAATCATTTTGCTTTGGTATAGAAATATAATCTTTAAAACGACCAGGTACCATTGGCCAAGTCGTATGAATGATACCAAGAGCACGATAACAATCATTCACTGTTTCAACAATAACGCGAAATCCAAAAATATCAGACAACTGTTCAAACGATAATGCCTTACTTTCCATTTTGCGAAAAACTGAATAGGATTTTTTCTGACGGCTTTTAACATCCGCTTTAATGCCATGTTCAAAAAAAAGTTTTGCCAGTTCATTTTCAATCCTAGAAAGCACATCACGATTGCGCTTTGATAATTCAGAAAGTCGATTGGTGATCGTCCGATAACCTTCTGGATTTAAATAAAAAAAAGAGAGATCTTCTAATTCTTCGCGCATATCTTGCATACCCATACGACCTGCAAGTGGCGCATAAATATCCATTGTTTCCTCAGCAATTCGCTGACGCTTATCATCACGCATAACACCAAGAGTGCGCATATTATGAAGACGATCAGCAAGCTTGACTAAAAGAACACGAACATCATCAGAAATAGCAATAAGAAGTTTACGAAGATTCTCTGCCTGTACTGCTTTCTTCGATACAAGATCAAGCTTATTAAGTTTTGTGAGCCCTTCAACCAACTTTCCAATCTCAGACCCGAAAAGCTGGTCAATTTCAGCTCGTGTAGCGCTTGTATCTTCAATTGTATCATGCAAAAGAGCAACGGCAATTGTCGCTTCATCCAACCGCATATCTGTCAAAATAGCAGCAACTTCTAAAGGATGAGAAAAATAAAGATCTCCAGAAGCACGCTTTTGATGACCATGCTTTTGCATTGCATAATTATAGGCTCTATTTAACAGAGCCTCATCCACGTCAGACTTGTAACGTTGAACACGCTCAACAAGCTCACACTGACGCATCATACGAGCATATCCTTTATCTTTTCACAACTTACCCCTTATTGAGCATGAATAATTCATCAATAAAAGACAAGAAAAACAACCGCTACCGCATAACAACGTATATTTTCTCCAGAAATATAAATCGCTGCAATTAATAATCGTCACTTTTCTCCGGAACGACTAAACCTTCAATACCTGCTAAAAGCTCTTCTTCTGACATATAATCAAATGAACAGCCCTCTTCTTCTGACGATGTTCCAAAAACAGTTTCAGATTCACCTGAATGAGAAATAAATTCACTTGCCATTTCTGGTTCATCCACTTCCACATGCTTTTGCAATGAATGAATAAGATCTTCTTTCAAATCGGCAGGCGATAATGTTTCCTCAGCTATTTCACGCAAAGCAACAACTGGATTTTTATCATTATCACGATTAACCGTGATCTGCGCACCCTGTGAAATCTGACGCGCTCGATGCCCAGCTAAAAGCACCAACTCAAAGCGGTTATCGACTTTATCAATACAATCTTCTACCGTTACGCGGGCCATTTATGTCTCTTTCTTAAAGCTTAAAAAATTTTATAATAGGTGTTAGAGTATATACAATAATCAAAATAAAACACAAGAAAAACAACACAAGCTTGTTTTTTTGCTCAAAAAGCTTATTAAAAGAATCTTGGAATCTTCATAAAAGCACAAAACCTCTTCAAATTTGTTTCCAACGCTCTTTGTAAAAGGAAAACTTTAAAAGTATCAGTTTTAAACAAAAACTATACTGACTTGATAAATTGACTCTCTACTCTAAAAAATTTATCCTTTGAGATTATAGCAATCATTCCAATTTATTATTTTTTTGTAATAACGACAATCTCATGCACAGTATTTATATTAAGGAATTTTATTCCATAACATCTCTCTTCATTGCTCTCTTATTCACCTCATAAATTACTAAAAGATTTGCTCCTTTATGAAAAAGAATTGGCAATCATTTTATGTTAAATTCTGTTATCAAATAACCCATTTATATTCATCAAGGTTGTTTACAAAAATATAATTCGTCATACACCTCATAAACAACTCAAAAGAATTTTTATAAAAAACAATTAATGTCTATGAATAGCCAATTAACATCGCTTTGCCCAGAACCCGCACAAAACTGCAATTTATGCCCACGCTTACACAAGTTCATTTCTGACTGGCGTATAAAAGAACCAAGTTGGTATAATGCACCGGTGCGCCCATTCTTTCCCTATAAAGGTGCAACAACAACACGGCTTCTCATTGTGGGTCTTGCCCCTGGGTTACGCGGAGCAAATCGAACTGGACGCCCATTCACTGGTGATTATGCTGGACACTTACTTTATTCCACTCTAAAAAAATTTGGTTTTGCCCAAGGTACCTTCGAAGAAAGAGCAGACGACACTCTTGAATTGATTGATGTAGCAATTGTCAACTCAGTTCGTTGTGTTCCACCAGAAAACAAACCCACTGGTGCAGAAATCAATACTTGCCGATATTTCTTTTCCCCTCTTTTAACAAATCTTCCTAAACTTAAAGCTGTTATCACCCTTGGCACTATTGCGCATCATTCCACTCTACGCGCTCTCAATGCAAAAATTTTAGCCCATCCTTTCGGACATGGAAAAATAAATGATATCGGAGGATTACGTATCTTTTCAAGCTATCACTGTTCACGCTATAATACCAATACTGGCCGCTTAACGGATGCTATGTTCCATCAAATTTTTGAAGCAGCAAAAACATATCTAGAACAATGCTGAAATTTCCTAAAGCTATATGAAAACATGGATTCGTAATGGTGTTTTATTATTTTGCATGTTAAGTGAGTGACACGAATACTGTTCAGATTCTCTCATTTCAAGCCTGTTTTATGTAGAATCAATCAAAAGCATTTCCTTGCCGGTCACAAACGGGACTGACATGTGGGCAAAATATTTAAAAGAAAGAAAAGAGTAAAAATACCTCTTATGAATCGGCTTAATGCAAGAGCTATTGCAAAAGAGCTATCGCAACATTGGGAACTAGCAAATAGAATGATGAAGCCAACTTGCACCTTCACAAGCGTAAAGATGGTCGTGCTCAATGGATTTACCAATACACCATCCACGGCTGGTACCGCGAAATAGGCTTGAGTACCTTAAGAGATGTTTCTTTAAAAAGCGCATGAATAAAGATATACAAACCAATTTTTTCATCCATATTTTTTTAAAAGCCTTGCTTTTTCGCGTCCCCAATCACGTTTTTTTTCCGTTTCGCGTTTATCATGAAGCTTTTTCCCACGTGCTAGGGCAATTTCCAACTTAGCACATCCTCTTTCATTAAAATACAATTTAAGGGGAACAAGTGTCATTCCCTCACGAGAAGTCGCATTAAAAAATCGTGCCATTTCACGTTTTGAAATTAATAATTTACGCAAACGACGTGGCTCATGATTAAAACGATTAGCTTGCGTATATTCAGGAATATAACTGTTCACGAGCCATAATTCGCCATTTTCAAAGCTAGCATAGCTTTCAGCAATATTGGCCTGATTGGAACGCAATGACTTCACTTCCGCACCATGAAGTACCAAACCCGCCTCAAGATTATCGAGAATTTCATAATTAAAACGGGCTTTCCGATTGTCAGCAATTATTTTTCGTACTGGCACGTTCTTCTTTTTGTTCATGACTACTCTATCATTTTATTCTTTAAGCAGACCCGCATGGAACAGAGCCGCATCAATGATCTTCTTTGTGGTATCTTTTAATGGAACAATTGGAGAACGGACAATATCGTTACAAAATCCTAATTTTGCGGCAGCATATTTAATACCTGCAGGACTGGGTTCAATAAATACTGCACGATTGAGAGGCATCAGGCGGTCATTTAATTTGAAGGCTGTTTTATAATCACCACGCAAACAAGCCTCATGAAGTTGTGCACAGAGTTTGGGAGCAACATTAGAGGAAACCGAAATGCACCCTACACCTCCATGTGCATTAAAACCTAATGCTGTACAATCATCACCAGAAAGCTGCACAAAATCCTCGCCACACTTTTCACGTTGTTCACTCACACGTTCAATTTTGCTCGTTGCATCTTTAACACCAATGATATTTTTAAAATCCCGACAAAGATCTCTCATAGTTTCCACAGCCATATCGATCACAGAACGACCGGGAATATTATAGATTATAATAGGGATAGAAATAGCTTTCGCAATGGAAGAAAAATGCGCGTATAAACCAGACTGATTAGGCCTATTATAATAGGGAGTGACTACTAGGACTGCATCTGCACCTGCCTTTTGCGCATGTTGAGCAAGCTCTACAGCCTCACTCGTACTATTGGATCCTGCTCCAGCAACAACAGGAACACGCTTAGCAACTTGCTCCACACACAATTCTATAACCTTCTTATGCTCTTCATGGCTTAAAGTCGGTGATTCACCTGTTGTTCCAACAGGGCTTACACCGTTAATACCTTGTACAATCTGCCACTCAACAAAATTGCAAAACGCTTTCTCATCAATAGCGCCTTCATCATCAAACGGTGTGATAAGCGCGGTCACAGCTCCCTTGAGCATGATAAACTTCCTTTAATGTTCTCTTTATTTTTTTATGGCCTTTATAAATTAGCAATAATAGAGCATAGTCCTGCTCTATTATTGAAGCAAGATGAATTTCACGATAGTTCTCATAAGATTTAGCATATGTCTCCTTCAATTTTGCATATTTCTTTAAAGTATCAGCCCACATTAACGCGTTTTTCACCCTTGTGTTTTAGAGATTCTTGAGTGTTTTCAAAAAGCAATGTCTCAAGGTTTTTTTCTCTATGCGCCCACTTTCTGTCCCTTTTTTTGTGCAAACCTTTACTGTACTTATACTGGCAAAAACAATTTCATTTTCAAATGCCTGTGCACAGACACGCCTTTTGCCCGGAAAAGCCCCAATTCCTCTAGCGCGCCCTATTCCCTTTGTCACAAAAAAAGAAGCACAGGAATCTCTTGGACAGGTTTATAAGGCAAACCACAGCCCTCCTACGCCGCTGCATAATAATGCTCCTCTTAAATACCTTAAAGCTGGTTTAGATGCACTTTTAAATAATGATATTGCAAAAACAATAAGTCTTCGTAATTCAATGGAAAAAAATAGCCTTGATTATCATATTTTGATATGGGCAATCGGTATATCAAGCCAAGCCAATGTCCCAAGTTCTGAAATATTCAATGCAATCAACGAGCTAAAAGGATGGCCCGGCATAGATATTATGCAATGTAATGCTGAACGTGCTTTTATCAATGAAACAAATTCCACACATGTGATTATCCAAAAATTTGCTCATCATCCCCCCTTAACAGCACAAGGTATGGCTCTCTTTGCGAAAGCACTTATCGCAACTGGACAAACCACCCGTGCTCATCAAATTATTGCACCATGGTGGCATAAAACAAAACTCAATGCGAAAGAAGAAGAACTTATTCTTAAAAATGCACGTGCTGCATTAAAACCTATTGATCATCTAAAACGCATGCAATTCATGCTTTATGCACATCACTTTGATTCAGCAGTGCGCGTTGCAAAATTAGCTCATGCTCAATCTCTTTTTAATGCTTTTGTCGCCGTTGAAAAAAATGATCCTAGAGCCGCACAAAAATTACGGGCCGTAGAGAGATCATGGCAAAAAAATCCTCTCTTACAATTCGCTCGAATTCGCTATCTTCGGCGAACTGGACAATATAATGAAGCCACAACACTTCTGATGAACACACCAAGAAATGTCTTAAGACTTATAAACCCTCCTGCATTATGGAAAGAGCAACGTGCACTTTCTCGCGAAATGCTTGATTTAAACAAACCTAAAATTGCTTATCAACTCGTGGCCACACACACTGGTATGCCATCTTTATTGGCAGTCGATGCTGAATTTCATGCAGGTTGGTATGCGCTACGGTTTCTTCATGACCCTAAATTGGCAATACACCATTTTTCGCGTATTCCCCAATTATCTTCTACACCTCTTTCTGCATCCCGTGGATATTATTGGATGGGACGTGCGGCAGAAACTTTAGGTGAACATAAAAGTGCACAAAATTATTTTCATCGTGCTGCTCATTTTGGTGCAACTTATTATGGACAATTAGCAGCTGCACGGCTTAACAAAAAAAAACTCGACTTTTTTTTTCCTAAACCAACAGCCCTTGAACGACAACGCTTTAGCGCACGCAATGCTATTAAAGCAATTCAACGCCTTGAAGCAGCAGGTTATGCTCAGTTAGCTAAAATTTTTTACAGAGAACTTGGCAAAAAAATAGAAAGCCCTGGCGAATTAGCGCTTCTGGCAGTAATGGCAGAAAAAAATGGAGACTATTATACCAGTCTCAAAATCGGAAAAAATGCCGTTTTTCAAGGTAAAAATGTTGGTGCACTTTCCCATCCTATAGGTGCTATACCAACCTCTGCCAACGTATCAGCCGCAGGACAAGCACTTGTTTATGCTATAGCGCGCCAAGAAAGTGAATTTAACCCGACAGCTATATCAAAAGCAGGCGCACGAGGCATCCTCCAACTCCTGCCTACGACAGCAAAAGCACTTGCAAAGAAATATTCAATCACATGGTCACCCAAAAAACTGAGTAGCGATGCCAGCTATAACGCTACATTAGGTGCCTATTTTCTCAGTGAACAATTGGAACGTTTTAATGGATCCTATATCTTAACTCTTATTGGTTATAATGCAGGCTCTCGTCGTGTCAATGAATGGATAGAACGTTATGGCGATCCTCGAGGGCAATCTCTTGATAAAGTCATCGATTGGATTGAACGCATTCCCTATACAGAAACACGTAATTACGTGATGCGTGTTATGGAGAATTATGAAGTCTATAAAGCAAGACTTACTGGGAAAACAGATATGAAAGCTGATCTTCTTTACGGTCGATGGAAGTAATATAATGATCTTGTCGTTCATTCTCATTTCTTAACCCACAAACGACAATATCATAGCAACAAACATAAAATATGTGAAAATGAATCATAAATCCCATAGAAGTCAGCTAAATATCAATGATACTCTAATAATTTTGTTCACTTTTGATGGTGGTGGTGGAGGAAAAGAGCCAACACGGGAAAGCGCCGTCATAGCTAATCGATCAAGTTCTGGATCACCCGCAGAGACTACAACACGGCTAGAAAAAATACTCCCTTGCTCATGCACCCTAAATTCTAACTTCACTGTTCCTTTTGCAGAACTGTTACGCTGTCCTACAACATATTTTTTTTGCATTTCTAATTGCGTCTGTACCTTTGCCAACCATTCTACTAACAATGCATCCTCACGTGCTGCTGCATCGCCACTCTGATGGATGGTGGACGAACGTGCCCTCTTTACAGTGGACTGCCTTACTATAGCCTTTGGTATCGGTATAGGTTTTTTATCGATCACTTTACGCTCTACTTCTTGAGGATAAGGTTTCTCCAAGGACTTGAGAAGTGCAAAATCACTTTTTTCTTCAGTATGCTGAAGCTCATCAGGTTGAACCTCATCCATAGCGTCGAAGTTCTCCGATTCCTGTTGTGAAAGATCAGACTGTAACTCTTCTTCTGTATTCATATTCGATAGATCTTTCTCAAGATCCGAAAAATCTGTGTCGACATCTGGATATACAGCTTCTTGCACAACAGTCAGTATAACAATAGGTGAGAGCGTATCTTTACTTACACCAGTACTCTGAAAAGAGAACTGTGCTCCCAATACTATATGCAAAGAAAAAGCGCAAATAAACGCACCAATCCAAAGAGTTAATAACCGCTTCGTATTTGTAAAAATCATAGTCTTTCTGCCGCTATTCTAATCTTAATTGGTCTCTAACTTCATTAAAACAAGCTCTTTTGAAAATGCAACTTTTTTTCTTGACTGCTTTTGTCATGTTTAATATGATTTCTGCGTGGTTTTTTGCTAAAATCAAACCACTTTTGCTTGGCTGGCTCATTATGTAATGGTTTAAGTCAAGCGTTTTTTATAGTTTCGAGCTAGAGAGGGGATGTTTAAGAAAAGGTTATGATGTGTTATGCGAATAAGACAAAGAAATATCCATAAAAGCTGCCTGGTTTTAAGTGCGTTATCAGTCTGTATCCCTTCATTTGTTTTTGCGCAAAACAAGGAGAGCAGTGCTATAACTGAACTTAAGCCGATTGTTATTAAAGGGAAAAAAATAGAGGGAGCTTCAGGTTCAGTAACCATTCTAACTGATCGTAAAACTGCTAAGGATATCGATGAACAGCAAATAAGTGATGCCCATGAAATTAGTCGTCTTGATCCATCCATAGCTTATAACTCAGAGAAAAACAGTTTTGTAGTTCGTGGTTTAAATGCAGATCGTATTCTTATAACGATGGATGGTATTGTTCTTCCATGGCTTAATGATATATTGCGTGGAAACAGTGGAAACACGACATTTGACTTTAGCGCTCTTTCTACATTCGATATTATTCAAGGATCAGATTCTAGTCTTTATGGATCCGGTGCACTAGGGGGCGTCGTTGCTTTACGTACCCTTAATCCGGAAGACCTTATCACTGAAGAGAAGGATTGGGGGAGTCTTATAAAAGGTGGTTATCATTCTGTTAATAATAGTTGGCGGATAGATCAGGCTTTTGCTGTGCGTGTCCGACAAACATTTTTGCTTTTCCAAGGATCTCATACGGAAGGGCATGAGCGCAAAAATATGGGAACCATAGAGGGGTATCACGAAAAACGTACACGTAAAAATCCCGCTCATTTTGACCAAAATAATTTGCTTTTTAAAGTTCATCAATATTTCAATGATAACCATCGACTTGGTTTTACAGCAGAACGCTTTGGTTATAGCAAAAACACGCATTTATTAAATATGAGTGAAAGATACTCTCCAGGCTCTGTTTACGATCAAGATAATAAACGCCGTGAACGTCTTTCTCTTTCTTATGATTACAGTGGTAGCGGGGATAAAGTTTTTGATACATTTCACGGGCAACTTTACTGGCTGAAGCAATCCAATAATGATATTATGAGTGGCTTTCGTGTTAGCGCGCCAAAAGGAGATTATTTGAGAGATAATCTTGTGCGCAACACTAATTATGGTTTAAATGCTCATGCTCACAAAAAATTGAATATTGGCACTGTAAGCCATACGTTGAAGTTTGCTGCTCATGCTTCATCTTCTCAATTTTATCATTATTTGTTAGGAAGAGATAATTGTCATGTGAAGGAATATGCATGGGGATGTCTTTTTGTTCCTGCTAATCGATCAGATTCACCGGATACGAAGAGCTACAATTTTGGTTTCGCTTTTGAAAATGAAATTGGCTTTGCTCATAACCGTTTCCGGGTAACACCTGGAGTTCGTTACGATTGGTATAAGCATATCCCTGAAAAAACCTCTTCTTATGAAAAAGCACTGATTTCTGATAAATTCCCTCCTGAAAGAAATGGCTCACATTTCTCTCCTAAGCTACGGATGGAGTGGGATGTTCGTAATCAAGTAACTCTCTATGCTCAATGGGCGCAAGCTTTTCGCGCACCAAGCAGTTCAGAACTTTATGTCTCTTATATCAAGCCCTCCGCTTATTATGTGAAAGGAAATCCTGATCTTAAAGCAGAAATAAGCAATGGGTATGATATAGGCCTAAAATATGGAGATAAGAGCTTCGGTGGTTTGTTTAGTGCCTTTGTCAATCAATATAAAAATTTCATAGATACTGTCGATAAAGGACCATCAGAAGAATTCCGATTTGCGCGTCGGCATTACATGAATCGTTCGAATGTCCGTATTTCTGGTGTTGAAGCAAAAATACATTTGGCTCTTAATAGTGGTTTCCGTAGCAATTTTGCCCTTGTCTATTCGCAAGGAAAAGATCTTGATAAAAATGAATGTCTCAGTTCAATTCAACCTTTAAAAACGGTTGTTGGACTAGGATACGCAAAAGAATTTTGGGGAGCAGACGTCATACTTACTTCATCTGTGAAACGTGATAAAACTACTCAAGAATCTAGCACCCCCAAAGTTCCTGGGTATAACATTGTTGATATATCAGGATGGTGGAAACCCTTTGGTGAAAAAGGGCTTGTTGTAAGAGCTGGTGTTTATAATCTGTTCAATACAAAATATTGGAATGTCTATGATCTTCCTGCAAGTAAAAGTGCAACACCAGATGATTATTATAGCCAACCTGGTCGTAACTTTAAGGTATCATTCGTGCAAAAGTTTTAGTCACTTCTGTTAATTCTTAGATCAATAGAAAATTGTATCAATAAAAGGATAAATTATTGTGTTTCTTTCCTCATTTTTCTTTAAATTACAAAGACTTGAAAGAAAAACTTTATTTCTTCCTCATTTGTCAATTTTTGGTTGTTCTGCTGTTGATTATTAGGGGCTTATTTGATGAAGGGTTGAGTCATTCGTTGAGAATGGCTCAACCTATTGCCTTGGTAATGATAAAATTTTGAACGTTAACTCTCTAAAATTAACATGAGGATAAGTCCATGTCATCCTATACAGCCGAAATGATTATTCGTTTGCGTGAAGAAAAAAAAGAGATGCGGAATCGTGATTTTGCAGTCTCTATTGGTATATCTGAGGCAGAATTTGTTGCGGCCTATTGTACAATTGGGAAAGCAAAAAGACTACATGCCCATGTTGCAACTTTCCTAGAAAGTGCTCCTCAACTTGGAACAGTGATGGCATTGACACGTAATGAATATGCTGTTCATGAAATAACAGGATGTTTTGGAGAGATTGTTCAAAGCCAACATGTTCCAATCACGCTCGGTGAAATTGACTTACGTATTTTTCCAAAACAATGGAAATTTGGCTTCGAATATGATATGATTGTTTCTGGAAAACCTACGAAAAGTCTACAATTTTTTGATCAAAGCGGCTTTTCTATTTTTAAGCTCTATCCTACCGATACAACAAATATGGAAGAGTGGAATGGACTTGTTGATAAATTGCTTCATGAGAATCAATCCCCTGTTCTTGATATTCTTCCTGCTCCAACCCCAGTTCAATGTGATGTAGAAAAGCTAGATATTGAGCATTTTCGAGATCGTTGGCGAAACATGACTGATGTACATCAACTTCATGAAATTATTTCTGAACTAAAAATGAATCGGCATGACGCTGTGAAATATGCTGGTAGTGAATTTTCTAACGCGTTAAGTGAGGACGCTATTGAAATAATGCTAAACCAAGCTGCACAACAGGAAATTCCAATTATGTGCTTTATTGGCAATAGAGGGTGTATCCAAATTTTTAGTGGGAAAATAAAAAACATTAAAGCCATGGGTCCTTGGATTAATATTCTCGACCATAAATTCGACATGCATTTGTTACTTTCTGGAATCGATAGAGTATGGGATGTTCGCAAACCTACAAATGATGGTTATGTAAGCTCACTTGAAGTTTTTGATAAAAATAATGAGATGATTGTTCAATTCTTTGGCATGCGAAAGGAAGGCCAAAAAGAACGTGAAGATTGGCGCTCTTTATTGAAGAGTTTACCTTCATATAGAGAAACAGCAATCGCTTAAATAAGGTAAAGTTGAGCATGATTAAACTTTTTTTGCGTAAAGTACTAAATTTTTTTCTTATTTTCATACTGCTCTCTCTTCCCTTCTTTTCACAACCAGTATACGCTGAACCTACAACACACTTTTCTAAAAATGCACGTATTGTTTCCATTGGTAGCTCTCTTACAGAAATCGTTTATGCATTGGGCGCACAAGATCAACTTGTCGCCCGTGATAGTACAAGCATTTATCCACAAGAAGCGCTCAAACTTCCTGTACTCGGATATATGCGCGCTCTTTCACCTGAAGGTGTTTTATCACTTGCTCCAGAAGGTATATTGCTGGTTGAAGGAAGTGGACCTCCTTCAACAATTGAAATCCTTAAAAAAACATCGATTCCTATAGTGATCGTGCCAGAAGACTTCTCTCGAGAAAATGTTATAGAAAAGATTCGTCTTGTTGGTAAAGCACTTCATCGTGAAGCAGAAGCGGCTACACTCATAAAAAAAATAAGTCGTGATTTCGTGGACAATGATGCTCTTTTGGCAAAGGTAACAAAACCAAAGCGTGTTCTTTTTATTTTTTCCGTACAAAATGGCCGTGTTATGGCATCTGGAACAGGTACAGCTGCAGATGGTATGATAAAACTTTCAGGTGGTATCAATGCCATCACCGATTACAAAGGGTATAAACTACTAAATGGTGAAGCGTTATTAAAATCAAATCCTGATGTTATTTTACTTGTAAAGCACGGTGGAAAATCCGCTAATCTTGAAAAGATTTTAGCTATTCCAGCAATCCAAGCAACAAATGCAGCCAAAAATCATGCTATTAAACAGATGGATACTATGTATCTTTTAGGATTTGGTCCACGCACTGCGGATGCATCAAGAGAACTTATTCATATGCTTTATGGTGAAAACCAAAAGGGTAAGAGCTGATCAAAATGGTAAATAGCACATCCATAATGTATACACCTGAAACAAATGAAAATAAAAAAATAGATCGTGCGAATTTGAGAAAGGTTGTACTCTTAGGTCTCATCATATTCCTCATCTTCAGCATTTTTGCTGGAATTTTGAATGGAGCTTCAAACGTTTCTTTCTTTGATTTTCTTCATGGAATGCTTACGCAAGACTTTTCAGTGAGTCATAAGACACGCGATTATCTCGTGTTTATTGATATTAGGCTGCCCCGCGTCATTTTGGGGTTATTGATTGGGTCTGCTCTCGCTGTCTCTGGTGTTCTCATGCAAGGACTTTTCCGTAATCCTCTTGCAGATCCTGGAATTATAGGCGTCTCAGCAGGGGCTGGTCTTGGTGCTGTTTTAGCAATTGTTATTGGTATTGCCTTTCCTGCTTCCTTGGCACCTTTTCTAGAACCTTACAAAGTAATCATAGGTGCCTTTTCTGGCGGACTTCTCTCAACAATTGTCCTTTATACAATAGCAACGCATCATAGTTTTACCTCTATTGCTACAATGCTTCTTGCAGGTATTGCACTTGGTGCTTTAAGCAGTGCTGTTGTTGGAACACTCATTTTCATTGCAAATGACCAACAACTGCGTGATATCACTTTTTGGAATCTTGGCTCTCTTGCAGGTGCTACATGGTTAAAAGTTTGGCTTGTTTTTCCTTTTATCTGTGTTGGTCTTCTTTTTTCGCCCCTTTTATCACGAGCACTTGATGCTCTTGCTCTTGGAGAAGCTGTTGCTGGCCATATTGGTTTTCATATCCAACGGATTAAAAATCTTGCTATTCTCCTTGTTGCCCTTATGTGTGGGAGTGCAGTTGCTATTAGTGGAGGAATTGGTTTTATTGGTATTGTTGTTCCTCATATTTTGCGTCAGCTCATTGGTCCAGATCACCGTTATCTTATTCCTTGCTCTGCTCTCTTAGGAGCGGCATTACTTATTTTCGCTGACACCTTTGCGCGCTTAGTTGTTGCCCCCGCAGAATTACCAATTGGGATCGTTACAGCACTTTTTGGTGCACCTTTTTTCCTGTGGATTCTTATACACAAAAGAGGAACAAACTTTTCATGATTGAGGCAACGAATATTTGCGTTCAACGCGGAAAAAAACAAATTCTTAACCATATAGACCTTCATGCAAATTGTGGGGACTTTACCATTATTATCGGTCCCAATGGATCTGGAAAAAGCACTTTCATCAAAGCGCTGAGTGGAGAGCTTCCCTACAGTGGGAAAATCACTTTAAATGGTTATGATGTTCGCCAAACAAAAACTTGTAAAATGGCAAAAATGCGTGCAGTGCTTCCACAATCAACAATGCTCGCATTTCCGTTCTTAGTCCATGAAGTTGTAGAACTTGCTCTTTCTGTCAATCAACTTACCATTGCCAAAACTGAATTACAAAATCTTACCCAAAAAGCTTTGGAACGCGTCGGACTTGCGAACTATGGAAAGCGATATTATCATAAATTGTCAGGAGGAGAACAATCTATGGTGCAACTTGCTCGTGTACTTTGCCAAGTCTGGGAACCTGTTTCTCGTGGAGTTTCTCGTTGGATGATCTTAGATGAACCTATTGCTAGCCTTGATATTCAACATCAGCTTGTTGTTATGGATCTTGCCAAAAATTTTGCCCGTTGTGGCGGTGGTGTTCTTGCTGTTCTTCATGATCTCAACCTTGCCTCACACTATGCAGATAAAATGATATTGCTAAAGCAAGGAAAGATTCATTGTGAGGGAAATGCTTCTACGGTTTTGACAACACAAAATCTCCGTGATGTTTATCATTGTCCCTTAATTGTTTCTGAATTACCTAAAGCAGATGTTCCATTTATACTCCCTCAAACAGCATCCTGCCTATAAAATAAGTTTTTTAAAATCTGTTTAGTTAAATCAAAGAGTTAAAGTATCTAGCTCACATAAAATAGATAAGATGCATTTGAAAGTTGTTTTGGTTTTCAATAATTCTTTTCTGTATCGTGATATGTCATTTTTTGATAAGATCTTGCTCCAGAAATATTCCAGAAACAATATGCGTGTTAAAAAGTCTTCAAACTTTACTGGATAAAAATATTTAAAACTTTGTTATACTGTCATATCTTCTTTTCATAACCTAAATGAGGAATTGTCCCTCTATTTCTGCTATACTGATCTTTATGAAAATAAAGTAAAGAATACACGCAATGTTTCTGTAATGATCATGCACTATGTCTCTACTAAATAAAACCCATGGGTATCGTGATATTTTCTTATTTTTCTTTCTTTTGCTTGATGCAAAAAATTGTTTATTGGTATGTAGAAAAATTGCCCCATGGATAAACCCTCTTTGAAAATTGACCAAGTATGCTTCTTGTAGACCACCGTAATGCAAGAACAGTTGCGATATTGCGAGCTGACAAATATAATGACTGTGCTGGCTTGAAAGGCAAAGGTTTGTTCTTCTTCAAGGAATAAGAGATATTACAAATAGAGTATTCTTTTTACCCTGCATTGAGTAATTTTATACATTTTACAAAACACGTTACCAAAATAGATATTTTCAGACAGCTTAACGATTAAATTTTAAATGGCTTTTATGTATTTTCTCTATGTGATTAGAGCTTTACAAAGAAAAAGTAATTGATATTTCTCTCGTTAATAAATTATCCTCTTAGCTCTACAGCTATTTGAAAATGCTTCCTGATCCCTCAAAGAGCGTTTAAAACTCTTAAGGAACTTATTCATAGTAGCTGAATCTCTTATTATTTGAATAAATAAATAACGCGGAATTGTTCCGCGTTAACAATTTCACTAAAAGCAAACAAATTATTGATCACTCACTAATCCTTATGATTTTATAGCATAAACAACGGTTGTATTCACAGGTCTTGTTTCTCTCTCACCTGTTGGAGAAATGGTTGCCTTGTGCGTATGTGCGCCGGCCGATTGTGTTGTCCCTGTAATGATTTGATAGTGATAACTTGGGTTTCTTCTACCAATATCATTAGCACTCCATCCTACCCCATCATATTGAAAATTGTGCGTATGCTCACCTGCCCTTTCAATGGTGCAAACATGCTCGTGTAATTTTATGGAATCTTGCTGCTCTTTTGCAAACTGTCTATTGGAATCCAGACCACGGCCATTATCAAAACCGCGTAAAAACATCCCTCTAAAGTCAGGAACTTTAAAGGTTGTATTACTGTCTTTTCCCCATTTATCACCTATTGCCTTGAATAACTGCGGATAATCTTTGCGTTTATAAACAGCACCATCGCATAAAAGCCAGCCATTGGGCATTTCTTGCATAGCAAATGTCGCAATAAACCCGCAAGGAAAGGGTTCTACCTTTGGTGGTGGGAGAGGTGTAGGGTTTAAGAGATACCAACCATCACGATCTTCTCTTGAAACATTGCTATTATAGACTATCTCGTAAATGCCATCTGTTTGTAGCTCTCCGCCTTCTAATGGTATAATACCCGCATTGGTTGCCTTATAGATTGGCTTCTCCCCTATGCTATTAACGGTTATTATCGTCGTGCCAATATTCACGCCACGAGACTTAAAACGTATGATGATGTCATTTTTATATTTCTCTATAGGTGAAGCTGTCTTTAACGTAATCAATGTTGTTTTGTCTTCTACATTCACCATAAAGCTTGAATCAAGAGAACCACCATTATCTGCAAGATATTCACGCACACGTTGCATCATCGCCCGTGCACTATCATTGACAGAACTAGGCAGCTGCCCTTCTGCCCAATTAATGATACTATCTGAATTGGCATTTTCATCAGCCTTTAACGACCAATCGTAAATATTAGACATTATTATCCCCCATTATTTTCAATAACTCTTCTCATAACTTCATTTCTTTTTGCTTCCCCCCATGAAGCAACTCTTCTTCATCAATAGGTCTATTAATTAACAGTCATAAGACTGCCAATACGTACTAAAAAGTAAAAAACGCTATTATTCGTCGATACATCACTTTTGCTATAGTAACCTGTATTTGTCATTTGTTTTTCTTTTTATTCCTTCCCAATCAAATGCATTCAATCCATCTTTTTTATAAAACCAGTCTCAAGGCCTTTCGCTTGCGATATAATCATCCCATTTGGTATTACTTGCCTCTTATTACCTCTTTGTCATGAGGCGGTTATACTTTGGAATCTTCAGTTTGTTGTAAAAGTCTACAATATGCAGAACACTCTGTGCACACAGCATGAGATATTTTTGACTCAATAACGTTTAAAGTGTTGGGGGTGCTAGAAAGTACAGTAGGCTTTATTGGGCTTTTCAAGTGTATCAATTCGCTTCTTATTTAACTGATAGGTAATTACATCCAACCGCAGTTATATCAAATCCACAGCAAGGGATTTTGTGACACATATCGTGTGTTAGAAATTATACAAATAACTGTGATTTTTTAACTGCTATCTTTTGATCTGTGGTTGCAAAATTTTTCAAGTTATTTTGCTTTATCCTCATTTAAAATAGGCTATGATTTTTATTGATCGTTTTCTTTATTAAACAAGCTAAAAAATTTTCTTTATATTTTTTGCATTCCTCATCATATTTCTCTCTGCATACAAAAATCTCTTCAAACATATCTTATTTTATTAAATTGTTCTGAAAACTGCTTTTACCAGATCAATACCCACCCCCTTATTGAACGCCTAGTATTTTCAATCTAAAGCAGCACAAAGGATATCTCTCAATACAGACAACTCCCCCACGCTTTAACTTCATAACCCGAGAATTATATGCTAAATATACTAAAGACGCATCTCTCATCAAACTTGAAGACTGTAACCGATTGCCTTACATGAATTTAGAAGTATAACCACATCCCTCCCCCCTGAAAAGGCGCACCACGAATCTTCGAAACTCAATTTTTGTAACCTTCTACCCTTCTCACAGCTAGTACATCTAGCTTGCCTTCTATTTTATTATATACAGATTTTTTTTGCAAGAGCAATAAACTCCAAGGCATATCAGCAAAACGCTGAAGAGTCCGACCAAATCCTTGTCATTATTGGCATTCTCCATCCTTATTGCAATATCAGAGTCAGCATTCGCCAAACTGTTTTGGTGATCGATCCTGCTATTCCAAAAAGCATGAGAAATATCCTAAACGCACGATTAAGTATAAAAATGAGCACGCGAATTAAAAAAATATGCAATAAGCAATAATACTTGCCATAATTTCAGGAGAAGAACTATCATAACTCAAAGCAATTTTTTCTAAACAGAAAACAAGAGTACTGATAAGAGTACCAATTTCTAAAGACCACCTATTGAATCAGAAAGCTACATGAAATATGAAAAATAAAACTTAAGAGAAGCAATAAACATAAGCCCTCTCAGTTTAGCAATAAATTTTTGCTCTTACTGTTCTTTATAAAAAAATTTTGTATTGTATCTTTCCACTTTATAGTTCCTACTTTCATTCCCCAAAATACATAAAACCCGTTCAAAACATATCTTTGCGATTGACAATATAGATATTTAAGCTAACCATAGTCATGCTAACAAAAATCCTTTAAGTGGGGGTAGCGCAAATATTATGAAAAATATTGCATCAATTTTTTCAATAAAGCTTTTTGATTTTCATCTGGTGTGCCTAGCGATATTGTACACATTCCTTAACGCAAGCACAGCTGATTAAAATTTGAATATTTCCCGTTTAATATCGCAATCTGTTTTTGAACTATGTGTTTATAAGGAAAAAGTTTATGCAGAAAGATATGCCATCCATCAGTTGCAGCCCCTTTCCCGCCTCACGCAAAATTTACCAACAAAGTCCTCTTTTTTCTGATGTGCGTGTCTCATTGCGTGAAATTTCACTGACCGATGGCAATGGTGAAAAACCTTTAAACATTTATGATACTTCCGGTCCATATACCGATGAAAATATGATCATTGATATTACAAAAGGCTTGCCAGCAATTCGCTCATCTTGGCTTTCTAAACGCGCTGATACCGAATCTTATCCTGCACGATTCATTAAATCTGAAGATAACGGGGGAACCTACGATACTCCCCCTGTATCAACTTTTGAACAAAAACGGCTTATTTTGCGAGCAAAAAAGGGCAAAGCAATTACACAAATGGCTTATGCACGTGCCGGCATTATTACTGAAGAAATGGAATATGTCGCTATACGAGAAAATGAAGGTCTTGAAAAACAAGAGCAACAAAAAGTGCAACCAAATGAAATCTTTAATGGAACCATACCAGAAATTTATACTGCTGAATTTGTTCGCAATGAAATTGCGTGCGGACGTGCCATTATTCCCCAAAACATTAATCATCCAGAATGCGAACCCATGATTATTGGACGCAATTTTCGTGTTAAAATTAATGCCAATATTGGCAATTCAGCAGTTACTTCATCTATGGCAGAAGAAGTTGATAAAATGGTTTGGGCTATTCGTTGGGGAGCGGATACAGTTATGGATCTCTCAACAGGACGGAATATTCACAATATCCGTGAGTGGATTATTAGAAATTCGCCCGTTCCAATTGGAACTGTTCCTCTTTATCAAGCACTCGAAAAAGTACAAGGTATTGCGGAGAATTTAACATGGGATATTTTCCGTGATACACTCATTGAACAAGCAGAACAAGGGGTTGATTATTTTACCATTCACGCAGGATTAAGATTGCCTTTTATCCCTCTAACCGTTGATCGGGTAACAGGTATTGTTTCACGTGGTGGCTCAATTATGGCAAAATGGTGTCTCCATCATCATAAAGAAAGTTTTCTCTATGAACATTTTGATGAAATTTGTGATATTGCACGCATGTATGATATCTCTCTTTCATTAGGAGATGGTCTGCGCCCAGGCTCTATTGCCGACGCCAATGATGAAGCCCAATTTGCCGAACTTAAGACTTTGGGAGAATTGACAAAAATTGCTTGGGAAAAAGACGTACAGGTTATGATTGAAGGACCTGGGCATGTTCCAATGCACAAAATTAAAGAAAATATGGAACAACAATTAGAGCTCTGTCATGAGGCGCCCTTTTATACTTTGGGACCTCTTACCACTGACATTGCGCCTGGTTATGACCATATTACATCCGCAATTGGTGCCGCTATGATTGGATGGTTTGGAACTGCTATGTTGTGTTATGTAACGCCTAAAGAGCACCTAGGACTCCCCGATAAAAATGATGTTAAAACGGGCGTGATCACTTATAAAATCGCTGCCCATGCGGCTGATCTTGCCAAAGGTTTGCCCAGAGCACAATTGCGCGATAATGCCCTTTCACGTGCGCGATTTGACTTTAGGTGGCATGATCAATTCAATATTTCTCTTGATCCAGAAACAGCCTGTGCTTTCCATGATGAAACAATGCCTAAAGAAGCGCATAAATTGGTGCATTTTTGTTCCATGTGTGGGCCCAAATTTTGTTCCATGCGGATTTCCCATGACATTCGTGATGCAGCAGCAATAAGAAAAACAAAAGAGGAAGGTATGACTGTGATGTCCGAAAAATATCAAAAGAATGGTGATCTTTATGTAGATGCTATTTCTACTCAAAAAAATAGAGTTAACAGGTGAAGAATATTCTTATCAAAGGTGCGGGTATAGGGGGCTTAACAGTTGCCTTTATGTTACAACAAAAAGGTATTTCTGTTACCCTATCTGCTCCGCCTCATTCTCCTATAGGAACAGCCAGTTGGTATGCGGGAGGAATGCTCGCACCTTACTGTGAAAGAGAAAATGCTGAACAAATTGTTGAAGATCTTGGTGTACAAGCCATAGAATGGTGGCGCAAAACATTTCCCAATCTTGTCATAGAAAAAGGGACTTTAGTTGTCGCCCCTATGCGCGATAGGGTAGAACTGGAACGATTTTCAATGCGCACCCATAATCACAAAACGATCAACGGTGCAGAAATAGCGCATCTTGAACCGGATCTTGCAGAACGTTTTAACTATGCTCTCTTTTATGAAAAAGAAGTACATATTGATCCTCGTAAAGCACTTATCACTTTAAAAGAAAAGCTTATACAAAACGAAGCGTGTTTTGTCGATGTCGAAACATCTGAAACAAATTTTGATATTGTTATTGATGCAACTGGAATAGCACGTTTAGGAAAAGATAAAAATATACGAGGTGTACGTGGAGAAATGCTTCTTGTTCGTAGTACAGAGGTTAAAATTTCTCGTCCAATTCGCCTTCTCCATCCACGGTTTCCTCTCTACATTGTACCTCGACAAAATAATGTTTTTATGATTGGCGCAACAATGATTGAGAGTAACTTTGATGGTGCCATCTCAGTGCGATCAATGATGGAATTACTCAATGCAGCTTATACCTTGCATCCAGCTTTTGCTGAAGCAGAAATTATTGAATCCGGTGTTGGTATACGACCAGCCTATCCTGATAACTTCCCTTCTGTGTACAAACATGGTAATCATATTTTTATTAATGGATTTTATAGACATGGTTTCCTTTTATCTCCAGAAATGGCAAAACGAGCAATAAAATTGGCATTGGAGTAAAATATGCAAATATTTATCAATGGTGAAACAATCCAAACGGAAGTTACGACTCTCAATCTCTTACTTGAAGAATTAGGATATGAAGGGAATTGGCTCGCAACCGCTGTGAATGCCGAAGTTATTCCTATCAATGCACGAAGTCAATTTGTCTTACATGAAGAAGATAAAATTGAAATTTTAAGCCCAATGCAAGGAGGATAAAAACGATGCTGAATCTTTACGGACGTAAATTCTCTTCTCGTCTTATGTTAGGTACAGCGCAATATCCTTCACCAGCAATCCTTCGTGATGCTATTCATAAATCAAATACAGAAATTGTAACCGTATCGTTGCGCCGTGAAACAGCAGGTGGGAAACAAGGTGGGCAATTTTGGCAAATTCTTAAAGAACTTGGTGTCACAGTACTTCCCAATACGGCTGGATGTTATACTGTTAAAGAAGCTGTGACCACTGCCCACTTAGCTCGAGATCTCTTCCAAACATCTTGGATTAAACTCGAAATTATTGGTAATCCAGACACCTTACAACCAAATGTTTTTTCCTTAATCGAAGCAGCACAAATCTTAAATAGAGAAGGTTTTCAAATTTTTGCCTATACAACAGATGATCTCATTGTTGCTGAAAAGCTCTTGGACGTTGGATGCCATGTCATTATGCCTTGGTGTGCTCCTATTGGCTCTGCCAAAGGTCCTCATCATACTGATGGATTGCGTTCTATCCGTGCTTATCTTCCTGATGTTACTCTTGTTATTGACGCCGGCATTGGGCGTCCATCGCATGCTGCCATTGCTATGGAGCTTGGTTATGATGCAGTTCTTCTTAACACCGCGGTTGCCAAAGCAGGTGATCCTGTCTTAATGGCTGAAGCATTTTCTAAAGCTGTTCAAGCAGGGCATATGGGATATAAAGCAGGAATTCTCGAAGCACGTAATATAGCAGTTCCTTCAACACCAGTCATTGGAAAAGCAGTATTTTCATGAAACTGGATCCTTTTTACCTCATTGTTGACAATGCTGATTGGGTTGAACGTTTGATTCCTCTTGGAGTTAAACTCATACAATTGCGTATGAAAAATGAAAATCCCAAAACGATTAGTCACCATATTAAGCGCGCAAAAAATATATGCGATAAATTCAGAGCACAATTAATTATTAATGATCATTGGACAATAGCAATTGATGAAAAATGCGATTTTATTCATCTTGGACAAGAAGACTTAAGCAATGCTGATCTTCCTGCAATCCGTAAAAACGGTATAAGACTTGGTCTGAGTACACATGATGAACATGAACTAGAGTTCGCAATATCTGCCAAACCTGAATATATCGCCCTTGGTCCTATTTATCCAACAATCTTAAAAGAAATGAAATGGAGTCCACAAGGACTAGACAAAATTAAACAATGGAGAAAACGGATTGGTGCTTTACCTTTAGTAGGCATCGGTGGCTTAACACCAGAACGTGCAATTGGTGTTTTAAAAGCAGGTGCCAATAGTGCTGCTGTTGTAACCGATATTCTCCTCCATAAAAAACCTGAACAACGTGTCCAACAATGGATAGAGGTGACACGAGTATGGCGTTAATTCCTTCGATTCTTATTGTTGCGGGAACAGATCCAACAGGAGGAGCTGGTATTGTTCGCGATATAGAAACAGCCGCACATTTTCAAATAAAAGCCAATTTAGCTATCACCTGTGTTAACGTACAAGATGATAATCACGTTGCTGAAATTGTTCCAATGAGTGAAAAACTTGTTGCCGCACAAATGCGCAGTGCTCTAGAAGCCAATCCAATAAGAGCGATAAAAATCGGTATGACAGGAACACAAGAAATTATTATAGCAATCTGTAATGTACTCAAAGACTATCCTCATATTCCTGTTATTCTTGATCCTGTACTTATCGCCTCATCAGGAGGAAATTTAACAACCGAAGAAATCACAGAAATGATGATTCATAAACTTCTCCCTCATGTTGATCTTCTCACACCAAATAGAGAAGAACTCGCTCTTCTCAGCCAAAGCCCATTGGCATCTGATGATAAGCAAGCAATACAACAAGCAAAAAAATTGCTGTCATTTGGTCCACGCTCTCTCTTGATAAAAGGAGGACATGCAGAGGGGCCTCTAGCAACTGATAGCTTCATACATAAAACTGAAATTATCAATATTTCCACCCCGCGCTTAACGGAAACAATGCGTGGAACAGGTTGCATCCTTTCAAGCGCTATTGCAGCACATTTGGCATTAAATGAATCTATGACTCAAGCCATAAAAAAGGCAAAAGCATATATTCACACATTGCTGTTAAATCATAATCAAAAATGTCATTAAAAGTTTAAGCTTATGTCATAATCTGACTAAATACTCTTGCTGTATTTTGTAGTTTATATGGATTGTGTTATTCTAAAATTAATGAATCTGTATGTAATAAAGTAATTATGATAAAAAATGTATACAACTGCAAATGACCTAAATTTACAGTTTTCCATTCTTTTCAAGAAAAGAGTCTATTATTATTGCATACATAAATTCCTCACACACACACATCATAAAACTTGAAGGATAATGTTACCTGATCTATTGTAAAGACAGATTATTAGAGAAAACAAAATGCTAAATCAAACGCCACTCTCAATATCATATGAAGAACTCTTAAACTTTTATAAAGAAAGTGGTGCGGATGCTGTCCTCACAGATTCACCTATTAACCGCTTTAATCAAGCTGCTTCCTTAGAGAAAAAATCAACACAAGCAGTAGAGATTTCTCATAATCAACAAACAGCCCCAACCACCAATGTCCCCAAGCATTCACTTCCTAACCTTGCGATAATACAAGGTGAATCTTCAGCGATAGAGAGTGCAAAAAGTGCGAAAACACTTGATGAATTAAAAGCTGCCCTCCTCGCGTTTAATGGTTGTTCATTAAAATTAACAGCGAAAAACACCTGTTTTTCAGATGGAACAGCGGGAAGTCCACTCATGCTCATAGGAGAAGCTCCAGGACGAGAAGAGGATATACAGGGCATTCCTTTTGTGGGAAAAGCGGGAATGTTACTTAATAAGATCCTCGAATCCATTGGCTTAACAAGAAAGAGTGTTTACATCGCCAACACTATTCCTTGGCGCCCTCCAGGAAACCGTACACCAACACTAAGAGAAGTTGCCTTATGCCGCCCTTTTATTGAACGACAAATTTATTTAGCTCGTCCACGTGTTCTTATAGCGCTGGGAGGCGTTGCTATGCAATTTCTTACGGGGGCTCAAAATGGAATTATACGGACACGAGGCAAATGGTTTACCTATGAAAGCGAAAACAATATAAAAATACCTGTTATGCCAACCTTTCATCCCGCTTACCTTCTCCGAACACCTAGTCAAAAGAAGCTTACGTGGATAGATTTTTTAGAAGTCAAAAACCGCTTAGATAATCTTTTGTAATGCCCTCATCTCCCCTTATCTCAAAAGATCCCCACCTTATCTCGAAAGACAAAGACTCTTTCAATCCGTAACTCTTTAAAAAATATGAATAGGAAAAAATGATGCAACAACCAGCAGCCCCGATTTATCGTTTAGAAGACTATCAAGAAACGCCTTATACTATACCAAAAACATACCTTCATTTTCGTTTAGCACCAACAAAAACCTCTGTTACAGCAATATTGTCTATTGAACCTCGCCACAACACAAAAGAAGCAACACCTCTTGTGCTTACTGGTGATGATCTTACATTCGTTTCTATTGCTCTCAATGGTACAAAGTTATCTGAAAATGCTTATAAAGTTACCCCTTCACGTTTAGAAATTATGGCTCCACCAACGGATCCTTTTACATTACAATTGGTCACGGAACTGAATCCTGAAAGCAACAGTCAACTCATGGGGCTTTATCTTTCAAATGGTGTCTATTGTACACAATGCGAAGCAGAAGGTTTCCGTCGTATTACTTATTTTTATGATCGCCCAGATATTCTTTCTACCTATACGGTAAAAATTGAAGCGGATTCTCAAACAATTCCTATCTTACTTTCCAATGGTAATCTCATCGAGACAGGAGCGCTTGAAAATAATCGCCATTTTGCTCTTTGGGAAGATCCTTATCCAAAACCATCCTATCTCTTTGCTTTAGTTGGTGGTAATCTTGATAAGCTAGAAGATCATTTTACCACTGCATCTGGTCGACAGGTCAAACTTGGCATCTATGTAGAAAAAGGGAAAACCAAACGTGCAACCTATGCAATGGATGCCCTTAAACGTTCTATGCGTTGGGACGAACAATGTTTCGGTCGTGAATATGACCTTGATGTTTTCAATATTGTAGCTGTTTCTGACTTTAACATGGGAGCAATGGAAAACAAAGGACTTAACATCTTTAATGACAAATATGTTCTTGCAGATCCTGAAACAGCTACCGATCACGATTATAGAAACATCGAACGTATAATTGCTCATGAATATTTTCACAATTGGACTGGTAATCGTATTACTTGCCGTGATTGGTTTCAACTCTGTTTAAAAGAAGGCTTAACTGTTTACCGTGATCAAGAATTTTCCTCAGATCAAAATGTACGCAGCTTACAGCGAATTGAAAATATAAAAACATTGAAAGCTGCACAATTTACTGAGGATTCTGGTCCACTTGCTCATCCTGTCCGTCCTCGTCAATATAGCCAAATCAATAACTTTTATACCGCAACCGTTTATGAAAAAGGTGCAGAGATCGTTCGCATGGTGCGTACTATTCTAGGTCCTACTCTCTTTCGTAAAGGGATGGATCTTTATTTTCAACGCCATGATGGACAAGCTTGTATAATTGAAGATTTCATCGCCTGTTTCGCCGAAGTCTCTGGTCTCAACTTCTCCCAGTTCATGCTGTGGTATGAACAAGCAGGCACACCCAATGTAGAAATCGATCACCATTATAGCGATGGTGTTCTAACAATTCATGCAAAACAACATATTCCAGAAACACCACACCAAAACATAAAAAAGCCTATGCTTATCCCTATTGCTTTTGGGCTCTTAGGACATAACGGGAAATCTCTTACTTATGAGACTGATGCAGATATTCAATCAGATGTTATGCTTTTGTCTGAAGAAAAGCAAACATTCACATTAAAGGGACTGAGTGAACAACCTGTTTTATCACTGCTTAGAGACTTCTCTGCGCCTATTACTCTACAAACCCCCTTCAATGAAAATGAACTCATTTTTCTTGCCCAAAATGATAGCAATCAAATTAATCGTTGGCAGTCATTTAACCATTTAATGACCCACGCTCTGATTGAAGCCATTCAAGATAAAAGACAAGCAAAAGAGGAGATGCCCTCTACTTTGCTCAAATTGATTGAAAATATTCTTAATGATGAAAGCCTCGAACCAGAATTTCGCGCATTTTGTTTAACTTTACCCAGTGAAATTGAACTTGCCCATATAATCGGTAAAAATGTTGATCCAGAACGCATCCACCATGTGCGCAATCAATTTTTAGCTTCACTCGCACATAGGCATCAGGAACTCTTCACAACAGTTTATGCGCAAATGCAAATCAATGAACCCTATTCACCAAATACTGCACAAGCTGGAAAACGAGCATTACGCAATATTATGCTAGACTATCTTTCCATCGCCGAAGCCAAACCAAACTGTGCTAGCACACAATATGCAACAGCGGATAATATGACGGATCGCATGGCTAGTATAACCATTTTAGTGAAACACTTTAGCGAAAGTGAACAAGCGCAAAATGCCTTAAATGATTTTGAAAGCCGCTATCGGTATGATCCTTTAGTCATGGATAAATGGTTTTCCATTCAAGCAATGGTTGCGGGAGCATCAACACTGGATCATGTTCAAAAACTTATGCAACATCCGCTTTTTTCACAAGATAATCCCAATCGTGTACGAGCTTTGATTGGTGTCTTTGCTTCTCACAATCTAACAGGTTTTCATAGAATTGATGGCGCATCCTATCATTTTCTCTGCCAAATTATTTTGGACATTGACAAAAAAAATCCACAGCTTGCTTCACGGTTATTAACAATAATGCGCTCTTGGCGACAATTAGAACCCATTCGGCGACAAAAATTTGAAACTGCATTAAAAACAATTGCAGAAGCTTCGCAATTGTCAAGTGATGTGGCTGAGATCATCAATCGTCTTCTCAATTGAAATAAAAAACATTTATAATCAATAGTTTATAATATTTCTTATCAAATAAATTCAACGCTCTACGCGATAATAAGGAACCTATAAGCAGGCTTTTTAAACCTGTTTATAGGTCCTGTTAAGATTCCTTTTCGTTTCCATATTTCACACTTATCCAAGTAAAAGTCTCTTTTCTAAAAAAAAGACTGGACAGAAGACTCCTGTTTTGATTCACTGCACTTTATGGAGTTATTATGAATATCGAAGCAGTTTTTTAAATGTATTATTCGATCATTAAAGGAACGAAAAATGGCTGAATTGGACGCATATCATGCGCCAACGGAGACATATGCTGATTCAAAATCGAGCGCAAAAAATCATAAAGCGCAAAAAGAGCGTCTCAATCTTTTTTCTCGTTCAGCCTATCAAAAACTTCTTTTTATTGAGCCTTGGCTGCGACGTGCACTGCCATTTGTAATTCTTGCATTTCTTGTTGTGCTGGCAGCAATTCATTTCATATCACTCTACGATTGGCGCCATGCAATTGATAAAAACACACGTACTACCATCACTCTTTTAGCTTCTCATATTACCAACACAATTGATCGTGATTTACTTTCCGCTACGCAAAAAGGCAAAGTTTCTAATCTTTCTCATAATCATTTGCAAAATATTCTTACTGATTTTCGCAATCAAGGCCTTATCAATTCGAGCACTGTCATTGCCATAGTTGATCAAAAAGGTAATGTCCTAGCTGCATCAAATGCCGAGATTATTTTAGGAAAATCTTTACAGGATTTTACCCCTGAAAGCATTGCTTTACAATCTTTGGGAAAACACGCTGGAATTATGAAAATCACAATAGGTAAAGATATTCCCGCTCTTGCTTCTTTTCATCAAACAGAAAATGGACATTATGGTGTTTTCATCAGCGAAAAAACACAACATAGCTATAGAGAATGGCGCAAGATTTTCTCGTTAAATATGACCTTGTTCATAGGAACAAGCGGCATTATTTTAGCTCTCCTTTACGCTTATTACAATCAAATTATAAGAGCACGCAATACAGATTTGATTTCAGAAAAAACTCAAAACCGCATTGATATGGCAATGATGCGTGGACGCTGTGGTCTATGGGATTGGAATATGGCAAGTGGACGCGTTTACTGGTCACGGGCAATCTATGAAATGCTTGGTTATATTCCTCAAGATGCACTACTGTCAATTTCCCAAATTACCGCCATTATCAATCCAAATGATGCTAATTTTTTTGATCTTGCTCAAGAATTAATAAGTGGTAAGAAGAAACATATCGATATTAATGTCCCTATGCGTCATGCCGATGGTCATTATATATGGATGCGTATTCGTGCTGAAGTTACCGATGAAGAAGAACCCCATTTGGTTGGTATTGCCTTCGATATTAGTGAACAGCACCAACTCGCAGAAGAAACAGCGCAAGCCGATCTTCGTATCCGCGATGCAATTGAAAATATTTCAGAATCTTTTGTCTTATGGGATTCAGAAGGACGTTTAGTCATGTCCAACAGCAAGTTTTGTGAATATGCCGCTATTCCTAAACAGGTCTTACAATCAGGAATCCAACGTGCAACTGTCGAAGCCATGGCTCGCCCTGCAATGAGTGAATATCCCCTCAAAGACGATGGAAGTGGTAACTTAACCAGTATTCGCCAAACTGCGGACGGTTATTGGCTCAAAATTAATGAACGACGCACTCAAGATGGAGGGCTTGTTTGCATTGGTACAGATATTTCTGAACTTAAACAACAACAAGAAAAATTTGAAGATAGTGAAAGGCGCCTTTTTTCTTTCATTCAAGAACTCAAACGTGCGCGAGGAAATGCTCAACAACGTGCAACAGAAGTTGAAAAACTTAATAGAAGTCTGAAAGCTGAAAAAGAGCGCGCTGAAAGTGCTAACAAAGCTAAATCAGAATTTTTAGCCAATATGTCTCATGAATTGCGTACTCCTCTTAATGCCATTCTCGGCTTTTCAGATATTATGTTGCAATCCACCTTTGGACCTCTTGGCTCACAACGCTATAAAGAATATATGCGTGATATTTACAATTCAGGAACCCATCTCCTAACCCTTATTAATGATATCCTTGATATGTCAAAAATCGAAGCAGGAAGATTGACTCTTGATTGTAAAAATATCGATCTTGAGCCTATCATCAGTGAAGCAGCACGAACACTTACACCACAAGCTCAAGAAAAAAATATTTCTGTTACAACAAATATTGCCCCAGAATTGCACGCAGAAGTTGATGTCCGTGCCATAAAACAGATCTTTCTTAATCTCATCTCTAATGCTGTTAAATTCACACCTCCTGGAGGGAGTATCGATATCTGCGCTTTTAAGAAAAAAAATAATCTTATTTGTAAAATTAAAGACACAGGTGTTGGCATTCCCCAATCCGCAATTAAAAAACTTGGACAACCTTTTGAACAAGTTGAAAATCAACTCACTAAAACCCATACGGGCTCTGGCCTTGGTTTAGCTATTTCACGCTCATTGCTAGAATTACACAAAGGAAAACTTGAAATTATTTCTAAAGAAATGAAAGGTACAACTGTAACCATTACAATGCCAATCAAACAAAGTTAAATTCCTCCTTTTGTTCCCGTTGTAGCAAAATCTGTTTTCGCCAAACACCCCAACGATATCCAGAGATAAAACCATCCTTGCGCACCACTCGATGGCAAGGAATAATGACTGCCAATTCATTCCGTGCACATGCATTCGCAACTGCACGAAAAGCATGGGGCATACCAATACGTTGCGCTAATATTTCATATGAAATTGTTTTACCACATGGCACTTCGCATAATACTTTCCATACTTTCTGTTGAAAAACTGTGCCATTTATATCTAAGGAAAAATCATATCTCCTTGCCAATTTAGGCGTTTCTATCATGGCTACAATATGTGCAACTTCTCTCTTAAACCTATTGTCATGATCCACGTGTTTTACATTACCAAAACGACCCGTGAATTCTTGTAACAATTGTTCTGTCGTATTTCCCAATACTATATTACAAATCCCTTTTTGAGATTTTGCTACCAAAAGCCCTCCTATTGAAACATTTTTTATACAAAATATTCTCTTTTGAGAAATGTCCAACATTTTGACTCTCTTTATTGTTTAAAAAATCTTGAACATTATAAAGAAAGAAATTTTTTAATTACACTCTCATAAAGTATGGCAAAATCTTAAATCTCTCTTTCTTAGCGATTATTCAAAATCACACTTAAATTATTTTATAAAAGCATAAAGAGAATGATAACGATCTGAATGATCTTTTACTCTTAAACCCTCATAGCTCTAACAAAGACAAATGATGACGCATTCTAAGATGCACAATTTTAGCATATTAGACTAAACTTATTTAGCTAAAAATCAAAAAAATAATAATATTTAAGGAATATAAAAGCGCGTATTTTCTAAAGATACTCTAAATAAGATAACCGCTCTCTTAAAAGAGGATGTTCATATATCTGAAAAACAAAAGCCCCATTTTTGAATGGGGCTCTTTTAAAATTCAATCTTGTAACAAATTAAAATTTATATGCTACACCCACACGAAAATCATTCGTTTTGTAGCTCATTTCAATTTTATCTTGTGCGAATTTTTTCTTACCATAATCTGAGTAACGATATTCCGCACGCACAATAACATTATCGGTCATTGCAAAATCAATACCACCTCCAAGGGTATAACCAATCATCGTCTTTTTTTCATCATGCACCAAAGCAGAAAGATTTACTACCCTCTCTGTTGCATCTGCTGGCATTGCAAAAATATTTCGAAGCTGCGTATAAGCAACTCCTCCCGCGACATAAGGCATCATACGATCAATAACAAAACCCACTCGTGCCCTTGTAGCACCAGCCCATTTTTGTTTTAAAGTATGTTGCACAGTTATAGGAGGTGTCGTGACAGTATCATCGCTCTTCTCTGTAGACCGACTTGTTCCTGCTAGTGCTTTTTCACTGTGACCTTCTTGCGGCAGCTCTACATCTTTTGAACTGATACTTTTCGTATTTTTTTTATCAAACCAAATCACATCTGTATCAATACCTATGATAAAGCCATTGTCGATATCAACATTGGAACCCGCATAGATACCCCCTACAAAACCAGAAAGTTTAGGCAAAAGATCCTTTCTCACTGGAATCCATTTTCCTGTATCCTCATCTCCTATATAACTCAAAGCAGTCTTACTGGAAAAATTGCCAAGTTGACCTCCAATGTAAAACCCTGTCCATGAAAATGCTGGAACTGCAATAACAGGTGTTGATTTTTCAGGGACTATAATATCCGCTGCCTGCACTGCAGAAACTAAAGTTAAAGAAAAAATAGAAGTTGTGATTAAGTATTTAATAGTCATAATGCTCCCCTAAAAGCTAATGTGACACAATATTAATCAATTATTCATTATTTTTTTCAAAAAATCTGTAGCAAAAATGATACAGTTATGAAAAAAATAAAACATCTATTAGAAAAACTTAAATAAATATGTTATAATTTTTGAAATTTTTTTGCCCTAATCATTGCTGTAATCTTTTACTTGCTACATGTTTTTTTTATCATTTCCCAAACAAATAAAAAAAGAGGCGTAATATTAACTTCTAAAAAGTAAGACTCACTAACGTAGCAAAGAAAGCATCTTATCTCACTTTACTCAATATATTTCTGTTATATATCTGTTAAAAAAATCAGCTACAGAATTTGTGAGATTTTGCCAAAATTTTGCGCTAAAAAGACCATTTCTTCTGAAAAATCTTCATTTTCGCGTTCATGAAGATATCTGTTTGATATACAGATCTCTATAAGAGGCGATATTACAGATATACATTAAGAAAAATGAATAAAAAGAAGTATCCATTAAAAGGTACAAAAAAGCTTACTCGAATTTTCTGCACGAACAATAACAATCAGAATGAACTTATTTTAGCCAAAAAATCCATCATAAACAGTTTTGCTCCTCTGTTCACTAAAACCCATACTTAAATAAAATATGAAAAAGCAATGTATAAACAAAGAGTAATAATAATTCAATCATAACTATTACCAATAAAAATAATATTAAATAAAAAAATATTTATTAATAAATTTTAATAGCAACTTTATTCATTTTTAAATGAAGAAAAATAGATAAAAATTTATTATATCAATTATTTTTAACAAAAATTTTGTTTTTCATTAAGCAATAGTTGCAAATTACATATTTCTTATCGTGTTATAACATATTTATATTTTAGATTAATCATTACATAAAACAATTACATAATTATTATAAAATACTTTAATATTTTATCAGTTTTGTAAAAATTGAACATACGGATTGCCCAGTTTCCTCAATTAATGTTTCAATGCGGAGCAAATCAGGTTCGCCAACGCTCCTTAACAAAAGATCGCTTAACCTAGGGGGCATATCATGAGTATCGAGAGAAGTATTTAAGCAAAGCCGTATAACTTGGCTCAAATTTGTATAGAGACTATAAGCATGATGCAAATCAGAAACAAGCGACTGGTTAAGAAAACTGTTCGGTAATTGTAGTAAAATATCCGCTGTCGTTGCTCCAATTTGAAATACAATTGCATGCGTAATAAGAGCAAATTGGGCAATAAACTCCAAGTCCATAATACCACCAGGCATCGTTTTTAAATCCCATCGATTCTTTGGCGGTTTTTCTTTTGCAATCAAAGTACGCATTTCACATACTGCTTTTGTTACATCCTTCTTATTATGAGACAACGAAATAATTGCACGAACTTCATTTTCTAACTTTTGTAAAAAATCAGGATCTCCTGCAATACCCCGTGCCCGTGTTAAAGCGAGATGTTCCCATATCCATGCTTCTTTGCGATAATATTTCTTAAAAAATTGAAAAGAAACAGCAACAGGACCCTTATTGCCTAATGGCCGCAATCTTAAATCAACGGCATAAAGAACCCCTTGGCTTGTAAGAGTAGATAAAGCTGCAACCAAACGCTGTGTCAAACGCGTATAATATTGAGAGATATAGAGAGGCTTTTCTCCATCAGATATTTCTGCATCTTCATCATGCTCATAAAGCAAAATGAGGTCAACATCCGAACCAGCCGTTAATTCACGACTCCCAAGCTTCCCCATACCCAGTATACCAACACGTCCCCCTTTAATATTGCCATGAAGACGAAAAAATTCCTTTTGAACCGCAGCAAAAGTTTTTGCAATCATAAGATCAGCAAGTGCGGTAAATGCAAAACCTGCTCTTTCTCCCGTAATTGCACCATTTAAAATTCGAATACCAATCAAAAAGCGCTGTTCATCAGCAAAAATTCTTAAATTGTCAAGAATTTCTTCATAAGAAGTGACACCTTCAAAAAAACATTCAAGTCGTTTTTCTAGGTAAGTTTTTGTTGGTAATTCTGAAAAAATGGTTGGATCTAACATTCCATCAAAAACATGGGGTTTACGTGTAATAATTTCTGCAAGACGTGGAGCTGCTCCCATAATAAGCACCAACATATCCAAAAGAGAGGGATTAGATTGCAATAAACTAAACAGCTGAATTCCTGAAGGTAAACCCTGTAAAAAACTATCAAAACACAACATCGCTTCATCTGCGCGCTTTGTTGCGCCAAAAGCTTTCAAAAGTGCTGGTGTCAATTCTGTTAATCTCTCACGTGCTTCGGCAGATTGCGTTGCTTTATAACGCCCACAATGGAGTGTACGCATAATACGACAAATATCACTTGCTCTTTCAAAACCTAAACGACTTAATGTTATTAATGTCTCTGGGTCATCTTGTTCACCAGTAAAAACTAAATTGCCAATTTCTAAACCAAGTTCTTGCTCATTCTCAAACAGCGCAGCATAATGTTTTTCAACGACCTGAAGTGTTTTTAATAAATCACGAATAAAGCTACTCGTTTCTTGATACCCCATTAAATAGGCAACACTGGTAAATTGAGAAATATCATGGGGGAGAAGATGCGTTTGTTCATCTGCAAGCATTTGAATACGGTGTTCTACATTTCGTAAAAAAGCATAACTTTTTATAAGGCTATCTTTGGTCTTCTCACTAATCCAACCAAGCATGTGAAGTTCTGCTAACATTGCAACTGTCTGACGTCCACGTAATTGGGGAAAGCGTCCACCAGCAATGAGCTGTTGTGTCTGGACAAAAAACTCAATCTCGCGAATTCCACCTCGCCCTAATTTTACATTATGTCCATAAGCAGCAATTTGACCATAATTTTTATACGCATGAATTTGACGTTTGATCGAATGGATATCAGCAATAGCAGCATAATCTAAATATTTCCGCCACACATAAGGAAAAAGCTCTTTCAGAAAATGAAAGCCAGCCTTTTTATCACCAGCAACGGGGCGTGCTTTAATCATAGCTGCTCGTTCCCAATTTTGTCCGCGTCCCTCGTAATAACGCAACGCGGTCCTTACTGGTAAAGCCAAAGGGGTTGAACTGGGATCTGGTCGAAGCCGAAAATCGAGACGGAAAACATATCCCTCCACTGTGCGTTCTTGAATGATACGGATCAAGCGGCGTACTATTTTAGAGAATATATCGACACTCTCAGAAAGATTACCAATATGGGGTGACATTTCATCAATGAAAACAATAAGATCAATATCAGAAGAATAATTAAGTTCTCCCGCCCCTAATTTTCCCATTCCTAAAATGATTAAACCGCAGTCTTTTTCAGGATCATCACGATTTGACAAACTTATCTTACCATGATCGTGCTCCTCTCTTAAAAGAAAACGGAGTGCTACACTTAATGCAGCTTCTCCCAAACGTGTTAACCAAGCGCATGAAACTTCATAAGTAAAAACACCACTTAAATCAGCTAAAGCAATGAGAACATGTGCTTCTCGTTTTTTGCGTCTTAAAGCAGTCATTAATGAAGTTTCCTGTATAGCTTCATTCTTATCAATGACTGCAATATCATCTATAATTTCGCTTAGTCTTGTTTCTATATCAACATCCAATAAGGGGCTAAGATACGATGGATTGGCGATTAAGACCTCACGCAAAAAAGGAGACAAGGTCATAACCGCACTGATAAATTCAATTTGTTTTTCCCTCTTTGAAAAAAAAGAAACAAGCGATTTTAACTTTTCTTTCCTTGCTTGTTCTTCAAGGTCTTTCAACCATTGAGAACCGCTCTCATCAAGGGGGCATAAAGGGAGCAATTGTGTTTTTAAAAAAGCATCTTTCATCTACTCTTCCTTGTAAGGTATCTTACCTTTTTTCTCTTGCATTATACTGTAAGGAAAAATAGTCATAGATATTAAAATAATGAAGCAGAAAGACTTTTAAGGAAACAATAAAACAGCTCTAAGCCCTGGATTTGCATTTTCAAGTAAAAGCTCACCGCCATGAAGCTTCATAACAGCTTTTGCTATACTTAGACCAATACCAAAACCGGGCTGTGTACGACTTTCTTCAAGGCGAATAAATCGTTCTGTTACTTTTTCACGTTTATCCGCTGCAATTCCTGGACCATTATCGCTCACAACAACCAATAAATGTTCATCACGATATTCCATCGATAAGCAAACCTTCGCCTCTCTTCCATCCTTCGAGGCATATTTAATTGCATTATCTATAAGATTAAAAATTGATTGCGCAATAAGCTCACGATTCAACTTAAGCTCTTTATCAAATGTATCCCCCAACCGAAGCAAAACACCTGATTCTTCAGCAAAAGGCTCATAAAGTTCAACGGCATCTTCAAGGATAAGCTTCATATTCATAACCTCAAGATGCTCAATTGCACTGCTGGCTTCAATGCGTGAAATCATTAAAATAGCATTAAAAGTACGAATAAGTTGATCGGATTCAACAATGACCCCATCAAGTACTTGACGATATTCAAGCTTTGTCTTTTGCCCAGAAAGTGCTTCTTCAGCACGATTTCTAAGGCGTGTTAATGGTGTTTTCAAATCATGTGCAATATTGTCAGATACTTGACGCAAACCAATATTTAATTCTTCAATGCGGTCTAACATAACATTAAGATTAGCGGATAATCGATCAAACTCATCCCCTACCCCAGAAACAGGCAAACGCTCACTGAAATCACCATCCATCAAGCGTTGAGAGGCAGCTGTAACATGATCAATCCTTTGCAATGCTCGCCTCCCAACAAAAAACCATATGAGTAAAGCCCCTCCAAGCATCGCTGCAAGAGCAATCATGACTGCTTTACGGATAACCAATGCGAAACGTTCTGGTTCATCCAAATCTCGCCCTATAAGAACCTTCATAGCGTTGGGCAAATCAACAACAATTGCCAAAGCGCGATGTTCACTTGTTTTACCATGTTCTCCAAAACGTGAATATAAAAAAGAATTCGCAATAAAACCATTATGATTCAAAAGACCTAATTCAATACGTGCAACATTGCCTGCTAAAATGCGCCCCATCGGATCAGTAACAAGATAAAGAAAAGCCCCAGGTTGTCGTGAACGATAATCAATAGTACGTATTAATAAAGGAAGCCCACCATAATTATAAGCATTTTCGATATACTTTAACTCCTCATGAAGCGCTTGCTCTGTTTGCTCCGTTAATAACAAAGCAGAAAATGCCGTCATATAAATCGAAAGTCCTGTTGCAACCAACCCAAATAATAAAATATAAAGTGCTGAGAGCCTAAATGCAGTCGTACGTATTATATTGATCAGGCGATTCATGTTTTGTTATCTGGTGCTTTCAGCATATATCCAGCTCCACGCACAGTATGGAGAAGTGGGAGATCAAAATCTTTTTCAATTTTTGCTCTTAAACGGGATATATGAACATCAATGACATTTGTTTGCGGATCAAAATGGTAATCCCAAACATTTTCCAAAAGCATAGTGCGTGTAACAACCTGACCAGCATAGCGCATCAAATATTCAAGTAAACGAAATTCTCTGGGTTGCAATATAATATTTCTATTACCCCGTTTTACTGTATGTGCTAACCGATCAAGTTCAAGATTGCCTACGCAATAAACAGTTTCTGCCTCTTTAGGATTTTTCCGCCGCTGCAATACTTCAACGCGCGCAAGAAGCTCAGAAAAAGCATAAGGTTTTGTCAAATAATCATCACCCCCTGCACGTAAACCCGTTACACGATCATTCACTTGCCCTAAAGCTGAAAGGATGAGAACAGGTGTTTCATTGCCTTTAGCACGTAATTCAGAAATAATAGAAAGACCATCACGATGCAAAAGCATCCGATCAATAACCATAACGTCATAACTTTCCGCATCAGCTAAAGCATATCCAGTATCTCCATCATAGGCAACAACAACTGAATGTCCCGCCTCCGAAAAAGCTTTTTCGAGATAACGGCCCGTCTCACGATCATCTTCAATAACGAGTATCCTCATAAAACGTATCTCCGTTATTTTATCACATTGTGTTGTAGTAGAACAGAGATCTACAAAACCTCTGCCCTACCACAAACGAAATGTTATTTTTTGAAAATTGGAAGAGCAACAAAACGATTTTGACCATTTGTTCGCACTTGTAGGAGTATCGCTTTTCGCCCTAACTTTTGAGCATACTTGATTGTATCGGTAATATCAGAAATCTTTTTAACAGACTTATTATTCACTGTTATAATCACATCACCGGGGCGTATACCTTTATCTGCAGCATCTGAATCTGAATCTACATCAGTTACGACCAATCCTATACCATCATCAGAAGGAGCAACAATCAAACCATAATCTTCTAATGTTTCATCTGCATCATTGTGCTTATTTGAATATTTTGAACCCTCTTTCTTTCCTTCATCTTCAGGCATTGAAGCAAGTTTAACTTTTATATTTTCCTCCTTACCGGATCTCCAAACACCCAACGTCACTATTTCACCTGGTCTAGTATTTGCTATACGCTTCGCCAAATCACGAGCATCATTAATTTTCTCACCATTCACTGAAATAATGACATCCCCTGCTTTTATACCAGCCTTTTCTGCCGGTCCTTTTAATGGATCAGTGATTAAAGCACCTTTGTCCTCTTTCAAACCTATCGAGTCTGAAATCTCCTTCGTTACGGGCTGAATCTGAACCCCCAGCCAACCACGCTGAACAGAACCTTTTTCGATAAGTTGTTGCACAACCTGTTTCACTGTCGCTGCCGGAATAGCAAAAGCAATACCAACATTTCCTCCAGAAGGAGAAAAAATTGCTGTATTAACTCCAACAACCTTCCCATTCAAATCAAAAGTTGGACCACCAGAATTTCCTCTATTCACAGCCGCATCAATCTGAATAAAATCATCATAGACACCGGTGCCAATATCACGTCCACGCGCCGAAACAATACCAGCTGTTACAGTGCCACCAAGGCCAAATGGATTACCGATAGCAACAACCCAATCACCAACGCGAAGCTTTGTATCATCACCAAAATCAACATAGGAAAATTTTCTTTTGTCGTTCACTTTCAAAACTGCAAGATCAGTTCGTGGATCTGATCCAATGAGCTTAGCATTCAATTCTGTACCATCATCAAGAACAACAGAATAACTGGTGCCATCAGAAATCACATGATTATTGGTCACAATGTAACCATCCGATGAAATAAAAAAGCCCGATCCAAAAGCTATAGGACGAAGTCTGTGCGAATGTGATGGAAACTTATTTTTAGGCTTATCCAAATCATAAAACTCTTTAAAAAATCTTTTTAACGGATGTTGATCTGGTAATTGGTCGATACCCGGACCGCTAAAAAAATTGCTAAAGGACCAGTCGTCTTTTTTTTTATTGCTCTTCACTTGCACTGAAACAACAGCAGGTTTTACTTGAGAAACAATATCTGCAAATCCCGGCTGTTGCATGAATGAAGTAAATACAGAATTGGCATGAGCCGTTGTCGTCCACAAGCTTGACCCACATGCACTAAAAAACAGTGCACTTTCCAACGCAGCGGAAAAACTGACTGCGATTAATGTTTTAAAGAAAGTTTTTTTAACCATTTGGTATACGCTCCTATTCAATCATATTTTTATCTAGATTGTGATCACTTATAAAACAGCAGATCTTACCGTTTTCTGTCTAAAATATTAAAGTTTTGTAAGGTTTAAGCCCACAATCACACATCACTCCCCCATAAGGCTGAATGACTCATTTAAACCACTTGAGTTTTTCTTTATACAACACCTCTTTTAACACAACGATATTTTCGACTGTTTTTTCTGCATCTGCATTCAAAATCATTATTTTTTTGTGCTTTTGTAGCATCTTATCCTAAAAAATATAATGCTTGCACCAATAATAAGAATGACCAAAGGCGACAACCATAAAAACCAAGTTGCTTTATTAAATGGTGGTTTCAAGAGAATAAATGTACCATATCGTTCAACAAGAAAATCAATAACTTGCTGATTTGTATGTCCCATTTTCAATCTTTCCCGAATTAAAAATCGTAGATCACATGCCAGAGAACTCTCTGAATCATCAATGGATTGATTTTGACAAACCGGACAACGCAAATGTGATGAAATATCTCGCGCACGCGATTCAAGAACTGTATCCTTTAAAATTTCATCTGGCTCTACTGCTATCACCAACTGCAAAGGAAAAATCATAATTAAAAAAAACAAAGTCCAAAGCAATAGATTTTTCATGTTAATTGTTTTTCCAGAAAATTTAAAGCAAGCCGCTTCTTGTACGCTCTCATGCGGAACCAATAACCCAAAAGAGAAAGACATCCTCCCATAGCCATCATGAATGCCCCTAACCAAACACATATTACGTAAGGTTTCCACCATATATGTAAAACAAGTCCCTGATTATCTATACGTCCTGGCACAATATATAATTGAGATAAACCATGATTTTGAATACCAACTTCCGTTGTTGACGTATTTTGACTTGAATAAAATCGTTTTGATGCTGTTACCCTTCGCACAGCGCTTTTATTTTCATATACTCTAAAATGAAACTCCATTGTAGAATAATTCGGACCAGCACCATCGCGCACTTCATAAAAATGAAGCGTTTTACCTGCTATCGTGACCCTATCTCCTATGTGCATGGTGAGAATACGCTCTTGCCCAAAAGTCGCAACACAGACAATACCAAATAATGTAACACCTAATCCCATATGCGCTATTGCTGCACCAAAAACGGACCATGGTAATCCCATAAATCTTTTAATCCGCACCAATAAAGCTATCTTGCGATGTCCACTTTTTTCCCAAAGATCAGCTAAACTGCCTAAAAAAACAAAAACTGAAAGTCCAATTCCTAAAGCAGCAAAAATATCACGAAAAGATGCAGCATAAAATGTTATAAAACAGGCTACACAAACTAACGCAAAAACAAACCACAACCGTTCAAAAACTGCAAAAAAATCACCGCGTTTCCATGCCATCATTGATCCAAATGGAACCAACAACAACAATAACATCATTAAAGGTCCACAGGTGAGGTTAAAAAAAGGAGCACCTACAGAAATTTTCTGTCCAGTGAATGCCTCAATAAAATAAGGGTAGAGCGTACCAACCAATACTGTTGCGGTTATTGTTGTAAGGAACAAATTATTTAAAATAATAAAGCCTTCACGTGAAATTGGCTGAAATAATCGCCCTGTTTGCAAAACAGGTGCGCGCAAAGCAAAAAGAAAAAAAGCTCCTCCCATGAAGAAGGATAAAAGTAAAAGGATAGCCCATCCCCGTGCTGGATCAACAGCAAAACTATGAACAGACATTAAAAGGCCGGAACGAACAAGAAAAGTTCCCAGCAGAGAAAGAGAAAAAGTCAGAAGAGCTAAAAATAAAGTCCAGCTTTTCAACGTATCCCGCTTTTCAAGAACTATAGTAGAGTGCAAAAGAGCAGTTCCTGAAAGCCATGGCATAAACGAAACATTTTCGACTGGATCCCAAAACCAATACCCCCCCCATCCTAACTCATAATAAGCCCAATAGGACCCAACCATGATACCAAGTGTCAAAAAAATCCAAGAAAGGAGAACCCAAGGGCGAATCCAATGTGCCCAAATTCTATCGACATGTCCTGTAATTAAGGCAGCTATTGCAAAAGAAAAACAAATTGAAAAACCAACATAGCCTAAATAAAGAAGAGGTGGATGAATTGCTAGGGATATATCCTGTAAAAGAGGATTGAGATCATTCCCCTGTAATGCTGGTGGATTAACACGTAAAAATGGGTTGGATAAAAAAAGAATAAATAAAAGAAAAGCGCCTGTAATCCAACTTTGGCAAATGAGAACGAGTGCCTTAAACTGTTCTGGCAAATGTTGGCTAAACAACGCCATCAACGTACTAAAAAAAGCAAGACTTAAAACCCATAACAACATCGACCCTTCGTGGTTTCCCCAAACACCAGTGATTTTATACAATATTGGTTTTTCCGAATGACTATTCTCAACAACATTCAAAACAGAAAAATCAGATACCAAATGTGCGTGAATAATAATCAAAAAAGATAAAAGCAGTAATGTGAAAGTAATATATGTGAGTGGAATACCCATTTGCATTAATGAACGCTCCCCCCATAAAATAGCCAAAACTGGTAAGAATGCTTGCAATAAACTCACTGCAAAAGCTGCCGATAAAAAAATATGACCAAGTTCGACAAGCACAATCGAATTATCTCTCCACACTGCGACGTTTGTTCAAGTAACGAGCTGTTTCTTTAGACATATAAGTCTCATCATGTTTTGCTAAAATACGCGTCCCTATAAAAAAACCCTGTTTATCGAAATAACCTTCTACAACAACCCCCTGACCTTCACGAAAAAGATCCGGTAAGACTCCATCAAAAATCACTTTTTCGTGTTTTACGTTATCTGTTACGAAAAAAATAATGCCCCTCTCTCCAACATATTGAACAGTCCCCTTTTCAACAAAACCGCCCAAACGTAAAGAGCGTCCCGTTAGCATATCTTCCCTTGTAATTTCAGATGGCATTCGAAAAAAACTTACCGTATTACGATTACGCATTGCATAGATAAGAAGACTTGCTGCAAGCGCTATCACAAAACAACATAATAAAATCATCAGCAATCGCTTTTTTTTTCGTTGCTTTAAAATGGCTCTCAATGAAGGAGAATTATGGAACAATTGACTGCTCATAGACACCCTACGAGAATTCTCTTTATAAACACGCGATGAGAGTTTCGCACATCTTATCTATGCGTGCAACTTTTTAGTCCAATATCTTTCCCTTCCTAAAAAGTTTCTCAATACCTTTTTATTCCCTTATAAAATAGTTACTTTTTCTAAAAAATCTCCCTTAGCATGCCTTAATCATTTTGTTGCATCATTCCTTGGTTTTCGTTCTTTCATTTCTTCGTCACGTATCTTAAACTACCTAGCGTAACCACCACTTTATTGACTCTTCTGGATTTTTATACTTCTTCTGATTTAATAGGCTAAACTTGCTATAATCATTACTTTTTCAATATTTAATTTGGTAAATTACGTAACTGAGCTATCATGGCTTCAACACGCAATCGTCCTAAAAAATCTTCAGGCATTGTATCAAGAAAATTTTGTAAAAACCGCACTGCCTCTCCAGACTTACCTGCCTGATGAAGCGCTTCAGCTAATAATAAACGGGGATAAAAATCTTTTGGCGCTAAATCCGCTGCTTTTTGAAAAGCATCTTGTGCTTCTTGTGTCATGATTCCGCCCTCATAACCAACCAATGCCAAACCATACCCAACAAGCCTTGGAGCAGATTCTCCATTCAAGCGAAGCGCATCTAAATAAATATTTACGGCATCTTGAAAATAACCTTCCTCTAGATATCCTACTGCTAATGCATCTGCTAGCTTACCATCATGAGGAGCACGAAAAAAAAGCACTTGTAAACGAACAAGTTGTTCATGCCTACTAAGTGCCTTTGGATCCTTATCCATTAATTCACTAAAAAAATAACTTTTAACTTTTGGATTACCTGTCAAACTATAAATGTTCCATGTTAGACAAAGAACAAATAAAATACTAAGAGCATTTAAAATATATCTTTTCTTATAATGCATGCCGGTCTTGTTAGAGTTAAACGAATAGATACAGCTTTATAACTATCAACGGTTTGAAATTTCTACTCTTTTTTATTCTCAGTTAAAAAGAAAATATTTTATGCAGAGCCTTGGGCAATAAAACTTTTGCATATAATCCTCCTAGGTTAGAACGCGATAAAAAAAGACTTCCACCATATTCTTTGACCATATCTGAAACAATCGCTAACCCTAAGCCTGTTCCCGGCTTACTTCCATCAAATCGACACCCCCTTTTTAAGGCTTCATCAATCTTGTCTTCTGTTAAACCAGAGCCATCATCCTCTACGAGAATACTGAAAGATTCTGTTTCTTTAACATTTTCTTCTAAATGACAGGAAATCAGGACTTTTGTGCGCGACCACTGAGCAGCATTCTCAATCAAATTCCCTACAATTTCCTCTAGATCTTCCTTTTCACCAGAAAAAACAACATCATCGACATTCATAATAAATTGAAACTGCTTTTCAGGGTTAAGTTTTTTCATAACCCGTACCAAACGATCAATCACTCCGCGAACAGATGTCTGATAAACAATACTATCACACTGTGCTGCAATTCGTGCACGCTGAAGATAATGATTTATTTGAGCTTGCATTATTTGCGTTTGCTCTCTCAACACAAAAGCCTGTTCTCCACACATCTTATCAACCTCATTTATAGTCACTGACAAAGGTGTTTTCAACGAATGCGCAAGATTACCAACCTGTGTACGAAACCGTTCAATAATACGCTGATTGTTCTTGATGAGTGCATTCATTTCTTGTGCTAACGGCATAACTTCACTTACTAAATCCGTATTCACATAATGACTTCTCCCTTCGCGAATATCATTCAATGCTCGTTGGATAAACTTCAATGGTTGAAAACTAAATAAAACAATAGCAATGTTGATAAGAACACTCCCTATACCAAAACTCCAAAGAAAAATTTGTAAAGTCCGCTTAAATCCCCGTACCTGTGCATGTGCTTCATCAATATTCCCAATAAGGCGAAAACGGGCAATATGATTTTGATTATCCAGAACAATATCACTCTCAATGACTTGTAATTTCTGGCCATTGTTGCTCTTTATCTGGTAAGAGCGAAAGAATTTATTGTCAAAAGGTACATCGATTTCACTCGGTACAAATATTCTTCCTGTTCCCAATGATGGAGATGTCAATCTTCCTTTTAGATTATGTGATAAAGCAATAACTTCCCAATACCATCCTGTTGTTGGATCGGAATAACGAATATCATCAATCCCAACATTTCCTTCCAAATTTCCCTCAGGTGAGACGGTTACTGTTGCAATAAGACTATAAAGTTGGGTAGAAAGAATACGCTCTAAGTTTTGTTCACTTAAGCGTTGATAAAATAAAATACTGACTGTAGAAATTGATGAAAGCGAAATAACCACCCATAATGTTGATAAGATCATAACGCGTAAACTGAGAGATTTACTAACGAAAAAAAATAGCCTCCTAAACCAGTTATTCTTTTTTAAAACACTCATTGATCACCTAACGTTTTCACGCGATAACCCATTCCTCGAATAGTCTCAATCAAATCTACTCCAAGCTTTTTACGTAACCGCCCCACAAAAACTTCTACCGTATTCGAATCTCTGTCAAAATCTTGATCATAAAGATGTTCAGTAAGCTCTGTTCTTGAAACCACTCTCTCACAATGATGCATGAGATAGGAAAGAAGTCTGAATTCATAGGAAGTCAATTTAATCAATTGATCATTAACAAAAACACGAGAGGTCTTGGTATCCAACAAAACACCACCACAGCATAAGGTGTTTGTCGCATGCCCCGTCGCTCGACGAATTAGTGCACGTAACCGCGCCATCACTTCTTCCAAATGAAATGGCTTAACAACGTAATCGTCAGCACCTGCATCAATGCCACACACCTTATCAGACCAACGATCTTGCGCTGTAAGCATGAGAACAGGCATGGAATACCCTTCTTGACGCCACCTTTCAATAACATGAATTCCATCTCTATGTGGCAAACCGATATCGAGAATTACAGCATCATAAGACTCTGTACTTCCTAAAAAATAAGCCTCTTCACCATCAAAAGCACTATCGGAAACATACCCCGCACTTCTTACAGCTTCCGCTAATTGATGATTGAGATTCCGATCATCTTCAACAATTAAAATACGCATCACAACATCTGCTAAGCCCTAATCAACGGGAACGGTGACCTCAACACGACGTAACTTTTCACCCTCTCGGGCAGGCACTACGACCACAACCACACACGTATCTCTTCCATCCTTAACAACAGGTGTTGAACGCACCAAAACCCCACTTTTTTGGACAGCAATCTCCCTACCAATTTCAATACACTCAAAAGCTAGAACAGAATCCGCGCCTAGAAAAACTAATACCATTACAAAAAAGAAAAATTTTCTCATCATAGATATTTTATACTCTATTCTATCTGAATATAAAATGAATAATGTTTTTTTTTGAGTTATTCCAAAACCACATACAAAAAATAATTTTCTCTCTGTGTAACAATATAATGAAGAGATACACTTCTAAAAGTTAATAACTTTAAAAATAAAAGCTCCTTAATGATTATACAATCATTATAAACGCAAAAAACTACATAATTTATATAAGATGAATATAAAATTTGTAAGAAATAAATGATCGTAATCCTAAATAAAAATCTTTCTCTGTTATCACTATAGCAAAAAAGGCCTTTTAATCCATATATTCATTATAGATTTATTGCATTACTTTGTCACAGGATCTCTTTCAATGTTTAACTTTTTTAAAAAAAAGAAAGCGCAACACAATAAACCATTCCATAGTCCTAGATTTATTGAAACAGATGCACTGTTCGACACAGCACTTTATCGTATCCGCTTTGCTAACAATTTCTTCTGGCATAAGGCGAAAATTATCTCACAATGTTTTTATATCCGAGGGTGGAAACGCTTTATATTAGAAATCCTTGATGAAACACTCACATTAGGGGTGATTGGTTTTACGCTTTTCACGATTGTTGGTCTATCGGTTTTCGAATTGACAAAAAAAGATTGGTATTCTTTCAAAAAATTCTCCATTCTCTTTCTAGATCGATATGGAAATCCCATCGGTCAACGTGGAACATTACCAGCTGTTTCTGTCCCTGTTGAAGAAATGCCTGATTACGTTATTAAATCGGTTCTTGCGACAGAGGATAGGCGTTTTTTTGATCACTGGGGGATTGATTTACAGGGTCTCACGCGAGCAATTTTACAAAATCTGCAGGCTAAAAGTGTCGTTCAAGGTGGTTCAACCCTTACACAACAACTGGCTAAAAATTTGTTTTTAACAAATGAAAGAACAATAACACGCAAAATCAAAGAAGCTTATCTTGCCCTTTGGTTAGAAGCAAACTTCAGCAAAAAAAAGATTTTACAACTTTATCTTGACCGAGCCTATATGGGTGGAAACAATTTTGGCATGGCAGCTGCTGCAAAATTTTATTTTGGCAAAAACATACGCAATCTCTCCCTTAGTGAATCCGCTATGTTAGCAGGACTCTTCAAAGCCCCAACAAAATATGCTCCTCATAGTCATCTCTTTGCCGCTCAAACACGCGCCAACGTGGTACTCTCTAATCTTGTTAACAGTGGTTTCATGACAGAGAGCCAAGTTATTAACGCTTATCGTCATCCTGCCAAACCTGTTACAAAAATAAAAAATACGCAACCTGATTATTTTCTTGATTGGGTCTTTGATGAAGTCAAAAAAATGCATGATCAACTCCCCAGCCATAATTTGATCATTCAAACCACTCTTGATCCTGATATTCAAAAAGCAGCAGAAGAAGCAATCGCCTATCATTTACATCAATATGGTCAACAATACCGTGCAACACAAGCCGCCACTGTCATACTTGACAATAACGGAGCTGTCTGTGCAATGGTTGGAGGACTGGATTATAGCAAAAGTCAATTTAACAGAGCAACACAAGGCGGTCGACAACCTGGTTCTTCATTCAAACCTTATGTTTACGCAGCAGCTATGGAACGTGGTTTATCTCCCTCAACAATAGTCTTAGACGCCCCCATCAATTGGGGAGGTTGGGCACCTAAAAATAATTCTGGTCATTATCTTGGTAAAATCGATTTGGCCACGGCTTTAGCCTTTTCCATCAATACAGTCCCTGTCTATCTTACCTATCAATATCTTAACCGCGATACCCAACCCATTATCAATCTCATCAAAAGTATGGGGATTCATGCGCATATTTTATCACACAAAACGATGGTGCTGGGCACATCCAATATGACTCCCATGGATCAAGCAACCGGTTTTAATGTCTTTGCTAATGGAGGCATGGCTGGAAATCGCCACGGTTTTACTCAAATCAGAACAACAGATGGACAGGTCGTGTGGGACTTCGAGCATGACGGTCATAAACCACATCGGGTTCTCAGTGAACAATCAGCAGCTTATATGAACCAAATGATGGTTGGTGTCACCACACGAGGATCCGGTAAACGTGCTGCTCTCCCCATGACTCTTGTTGCCGGAAAAACTGGAACATCACAATCCTATCGTGATGCTTGGTTTGTTGGCTTTACTGGTAATTATACTGGAGCTGTATGGATGGGAAATGATAATTTTTCACCGATGAATCGTGCTTTTGGTGGTGGTGTCCCTGCTATGATATGGCATAACATTATGCTTCATGCACACCAAAATATCATGCTCAAACAACTCTATGGTGTTAAAGATTCTCTTCTCCCTTATCAACCACCAACGTCTCCCTCCCAAGATGATTCCGATCTTGCACCTCAAATACCCTATACGCTCTCTCCTGAAACATTGAATATTGTGCGTCTGATTAACAAGGATCTGAAAAAAACATCTTCACTCTCTTTAAAGCTGAAAACTATGGGAGCTTTAACACATTGAATTCGAAATATTCTATAATGTTTGTCTATATTGTTCTTCCCTTGTTTGTCTTGGTTTTTTCCATTTTATGTGGAATGGTTAGTGTTAATTATGTGCTCAATTCCTTTCATAATTTTGAACGTTTCACAATTGGAGAATGGAGCGCTTATCCTCAGATAGGAACGGCCAATACTGATCCCTATACGCGTGCACGCATTATCAAACGAGGTGATATTTCTCTCGGACGCGCAGAAGGGCTCATTTTCCAAATTTGGAAAGATAATCACGGGCATCCACTACACCCCCATTGTCATTACTTACTCAAAGGATACATCCCTGAAACTCGCCTCTTTACACTTTATACAGCTGACAGATCACTCAAACCATATACGTCTTCAAAAGAAATCCCTTTCGAACTCTATACCGACAATATTATCTATGAAAATGATGGTTCATTCCGCATTAATATCTCATCAACACCGCAAATCGGTAATTGGCTTGCAGTGGTTAGTCAAAAAAAATTCGGACTTATTCTGACCTTATATGATACCCCCATCATCTCCGCAACGGCATTGCAAAAACGCACCATGCCAACTTTAGAACAAATTCCATCAGGACAAAAAAACTGTGACTAGATTCATTCACGCAGCACTTCTTGCGGGCATTGGTGCTATTATCGTTCATATTTGCGTTTTATTTCTGATGCCTTATTGGACGCAAAATAATATATGGACAGAGCTTAAAAAATCGGGACCTCCTTATCAATTTGTTGACTTGGATGCTCGTAATCCTATTCAACAGTCTATTGATCCGTTCTTTCTTCTTAAAGTCTGCAGATTTGATCTCGAAAATGGTCCAGTTCATTTAAAGGCTTTACAAACAACACAATTTTGGTCATTAGCAGCCTACACATACGACGGAAGTATTTTCTATAGCCTTAATGACCGAACTACCCCTCATGCTACGCTCGATCTCATCATTGGAAAACCGATACAAATCATAGAACTTAAACAGTCAAAAACGAAAAACAATCGTAATTCCGTTTTAGTTGCTAAAAATTTGAATCAAGGTTTTGCACTCTTACGCATTTTTGCCCCTTCTTTACTTGAAAAGAAAAAAAGCGAAGAATTCTTTTCATCTGCCACTTGTCGCATATTTAATGGATAAAAGCACAGTAATCTCTAATTGTAGGAATGCTTTCTTTGTATAATATAGTAAAATGGTTATTTAAAAACTCAATCAATCGAATATCAAAATGATAAATATGAAATAAAAGGAGACCTTCTGTTGCACATCATCATATCCGATAGAAGAAATCTTCTCATAAAATTAAGCCAATTATGATAAACTATAGAGGAAATGATTATTCTCCTCAATAAATTCCCCTAAATAATCATTGGAAATTGATAGAGCATCACGCGTCCTTGACCTCAAAAATAAGTGCTTTACTTTTGTCATATGACCAGAAGCTTTTTATAAGATATGAAATTTGAAGAGAATTTTGCTTATGATTCATAGTTGAGGGAAAAAGAGAACTTCATGAAAAAAAATTATGTTCGATTAATTTCAAGAGCGGCGGTATGGTCCCCTCGTTTTGGTGGATTGGCATTCTTTATTTTGTTATTTTCAATATTTTTACAGCGCTTTTCTGTAATTCATGTCGTTGATTTTATCATTTTAATAGTCATTTCTACCTGTTGTATTGCTGTTTCTCTTTTTCTTGCTGTAAAAGCACTTTACAGTTTGTGGGCGTTTGGCGCTTTGGGAGGCATGAAAGCTTTAAAAGGAATCATTTATTCCTTAATTACCGCCATGCCATTGGTGTTATTTTTTTGGGGATGGTTTACTTTGCCAGCTCTTCATGATGTTTCTACTGATACACAAAATCCACCAGCTTTTTTTCGTACCATACGTCCCAGTGATGCTTTGCCACTTAAGAGTGTTCTAAGTGAACAAGCCATATTACAGATGTCAGCATGGCCAGAAATGTCGGGACGTCGTTATGATGGCTCACCTGATCGTATTCGCAATTCGGTTCTCAATGTGTTAGCTGCTCATGATTGGCCTATTGTCGCGCAACGGGAATTTAAAGGAAAAGAAGATGAAATTTATATTGAAACAATGGCAAAGACTTTTTACCTTGGTTTTATTTCGGATATTGTCATTCGTCTAACCAGTGAAGGAAATACAACTTTTGTTGATATGCGTTCTGCTTCACGTTACATGCCCAGAGATTTTGGCACAAATGCTGCTTTTATTCTTGATTTTATGGACGCACTTGATACAGAAGTCGCTTTACTCCCTCTTTCTGAAGATGATGAGTAAAGACTTAAAAATGAAGTATTCTCTTTCATAAACAGCCTATTTTTCAATGAATTTCAATACGAACGAAAGTGAACAGAACAGCTCTCAATTCTCAACACTTACTCTCCATATTGATAAGCTATTGATTACCATAGCTAATAGAAATAGATTTCTGTTTATTCGGGGTTTATCCACTATCCACTATACACTGTGGATGGTAATGATAAAATCTCCACCAACGCTCATTTTTACAAGGACTCCAGAAATCATTGCCCCGTCCAGTATGGTATCTGTCCCCCTGTTGGTGTAAACAATGCCGATGCCGACAAATATAGCTGTTCTTCTGTTGAAGCTCCTCAGCAGAGCTCTTTGCTTTAGTACAAGGAAAGTCGCTCATCCTCCCGCGCCACAGGTATCTCAACTGTCCTCAACATTACATTCGCCGAAGCGCTTTTTGGGTATGGCTTTGTTTGGAGTCTCTCTGCTATGAAATTATCAGCTCTCTTTCTTAATTTCATCCTTACTATTTATGTTTTAGTGCACCTTGTTTTTTTAAAATTATAAAATTTAAGTGCATAGAAACAAATAATAAGCCAAATAATCCAACTAAAACCTACAATCAAAACCGGCCGTGTATCATCAAAAAACCATAACAAAACAAAAATAAAAACCATAAATAAAATAGAAAAAATCGATCCTATCGGCCAAAAAGGAATTGGAAATTTTAAACCGCCCTGCTCTTCTTTGGAAATTTTAAGCCGCATAAAAATCTGCGAAAGTAAAATCATCAACCAAACGAAAACCGTTGCAAATGTTGCCATTGCTGCAATGAGAAAGAAAAGTCCTTCATGGTAAAAATAATTAAGGATAACACCAAGAAGGAAAATGATAAAGATTAATAAAATTACAAAAATTGGTACACCATTTTTTGATAAATATTGAAACTTCTTTAAAGCATAACCTTCCTGTGATAGCCCGTGTATCATACGACAAGCACCATACATTCCACTATTCATCGCCGAAATAGCCGCTGTAACAACAACAATGTTTAGAATATTTGCGGCGGATGAAATCCCAAGATTTTCAAAAATTGAAACAAAAGGACTATCCATCAGTCCAATTTTATTCCAAGGATAAAGTGACATTAAAATAGTTAAAGTCATGATATAAAATAGTAAAATACGAACTGGAGTAGAATTAATTGCCTTTGAGATCGTTTGATGAGGATTTTGCACTTCCATCACTGCCATCCCTATGATTTCCATACCACCAAACGCAAAGACAACAACACTAAAACAAGCCAAAAAACCAAACAAACCATTAGGAAAAATACCACCATTTTTCCACAAATTATGGATACTCACAGTAGAGGAATTTGCACTTGTATTCCAACCATACAAAATAATTGCTATCCCCAAAACAATCATCGCAACAATCGCAATAATTTTAATGGAAGACAACCAAAACTCTATTTCACCATATACTTCTACCGCTGCCAAATTAATTCCTGTAATGATCAGTGTAATGCTGAGTGCCCATATCCAAGGTGCAACATCAGAATACCAAAACCCCATATAAGTTGCAAAAGCTGTAATATCAGCCAAACCAACAAGAATCATCTCAAATACATATGTCCACCCCGTTAAAAACCCGGCCAATGGTGATATATAATTTGCGGCATAACGAGCAAAAGAGCCAGGTAGTGGATTATAAATAATCATTTCACCCAAAGCCCGCATAACCATAAAAATAGCTAAACCCGCAATACAATAAGCAATCAAAACACTTGGACCAGCAAGCTTAATTGCTTGAGCAGAGCCATAAAAAAGGCCTGTTCCAATCGCAGAGCCAAGAGCTAAAAAAATAATTTGGCGCTTACTCATACCTCGCTTCAGTTCATTTGTTCCCATTTCTTTCTTTCTTCGCTGAAATGTTGACCAAACCCCATACCTCAACATTCGCTTTATGATCAATAAAGCTTCTGTTTCTCTCACCAATATATTATAAAAAAGTACTAAACAATTACTAGGTAGAAACTCTACCGTAAGCAATGAAAAAATACTTTTATTGTGAATAATTCAGATTTTTTATAGCCTGCAATTTTGTATCATTTTCTTTAGATCAAGCGGTAATAAATTTTTCAATAATTGTCATTGAATTCATTTTTATAATCTCTCTTTTTCTACAGAAAACATATCAGAGTTAATGCAATATCAACCCCTCTGCTTTCTTTTCAGTTTATTGAGATAAAAGCTTAAAAACCCATACTGCTATAGCTTAAAAGCAAATGCATTCAATTTTTTAGTGACTTTAAGAAAACTCTTTCTTCCTTTTTGAGTTTATAATAATCACAAACTATAAATAATGACGCATGAACAAATTTCTAAAACCAATGAAAGAGTTTATTCAATGATAAAGTGAATCGCGCCAATCTTCAAAGGCTTGAGAAAGTGCAGCCCCAGCCCATCTCTTAAGCACTCTAACCGCCTTAAACGCCATTCTTCCAAGGAAAAAAACTATTACAGAAAAAACAGCCTGTTCAATCTGTTGTCCAATAATAGATCTACGATTTTCTCCGGCATTTTAATCTGAAATACGCATAACAGCTCTATTTTTTACCTGAACAAAAATATCTTTCTCTTGTGCTACCATAGCAATAAAAACGCCCCTTTGAGTTCTCCTTTTCCAAAGATTTGCATTAACCTCCACAATTTGCGCAAACAAAAAAATAACGGCTATTAAAATATATAGTATGCTATTTTTAAATATTTGTTTTCTCTTTTTTTGATTTAAAAAATATAAAATTACAAACTATTTAAAAATAAAAATAACAAACAATAAATAATTTTATTTTATAAAATTCACATAATAATAAAATATAATTTATCTCCGTATCTATAATATAAAAATAAATACAAAAAATCCGTTTTTACAATATTAGTTTCATAAGCCTTTATTGATAAATCAGACCACCATGAAATCAAATATTCAGAAAATAATTGGGCATATATTTCTTTAAATATTTAAATACATTCTTGCTTTCTCTAAATTTTCTATGACAATTTACGAGCATTCAAAAATCCAATGCCTCTTCTTCATTATTGGTCCTAAAACCGTATTATTTTGGTTCTAATTGAGGAAAAATTGTTTCCGGTAATACAGATAATAAATCCCCTTCACGCACCAGAATGTTCCCCTTATGAAGATCTGGAGCCAGATAGCGATCTTCCTTAAGAGTGTCAATATTTTTACGTAAATATTCCATCACAGACTGCAAAAAAGAGCTTGTTTTTAAAGGTGCACGATATTCTATCCCTTGTGCTGCAACAAGCGTTTCAATGCCAATGATCGTAAAAAGATTTTCACTCATTGCTAATAACCGACGAGCACCATGGCAAGCCATTGAAACGTGATCTTCCTGATTTGCTGAAGTTGGTGTTGAATCAACTGAAGCAGGATGTGCCATTTGTTTATTTTCAGACATTAAAGCAGCTGAAGTCACTTCAGCAATCATAAAACCTGAATTAAGACCTGCATTTTGTGCTAAAAAAGCTGGAAGTCCATAAGAGACTGCTGGATCAACCATAAGAGCAATACGCCTTTGAGAAATAGAACCTATTTCACATAAAGCAAGAGCAATCTGATCGGCAGCAAATGCTACAGGTTCAGCATGAAAATTTCCACCTGATACAACTTCACCATCACTTAAAATCAATGGATTATCTGTAACCGCATTTGCTTCAATAATGAGTGTTTTTGCTGCTGCAAGAAGAATATCAAAACAAGCACCCATAACCTGTGGTTGGCAACGTATACAATAAGGATCTTGTACACGATCATCACCACGCAAATGTGCAGCTCGAATTTCTGAATCCTCTAAAAGCTTTTCTAATGTTTGCGATACAGCAATCTGCCCATAATGGCCCCGTAAAATATGAATATCAGAATGAAACGGTGCCGTTGATCCCATGATAGCATCCGTTGTTAATGCTCCAGCAAGAAGCCCACCACACAATGCACGATAACTATGAAAAAGACCAGCAAGAGCAAGTGCGGTTGATGTTTGAGTCCCATTAATAAGCGCTAGACCTTCTTTTGCTTCTAAAATAATAGGAGATAACCCTGCTCTCTTAAGAGCAGATGCCCCACTCATGCGAATATTTTGAAAGAACGCTTCTCCCTCTCCCATCATAACAGCAGTCATATGAGAAAGTGGGGCAAGATCACCTGATGCACCAACAGATCCCTTTTCAGGAATGACAGGAATAACGCCTTTCTCAAGCATATTTTCTAGCAAATGTATTAACTCTAAACGAACACCAGAAGCCCCTCTCCCTAAAGAAAGAAGCTTTAAGGTCATCATCAAGCGCACAATATTTTCAGCTAAAGGTTCTCCCACACCACAACAATGTGACAAAATAAGATTTCTTTGCAAAAGAGCTACATCATTTGCATCAATTTTAATCGACGCCAATTTGCCAAAACCAGTATTAATGCCATAAACTGGCTTACTCCCAGCAGCAATTTCAGCAATGCGTTCTGCTCCCTTCCTGATAGCTAGGTGCGTATCACTGTGAAGTTTACTCACTTCACCATTGAAATAAATAGTCTCAAGTTCGCTAAGCGTTACCGCACACGGTTTTAATATAATAGTCATAATTTTCTTTCTTCTCTTTATCGATAAGCATAATACTTAGCATTCTCGATCTTTTTATAAAATAAAAAAGCTATGGCTTCTCTTTAGAAGAATTAAAATCTTCCAGATAAATAAATTCTGCTTATTTTTTAATTATAACAACAAGATCAAACATTTACCTTTTAGTGCCACTTTATCAGAAAAATCCTTTATGCATGCTTTCCCAGCTTGAGATAGGATCCGCTTTTTTTATTTGAGAAGTCTGTTGTGTATTTTCTGTGTTCCAAACTCCCCTTCAGGATACTTAAAATACTGTTGATTAAGTTATTACAAATATAAACATTTTATTTATGTGTAATAAAAATAATATTTAAATTATAAATAATAAATTTTATATAATAATATACAATATATTGTAATTTGGTTAAGTTTTTCACTCAATAAATAATAGTTTATTTAAAATAATATATTATCTAACAAAGCAGTTAGATAATGAAAAACCATCTGTGATATATATTTGAGAATTTATAGTTTTTTGCATTAATGTCATGAGAATACACTAGAAATAGGTAAGATAAATTATATAATAAAGTTATCCAAAATATGTAAATGAAAATTATGAATACTGCAAAATATAACTTTTATAGATATTACAAAATATATAATACGAAGAATATAAATCGATACCGTTTTACGAATATTTTTATCAAATATTCTCTTAATTAGATAACAAAATACAGTTCTTATATTTCAATCCATTGCTTGAATGATAAAGAAAAATGGCTTTACGTGATAAATTTTTTCATTGCTTATTTTTATCTAAATGCAAAGAACGCGAAAGAAAAGATAATATAAACAGCAAAAATTTCAATTCGCTAACATCATTTGTTTATCTGTACATAACGAATCAATACCTACCATAACTACTTTACTAAAAATAGTTTTGTTTTTCTTAGATAATATTATCACATGATATAAAATGAAATTGAAAAGTTTGGTGCACCCGACAGAATTCGAATCTGTGACCTCTGCCTTCGGAGGGCAGCGCTCTATCCAGCTGAGCTACGGGTGCTTATAACTGAACAGTGATCTTTTAACTGATCATACTCTCAGCTTCAATGAAGAATTATCACTCTTGTAAAAAATACTTGTTTATAGTTTATATTCCCCCACAATCTTTTTGTGCTATCCTGCTATAATAGATGCGCTTAAACAGATTACTTCTTATCCATGATCTGTTTTCTCACAAAAACGGTTTTTATATACAGCTTCAAAATTTCCCCCAAATGCGCTAAAAATAAATTGTGAATATCAGGATAATTCTTCATGATGACATTACCAAAACGCTTTCATTTTATTTCCTCTGAAACTGAGGAAGCCATCAAAGCTACTCATGAATTAATCGCTGTTTACGGTCATTCTTCCCTCAAAGAAGCTGATGTTGTTGTTGCAATCGGTGGCGATGGAACAATGTTACAAACGGTACGGGACGTTATGAACACCGGAAAACCTATTTACGGTATGAATCAAGGCTCTGTAGGATTTCTTATGAATGAATTTCATGAACAAGAATTGCCAACCCGTATTGCGGCCGCGCACAAAAAAGAAATCCATCCTCTGCGTATGATTGCAGAAGCTGAATGTCAAGGAACTATTGAAGCACTAGCAATTAATGAAGTCTCTCTGTTTCGGCAATCTTATCAAGCAGCTAAAATTCGTATTAGCATTGATAATAAGGTACGCATGGAACAGTTAAGTTGCGATGGTATCCTTGTTGCTACACCAGCAGGATCTACTGCATATAATTTATCAGCACAAGGGCCTATTTTGCCCCTTATGGCCCCACTTATGGCGCTCACTCCCGTTAGTCCTTTTCGCCCACGTCGCTGGCATGGAGCATTGCTTCCCAATACGGCAACAGTACGCTTTGATATGCTCGAACCGGACAAACGCCCCGTAAATGCCGCAGCCGATAATGTTGAAGTAAAATCTGTCCATTCAGTTACTATTTCAACAGCACAAGAAGTAACAGCCTCAATCCTTTTTGACTCTAACCATTCATGGGATGAACGGATTTTATCAGAACAATTTCGCTATTAATTATTGTATTATACCTCCTATACGTATATGGCTGTTATAGTTGACTTTTTTGTGAAAGCACCTTAACCCTCTAAAAGAGAGTAACTCCTTAATCTTACGGATAATTCGGACAGCGAAATTAAAATCACAGAGCAATTGATAGAAAAATGATACCATCTTTAAAGAGTTTTGATGATTTAGGTCTTTCGACAAAGGTTATTAAAGCAGTAAAATCAGCAGGATATACAGTTCCAACACCTATTCAGAGTGGAACAATTCCCCACGTCCTTAAAAGAAAAGATGTTCTAGGAATCGCTCAAACAGGAACGGGAAAAACAGCCTCTTTCGTTTTGCCTATGCTCACACTCCTTGAAAAAGGCCGTGCAAGAGCACGAATGCCTCGCACTCTCATCTTAGAGCCAACACGGGAGCTTGCAGCCCAAGTTGAAGAAAATTTCGATAAATACGGCATAAATCATCGTTTGAATGTTGCACTTCTGATTGGCGGAGTTTCTTTTGAACAGCAAGATCGTAAACTTGAACGGGGAGCTGATGTTCTTATAGCAACACCAGGACGCCTTCTTGATCATTTCGAACGCGGTAAATTACTCATGATGGGTGTTGAAATTCTTGTTATTGATGAAGCTGATCGCATGTTGGATATGGGGTTTATTCCTGATATTGAACGCATCTGTAAACTAACCCCTTTTACGCGTCAGACTTTGTTCTTTTCTGCAACAATGGCGCCAGAAATCAGCAAATTAACACAGCAATTTTTACATTCTCCTGTCTCTGTTGAAGTTACAAAAGCATCCTCAACTGCGACCACAATTACACAGCGCCTTGTGAAATCCGGAAATAATTCATGGGATAAAAGAGCTGTTTTGCGAGAACTTATCCATAATGAAGGCGATGAACTAAAAAATGCTATTATCTTTTGTAATCGAAAGAAAGATATCTCTGAACTTTTTAGATCGCTCATCAGACATGATTTTAGTGTAGGCGCACTTCATGGAGATATGGACCAACACGCGCGCATGAACACACTTGCCGATTTTAAAAATAATAAACTCAAATTTCTTGTTGCTTCTGATGTTGCAGCCCGTGGACTTGATATCCCAGCTGTAAGTCATGTGTTTAACTATGACGTTCCTACACATGCTGAAGATTATATTCACCGAATTGGTCGTACAGGACGTGCAAATCGTAGTGGGAAAGCTTTTACAATCGTTACAAAATCTGACCAAAAATATATTAGTGCCATTGAAGAAATGAGCAACGAAAAAATTGAATGGTTCAACGGAGATCTCTCTACTTTAACAACCGATGATCAAGAAGATGATATTATTTTAAAGAAAAAATCTCCAAAATCGTTAAAGAAAACTTCTCAAAAAGAGCGTGTTGTTCAAACTAAAAAGTTCTTAAAAGATGATGAAGTAGATTACCTTCAAACCGCAAATCATAAGGCAAAACCATCTGAACAATACCACCCTCGAAAAAATAAAGATTCCTCTCCTCTTGGGTTTGGCGATGATATTCCAGCATTTATGCTTATAAAAACCCGCCATTAAACGGAAAGTTTATCGTCTTTGATAATACGAAAGACGAACAAAATGCTCTGAAAACGCTGCTCTTATTCCTCTTGAGCAACTAATCTTTCTACTATCTTTTGGCGTCCCAAAAGTTGCAAAATCTTTCCCATTTCAGGTCCATAATCCATTCCAGTAAGGGCCTGACGTAACGGCATGAACAACGCTTTCCCACTACGACCGGTTTTTTCTTTTAATGCGGTCGTCCAAACTTTCCAACTCTCATCATTCAATACACCTTCAGGCAAAAAATTGATTGACTGACGCACAAAGGCACGATCCTCAAGCGCCACTGTATCAAAGCTCTGTTCATCATGAAGCATTTTCCACCATAAAACAGCATCATTCACTTTATCGATATTGCCCCTTATCGCGTTCCAAAAAAGCTCCGCTTTTTCTCCATCAATAGAAAGGCTTTGAAGCCGCGTTTTAACTTCTTGATAGGTTAATTTATGAACAAAATGGCTATTCAAAATGAAAAGATCGGCAATATCAAACTTTGCAACCGATCGTGAAGTATCTTGAAGATTAAAATGCTCTAAAAGGGCGGCTTGATGAGGATAGGGATGCACATTTTGCGATGTCCCAATCAAAACAGCAAGACATTGAATCGCTATAGATTCAAATCCTTCTGCCCGTAAAGAGCGAATAGAAAGATCATTGTTGCGTTTTGAAAGCCCTTTTCCTAAAACTGTAGATAATAAATTGATATGTCCAAAAACAGGCAATTCTGCACCGAAAGCTTTAAAAAGAGCGATCTGAGTGCCGGTATTTGTAATGTGGTCATCCCCACGAATAATATGTGTAATGGCCATATCTATATCATCAACAACAGAGGGGAGCATATAAAGGTAACTTCCATCTTCACGAATCAAAATAGGATCTGAAAGAGAAGCCAAATCAATGACCTGCTTTCCTTTGACTGCATCATTCCAGCAAACTTCCGTTCGCTTTGTTTGCAAAGGATTATTTTCAAAATTAGGGAGCAGAAAACGCCAATGCGGTTTACGACCTTGCAATTCAAATACTTTTTTATCTTCTAATGTCAATTTCAATGCAGCGCGGTCGTAAACAGGAGGTAATTTGCGTGAAAGCTGAATTTTACGACGCCGATCCAATTCTTCCGCAGTTTCATAACAGGGATAAAGAAGTCCACGTTTTTTGAGGCTTTCTGTGACTTCATCATATCGGCTAAATCGTTTAGATTGGTAATAAATTTCATCTGGTTGAATTCCAAGCCATTCAAGATCAACCGCAATAGCATCAATATATTCCTGTTTAGAACGTTCAACATCTGTATCATCATAGCGCAAGATAAATGTCCCATTATGCGCTTGCGTGTAAAGCCAGTTAAATAGGGCAATACGAATATTACCAATGTGAATATAACCTGTTGGAGAAGGTGCAAAACGAACTTTTATCATAAAATAATGCTCAATTTCTATCGCGAAAACGATTAACAATGGGATAACGACGATCACGTCCGAAGTTCTTATGACTGATTTTTACGCCGGGCGCAGATTGTCGTCTTTTGTATTCTGCACCATAAAGAAGGTGTTCAATTTTCTCAACCGTTTCGCGCAAATACCCACGTTTAACAATATTACAAACACTCATGTCATTCTCTACAAAAGATTGCAAGATATCATCGAGAACAGGATAAGGAGGGAGAGAATCTTCGTCTTTTTGATTTTTCCGAAGTTCTGCGGAAGGTGCTTTTTCTATAATATTTTGTGGAATCACAATTCCTTCCGGTCCCCTCAAATTTTGCAAGTGGTTTTTATTGCGCCACTCAGCTAATGCATAAACCTGCATTTTATAAATATCTTTAAGAGGATTAAACCCTCCATTCATATCACCATAAAGTGTTGCATATCCCACAGCCATTTCTGACTTATTGCCTGTTGTTACCACCATTGAGCCAAATTTATTCGAAAGCGCCATCAAGATAGTGCCGCGTATACGACTTTGAAGATTTTCTTCTGTCACATCAGATGGCAATCCTAAAAAAAGAGGCGCCATTGTATTTAAAAAAATCTCAACAGGTTGCACAATTGGTATTATTTGATAATCACATCCTAAAAGATGTGCACACTCTTTAGCATCTTTTAATGATTCTTGCGAAGTATAATGATAGGGCATCATCACAGTGCGAACTCTCTCAGCCCCCAGAGCATCTACCGCCATTGCCGTACAAAGAGCTGAATCAATTCCTCCTGAAAGTCCAAGAATGACATCTTTAAAACGGTTTTTATTAACATAGTCTCTCAAACCCAAAACACATGCTTGATAATCAGCAGCTAACCCATTGAGAAGATTTTCATTTGGACCAGAAACACATTGCCACCCTTTTATTGTTCGTTGCCAATGACTTATAGCAATATGGCTTTCAAAATGTTTCATTTGAAAGACTATTTTTCCTTGTCCATTTAACGCAAAAGACCCTCCATCAAAAACGAGCTCATCTTGCCCCCCCACTTGATTAGCATAAATAATAGGCATGCCGGATTGGAGAGCTTGCGCACGAACAACTTCTATACGTTTTAGTGTTTTATTGTGAGAATAGGGGGATCCATTAAGGACAAGAATGATCTCAGCTCCTTTATTGCCAAGCTCTGCACCCAGAGAAAGATCATTCCAAATATCCTCACAAATCACTATTCCTAGTCTTATCCCATGATAAACAATCGGCTCAGGGCGAGGACCAGGAGAAAATAATCGCTTTTCATCAAATTCAGCATAATTAGGTAAATCAAACTTCAAGCCTTCAGCAATTATCTGTCCTTCATCAAGAAGGACACCACCATTGTAAATATTACCATTACGCCTTAGTGGAAGACCAATAACGATCCCCGGTCCCCCTCTTGTTATCTTTGCTAATTCCTTAACAGCATCTTTACATGTCTTTATAAAAGCAGGCTTAAGAACGAGATCTTCGGGCGGATAAGCACTGATAAAAAGCTCCGTGAATAAAACAAGATCAGCCCTCTCTTCTTTAGCCTTTTGGTACGCCATTACAGCAAGAGAAAAATTTCCTCCAATATCACCAACAACAGGATTTAATTGGGCAACTGCTACCCGAAAATTATTTTTCATACCTTTATATCATTTCATCAATTTGCTGACTACACATCTATCTTAATCATCGGAAATATTCTTTTTTTAAAAAAACGCTTCTCTTATAAACAGCTTAAGATAAAAAAATGTTATGCAACTTTTTATCTAACCATTTGCAACAAGAGCAAATGAATCAGAATTGCGGTTTTTTTTAAGAAGTTCCGCAACAAGAAAAGCTAATTCTAATGCTTGATCTGCATTTAATCGTGGATCACACTGCGTATGATAACGATTGGACAAATCTTCAACAGAGATAGCATGTGCCCCTCCTGTACATTCTGTCACATCACGACCAGTCATTTCAATATGAATCCCCCCTGGATACGTTCCTTCCTCACAGTGCACTGAAAAAAACTTCTCTACTTCCTTTAAAACATAATCAAAAGGGCGCGTTTTATAACCATTCACAGTAACCGTATTGCCATGCATTGGATCACACGACCATATAACCTTACGTTCTTCCCGTTCAACTGCATGGATCAATTGAGGAAGATATTTTTCAACTTTATCATAACCAAAACGCGTAATGAGCGTCAATCGACCCAGTTCGTTTTCAGGATTTAGAATGTCAATCAATCTCAAAAGCTCATCAGGTTCAAGAGAAGGGCCACACTTCAATCCTATAGGATTTTTAATACCGCGGCAATATTCAACGTGTGCATGATCAATTTGACGCGTGCGATCACCAATCCACAACATATGGCCAGATGTTGCATACCAATCTCCAGAAGTCGAATCAATCCGCGTTAAAGCCTCTTCATAGCCAAGCAAAAGTGCCTCATGGCTGGTATAAAAAGATGTTTCACGTAATGAAGAATTCGTTTTAGATGTAATCCCTATGGAACGCATAAAATCAATCGCTTCAGAAATACGTTCTGCCAATAGCTTATAACGTTCGCCCTGTGGACTATTAGAAACGAAACTCAACATCCATGCATGAACATTTTCTAAATTGGCATATCCCCCTTGTGAAAAAGCACGCAACAAATTAAGCGTTGCTGCAGATTGGCGATAAGCCATAGACATCCTGTGTGGATCAGGAATACGAAAACCCGTTTCAAACTCAATGCCATTAATAATATCCCCCCGATAAGAAGGAAGTTCAATACCTTCTCTGCTTTCAATATCAGAAGAGCGTGGCTTTGCAAACTGACCAGCAATACGACCGATTTTAACAACTGGTTTAAAACTACCAAAAGTTAAAACGATCGCCATTTGCAAAAATACACGAAAAAAATCACGAATGTTATCGGCTTCATGTTCTGCAAAGCTTTCTGCACAATCCCCACCTTGTAATAAAAAAGCCTGACCTTGTGTAACCGCTGCTAATTCATTTTTTAAATCACGGGCTTCACCGGCAAAAACTAAAGGAGGATAGCTCCTTAGCTTTCGTTCAACATCTGCTAACATAGATTGATCCGGATAAGCTGGAATTTGCTTAACTGGCCTTTCTCTCCAAGAGTTAGGTGCCCACTCTTTTATCATTACACTCTCTCCAGAGCCTCAGTTCATAGTTTGTCACAGCAAAAGCTTCGTTGCCTACTATAATCTGCGCTCTTTAATTTTCTATTTTTTTCCCGTTTTCATATATATAACTTGGTTTATACATCGTTACTATTTCTTCTGCTATCGTTGGGTGCACCGCCATAGTTTCATCAAAGACATCCTTCGTCAACCTCCCCTTGAGTGATATGCCAAGGAGCTGCGCTATCTCACCAGCGTTTTCCCCTAAAATATGCGCCCCCACAACAATCCGACTTTCACCATCAACAACAAGCTTCATAAACATTTTTTCTGAACTTCCAGAAAGAACATTGCGCATAGGACGAAAAACTGTACGATAAATCTCAAGACACTTATAACGATGTAATGCATCTTCTTCTGAAAGACCGACTGTTCCAATCTCGGGTTGTGAAAAAACCACAGTGGTGATTAAATCATAATCAGGTGTCGTGGGGGTATTCTCAAATGCAGTCTTAACAAAACACATTGCATCATGAATCGCAACAGGTGTTAATTGAACATGACCTGTTACATCACCAACAGCCCAAATGTGGGGTACATTTGTTGTCATTCTTTCATCAACAACAACTGCACCAAATTCATTCACTTTAACACCTGCCCGCTCAAGTCTTAAACCTGTTGTATTTGGCACACGCCCCGTTGCTAACATAACCTGATCGGTCGTAATCGTTTGTCCACTTGATAAAACAACGTCATAACAATCTCCACTCGCTTGTACCTTGGAAACTGCGGCCTCATAAATAATAGAAATCCCTTTTTCAACCATTGCATCATGAAGCAACTGTCGTAAATCATAATCAAAATTACGAAGAATTAAATCCCCACGATGGAGTAATGTCGTTTTCACACCTAATTCATGAAAAATATTAGCAAATTCAACACCAATATACCCACCACCAACAATGACTATTGATTTTGGGAGTTTTTTAAGATCAAAAATTTCATTAGAAGTAAGGCACACATCACTACCTTTTATCGCAGTATTTGGCGCAATTTTTGCCCCCGTTGCGATTAAAATCTTTTCTGCGCTGACCCGTTCGCCTGTTTCTAAAAGCTCTAATGTATGATCATCCACAAAGGCCGCACGACTTTCATAGATATGAACATTATTATCTTGCAAACCCTTGCGATAAAGCCCTTCTAATCTTGATATTTCTGTATTTTTTGCTGCAACAAGTCTTTCCCAGCTAAAAATGGGATCAGCATATTTCCATCCAAAACCAACACTCTTCCTGAACTCTTTTGCATATTGTGAAGCATAAACATACAATTTCTTGGGAACACAACCGCGAATAACACAAGTTCCCCCTATTCGATATTCTTCTGCTATAGCAACATGCTTCCCAAGACTTCCCGCGAGGCGTGCAGCACGCACTCCACCAGAACCGCTTCCAATAACGAACAAATCAAAGTCAAAAGATCTCACGAACTATTCCTTCTCACATGTCTGCAGCAATAGGCTATGGTCATTTATAATAAAATGAAAGTCTTTTTTGTTTCCAAATACTCTTTTTTCTACAAAGTGCCCCCCCTTTAAAAGTCTTCTTTTTATTAAAAACGGCGGGAAAACCGCCGTTTTTTTTCTAAATAAACTAAAAATCGCACATGATTGTTACGATACCAATCAAATTATTTTTTCTTTTCTGAAGAGCTTGATTTATTAGGTGTAACGGAGTTGTTCAAATTAAGTGTTTCAGACATCTCTTTTCTTACATTTTTTATAAGATCCTGCATAAGCACAGAACGCCATGTATCAAATGTAGAATAAGCATCACGCGCAATATTTGGAACTTCTGTCAAAAACTTTTTACCGGTATCAGAATTGTAGAATTCCGTTATTGCATCAAGCTCTTTTTGCGTAAAATATTTTGCATAAACATGGGCAATCTCTTTTTCTAAATCAGAACGTCGTTTAGCCAAAGCAAGTGCCTGCTTATCAACAATATCAGAAATAGATGCTGCCAAATTGGGATCATCCCTCATCAGTTCTGTTTTGAGATCATCTGCTGCATTTGGTAAAAAGCCATCAAATTGATCAGTTGCGTGAATAGCACGTATAGCTTTTCTAGCTGAATCTAAATGTTGATCACTCACACCTTGTGCATAAGCCATTCCAACATTCACAACAAAAACGGCAACGACACCTAAATACATGACAAAATGCTGAAAAGAAAATATTTTTTTCATTTAATGATTACCCCGATAATTAATTATTCAAAATTTCAATACTTTTTATTTATCATATTGTGCTAACATATCATGATGAAACTGTCTTCTCTAAAAGTCAAAAGTTTCTAAAACTTTTGTTTGACCATTTGCCATAGCCACAATCGCACGTGAAGCCAATCCTAAAAAAAGACCATGCTCTACAACACCAGGAATGGCAAGAAGTGCTTCTGATAAGAGTTTCGGTTGCAAAATACATCCCCAAAACGCATCAAAAATAAAGTGACCACCATCTGTTTCAAAAGGATTTTCTCCATTCATCCGTAATGCAATTTTTCCAGAAAGCCCTAAATCATCAGCTACTTTTTCGATGGCTCTGCGTGTCGCATGCATACCAAACGGATTGACTTCTATTGGCAATGCAAAAGCACCAAGTCTTTTGACTATCTTTGTTTCATCAGCGATAATAAGCATTGTATGAGATGCTGCGGCCACAATTTTTTCATGCAACAATGCCCCACCTCCCCCTTTAATGAGAGACATCTCTGGACCAATTTCATCTGCCCCATCAATATCAAGATCTAGTTCAGGCATTTGTTCCAAAGTACTGAGAGGCACACCAAATTTACGACAAAGTTGTTCAGAATTTCGTGAGGTAGCAACACCTGTCACGCGCAAACCATCCGCAACACACTCACCAAGAAGGCGAATAAATTCATTGACTGTCGAACCAGATCCGATACCAAGCCGCATATCATCTTCAATAAATTCAAGCGCTTTAAGAGCCGCCATTTTTTTTAACTGCTGAACATTCATGAATATTTTACCTTTGTACCAACCAGTGACATTTACTCAAGACTTATAACAAAGAGTAGCCCATTGCATTAATCTATCATCAATTTATTCATCACCTTTTGATTGAAAAAATGTTCATTATTATAAGCCATAGAACAATAATAAAACGGAATGATTAACAATTTTATCTCTTTATAAAATTTATTGACATTTTCCATAATCAATAAGCCTTTTTGGTTTAGCTTTCACTATCAAAATTGTTCGTTTTTTTGAAAAACCGTGAATCATCGGTTAGCTTTTGTGGAATTGACAATTCAAAACTAGAAAAATAACAAAGCATAATTAAAAAATGCGCCGATCATTTTTTATTCTATAGTTCTCTAGAAAAGATGAAGAATGCGATAAATTGTACGATTTTTGTGAATGCTGTCTGTGTATATTCCACGGTCTATGAAAACTCATTGACGACCAAATGATATCTCCACTTTTGGTCATCATCATGCTCCCTCGTGATAACAATTGTTGGCGCGTAAATATTATTTTTGCCTTTTTGTTACATGTTTGACCACTCATTGCAAATGTCTTAATCAGAATATCTGCCTCTACACATTGATCTGTTTCTCCACGCAACACAACCACTTTCGATCCATTTTCTAATAAGGATACACATACATGATTATCACAAACAAACTGTTCCTTAAATGAAGGACCATATTTTGTTGGTTTAATTGTCTCATTCACACGAAATGATTTTTCCCATATGGATGTCGTGAATAGAGAAAAGTGGTAACGATCAATATATAATTTCTTTTTATTAACAACACCCACGAGCCTCATATTGTCTGCTATAATGAGTTGCACAGGTGAATGCATCCCGCAAATGTAAAGACCAGCCAAAATAAAGAAACTAAAAAAGAGCCTGATGGATGTTTTACAAAAAATCAGTCCAGTCAAACCTATACTTAATAACACCAAGGCAGATAATGGCATAAATCCAGGATTCAAATCAGGGGAAATGGCCTTTATAGTGTGAGCAATTTTTATCACAAGACCAACACCAAAACCCATAATTTGAAGTGGTAACCATTCACCCCCCCAAAACATTGTAAGACCTGCAATTAATCCGAAAGGTATGATGAGGATTGACACTATAGGCAAAGCTAAAGCATTGCTAATAATACTAAAAAATGCAATATTGGAAAAATGATAAGCAGCGTAAATTCCACTAGCAGTTCCCGCTACGAATGAAGATATGCATATTGAAAGTATCGATAAAAACGCAACATCAATCACTCCACCTCCAACATAAGAGGGGGTTGTTTTTCTTTTACGAAAAAATGACTGCACACTCCACCAGTCAAAAGAGGCAATTAAAGCTGCGGTTGCAGAAAAAGACATTTGAAAGCTTGGGCCTAATATTTCATGGGGTCCAATAGCCAGAGTTATCAAACCTGCAATAGCAAAATTACGCATTGTGACAGCAGAACGATTACACAATACAGCAACCAACATAACGGCAATCATTACAAAACTTCTCTGGGCGGATACAGCCATACCAGACAGTAACAAATAAAAAGCTGTCATCATTAATGCAGCAATAGCAGCAAATTTTTTAGCGGAATAATAGGATGAGAAAACCGGAAAAAGTGCTAAAAAACTACGGATACTGACAAAAACTATGCCACTCAATAAAGCCATATGCAAACCTGATATTGATAAAATGTGCGCTAATCCAGCTGTACGCAATGCTTCGTTTATATCCTTTGAAATACCTCCCCGCTGTCCCGTTATAAGAGCAGCCGCAACACTTCCCTTTTCTTGATCAATTGCCATACGGATTTTTTGCGTCATATTCGTCCGTAAATTTTCAATTTTTTGTAGGACTATCCCTAATATTCCATCGGGCTTTGAAACTGATATTTTAACTGGCTTTCCCAAGAAAATTCCCTGCGCCCCAATTCTTTTGAAATAATTATGGAAACTAAAATCATAGCCTCCTGGACGTACCGGCCCAGATAATGCACGCATTTTGACTTTCCCATAGAGGCCATCACCAATTGCCAATCCATGTGGTAAATGTCTTGCAGACAAATGAATACGATGAGGAGCATGATGTAATACTGGCTTTTCTGTGCTCAAAACATCTAGAACTAAACGAAATTCCCCCTTTTTCCTTGACTCAATAGAAAAAATTCTTCCCGTTAACGTAGTGATGATATCGCTGCTCAGCATTGGTGTAGAAATACGCCATGTTTCTACTTTTGCAGCCAAAGCACCCAATACAATACAAAACAGAAATCCCGTGATAATCCATATTGTCCGGTAAAAACGCAAAGTAAAGAGTATTCCAAGAAAGAAGCTCACCAATATCCCAAACTGTCCCCAACTTGGCTCTTGCTCTAAACTAAAATAAAAAATGATTCCTATGGAAAAAAAGACTAAAACCAATGAAAAAAGAATTCCAAAAGAGATTTCTTTGTTTATGCAATCTACCAACCACTTCCCAAAAAGAGTTATTGCCTCTTCTAAAGGTGTCAAAAAAAGAATTTTTTGTTTGTTACAGCTTTTGTTATTTTTTTTATAAAGGATAAAAAATGTATCTTGCCGTAGAAAATTCGATTTTTTTCCTTCTGTTATAACGCTTCTGGATAAAACATTCTTAACTTTATTGTGATTAAACATTTGCAAATCCCCCACTTTACTTGCAACGCAGCTATTGCACCCGCTAGGCTAACATAATATTTCCATAAAGTTCTATAAATAACGTCTTAATTTTAAAGGAAGATATCCGTGTCCGTTATTACCCGATTTGCCCCCTCACCAACAGGTTTTCTTCATATCGGAGGGGCTCGTACGGCCCTCTTTAATTGGCTTTATGCCAAACATACTGGTGGTAAAATGCTTCTCCGTATTGAAGATACTGATCGAGAACGTTCGACAGAAGCAGCTGTAAAAGCCATTATAGATGGCTTGCACTGGATGGGACTGGACTATGATGGTGTCCCTATTTCGCAATTTGAACGAGCAGAACGTCATCGCCAAGTTGCTGAACAATTGGTAAAAGAAGGCAAAGCTTATTATTGTTATGCTTCTCCTGAAGAATTGGCTGAAATGCGTGAAAATGCCCGAGCAGAAGGGCGTCCACCACGTTATGATGGACGTTGGCGGGATCGTAATATTTCTCAAGCTCCTAAAGACATCAAGCCTGTTATTCGCATTAAAGCACCCCAAGATGGAGAAACAATTGTGCATGACCGTGTTCAAGGTGATGTTCGTTTTCCTAATAAAGATCTGGACGATTTTATCATTTTGCGTTCTGATGGTTCACCTACCTATATGCATGCCGTCGTCGTTGATGATCATGATATGAGTGTAACCCATATCATACGTGGTGATGATCATCTTACAAATGCAGCTCGTCAAACAATCATCTTCAATGCAATGGAGTGGAATATTCCTGTTATGGCACATATTCCACTTATCCATGGTGAAAATGGTGCAAAACTCTCAAAGCGGCATGGTGCATTAGGTGTCGATGCCTATCGCACAATGGGATACCTTCCTGCTGCGTTGCGTAATTACCTCGTCCGTCTAGGATGGAGCCATGGTGATAATGAACTCATGTCACTCGAAGATATGATTTCTTGGTTTGATATTGATGATATTAATAAAGGTGCAGCCCGTTTTGATCTCAAAAAGCTCGATGCTATCAATGGACACTATATACGCACAAGCAATGATCAAGACCTCTTTGAGGCTGCTCTTAACATTTTACCAGAAATTGAAGATAAATTACAAATAATGAAAAGGCTCGATGAAAAAGCCCGTACTCAATTTTTAAAAGCGATCCCCAATTTGAAAGAACGTTCAAAAACACTATGCGAACTCATTGACAATGCCTCCTTCATTTTTGCACAAAGGCCATTACAGCTTGATGAAAAAGCACAAATGCTTCTAAATAAAAATGGACAGTCCATTTTAAAGGGTCTTTATCTTACCCTGAAAGCATGCCCCTCTTGGGAATCAAAAACGCTCGATGAAGCTCTCCGATCTTATGCACAAACACAGGATCTGAAATTTGGCTCTATTGCTCAACCTCTTCGAGCTGTTCTCACAGGACGCACAACATCACCTGGAGTTTTTGATGTTCTCCTTTTATTGGGACGAGATGAATCTCTCAACCGTATCAATGACCAACTCATAAAAACGACATGTACATAACTTATCAACGGGATGCGTATTATGATCAAGATTTTGATTTTAAAATAATTTGTTGTTTCACATATTTAATGAGAGAGCTGAATGCTGGAAGATTTTCTTATTTTAACGCATAGTAAATTTAAAAACTGTACGCTTACTTTTACAAAAGAAATCTATGTCTGGATACAAACATTTAAAAATAGATGTGAAAATGCCTCTTAAGTATCTATGCCAAGATCAATCATAACATTGAAAGGTGGTAGATTAACGACGCTGCTGGTTCATTCTTGATAAGCTTAAAAACAGTAGCGTCTATTGGATTTTACATTATACCATTCACGTACCAATGCTTCCATACAAAATAAAAATTATCTTTTCTCTTGAGTTATTAAAATATACATTTTCTAAAATTACAGATAAAAAGTATTTTTTAGATTGCATGTGTCATCTTTTAGGGTAAATCTACCCTTCAATACAGGAGGAGAAGCTTCCATGATATATCTCCCCACTTGATAAAGCAAAATCTTGATTTTTAGAAGCGGAGGATCTGAAAGGAATATCTAATGTCTGAGAATAAAACATATATTACAGTGAATGATAAAAAAATAGAACTTCCAGTGCGTAAAGGTACTCTTGGTCCTGATGTTATTGAAATTGCTTCTCTTTACAAACAAACCGATACTTTTACTTACGATCCTGGCTTTACATCAACTGCTTCTTGTGAATCAAAAATCACGTACATTGATGGTAATAAAGGAGTATTGCTTTATCGCGGTTATCCTATCGAGCAACTGGCTGAAAAAGGGGACTTTCTCGAAAGCTGCTACCTTTTACTTTACGGTGAACTCCCAACACAACAGGAAAAAAGTGACTTTGATCGTTGTATCATGCAGCACACGATGGTACACGAGCAATTTGCGCGCTTCTTTCATGGTTTCCGTCGCGACTCGCATCCTATGGCTGTCATGGTTGCGTGCCTTGGAGCTATGTCAGCATTCTATCACGACTCGATTGATATCATAGATCCTCAACAAAGAATGATTGCTTCTGTTCGCCTCATCTCAAAAGTTCCCACTCTTGCTGCTATGGCTTATAAATACAGTATCGGGCAAGCATTTGTTTATCCACGTAATGATCTTAGTTACGCTGCCAATTTCCTCCGTATGTGTTTTTCTGTTCCATGTGAAGAATACAAAACCAACCCTGTACTCACACGAGCAATGGATCGAATCTTTATCCTTCATGCAGATCACGAACAAAATGCTTCTACATCCACTGTACGCCTTGCTGGGTCATCAGGCGCTAATCCATTTGCATGTATCGCTGCAGGTGTTGCTTGTCTTTGGGGCCCCGCACATGGTGGAGCCAATGAAGCATGCCTAAAGATGCTACTAGAAATAGGTTCTGTTAAGAGAATTCCTGAATTTATTGCACGTGCAAAAGATAAAAATGATCCTTTCCGTCTTATGGGATTTGGTCATCGAGTCTATAAAAATTATGATCCACGTGCAAAAATCATGCAAAAAACCTGCCATGAGGTTCTAAAAGAACTCAACATTCAAAATGATCCACTTCTTGATATCGCTATAGAACTGGAAAAAATCGCCTTAAATGATGAATATTTTGTTGAAAAAAAGCTTTATCCGAATGTCGATTTCTATTCTGGCATTACGTTAAAAGCTTTAGGATTTCCAACCGAAATGTTTACTGTTCTTTTTGCATTAGCACGTAGTGTAGGTTGGGTTGCGCAATGGAAAGAAATGATTGAAGATCCTGCACAAAAGATTGGTCGTCCTCGCCAACTTTATACAGGTTATACTATGCGCGAATATATTCCCATAGAAAAACGTATAAGTTAAATGAAGTTAAAAAACCAAATAATAAAGCTTCAATTTACTGAAGCTTTATTGTAAATGACTCGATGGTAAAATCTAACAGTGTTTTTTATAAACCTTGATTTTGAAACCCTTTTTGCAAGTAAGACCATCATAGAGGTTGTGCAGAAAATTTTCTGATAATTTTTCTCAATAAATCAATAAAATTGAGAATGCTCTTTGTTCATACGAGGATAATAATAGCAGAATGAACTTAAATAGATTTTTGCATTGCTCCAGAAGAGCTTACAAATTATAAAAAACGTGATAGTCTTATATTTTCCCGCTTATCCAACAGGAGACCATAATGAAATTATTAGCAGTCGCTCTTATAATAAGCACAATATTGTTCAGCCCGTCTGCTAATGCCCAAACGCTGAAAATTGCAAGTGATGCCTCCTATCCCCCATTTAGTTACATTGACTCAAATAATAAACTTCAGGGTTTTGATATTGATATATCTTATGCACTTTGTCAAAAAATGAATGTCAAATGTATTCTTATCACTCAAGATTTTGAGGGAATGATTCCCGGTCTTCTTGCAAAAAAATATGATGCGATCATTTCTTCCCTTGCTCCTACACAAGAACGCTTGCAAAAGATTGACTTCACAGATCCTTACTACAACACAGAATTGGCTGTTATTGTTAGCAAAGTTTCAGCCATTAAAGAGATCTCGGCAGAAGCTTTTAAAGGTAAAAATCTTGGTGTGCAATCAAATACAACACAAGCCGCGTATGCAGAAGATCATTATTCCTCTGAAGGGGTAAATATCAAATTCTATCCGACAACAATAGAAGTTAATCGTGATCTTTTAAACCATCGGCTTGATGCCGTTATCGTTGATAAACTGCAAGCATTAAACTGGCTCGAAAATGAAGGAAACGATTGTTGCCAACTTCTAGGAACTTTGGAAGAAACAAAATTTCCTATTGCAATTGCTCTACGTCAAAACAATAATGATCTTAAAAACAAATTTAATAAGGCGATAAAAGAAATCCGTTTGGATGGAACTTATGATAAAATCATGAAGAAGTATTTTTCGTTCGATATTTATTAAATATCAATATGTATTAGAATTAAGCAAATTGTTTATTTTTAAAAACATTCATATTGATTAAAAGATCAGTTCTTATATGTTCTTCGATAGCTAAATTCTTCTTCGTGCTTTCATTGCATAACCTTTTCTCAAAGCTAAATTTTTGGTTTTTTTTTTGAATAAAATGATAAAGATAAATCATCTCATGAAAAATAATCTATAAATATGATTAATGAAAAAGCTTTTCCTTCTCTAAAGTTTATCATAGCGACATTCATAAAAGATTTTCATTGTCATGATATCAAAATGAACACTCCTAAATTTTTTGCATTGCTCCCAGAAGAGCTTACGGATTATAAAAAACATGACAGTCTTATATTTTCCCGCTTATCCAACAGGAGACCATAATGAAATTATTAGCAGTCGCTCTTATAATAAGCACAATATTGTTCAGCCCATCTGCCAATGCTCAAACGTTGAAAATTGCGAATGAAGGCTCCTACCCCCCATTTAGTTACATTGACTCAAATAATAAACTTCAGGGTTTTGATATTGATATATCTTATGCACTTTGTCAAAAAATGAACGTCAAATGTATTCTTATCACTCAAGATTTTGAGGGAATGATTCCTGGTCTTCTTGCAAAAAAATATGACGCGATTATCGCTTCCCTTGCACTCACACAAGAGCGCTTACAAAAGATTGACTTCACAGATCCTTACTACAACACAGAATTGGCTGTTATTGTTAGCAAAGTTTCAGCCATTAAAGAGATCTCGGCAGAAGCTTTTAAAGGTAAAAATCTTGGTGTGCAATCAAATACAACACAAGCCGCGTATGCAGAAGATCATTATTCCTCTGAAGGGGTAAATATCAAATTCTATCCGACAACAATAGAAGTTAATCGTGATCTTTTAAACCATCGGCTTGATGCCGTTATCGTTGATAAACTGCAAGCATTAAACTGGCTCGAAAATGAAGGAAACGATTGTTGCCAACTTCTAGGAACTTTGGAAGAAACAAAATTTCCTATTGCAATTGCTCTACGTCAAAACAATAATGATCTTAAAAACAAATTTAATAAAGCGATAAAAGAAATCCGTTTGGATGGAACTTATGATAAAATCATGAAAAAGTATTTTTCATACGGTCTTTATTAAAGATCAATATGGATTAAAATTGAAAAAACTGTTTATTTCTAAAATATTATCTAACTCTTTATGAGGAGTGCAAGAATGATTGAAAGTTTAGCATTGCTATCATTTAGCAATGGTGGATGGGGTGCAGTTATACTTTCTAGTGCGGGAATAACATTATCACTGGCTTTGTGTTGTGGGCTCTTGGGACTGCCTCTAGGACTTCTGGGTGCAGTGATGATTGGATCCAATATTAACACAGCAAGAGCTATAGCAACCCTTTTTTCATCAGTATTCCGCAGCTTACCAGAGCTTTTGACCTTATTTTTAGTTTACTATGGCTTGCAAAATATTATTCAAATTGTTCTTGATTATTTTAATATCGAAATAGTGTTTAGTATCAATGCTTTTGTTGCCGGTGTTGTTGCACTCAGTATGGTGCTTGCAGCTTTTTCTTGTGAAGTTTGGCTTGGAGCATTTAATGTTTTTGATAAAGGACAATATGAAGCAGCGAAAGCTCTGGGACTTTCAAAATCGACTACATTTTTTCGTATTGTTTTTCCTCAACTGTTCCGAAATGCCTTGCCAGGACTTTCTAATAATTGGCTTACTCTACTCAAAGATACATCCCTCGTGTCAACCATTTCACTTGTGGATCTCATGCGACAGATAAATTTAGCAGTTGCTGCAACTGATAAACCTATGCTGTTTTATCTTGTGGCATGCTTACTTTATTTGTTATTTTCGGCATTTTTTTCTGCAATCCTCCACACTTTGGAAACATATACTCAAGCGGGATATAGAAAGGTGTTGAACTGATGATTCCCGAGTGGCTTTATTTCCTTTTTAATCCTACTCTTCTAAACCGTTATGGGCCCAAATTTATTGATGGCCTTATTATTACTTTTGAGCTTGTTTTTATTGCTTGTTCTATTGGTTTTTTCCTTGGGATGCTTATCACGTTTGCACGTTTATCAAATAATAGGTTTCTGCAATATTCTGCATATGCTTATGTTTATTTTTTTCGCGGATCTCCTCTACTAGCCCAGCTCTTCCTTTTTTACTACGGACTTGGTTCAATGAACAATTTCTGGCAACAGGTTGGCTTATGGTGGTTCTTTCAAAACGCATGGTATTGTTGCCTTTTCATTTTTGCACTCAATTCTGCTGCCTATCAATCTGAAATCTTTAAAGGAAGTTTTCTCTCTGTAAAAATTGGACAACGTGAAGCATCAAAAGCCTTAGGGTTGAGTCGCTCTGTAACATTTTTTAGAGTTATTCTTCCGCAAGCAATGGTCATAGCATTACGCCCTTTAGGAAATGAATTGATTTTAATGATTAAATCCAGTGCCATTGCCTCACTGGTTACTGTTTATGATTTAATGGGTATTGCCAAGCTTACTTATTCACGTACATTCGATTTCCAAGTTTACGTTTGGGCCGCTCTTATTTATCTTCTTATCGTTGAACTCATTCGTCGTTTTGTTATTTTTATCGAAAATCGTCTAACCCGATATTTACGGTAAAGAAAATGATCGCAAAAACCTTTACCAAATCAAAATGTTCAATTAAGCAACTTATTTATTAATGAAAGAATATAATAAGATGAATTTGGAAAATAATAAATTTGTTCATACTACTCAAAACTCCGTAATTTCTATTCGGAATTTAAATAAATGGTATGGAGATTTCCAAGTACTTTATGATATTAATTTCGATGTTCAAATTGGCGAACGCATTGTTATCTGTGGTCCTTCCGGATCAGGGAAATCAACTTTAATTCGTTGTATTAATCAATTAGAAAAAGCACAAAAAGGTTCAATTTGCGTTCATAATATTGATATTCATGCTGCACCTCTATACCAGCAAAAAAATGTTCTCCGTAAAATAGGAATGGTCTTTCAGAACTTTAACTTATTCCCCCATATGAGCGTTATGCAAAATTGCATTTTAGCACCCATGACAGTTCAAGGACTTTCTAAAAAACAAGCAAAAGAACGGGCCATTCGTTATCTTACAGATGTTGGAATTGAAAAACACTGTAACAAATACCCTTTACAACTTTCTGGTGGACAACAACAGCGTGTTGCGATTGCTCGTGCCCTTTGTATGGAACCTGAAGTGATGCTTTTTGATGAACCAACATCAGCTCTTGATCCAGAAAGCGTTGGAGAAGTTTTAGAAGTCATGGTCCAATTAGCAAATACAGGGATGACAATGCTTTGTGTTACTCACGAAATGGGTTTTGCGCGCGAAGTTTCAGAAAGAATCCTTTTTCTAGAAAATGGAACGATTATTGAAGATACAGCCTCTGAAAAATTTTTTACTAATCCTAAAAGCCAACGTGCTTGTGATTTTCTTGCTAAAATTAAACATTAACCATCAAAGTTGTTTATTGATACAATTTGAGTCTTATCTTTTAAAAGAGTCATAATCGTTCGTGCACCAACAACCCCTGATGGTATTTGGGTTTTCATTTTTTGTTCCACCATCTCAAAAGCATCAAGTTGTGCCTGTCTCACTAAAGAATTACACAAAATTTGCTCTATCTGCCTTGCTAACATGCCAGGACGTAAAAATTCATTAAAATATTCCGGAATAATAGGCTTATCAGAAATAATATTGGGAAGAGCAGCACTCCACAACAGTATTTGGGGAAAAATGAATAATTTAGAAAAATAATCAAGTTTATAACAAAGAACCATGGGAATTTTTGCTAATGCCAATTCAAGTGAGACCGTCCCCTGTGCCGCAAGTGCAACATCTGCTTGCGCAAAAGCATGCCATTTCTCCTTTTCACCAACAACAATTTCTACGTTGCTCTTCCAGCCTTGTACAAAATCACGAATCTCATCCACTAAATGTGGCAAAGTCGGTAAAATAATACGTAAATGAGGAACACGTTGTAGAAGAATTTCTAGTGCGTCTCGAAAAATTGGCATGAGATAGCGTATTTCTAAATTGCGTGATCCTGGCAAAAGAACTAATGTTGGCGATGATATTTCTTTACCATGCAAATGTTTTTTTTCTGATTGGATAGACAAGAGTGGAGGATGAACTAAAAGATGATGCCCAACATAAGTAGTAGGAGGGCCTCCTAAATCTCGTATAATCTTTTCTTCAAAAGGAAAAACTGCTAAAATATGGTCAACGAATTTGCGCATATCTTTAGCGCGCTTTGGGCGCCATGCCCAAACAGTGGGCGCAACATATTTAATAATAGGAATAGAAGGGGCTAAAATACGCACCTTTTTTGCAACACGATGGGTAAAATCAGGACTGTCAATAATAATGAGACAATCAGGTTGTTCTTGTGCAATAAATTTAGACAAATTGCGGATATGCATTAATAATAATGGTAGTTTTTTTAAAACTGCACCTAAACCTATTAAAGCAATATCATGAGGATCAAAAAAGCTTTTTAAACCTAGTGCCTTTAAATGCCTTCCACCAATGCCAATCAAATGAATGTTGCACCCTGTCTGTTGTGAGAGACAAGAAATTAAATCTGCTCCAAGTAAATCAGCAGATTCCTCTCCTGCAACAACAGCAATTTTTAAGGAACAATCATTCATGATCAAACTTTTCAAATGTTTCTATAAACAGAGAATATTTATTGGCTTTCTCTATCGTTGTTTTCACTGATAAAATTAAACTTTTATTTGCCTCAACCGCAATGCCAGATAATCCACTCTTTGTAATATTCATTATTGTCGCAGGTCCAATTGACGGTAAATCAACGCGATGATCTTGTTGTGGTTTTGCACATTTAACAAGAACACCGCCTTTAGGTGGAATTTGCCCTCTTTCGCGCATTTCACAAATCCGCCAAAGCATATTATCAGTTCCCTCCGCTCCTTCAACCGCAACCACTCTCCCATCGATAGCCACAGCTGCTTGCCCAATATCTAATCGACCTAACAGCTTTGCTGCTTCTACAGCTAGAAAAATATCTTTTTTCTCTTTTTGAGTAGCACGCCGTAAGGTGAGATTAAATTCTATTGGTGCTAAAAGATCCGGGACTATTTCGTGAGCGCCAAGTACACAAAAACCATGCGATTCAATAAGCCGTATAAAAGCTTTTAATAACGCATCATCCCCACCTCTCAAAGCCCTGATTAATTGAGGCAGAGCTAAAAATGTCGTCCAATCGAATCGTAATTGTGTAATAAGGGGCCGTTTTCTCACTCCACCTGCCAAAACAATATTACAAATTTCAGCTGTTTTTAAAATTTTAATGAGTCGCCCTAACTCTACAATTGATAACTCGCAATGCTCATAGCGATAAAGCACAGCATCAGCCTCACCACGCAAAAGTATAAGAAAAGGATTTTGTCCATCCTTCTCAAGAGCCTGAGCAACACTGATCGGCAAAACACCATTTCCTGCTATAATAGCAGTGCGACCGGAAAGAAAACTTCTGGCACCAGAAACAGACATTTTCAATCCTTATTTTCTTTTATTCTATGATCTTCAAATTTCGGTATGCAATAAAAACGTTTTCCTTCTTCTTTAATAAAATTAACGACGTCAATAACAGACTGAGAAGTAGAATAGAAAGAAGCAACGTCGCTAACACGCTCTTTAAACGGTTTACTATGATCAAAAAGCATAGCAACTGCATGACGTAAAGCATGAATATCTTTACGCTCAAGTCCTGCACGCTTCATACCAATAATATTTAATCCAGCAAGTTTTGCCTGTACACCTACAGCTGTCCCATAGGGAATGAGATCACCAACCAGTGCAGAAACACCACCAATAAATGCATGATGCCCAACACGAACAAATTGGTGAACAGCAGCACCACCACCAATAATAACATGATCACCAACAGTAACATGACCAGCTATCATCGCATTATTTGCAAATGTTACATAATTCCCTACATGGCAATCATGAGCAATATGTGCATAACAAAAAAATTGGCAATTATCGCCAACAATCGTCATTCCTATACTCGAGTCGGACCCCCTATGCATTGTTACGCCTTCACGAATCGTACAATTCTTACCAATCGAAAGAGTTGTATGACCTCCCTTATGTTTATTATTTTGCGGATCTGCCCCCAAAACTGCATATGAAAAGACTTCACTATTCGCTCCTAACGTTGTCTTCCCCATTATGACAACATGACTCATCAAACTGCATCCATCACCAATAACAGCCTCTGAACTAATATGACAAAACGGCCCAACTCGTACATTCTCACCAAGCTGCGCTCCCTTCTCCACAAGGGCAGTTGGATGGATTTTCGTACCGGACATATTTTTAAATTCCCATCAATATCGTTTACTCTTCTTCGATAATCATCGCAGAGATTTCCGCTTCAGCAACGCGAACATCCTCTACTTTTGCAATACACGAAAAACGCCTCATGCCAGACCTCTTTTTTAAAAGCTGCACATGAATCTTTAGCTGGTCACCGGGAACAACCGGTTTGCGAAATTTTGCATGATCAACAGTCATAAGATAAACTAAATTTGTTTGCTTATTTCCTAATTTTAAAAGCGAAATCGCCCCAGCCGTTTGTGCCATAGCCTCTAAAATCAAGACCCCAGGCATAACTGGTTTCGCGGGAAAATGTCCCATAAAATGTGGCTCATTAATTGTTATATTTTTAATACCAATAGCTTCTTGCTCACCATTAATTTCAACGATGCGATCAATCAATAAAAATGGATAACGATGTGGTAATATTGACAGCAATTTTTCAATATCTACAGCCTCTAGATTTTTCACTTCTCCGGTGTTGACCATATTAGCTTTTCTCCTTTTTAACTTTGCCAATATTACGCAACGCCGCTACTTCACGGAACCACTGCTTAAATGGTCGGGCTGGACTTCCTCCCCATTTTTCTCCATCCGGAATGTCATTCATAACACCACTACCCGCCGCAATCTGAACGCATTTACCTACTACAATGTGGTCTGCTACTCCTACACTCCCGCCAAGTTGAGACATATCACCTATCGATGTACTTCCAGCAATTCCGCATTGTGCAGCGATAAGACAATAGCGACCAATTTTCACATTATGGGCAATTTGTACGAGATTGTCGATCTTGCTCCCTTCACCAATAATGGTGTCTTCAAATGTTCCACGATCAATCGTTGTATTCGCACCAATCTCTACACCATCCTCGATAATAACACGACCAAGCTGTGGAATTTTTTCAATCCCAGAAACACTGCCAACATAACCAAAACCATCTTGCCCAATACAAACACCAGGGTAAAGCTGAACTCTATCACCTATTAAAGAATACTGAATTGTCACCTTGGGGGCAATATAACAGTCACGCCCAATACGACAATTTTCACCGATTACAGCAGTGGATGAAATAAGAGTCCCTGCACCAATCTCAACATTACGGCCAATAACAGCCCCCGCTTCGATACACACATCATGCGCAAATTTAGCACTTGGATGAATATGCGCATGTGGTGAAATTTCTCTCTCGCCAAACCAAGGCATTGGCTTTATAGAATCAGGAAATAAGATGCGTCCAATCTGTGCAAAATCACGCTGCGGTGTGGATGTTACCAAAATCGCCATAGATTCAGGAACTTTAAAAACAATTTCATTTGTACAAAAAACAGCAACAGCAGAGCTACCCAATAGAGCATCAGAAAACTTCCGATGCTCCACAAATACAAGCGAACCTTCCACAGCACTCTCAAGTGAAGAAAGAGTATTTATCACTGTGTTAGAAAACTCTGGATTAAGAAGTTTAGCACCTGTTAACTCTGCAACATTCGCAACTGTCAACCGCCGGGACGGCGTAAAAAAAAATGTATCCGCCATCAAAACACTTTCTCTCCCAGCCTAACCCATTCTCTTCAATTTTTCCTTCTCAAGAAAATTTAAATCAGAATTTCGTAGAAATACCAAAGTTTAACTTTTGCAAACGGTCACCTTCCTGCTTCTTTATTGGCCAAGCATAATCAAAACGCAATGGACCAAACGGCGAATCCCATATTAAACTTACACCTGCAGACGAACGCCAAGAATTTTTGGTATGCGTAACAGGCGCCTCACCCTGAAAAACGGGTTGATACTTATTTCCATAAAGTGTTGCAACATCTGCAAATAAAGCACCGCGCAATCCTAACCCTTCAGGCACAACAGGTACTGGAAATTGCACTTCAGCAGTCGCATTTATATATGTTGTTCCTCCCAAGAAAGAAGCTTCACCTTTATTGGAAACCTGACGAGGACCTATTCCATTGTATTTGAACCCTCGAATCATATCAGTATTTGCTTTAAACATATCGAAGATACGAACACCATCTCGACCCATTCCATGAATATAGCCACCTCCAAAAGAAAGCAAACCAACAAGATCCATGGGTTCAGAAAGCGTCTTATACATCATCGCTTTACCAGTTGTCTTCAAGAACTTCGCATTCCCACCAAGCCCGGCATACTCCTGAAGAACACGCACGTACCACCCATCATGTGGATTTTTCATATCGTCAATAGTATTATAGGTCAAACCATAACTAATTGATGAACGCTTCCAAGGACTGTGCTTGGCTGCTTGTACAATGGCCCCAGAATATTTTCCATATAATTCTCTTATATCAGCCTCTTTGCTTAAGTCATAGTCTTTACCAAAATCATATTCTTCTTGCACATAAGAATAAGCTAAATTAGCAGATAATTGATCGTTAATAGGTATTGCAAACCGAAGCGATCCACCTGTCTGCCGTACATCATATGCTTTATCAGCACGGTAAGTACTGCGAAAAATATCAATACCCGCTGATAAACGATAACCCAAAAAATAAGGATCAACAAACGACAAATTGTAATTACGAGACTTTTCTTGCCCAGCACCTAATCCTAACCGAACATATTGACCTCGTCCTCCAAGATTCCGCTCGGTAACAGATACCTCAAGTGACATACCAGGGCTTGTCCCACCCGTTGTATATCCTCCAGATAAAGAAAGATCTCCTGTCGAAGCTTCAACGACATCTATAACTAAGGTAACCTGATCAGACTGATCTGTTGGAACCATTGAAATATTAACAGCTTTGAAAAAGCCTAAACTTTCCAGACGACGCTTTGCTCGTTGTACGAGAGTTTGATTGTAAGCATCCCCTTCATTTAAATCAATCTCACGGCGAATGACATAATCACGTGTCTTTTCATTACCACGGATTTCAATGCGCTGAATATAAGCTCGCGGACCTTGTTCAATATTATATAAAATCGAAATTGTATGATTTGCCAAATTACGATTTCCCCGCGGCTCAACCTTAGCAAAAGCATATCCAGAATCAGCAACCTTATTGTTGATAATTGCAACAGACTGTTCAATGCTCTCTGCACTGTAAATATCACCTGATCGCGTTTTAAGAATCCCTTTTACGGATTGAATGTCAATTCCATCAACATCGCTTTCAACCTGAATATCACTAATTTTATAGCGAACCCCTTCATCAAGAACGAAATAAATTTTATATGTATTACTCGATTCATCAAAAGTTGCTTTGGAGGAAACAATGCGAAAATCTGCATACCCCCGATTATAATAAAAACGACGGAGAGCCTCTTCGTCCGCAGCTAAACGCTCCTCACTATAAACATCCCCCCCCAGTAACAAGGAGAACATTCCCGAAGACTTTGTTGAAATCACATCTCGCAAACGACGGCTTCCAAAAGCATGATTTCCTTTAAAAACAATATCTCTAATCTTTGTCTTCCGCCCTTCAGAAACATTAAAAACTATGTTTACACGCCCTTTTCCCAAATTAATAGTTTGAACTTTTACTGTGATATTATTACGACCAACAGTCTTATAAGCTTCACGAATCGTATTAATATCAGCTGAAAGCTTAGCAGAATTAAAAGGCTCATTCGGTCTTAAAGAAATAAATCGTTTAAGATCAGGATCTTTAAGAGATTTATTTCCCTGAAACAATACTTGGTTAACTACCTCATATTCTTTGACGAACACGACCAGCTTGTCACCAGCTTGATTTATTTTCACTTCATAAAATAAGCCCAATCCGAAAAGACGCTTTACCGCGGCATCGACATCACTACTGGAAAAACTCTGTCCCGTTTTAATGTCCATATTGTCCCGAACTGCCTGAGCACTTACAAATTTATTCCCGCGAACTTCAATAGAACGAACCACAGATGCCTGTACTTCTCCAACCATTGCAATTGACATAAAGGCTGTTGTTGGAGCAACTATCCCCATGCTTAACACCAATACAGATACCGCATTTAAAAATTTCGAATTTGTAGTCATTGGCTTTTTTACCTTATCTTATTCCTTGGATATGATGCCTCAAAAAGCTAACTGCCATAACAACTCTCTTATTCACAGCAAGACTTTCCACCCCTTAATTCATTATAACACACGACGCCACAATATTTTGTGGACATGGTAAACGACCTTTAATTTATTTTTTTTGCATTATTACCTAATTTATAAAATATTTTCCATCATTTATTAGCTAAACCAACAAAAATAATCATTAAAGAATGCAAAAACCATAAAGAGGAGAACAACAAAAAAACCTACACGAAAAACAATTTCTCGAATTTTAGCGGATATTGGTCTCCTCGTAAGAGCCTCAATAACATGAAGTAAAAAATGTCCACCATCAAGTGGCGGGATTGGAAAAAGGTTAATAAATCCAATACCTATTGAAAGAAAAGCTGTAAAATTCAACAAAGAGATAAAACCTGTCTCACTTACTTTCCACGCAATTTTAACGGTCTTAGAAGGCCCACTTAGTCGGCAATGATCTTCTTTTCCTCCTATTAAACGACCAATAAAAAAAATCGTTTGCGTAACAATAAACGTAGCACGTTCCGATGCTTCTCTTACAGCTCTTACAAAACCATAGTGAATATGTTTTACATAAGCTGGATCTAAACGCATAGGATTATCTGGATCAACAGGAACACCTACACCTATCATACTACTTTGAACCAGATTACCAAATCCATCATCTCTCTCAATCACTTTGGGTGTAATCACCGCCGTAAATACTTGCCCCATGCGTTCTATTTTAAACTCTATAGGATCTTCACCATGGAAAGCTATATAATTCATCAAACTTTCAAAGCTTTCAACCCGTTGTCCATCCATCTCAACAAAACGATCCCCTAATTCCAAACCGGATTGAATAGCAGGAAAATCTTTTACTAAAGAACCAACAATTGGTTCAGTCGCTACACGACCATAAATAAAGAAAAAAAATGTTAAAATAACAATGGTAAAAAGAGCATTAAATAAGGGACCAGCAAAAACAGTTGCGGCTTTTTTCCAAGCATGTGCATTCGCAAATGAACCGTCAACGATCGGAAATGATTGGGATGATGGTAGACCCGTTTCCTCTTCATCCCCAATAAACTTTACATACCCCCCTAAAGGAATAAGCGCTAAACGCCATTGTGTGCCGTGCTTATCTGTATATCCCACTATTTTTGGACCAAATCCAAGCGAAAAAACCGATGCCTTAATACCACACCACCGTCCAATAAGATAATGCCCAATTTCGTGCACAAAAATGATAATCACAATAACAAAAAGAACACTTAAAACTCTTAAAAGCAAATCGCCTACAGTGATCATATGATTTAAAAGTTCCAAAATATTTCCTCCCAATTAAACCATACAAAAAAGATTAAAAGGTGTATCCATATTAGACATAAACGAACCAATTAAATAAAGAAGGAAAGCAGCTCCTACCAAACCATCCATACGGTCCATAAACCCACCGTGTCCAGGCAAGAAAGAGCTGGAGTCTTTAACAGAAAATTGTCTTTTTAGCCATGATTGTCCTAAATCGCTCAATTGCGAAACAATGGATAAAAAAAGTGCGAGCAACGGTACAAAAAAATTCGTTAAATTGATGTCAAAAAATCGAAAAGCAATTAATATACCACCAGAAACTCCAAAAACCGTACCACCAATCGCCCCTGCCCATGTTTTATTAGGAGAAAATTGTGGTGCTAATTTAGGACCACCCAATGTCCGTCCGCTAAAATAGCCAGCAATATCCGTTCCCCATACGATCGTAAATAAAAAAATAACAGCTTGGAATCCTAACGTTTCATAGCCTCGTAAAAAGCATAAAGCGACCACCGGAACAGATGCATATAAAAAACCTGAAAAAACCCAACCAGTCTTTTTCATAGGTCCAATGGCCAACACTGCTGCCAAAACGATCAAAATACAAAAAATCAATGAAGCGGAGACGCCCAATAGCAAAAAAGAACCAAAAATCAAATAAAAAACACTTGCTAATATTTTTTGTGAAACATGCCACTTTTCTTTCGTAATACACATCCATTCATAAAGAATAAAACCACCAATACCCCATACAAACAAAAAAAATAAAGTTCCTCCAAACCATGTTAAACACAAAGCAATGATGCCAAAAACCAAAGCAGTCAAAATACGATAAATAAGATTAGACAAAACACCATCCAAACAATAAAAATAGAAAATACAAACTCAAAAATTGACGCAAGCAAAAAACTTTGTTATGCGGTTTCTTTGTACTCACACTTTTACAGACTTTTTTTTACAATCTATCATACATGATCTGATATACTAAGATGGTCTTTATAAGACTGAAAAGTGAAGGAGATATCAAAGGATTACGTATTAAAATGCATTCATACATATATTCTGTCTATCTTAAATAATAAAAAAAGCTGCCGTTTATTTCTTATGGGAATTGTGAAATTTATATGTGATATTTTCTTCGTATAAAAACATTTTTCTATCATCCTCTCAATCATCTGAAAATAAGCTGTGCAAACTGGATTATTCATAATGAAAGTAGCAAAGTTAAGATAGAATCTTTACGTTCCATTTTTCCCAAACATCTCCCCTGAAAGATTTGAACGACATCCTTAGATCTTTATCTAAATCATGAAAATATTTTTATCACGTAATTCAAAAAATACGTAAAATTTTTCATTTTCTTATTATAAACCCCTCTTTAGCAGAGAATCTCTTTCAATATTTAGATAAAGATCTAAAAAACGTCTGCTACTTCAAATCAATCTTTATCTTGCAATATAGAAATACGCTAAAATGCACCTCTTCCCACCTCACGCTCTTTATTAAGAGATATTTTACGCCTCATTCTTATCCATAAAAAGATATTATACTAAATATAGAATAATATTTTTCTAGCGATAAAATCGCCTTAAACATGCATAATTTCGGCTTCTTTCACAGCCAAAATCTTATCAATATCAGCAATAGTTTCATCCGTGAGTTTTTGAACTTTGTCAGATAAGCCATGCGCTTCATCTTGACTAATTTCACCTTCTTTTTCCAATTTTTTCAAATTATCCATACCATCGCGACGGACATGGCGGGTAGCAACACGCGCTTGTTCTGCATATTGATGTGCAATTTTTACAAGTCCTTTACGGCGTTCTTCATTTAATTCAGGTAAAGGAATACGCAAATTCATACCATCAGTAATGGGATTCAAACCAAGACCAGAATCACGAATAGCACGCTCTACAGCTCCTACCATCGTTTTATCCCACACAGAAACTGAAAGCATCCGCGGCTCTGGAACAGAAATATTCGCGACCTGATTGATATGTACAACAGAACCATAAGCTTCAACCGTTAAAGGTTCTAATAAACTGGCCGAAGCTCGTCCGGTCCGCAAACCTCCTAATTCATGTTTAAAAGCGGAAATGGCACCATCCATGCGACGTTTCAGATCATCCATAATAGATATAACATTCATATTTCTGTCTCCTTCAATTACGCCTTGAAGATTATCTTCATTCCGATACTATTGTAAACCGTCCGGTTCCATTCAACACTTTAGCCAAACCACCTTTTTCATGAATGGAATATACAATAATCGGTACATTATTTTCGCGTGCTAAAGTAACCGCTGTTGTATCCATAACAGACAACCCCCATTGCAAAATCTCAACATGTGTTAATTGGTCAAAACGTTTAGCTGTAGGATCTAGCTTTGGATCTGCAGAATAAATACCATCCACTTGTGTTCCTTTTAAAAGAACATCTGCACCAATTTCTGCTGCACGTAAAGTAGCAGCAGAATCAGTGGTAAAAAATGGATTACCCGTACCGCCTGCAAAAATAACAACTTTTCCTTGATTCATATAACCTATTGCTTTACGCTGTGAAAAACTTTCACAAATTTGTGGCATAGCAATCGCGGACAATACGACTGTCTCAACCCCTAGCTTTATCAATGATGTTCGCAATGCTAAAGAATTAATAGCCGTGGCAAGCATTCCCATATGATCACCTGTCACACGATCCCCACCATGTGAAGCAACAGCAACTCCACGAAAAATATTTCCCCCACCTATAACAATAGCAACTTCTACTCCCAACGCTCGCACTTCAGCAACATCAGCGGCAATACGATCTGCAACGGAAACATCAATCCCAAAGCTCTGTTTTCCCATAAGGGCTTCACCAGAAACCTTTAAAAGAATACGTTTATATTGTAGCGCTAATGTCATTGACAATCTCCCCAAAAGCACAGTTATTTTTTGCTTTCGACGCCATTAAGGGCACCACTTTATCACGTGACGCCCTCTCAATAATCATACATTTTATATCAGAAATTCCATAACCAATGGTATAGTTTTAAATCTCTGACAATAATTTAAAAATCACTATCCCTTTACGGCCGCTGCAACCTCTGCAGCAAAATCAGATTCCTCTTTCTCCACACCTTCCCCTAATGCGAAGCGAACAAACCCTGTAATTTTTGCAGGTGCACCAATCGACTTTTCAGCATCCTTTAAAGCCGCTTCAACACTCATATCAGGATTCATAACAAAAGCCTGAGAAAGCAGAACAACCTCTTCGAAAAACTTACGCATACGCCCTTCCACCATTTTTTCAATGATATTTTCAGGCTTCCCAGACTGGCGCGCCTGATCAGAAAAAATGGCTTTTTCACGCTCAACAGCACTCACATCAACATTTTCCGCGGTGAGAGCTAATGGATTAGTTGCAGCAATATGCATCGCAACCTGTCGACCAAAAACGGTAGCTGCTTCCTTATTTCCCGTCGTTTCAATAGCAACCAAAACACCAAGTTTACCAAGCCCATCAGCCACACTATTGTGTATATAAGTAGCAACGACGCCATTCTCAACAGAGAGTTTTGCAGAACGCCGAAATGTCATATTCTCACCAATGGTACCAATCGCATCTTTAATCGTAGCCTCTACGGTCTTTTCAGAACCAGGATAAAGAGAGGCGGAAACAGCGTCAACACACCCTTTCGTATCTAAAGCAGCTGTAGCCACATTGCGGACAATGTCTTGGAATACATCATTGCGTGCAACAAAATCTGTTTCAGAATTAATTTCAACTAAAACCGCGCTTGAATCGTTTGATACAACTCCGATTAATCCTTCAGCAGCCGTACGACCAGCCTTTTTATCTGCTTTGGCTATTCCTTTTTTACGAAGCCAATCAACAGCGGCCTCCATGTCACCATTGGTCTCCGACAGCGCTGCTTTACAATCCATCATACCAGCACCTGACAATTCCCGAAGTTCTTTTACTTGTGTAGCAGTAATGCTCATATTTGCCTCTTTATTTTGTAACAATAAAAGCGTGCAAGGAATAAAACTCTGTGCACACCCATAATCTCTCTTTAGAAATAAGTACCTTAACGGGCGTTTTTTAATTTACTCAGAAACTGAAGCAACATTTTCCAAAACGGGTTCCACAGGCGCATCAACTTGAGCTCCCAAATCAACTCCCATCGCACCTTGTTGACGTGCAATACCATCAAGCGCGGCACGCGCAAAAAGATCACAATAAAGAGCAATTGCACGTGAAGCGTCATCATTACCTGGTATTGGATGCGTAATGTTATCAGGATCACAATTGGTATCAATAATAGCAATAACGGGAATACCTAAACGTTTTGCTTCTTGAATTGCAATATTTTCTTTGTTTGTATCGATGACAAATATAAGATCTGGAACAGAGCCCATATCCTTAATACCACCAAGTGCACGATTAAGCTTTTCACGATCACGTTCAAGATTCAAGCGTTCTTTTTTGGTAAAGCCCTGTGCTTCAGCAGCAAGAATTTTATCAAGCTTACGCAAACGGTGTATTGAATGGGAAATCGTTTTCCAATTTGTGAGCATACCGCCAAGCCAACGTGCATTAACATAATATTGTGCCGAACGATTCGCAGCATCAGCAATAATGTCAGATGCCTGCCGCTTCGTACCAACAAAGAGAATGCGTCCACCACATGCAACTGTATCGGAAACAAGTTTAAGAGCTTGGTGCAAAAGAGGAACAGTCTGAGAAAGATCAATAATATGAATATTATTACGCTGACCGTAAATATAAGGAGTCATTTTTGGATTCCAGCGATGAGTCTGGTGACCAAAATGTACACCTGCTTCTAAAAGCTGATGCATAGTAAAATCGGGTAGTGCCATAGTTTATCCTTTCCGGTTTAACCTCCGCGGAAAAAGCAAAAAACCGCTACCGGCGGACGTTTGCTAAATTTTTCTCGCAAACACCCAAACTCCGCGTGTGGAATAATGCCACCATACTAATATTTGATTCTTTTTCAAGTCATTTTCTGCAACCATTTAATATTTGCATTGATCATTATTTTTCCCAAGATCGAGGAATTCAAGACTATTCAATTTTGCGCGCACGGCAAAAGTCCCATAATCTATATGAAGATTACGCATAACACCATTTTCATGTAAGAGAAAACTGGTACGATAGATTGGCAAGCCATCTTTTTTTTCTACATCATCAAAATAAGAAATTGTAACAGGCCAATATTTCTCCTCATCCAATTTTCTCATTTCTTCCGTTTCAGTATCAGACAAAAGCGTTTTCTTTTCTCCAATGACTACACTTTCCTTGATAACTTTATCTGCTTTATCTGTTCCATCAAAGACCGTAACATAGTAAAAATGGTGACCTGCTTTTGCATGGCGAATGATATTTTTAAGTTGCATAATTGGAAATTCAGCTGTTGCAAGTTTATATTCTTTTTCCTTTGGCTTTTTTAATTTAACGACAATACCATCTTGAATACGCTCAGCGACTCCTTCGGAGCGACGTGCAACCTCTTGCCCAACTTGATCTGTAACACTAAAACGGAGCATACGGCCATCACCCGTTTCATAACTCGTTGTCTGTTGGTCCGTTAAATGTATTGGCATATCTTCACTATGAATACGACTGATAAAACGGAAGCGTGTCGTATAGCCTTGACATGATGAACCAGTGAGTTCGTAAACCATTCGCCCAGACATCCCAGAAATTGTCATTTCATGAGAAACACTATCGAGCTGAAAATCGTAAATTGCTCGATGAGGCACAATAAAAACCGTCTCTTCAGCCTTCGCAGGACATAAAAGAATAACATATAAAATTATTACAAATAATGATCTGTTCATTCTCAACTTCCAATTCTGTCCCCGCTGCATAACACCATATAATAAGGCAAAAAAGACTAACTTCTCAGTTAACCACATATTTCCTTAAATCAAAAATTAGTTTATGCAATGGACATATTGTAGAATAAGCTATGGAGTTTAAATTATGACCAAGGTAATTGAAAACAACTTAAAAACATTTGGAGTTACTCTTCCCAAAGCGGTGAACCCCATTGCCAATTACGTAACAGCTTCACAAAGTGGCAATCAACTCTTTATTTCTGGACAGCTCCCTCTTGTTGAGGGAAAGCCACTAACAACCGGTAAAGTTGGCTTAACTGTTAGCATTGAACAAGCAAAAAAAGCAGCCGAAGCTTGTGCACTCAACATTCTGGCACAAATCAAAGCAGCTCTTGGTGACTTAAATAAAATAAAACGCGTCATAAAAATTACCGTTTTTGTAGCTGTAGATCCTCATTTTACCGATATTCCCCTTGTTGCTAATGGAGCTTCTGATTTGTTCGTCAATATTCTTGGTGAAAGAGGAAAACATGCTCGTTCTGCTATTGGTGTCGCTTCGCTTCCTATGGATGTTCCAATAGAAGTTGAAGCTATTGTAGAAATCTAGACTTCATCAAGGACAGCGCATCACCATAAAAGTGATAAGCAAATGCGAAATTTGTTTTTTACCCCTATACTAACCATAGCATGCTCCAGTTTTAAAAAAGTTCTGAATTAAAATGCATAAAAGGAAATATTTGTATGAAACAAGCTTATGACAATAACAATATTTTTGCTAAATTGATTCGCAATGAAATCCCTTCTGTTCGTGTTTATGAAGATGATGATGTCATTGCCTTCATGGATATCATGCCACAAGCCCCAGGCCATACGCTGGTTATTCCCCGAAAAGGCTCTAGGAATTTATTGGATGCGGATACTGAAACATTATTTCCAGTCATTAAAGCAGTTCAAAAAATTGCCAATGCTGTAAAAAAAGCCTTTCAAGCAGATGGTATAACAGTTATGCAATTGAATGAAGCAGCAAGTCAACAAACCGTTTATCATCTCCATTTCCACATTATACCACGTATGGAAGGAATAGAGCTTGCTCCCCATAATAATGTTATAACGCCTACAGAAATCCTTGAAGAGAACGCAAAAAAAATTCGTGCAGCCCTTTAAAGCGCTCTTAAATCATTGAACTTTTTTCTTGACATATTTTTTGGTAAAATGTGTCGGTTTTTTATTCTTTGAGTCAACCGATATATTGGAAGATGAAATCTCTAACTGCAATTTCTCTTTTCCTCCGTTTGATTTTTGTGTCAATACGCGTACCATGCCACCATTGCGCAACTTTCCGAATAAAATTTCCTCAGCTAATGGCTTCTTAATATGCTCTTGTATAACACGGTTCAATGGGCGTGCCCCCATCTGGGAATCGTATCCTTTATTAGCAAGCCAAACCGTCGCAGAAGGACTTAATTCAAAACAAATTCCCCTATCAGCTAATTGCGCTTCAAGTTGAAAAATAAATTTTTGCACAATCTGATTGATGATCAAATGAGATAAAGGTGCAAACGGAATGATCGCATCTAGCCGGTTACGAAATTCCGGTGTAAAGAGCCGATTAATTGCTTCAATATCATCACCATCACGATACACTTTGCCAAATCCGATAGCCGACTTTGCTAACTCTGAAGCACCGGCATTGGTTGTCATAATTAAAATAATATTGCAGAAATCAATTTTTTTGCCATTATGGTCTGTTAATTTACCATAATCCATCACCTGCAATAAGATATTAAATAATTCTGGATGCGCTTTTTCAATCTCATCCAGCAATAAAACTGCATGCGGTTTCTGATCAACTGCATCTGTAAGGAGACCTCCTTGATCAAACCCTATGTAACCTGGAGGAGCCCCAATTAACCGCGCCACTGTATGCCGTTCCATATATTCTGACATATCAAAGCGTAACAATTCAATGCCTAAAGAAGATGCAAGCTGTTTTGCAACTTCAGTTTTTCCCACACCTGTTGGCCCTGAAAATAAATAACTTCCTATTGGTTTATCTGATTCGCGCAATCCTGCTCGCGCCAATTTAATTGATGAAACCAATGCGGAAATCGCCTGATCTTGTCCATAAACAACATGCTTGAGTTCTCCTTCAAGCTTGCTCAGCGTCTTTTGATCATCGCCAGAAACTGTTTTTGGTGGAATCCTTGCCATAGTGGCAACAGTTGCTTCAATTTCTTTAACGCCTATACTTTTTTTTCTTCGCTTTTTTGGAAAAAGTTTTTGTGCTGCACCACTTTCATCAATAACATCAATTGCTTTATCAGGTAATCGGCGATCAATCATATAACGTGAGGACAATTCTACAGATGCCTTCATCGCCTGATCAGTATATTTAATTTGATGAAAGTCTTCAAAATAAGGCTTCAGCCCCTGCAAAATCTTAATTGTATCAGCAATCGACGGCTCGTTAACATCAATCTTCTGAAAACGGCGCTCTAAAGCACGATCTTGTTCAAAAATTTTACGATACTCTCTGTAAGTCGTCGAACCAATACAGCGAATAGTTCCGGAAGATAATGCAGGTTTTAAAAGATTTGCCGCATCCATATTTCCTCCCAATGTAGCCCCTGCTCCCATTAAAGTATGGATTTCATCAATAAATAAAACAGCATTTGGAGACTGCTCAAATTCTTTAATAACGTGCTTTAATCGTTCTTCAAAATCACCACGATAGCGTGTACCAGCAACAAGCCCTCCCATATCAAGGGAAAATATTGTTGCATTTGATAAAACTTCAGGGACTTGTCCATCAACAATACGTTTTGCTAATCCTTCAATGATAGCGGTTTTTCCAACGCCAGGATCACCAACCAAAAGCGGATTGTTTTTTGACCTTCTACATAAAACCTGAATCATACGTGAAATCTCTACTTCACGACCAATTAATAAATCAATTTTTCCATTTCGTGCCTTACAATTGAGATCAACACAATAGGCAGTCAGTGCACTCGTTACCTTTTCTTCATTGTCTAAAATCTGCTGATCCAATTGCTCTTCAAGTCCCTCAAGTAACATGGATAATCCCTCATCCCGAGTGATACCATGTGAAATGAAACGCACAGCATCATAGCGTGTCATTCCCATCTCTTGGAGAAAATATGCCGCATGACTTTCACGTTCAGAAAAAATTGCAAGGAGAACATTTGCTCCTGAAACTTCATCTTTTCCAGCCGATTGAGCATGAATTACCGCACGTTGGATAACACGCTGGAAAAATGTTGTTGGTTTTGTATCCTCATCAGCTTTAATCTGTCCATCCAGTTCTAACTGGATATAGTTTATTAAGCGCTCTCGCAGTTCTTCTACATCTACCTGACAAGCCTGAATAACTAAATTTGCATCAGCATCATCTAGCAGAGCCAGCAGAAGATGCTCTAATGTCGCATATTCATGCCGCGCTTGAGTAGCAATTGTTAATGCCCGATGCAAAACCTCTTCAAGACTAGGTGTAAAAGATGGCATAACTCCTCACTTCCATTCCATTACACATTGTAATGGATGTTCATTTCGACGTACACACTCTCTAACTTGTACCACTTTCATTTCAGCTACTTCATAACTATAAGTTCCGCATTCGCCTATCCCATTCTGATGAATATGTAACATGATACGTGTTGCTTCTTCGAAACTTTTCTTAAAAAAGTTTTTCAAAACAAAAACAACGAAATCCATAGGCGTGTAATCATCATTAAGTAAAAGAACACGACACAGCTTAGGCTTTTGAGGTTTTAGTCTCATCTTGGACATTATAAAGGCATCCCAGCTGCTATTTTTATCCCAATTCTTGCCCTTTTCATTATGCATAATCTGGACTATAGAATTCGTTATTAGCTTTTGTACCATTACCATTTCCTGTGCTGCATATTTTTATTAATTTTAAGTTCTTTCATAACTATTGCAACAGCTGTTTGTATAAAGAAAAAACTTTCTTTTGTGGTTAGGTTTAAAAAAAGGGGAACGCACAAAATAAGTTCTGTAAACAAATTAGTAATATCATTCATCTAAATTGCATCAACGTAAAGAAAAGAACTTTACAAAAGTTTTTCAAATTAAATGGAGAAATAGGATACTGCCAGTGTATATTAACTGCCAAAAAATTGCGTGTTTCTACCAAAAGGTAACAATTGCTTTTATTATTTTAGCTCTTTCTTACTCTTGGGCATCAGCTACTCCTCAAGGAGCCTATCCTGATAAGTATGCCGCTATCGTTATAGATGCAAATACAGGAAAAACTTTATTTCAAGCCAACGCAACCCTGAAACGGTATCCTGCTTCTTTAACAAAAATGATGACACTCTACATGCTTTTTGAATCTTTGCATATGCGTCGTCTCACACCCAATACACCAATTCCCGTCTCACATTATGCAGCAACACGGCCACCAACAAAAATCGGATTTAAAGCAGGTCAAACAATTTCTGCAGAAGCCGCTGCCAAAGCTCTCATTACAAGATCAGCAAATGATGTTGCAACTGCCATTGCAGAATATCTCGGCGGTAATGAAAAAAAATTCGCTCGAATGATGACTGCTAAAGCCCGCAAACTTGGCATGACGCATACACATTTCGCAAATGCTTCAGGGCTCCCTGATGTGCGTAATTATTCTACAGCGCGGGATATGGCCACTTTATCATTAGCCTTGCGCAAAAATTTTCCAAAACAGTATAATTTGTTCAAAATCAAAAGTTTTACTTTCCGTGGACATACAATTAATAACCACAACAAGCTTGTCAAAATCATGAAAGGTGTTGATGGAATTAAAACCGGCTACACACAAATGTCAGGTTCTAATCTAGCGACTTCCATGCGTCTTGAAGGGCGCTCTATCGTTGCTGTCGTTATGGGAGGTAAATCATCTACCGCACGTGACGAGCATATGGCCAACTTATTGAGCCAATATTTGCCAAAAGCAAGTAGGACGAAAAGTGGTAGCCATTTAATGGCTTCTGTACACTATAATTTACCTACAGGCGCCAATATTCCTATACCAAATGTTAAAGCTGAACCAACCAATTTCGATGATGAAATTTCCACTATGTTAACAGCATTTGCAGGACAACCTAGAAATTCCAATATGGCAATAACTGCTGTCAACCAAGCAATTATACCAATCCCTAATCCTCAAAAAACTATACCCGTTGAGACTCATAAAATTGTTACGGCTTCTTTGTTCACAAACGCCGGATGGGCTATCCAAATTGGTTCTCTTCCTAGTGAAGAACAAGCAAAAAAACTGCTTTTAAAAGCAAAAGACACAGCTTATTCTGCTTTAAAGCGCACATCTTCACATATGCAACTTTTTGAGAAAAGTGGACGTCATTATTACCGAGCTCGATTTATAGGCTTTCAATCAAAAAAAGATGCTTTCAATGCTTGTTCTACATTAAAGAAAGCAAATTTTAACTGCTATATTGTAGCTTATTAAAAGTTTTTGAATTCGCGTTAAGGATAGTATCATGACTGATAATGCTCTTGCTTCATCCATTAAAAAAGAAAAATTATTGAAGCAATCATCTCTCCTCTCATTGCGTTCTCTTCACGATGCTGCAATAAAACTTGCTAATTTAAGATATACTCCCGCTGCGTTAAACACACAGTCTCTTGTTAACCTTCTCATTTGCCAAACAATACGAAATCGTCGTCTTGCCATGCCTCCTGTACGCATTCATTTACGCGTAGCAAGTCAAACCGGTAATGTACCTATTAAAATCCATCTAGGTGCAACAAACGTCTAATTCTATAGATGATTTCCGCAAGAGTTATTTTATATAAATTAAGAATATTCGTACGTTGTCTACAGCTTAAAAAAATCTTTTAGCACAGGCAACTTCTTCTTCAAATTTTAAAGATCGCGCTCGCACGGTTCTTTTCAACTGTCTGATTAGATTTTCAATAAAACCATTTCTTAAGGCGCATAAAAATACCAAATGTTAGGCTTACCTTCGGATTGAATACCAAAGATTATTCTTGATCTTTTTCATAAGAAAAAATGGTCCTATTGGATGGAAAGTTTTCTTATTGATTGGGTACGACCATAATAACTCAATGAAGAGAATTTTTTTAATAAAACATAAATTCACCGATGCAACATAAGCCTCATACGACATAAGCATTGTATAAAATTTCCTAAATCCTTTGACAAAACTCGTATTTTTTTCAAAAGAAAAGCAACTTTAAAATACAACTCTTTATAGTTCCTCACTCCCCATTTCTCGCGGCAAACTATGAATCATATAACTCCACACCCACGAGCCTCTTCACCCTCACTCTTACATAGCCAGAGCCCAACTATCACCCCTTGTATTTACTCGTACTCATGAGTCATCACTATTCTTGTACTCAAGATTTTTTTTGCATGCATGGCTCATCCACCTTCCGCACTATGATTTAATGAGTTCTGGTGATTTATTGGTAATAATGCGTAAAACAAGAATGTCTTACAATATCGAATAGTTTGACATGACATGAAAATAATAAATTTATAATAAAAATAATTAATTTGTTAGCTGCTACCGAAGATAGCTTTATCAACCTCATTCATCATTTTACAACTTGAATGAGACCACAGAATACAAGAATATTCTCTTACTTTAAACTCTCATATGATCAATTAATAAATTTTGTTCTCTTGCACATCACACGCCAAATAGCTATGCGAAGCTGTTTAAGCAGAGGCTCAATATACCTCTTTATAAACCGTTTTAATACAAAAGCTGCTAGCTATGCTGGGAGCTCACAAATACAATGATGGTAGCCCCTGTTACTTTCATAAGCAATAGAAAGCCCTTAAAGTATTTACTAGATTAAAATCCATTGCACGCTTTAACAGGATATTGCATTGACTGCGAGCCCAGCTTTACTTGTTTCTTTATAGCGTTCACTCATATCATGTCCTGTCTGACGCATTGTTTCTATACAAGCATCAAGAGAAACAAAATGATCCCCATTACCATGCAACGCAAGAGAAGAAGCTGTCACCGCCTTAACAGCACCCATTGCATTGCGTTCAATGCAAGGAACCTGCACAAGACCTGCAACCGGATCACATGTCATTCCCAAATGATGCTCCAGCGCGATCTCTGCAGCATTTTCAATTTGAGCCGGTGTACCACCTAACGCGGCTGTTAACCCTGCTGCTGCCATTGAAGACGCTGTCCCAACTTCACCTTGACAACCAACTTCTGCACCAGAAATAGAAGCATTATGTTTAATCACACCACCAATGGCTGCCGCCGTTAACAAAAAATTATGGATTCCCTCTCGATCTAAACCATCATTAAACTGGAGATAATAACACAAAACTGCGGGCACAACTCCAGCTGCTCCATTCGTTGGTGCCGTAACAACACGGCCACCTGCAGCATTTTCCTCATTGACTGCTATGGCATATACCGAAAGCCAATCATTAGCCCAAAGTGAATAATTGCGATTTTTCTTTCGATTTTCCAAAAGCTTTTCATACAGCTTTTTAGCACGCCTTGGAACATGCAATCCACCTGGCAACACACCTTCTTGTGAAAGACCTCTATCAATACAATTTGTCATAGCGGAAAAAATTTCATCAAGACCCGTATCAAGAGCTGAACGCTCCATCTTTGCCTCTTCGTTTATGCGCTTCATTTCAGCAATGGAAAATCCTGATTTTTCTGCCATTGACAACATTTTACGTGCAGAATCAAAAGGATATGGCACTTCAAACGTTTCTTGCTGCGTATGACCACTCATATGGCTTAATTCATCCTCAGTCACAACAAAACCACCGCCAATAGAATAATAAATCTGCCGCAAAAGAATATTCCCCTCATTATCAAGCCCTTCAAACGCAAGTCCGTTAGCATGTCTAGGTAGAACTTTCTTTTGTTCAAAAATAAGATCACTTTGCAAATCAAACTGATAAGCAGGATGGCCCTTTGGTTGAACTTTTTTTTCACATATCACTTTTTCTAATAGGAATCCCATACAATCAGGGTCAACAGTAGATGCTTTTTCTCCCAAAAGTCCTAATATAATAGCTCTATCTGTAGCATGCCCAATTCCCGTGAAAGCCAAAGAACCATAAAGATAAACACGTATACGAGAAACCTCAACTTCAAGTGGCTGAGAAAAATTGCGTGCAAGAATCTCTTGCAAAAACATGTTAGCCGCTGTCATCGGCCCCATCGTATGTGAACTAGAAGGACCAATACCAATTTTAAAAAGTTCAAAAACAGATAAAAACACGCATCACCCCAAAACTCCACAAAGTTTCAGTATACGCTTTTTTATCACGTTTGTCCCATTTAAAATCAAATTGCAAGATAAGCTAAAAGAATAACAGCAATAAATATGAATGTCGCTCGTCTTGCTACCATCCAACATTTCTTTTCTATAACGCTTTTCATAGCCAATCCTCGAAACGGACAATGATGATCCTTTTAATTTTGTAAGCGTAGTAAAATAAAAATTAATATGCAATTTAAAATTAAATAAGAATGAGAAATTCTCACCGAAATGTTTTTATAAATTCCAAGATCTAAAAAAATGACACTCACCTACATAAAGCGCACAAAATTCTCAATTGGCTCACGTTCAGTTTCAAAATTGTTTTCTGGAGCACTCATATCGCGATAGCCAAGTGCCATACCACAAATAATTTGCCGATCAGAAGGCACTGATAAAAGTGTCCGAATTTGCTTATGATAATCAGCAAAAGCAGCTTGGGGACATGTATCCAACCCAAACCCACGTGCTGCTAACATAATGGTCTGCATAAACATCCCCAAATCAAGCCAGCTTCCCCTTTCCATGTCGTAATCCATTGTAAACAAAAGCCCTACAGGTGCACCAAAAAAGCAAAAATTTTGCGCTTTCTGGTGAAGTATTTTTTCCTGCTCATTTTTTTGAATTCCAAGACTCTTATAAAGATCCAAACCAATTTTTCGACGCCTTGAAAGATAAGGTTCACGCCATTGGCGTGGATAATAAGGAACTTCACGTTCGCCTTTTACACCTGAGAATACGAGTTGTGAAAGTTCTTGTCCTACTTTCTGCAATACATCCCCTGTAAGAACAATGACTTGCCATGGCTGAATATTTGTTCCAGATGGTGTACGTGCCGCAAATTTTAAAATTTCTTTGATTGTTTCCTCTGAAACTGGCTTACTGGTAAAAGCTCTAATCGATTTACGTGACAGAATAGATTGGAAAACATTAATAGAAGAATCATCTGTCATTATTTTTTTACTTTCTCTTTTGAAACGTGAATTTGTTGTTCGCTCATTCAAAACCAATGCGTTGCAAGAACACCTTTGTAACCCTTTTTTATTCGTTCTACCCTTCCTGAAAAGCGTATACACTGCATATCCTGCCAATGCAGACCATTAAAGAATATACAGCCATTTAATGATTCATGGAAAGAAAATCATCAAAAATGAATATGAAATAAATTTTATAATCAACGATTCACTCCTCATTCCGTTAAACTCTTAAAAAAATTTCCTCAATGCTTTCTAAATCATGTAGGAGATCATCAATATCACGCTGCATCTACTATGTCGCGTCCTCCAAGCCGCATACACTGCTGCTGTACTTGCAAATGTCGGAATAAGTTTTGGTACAATCTTAATCTGCCTTGTCATCATCAATTAAAGGGACTGCTTTTACACATCCCATCATTTTAATCGCCTCACCATATACAGATAACCTGTAATGGCAACACTTTGCCGAACAACGCTGAAGAAACAGCTGGACAATCCATAGCTTGCTCTTCCAAATAAGAGATTAAACTTTCATGGCCTATTTTATCGCAAGCATCCTCAGCAGCACTCACCGCTACCCCTTTATAAACAGAAATTCACTTCATTTGCGCAACCTTTTATAGGGTTTCCATTTTTATCTTTGGGATAAATTATATTGCCGTCTTTATCGCAATCAACCACAACAATGGGGTACTCTTTGATAAACATGGTTTTATAGGCTTCATCGCTGTATTTAAAGTCTTCTTCCAGAAATTGAGTTGCTATTTCGCGATTTTCGCGGACTATTTGTTCCAGCTTGCTTTTGTCTAGCGGTTGTACACCCTAATGCGCTGTAGCACGATGCCATGATTAAGGAAAGCGATTGTTTTTCCCTCCTGCCCCATCAATGTTTTTTGTCCTCGCTTCATCAGTAATGATGATAGTGCTGTTGCTGATAGCGGATTTGGGTTCCTCTTCCACTAAATCCTGCGCTTTGGCATAATCTAAAGCATTCTTAACGACATTTTTAATGATGTCGTATGTGTTCTGTTGCTTATGAAGTAACAAGCCGGCACCATGATTATATTTGCCAGTCCCCAATATTGCGACAGCCCTTGCATTAAGACGATTCATCAAAGGCATTTTTACTCCTTTCTAAACGGTTTTTTACCCACACATCAGCCCCGTTTGTGATGTGCAAGCAATTGATTGTAATTGATTCAAGATGAGATGAGAAAATCTTACAATATTCGGGGGGCTAATTCAACATGCAAAACGATAAATTATGATTATAAATCAATACTTTGTAGCAAAGTACAATCACCAGAACCACTAACCCCTTGGCTTCTGGCTTTAGCATCAGCACTGTTGGTAATATCAGCAGCTGTGATGCTTCAAATAGTCAGGCTGTTTTTTCTGCTTGAGCTGTGCTGCAATAAGTCTCCCAATCAGTATTGTTTTGTCTTTTACAGTAATGTCAAAACTTTCATCTCAGCTTTGCCCCCTAATTACTCCACAAGGCTGCTATAATAACTGGAAAATTTATTCTTTTGGAAGGAGAGATTTTTGATGCTGCATCAGCCTTTTCCCACCATTATAACCGAGTGAAACTAATTTCTGCTTAACTAGATGCTTGCCCCGTAGCATTGCAGCTGGTGATCGTAAAATCATCCTCTACATCCATTTTTACATGTTTACCAAAACCATTTCCCCAGCCAGTGTGGTGTTTTTCCCACTGTTGGTGTCGACAAATGCTCGTACAAATGCAATGCCATCTCTCAAGCAATGGAAAAGATTTTAACTGAGTTGGACAAGAAAAATATTGTAGAGGAATCAAAAGACCTTAAAGAATTCTATGGCAGTATAAAATTATTTTTCTTCTGGTATTACCGAACCTCATGCAAGATAAAATCTCATTATCAAGCTTTATGAAAGTTTTTTTCTAAGGCATTTAAAAAGACAACTGATAAACTTGAGATTGTTTAACCCCTGTTGAGGTTGTGGATTTTATTATTCGTTCTGTTGATGAGATTTTACGAAAGAAATTTGCAAAAAGCTTGAGATCACGTGGTATTTCTATTCTTGTCAAAGAAGGTTTAACCTATTTCGTGAGACATGGAATAATGCAGCGGGAATTTAAAACAGCCCATGGAGTGAGATTGAGAAAATGAGTAGTAACACGCACAGCAAATGCTGGTGCTATAATTTTACAAATGAAAGTGCTTTTTAGCTGAACAAAAGATAAAATGGTGTCACTTTATATTAAAAGGGCGGATAGAAAACGACTTGCAATAGAAGCAATCGAAAAAGTCAAGGATAGGTGAAAAATAAGTTAAAAGAATCAATGGAACCAAAATTCTTGAACTTTTATATAACCTATTGATTTAATTAAGTATTGGCTGGGGTACTTGAATTCGAATCTTAAATTTAATTGCAATAACATATTGATTTTATTTATATTTTTTAAGGTTAGGGACCATATAATGAGGTGCGGGAATAGGATTTCCTAACACTTCTCCACAACACGAACGTTTTTTGGGCTTCTCTCTTCTCTAATCCCTTCTAATATTCCTTTGAATGATTCCAAATCCTGTTGTGAAAAAATCTTTAAAAGTCTTATAAACATGCCAATAGTTTCACGACACAAGGGATCAGAAGATTTGATGGTAAAACTATCGCGACAAGCATCCGATTCTGTCCTTAAACGGGCGGCTGCCTCTTGATCTAAAGCGTAAAGTTTTCTGATTCTAGCAAAAATTTTTAAAATCTCTAATTCTTTGAGAACCATTGTTTTAAATGTGCAAAAACATTGTCTATCGCATCCATGAGGCGGGCAAAATCGAGGATCAACAAAAAGAGAAAAAAAGCTATCCACTTCATCAAGCGAGACATCAT